>DATHMM010000151.1:0-3760 GCA_035487095.1 Candidatus Sulfotelmatobacter sp.
ATTCCATCAGCGCCGGGTAGCTTTCCGGCTCAAAGCGATTCGACTTTTTCTCCCCGTCCGTCATTCACGACCCTCCGGATAAGTGGTCAATACGTAAAAACTCTGCGGCCCATCCGCGCGAAGCACGATCACTGCGCTGGAACATTCCACCGTTCGCGCATCCCCACGCCGCAAACTGCGGCCGATCACGCGCCCGGCAGTATAGTGCATCGCCAAATTAGCGCGCGGATAACCCCGCTGCATCCAGCTATCCACGCGATCTCGGTTCGCCGCCAGAGCCTGCGCCACCACCGCTTCTGCCGTCTCGCGATCTGTCCAGGTCGAGGCCGCCGAAATATTCCGTTCGCGCGCAAGCCTCTCCCGCAATTCGTTGTCCGTCCGCGCCACGTGCCGCGCCAGCGTATGCCCCCCGCGATCCTCATCGCGACCCAGATCGTAGCCACTGGAAGGAACTCGGAAGTCAGCCCCAACCTTCGACTGCTCTTGCCGTGGCCCGCCTTGGGGCGAAGGCCCCACTCCACAGCCGGAAACCGCCAACAGTGTGGCGAGGACGCTGAACGCAATGGCCCTGCGGGACTTCATCTCGTTTTCTTCACAGTTCCTTCGCCATTCCCGGCCGAGCGGGGGAAAATTCGTCGTCAGCCGCTTCGAGAGTATACGAAAACCGACCTCTGCCGGCACCACCGCCTCCGGTTGTGAGCGCGCCGAACCGGATGGTATTCTCCTCTTCATGGCGAAGCTGTCTGACACATCCACCGAAATCGCGCCTTCTTCGCCCCTGGCGCAACCTGTGCGGCAATTCGAGGCTCTTCTCGAGGTCAGCGAAACGATCGCCCAGCAGCGCGACCTCAAGCTTCTCTTCCACGAACTTTCCAATCGCCTCAGCGCCGTTCTGCAATTCGATTTTCTCGGCCTGATTCTTCACGACCCCGCCCGCGGCACCATGCGCCTGCACATTCTCGAATCGCACGAGCCGATCTCACAGAAAGGCCCGGAAGAATTGCCCGCCGCCGATTCTCCTTCCGGCTGGGTGTTCGAAAATCAGGAGATCTTTCTTACCCAGGACACCTCCAAAGACGCACGCTTCCCCCAGTTCATGAAAAGGTTGCAGGACGTTGGTGTACATTCCACGGCCATATTGCCGCTGACCACCGCGCATCACCGCCTCGGCACGATGGTGTTCGGTCGATACGTCCCGCAGGGTATCAGCGAAACCGAAATTCAGTTCATGCGGCGAGTGGCTGCGCAAGTGGCCGTGGCCGTGGACAACGCTTTGAATTTCGAAGCCGCGGAAGCCTATCAGAAACAGTTGGCGCGCGAACGCGACCGTTTGCAGGTGCTCCTCGAAATCAACAATCTACTGGTCAGCACCCGCGACCCTGCCACCGTTTTTAAAGGAATCGTCTCCTCGATAAAACCCGTTCTTCAGCAGGATTTCACAAGTTTGGCGCTGCTCGATTCGACTTCGGGCCTCCTCCTGAAAGTTCACTATCTGGATCTCCCTGGAAATTCCGTGAGTCCCAATCCAGAAATCACGGTTCCACTCGAAGGCTCGCCCGCCGGCCAATGCTTCTCCAGCGGACAGGTGCTTGTCACGCGAGGCAAGGAACTCGATCGATTCCGTCACGACGTCTTGCGGCTTCTGCGCGAAAAAGGGGTGCAGGCAGTCTGCTGCGTGCCGCTGATGACTCACGGCCGCACCTTTGGCACCATCAATCTCTCCAGCCGGAATCCCGATGCCTTCACCCCGGCCGATGTTGAACTCTTGCAACAAGTCGGCGTCCAGGTTGCTATTGCCCTCGAAAACGCGCTGGCCTTCAAAGAAATCGACGCGCTCAAAGATCGGCTCGCCGTCGAAAAACTGTATCTCGAAGAGGAAATTCGCTCCGAGTTCAACTTTGAGGAAATTATTGGCGACAGCCCCGCATTGCGCCGCACCCTCGCGCAGGTGGAACTTGCCGCTCCCGCCGGAACCACGGTCCTTATCCAGGGCGAAACCGGCACCGGAAAAGAAATCATCGCCCGTGCGATTCACAACCTCAGCCCGCGCCGCGAGCGCACCTTCGTCAAAGTGAATTGCGCTGCGATTCCTGCCGGCTTGCTCGAGTCCGAACTCTTTGGTCACGAGCGCGGTGCTTTCACAGGCGCGCTTACGCAAAAGATGGGCCGCTTCGAATTCGCCGACCGCGGCACCCTCTTCCTCGATGAAATCGCCGACTTGCCCCTGGAACTGCAGCCCAAGCTGCTGCGCGTATTGCAGGAACAGGAGTTCGAGCGCCTTGGCGGCAACGTCACCCAGCGCGTTGATGTGCGCGTCGTCGCGGCAACCAACGGGGATCTCGCCCAGCTTGTGGCCGAACGTAAATTCCGCAGCGACCTTTATTACCGCCTCAATGTCTTCCCGATTTTCGTACCGCCCCTCCGCGAACGCCGCGAAGACGTGCCCCTGCTGGTGCGTTATTTCGTCCAGACGTTCAGCCGCCGCCAAAACAAAACCGTCGAATATATCCCCGCCGATGTGATGGATGCGCTCGTCAATTATTCGTGGCCGGGCAACATTCGTGAGTTGGAGAACCTCATCGAACGTGCAGTCTTGCTCTCAATAGGCAAAGAATTGCGGGTTCCGGTTAGCGAACTGAAAGCGGCATCTGCAATCTTCTCAGCGGCCGCTGGCGCCTCGGAATCGCAGGCCGGCGCGGTATCGACCGTCGGCGCTACGACTGTTTCTCCGGGTCCGCTTGCCACTTTGGAAGACGCCGACCGCCAGCACATTCTGCGCGCCCTGCGCCAGACCAACTGGCGCATCGCTGGACCCCGGGGCGCGGCAACCGTACTGGGGATGAAGCGCACAACTCTGCAAGCCAGAATCCGCAAACTCGGCATCAAACGTCCTGTCTGACAAGAAACGCCGACTTGGATTAGCAGCCAGACTGTGCTTTCCTAAAAAGGTACTTCGATGAAGACGCCTCTCAGTCTGAGACACAGATGTTCATGGGCTCGCTTGGCCCTCCTCGCGGCGTTCGTCCTGCTCCCGTTCGCTGGCCCCAGCCTCGCTCAATTACCTGTCATCCGTTTTGTCCGCGACCCGGAACCCGCTCCAGAGTTCAAGCTCAAGGATTTTTCGGGCAAAGAACTGAATCTCGAAGCTTCGCGCGGTAAGGTCATCCTGCTGAACTTCTGGGCCACCTGGTGCGGCCCCTGCCGTGCCGAAATTCCGGAATTAATCGCGTTGCAGAGCCGTTATAAGGACCGCCTGCAGATCATCGGCTTGGTGGTGGATGACGACGATGAAAAAGGAATCCGCAGCGTGATCGATTCCGAGGGCATCAATTACCCCGTCGCGATGGCCGATCCCGATACTCGCTTTGCTTACGGCGGAATCGCCGCGCTTCCCACAGTCTTCGTCATCAATTCCGAAGGCCGTGTCGTTCAAAAACATATCGGCCTTTTCGATCCGGCTCTCTATGAAACCGAGGTGCGCGCCCTGCTTGGCCTGCCCGTCGCCGTCAAGGTCGAAACATTTGAGGATGAGGGGGACGTGTTTCTGAAGCATGCGGACCGCGCCAAGGCGCTCCCAGGCGTGGATATGACCAGGTTATCTCCCGAACAGCGGGATGCCGCCTTGCACAAATTCAACGCGGAGTCTTGCACTTGCGGGTGCAAATTTACCCTCGCGCAGTGCCGCATTTACGACCCCGGCTGCCAGACCAGCCAGAAACGCACCGCGCAAATCGTCAAGGAACTCGCAAAGCCGGAAACC
>DATHMM010000152.1:0-33884 GCA_035487095.1 Candidatus Sulfotelmatobacter sp.
TTCGTCCGCAACAACTATGGAACCGTCCGCAAGCAGCACATTCGCGCCGAAGACGCCGTTGAGCGAAGGCGCGCGCCCGGTCCCATTCGAGAGGTGGCAGGTAACACACGCAAGCTGCGTGAATAGGTGCTCACCCGCTGAAACCGGATTCACGTCGCCGCTCTCCCCGGCGAGCCACGCCGCGTATTCAGCCGGATCCATCACCGTCACCCACCCGCCCATCACTGCGTGATTCGTTCCGCAATACTGCGAGCAGAAAAAGTGGTATTTGCCTGTCTTGGTCGGCCGGAACCACATCGTATTGTAGCGCCCCGGCACCACGTCCATCTTCACGCGGAAAGCCGGCACGTAAAAATCGTGAATCACGTCCTCGCTGCCCATGATCAGCTTCACGTTGCGGTTCACGGGAATGTGCAGCTCGTTGATCTCTTTCCGCCCGTTCGGCTGCTGCAGCTTCCACATCCACTGCTTCCCGACCAGGTAAATGTCCAGCGTGTCCTTAGGCGCAATCCGGTAATTCACGTAAATCGCCGCGCCCCAGGCGAAAATCCCGATGGCAATAATCGTCGGAATCAGCGTCCAGCCCACTTCCAGCACGTTGTTGCCATGAACGTCGTCGCCAACCTCGTTCGCGCTCTGGCGCCGGAACTTGAACGCCGCGAATATAATCAGCACCGTCACCAGCACCGCGAAAAACAGCGTGGTCATCAGGATGAAAGAAAACAACGCGTCGACGTTGCCCGCGAAATTGGACGCCTGGACTGGAAAAGTTGGAAGCGATGACTGCACGGCTCTAGTGTGCTCCTTGCGTCGGCATATCCGTTCTCGAGTGATCGTTCCGGTGCTCTCGGCGCCGGAAAATCACGAAGCCCAGCACCATGCAGAACAGCGTGACCACCCCGCCCATGCGGATCACCGTTAATATCGTGGCGCTGTACCGCGCCTTGGTCGGGTCATACTGGTAACAGAACAGCAGCAGGTGATCCACCGGTGTCCCGATTTTACCCGCCGAGGCGTCCACGAGCCCCAACCGCACGTGATTCGCCGGGTAATCCACGCCGAAAAAATAGCGCGATATTTTTCCGTCCGGTGTCAGCAGCAGAATCCCGCTCGCATGCGCGTAAGTTTTGCTCTGCTCGTCGTAGCTGTAACTAAAATTCGCCGCCTTCGTCACCGCGTCAATCGATTCGCGCGTCCCCGTCAGGAAGTGCCAGCCGCCATCGTCCGCCGGCCGCGCAAACGTCCGCAGCGCCTCGTGCTTCTTCTTTACCGCCGTATCCGGCGTATCTGCGGTGTCAAAGCTGACGAACACCACGTCGTAATCCGTTCCGGGATTGAACGAAATCATTTTCAGCGTGCCCACCACCGCCTGTTCCACCTGGCTGCACAGCATCGGGCACGTGTAATACGCGAACACCAGCACCACCGGCTTCTTGCCAAAATATTGGCCCAGCCTAACGGAAGCCCCGGCTTCATCCACAAACTGGGCATCCAGCGGCATCTGCGCGTTCAGTTGCGGATCAAACTTCACGTTCAGCAACGCCGGCGGCAATCCTTTCGACGATTGCCCCACGTTATCGGGAATCATCTGCGCCCCAGCAAATGTTGCGCCGGTCAGCAGAAACGCGATTCCCGCAAATGTACGAAACACGTTCATCCTTACTTCTTTTCCGCCGGGGCACTGACGGCCGGCAAACCCTTCTCCACAATCAATTTCATCGCGTCTTTCACTGGGATCTGCGCGATGCCCGCGTTCTTGTCCACCCAGCCCAACTCGTTATTCGCCTGGGTGTCCGCTTCCACCTTTTCCCTCATGTCATGCTGCGGGTCCGTCAAATGTCCCGGCATGCCTTGCATTCTCGGCTCCGGCGGAAATTGCGGGCCTGCTTCGCGCGTCGGCGCCGGCGCGTCGTACGAATTGGTCCAATAATTCTTCAGCCCCTTGTAGATGCCGATGGAAAGAATAAACGACGCAATCACCGTAATCCCGAGATACGTCAGAAATTTGAAAATCGGCAACGACCGGACGTCCGTCCCCTCGAACGAAACGTCCGCGTGGTGCGGCCGCTCGCCGTTCGTCTGCCCGTGGTTCAGGTGCTCAGTGCTCATTCTGCGCAAGCACCTCCGAAAGATTTGGGTCCCCTACCGGCAGCAATGGCCGCTGTTTCAGGTTCATGGCGAAAAACCCCATCCATAAACCAATCAGTGCAACCGGCACCACGATGTCCAGCCAAGTCGGCACCGCCCGCGAAGTAAACTCCGGGCGCGTCATCCAGTACAAGTCCACCAGCCGCATGAAGATCATCCATACCGCAATTTTCGAAACAAGGCTGGCCGTCCGCTTCACGTCGCGGGAAAGCAGCAGCAAAAAGGGAATCGCGAAGCTGAACAGCAGCACCATCACCGCCACCACACCCCACTGCCCGTTCAGCCGCGACCTGTAAAATGTAATTTCTTCCGGCTGGTTTCCCGACCAGATAATCAGCAACTGAGAGAACGCGAAGTAAGCCCACAACATGTTGAACGCGAACAGCAGCTTCGCCAGGTCGTGCAGGTGCCGCTTCTTGATTACCCCGCTGAACGGTTCCGAACCGGCCAGCAGCACTATCACGGCGATCATCAGCCCCATAGCGGCAATCGCCTGCCCGGCCACGAACAAAAACCCGTAAATCGTCGATGCCCACCGCGGCGAAAGCGACATCACCCAGTCAATCGCGGCAAACGTCATCGCGAGGATGTACAGAATCACTCCCGGCGCCGCCAATGCCTTCATTCGCTGTTTCAGTCCTTCGCCGTTCGACTCCTGGTCCTGCTGCTTCGACCAGTTGTTGAACACCACCATCAGCACGATCCAGATGGCGAAGTAAATCGCCGCCCGCGTCAGGAATCCTCCTGACGTCAGGTAGCCCTGCTGCCACGAGGTGAGCGCATGCTCGCCTTCCTTCGGGGCGTTCAGCCAACCCGTCTCGCTGTCATTGCCGGAGTACAGATATTTCATCCCCATCACGATGGGAACAAAAAGTATCAGCATCAAAAAGATGTTCCGTGAAGCCGCTTCCAGCGGGCGCCGGATGACCATTCCCCAAATGCCGCCCGTCAGGTGCTGCAGCATCAGCAGACCCAGCGAACCCACCGTCAGCCCCAGAATCAGCATGTAGCTGAAAATGTATGAGTGATAAAAGTCCGCCGGCGATTTCATGTAGCCGACAATCGCCAGGATCAGCGCAATGCCACCGACGGCCAGCCCGCCCTGCTGCAGCCGGTCTACGCTCGCTGGCGCTTTAAACTCTGGCGCGCTCACTTCGCGGTTCCTCCCGCCATCAATTTCTCCCTTAGCTCCGCCGGCAACTGCCCCACCGGCGCATTTCTACTCAACTGCAACGCCCGCAGATACGCCACAATCGCCCAGCGGTCCCGCGGCGGAATCTGCGCTGAGTATCCATACATTGCGCCGAACCCATTGGTGATCACGTCGTACAAATAACCGTTTGGCACCTGCCGCAGCCGGTCCTGGTGATAGCTCGGCGGATGCTTCATTCCGCGCATGGCCACCATTCCCATGCCGTCGCCCTGAATGCCATGGCAAGGCGTGCAGAAAATCCCATATCGCTGCTGGCCGCGCTCCAACAGCTCTGCGGTCACCGGCAGCGGAAATGCGTTCGACTCCTTCGGCACAAAAAGCGCATCATCCTGTATCGAGCCGCGCACCACGGTATTTTCCAGAGCCGGCCGCTCCGATCGCCCGTCCGCAAAAAAATCGCTCGGCGACAGCGGATTCTGCCGCGGCTGGTTGGCCATGTCCTGGCGCAGCGTGTTCTCGCAACCCGCAAAACCAAGAGCACAAAGCGCCGCGATCGCAAAAAGGGAAGGCCTATTCTTCATCCTTCACCTCGTTGACGTGCAGCGCGTGCAGGCTCTGCAGGAATTTCGAAGTCTCCACCAGATCGAATTTCGGGTCGCGCGCCTCGATGCACAGGAAGAACTTGTCCGTGGACGCCTGCGAAAAACGCTCTACGTTGAACACCGGATGATACGGCTGCGGCAGCTTGTTCAGCGCCAGCATGCTGAACACCGCGAAAATCGAAGCGCCCAGCACCGTCAATTCAAACGTCACCGGAATAAACGCCGGCCAACTGTTGAATGGCCGCCCGCCGATGTTAATCGGGTACGTAATCGCCGCAACCCAGTATTGCAGGCCAAAGCCGGTCATGCCGCCGCCCACTCCACCGATCAGCGTCAGCAGCGGCACCGCGGTCCACTTGAATCCCACGGCCTCCGAAAGCCCCTCCACCGGGAACGGCGTGTAGGCTTCCACGTGCTTGTAGCCCGCCTCGCGCGCCTTCTTCGTCGCGGCCAGCAGATCTTCCGGCGTCGAGAATTCTCCCATCACGCCAAAGAGTTGTGAGCGGCGTTCACTCATTGATGACCCTCATTGCCATGCGAATCCTGGTGCACCAGTTCGCGCATTTCCGAAATCGCGATCGCCGGCAGCCCGCGCACGAACAGGAAAATCAGCATCGTGAAGAGCCCCAGCGTGCCGACAAACGTCGCGTAATCCCACACCGTCGCCGAATACCGCCCCCACGCCGAAGGCATGAAGTCGCGCGTCAGCGAAATCACCACGATCACGAACCGCTCCAGCCACATCCCGACGTTGATGATCAGCGACATCACGAACAGCGCCGGAATATTCCGCCGCACCTTCTTGAACCACAGCAGTTGCGGCGTCAGGATGTTGCACAATATCAGGGCATAGTAGAACGGTGCGTACGGCCCATGCAGCCGCTGCTTCGCCAGGAACACGTCAAACTTGTTTCCGCTGTAAAACGCCATGAAAAATTCGATGAAGTAGCCGTACGCCACGATCAATCCGGTCGCCAGCATCACCTTGGCCATCTGCTCCAGGTGCCGTAGCGTGATGAACCCTTCCAGGCCATACGCCTTGCGCATCGGAATCGCCAGCGTCAGCACCATCGCAAATCCCGAATAAATCGCGCCCGCGACGAAATACGGAGGAAAGATCGTTGTGTGCCAGCCGGGAACGATGCCTACCGCGAAATCGAAGCTCACCACGGTGTGCACCGAAAGCACCAGCGGCGTTGCCAACCCCGCCAGCAGCAGATACGCCGATTGATACCGGTGCCAGTGCCGCGCCGATCCGCGCCATCCCATCGAGAGCATGCCGAAAATCACCTGCTGCCAGCGGTTCGTCGCCCGGTCGCGCAGCGTTGCCAGGTCCGGCAGCAATCCCACGAACCAGAACAACAGCGAAACCGTTCCATACGTCGAAACCGCAAAAACGTCCCAGATCAGCGGGCTGCGGAACTGCGGCCAGATTCCCATCGTGCTCGGGTACGGCATCATGTAATACGCCATCCACGGCCGACCAGTATGGATCAGCGGAAACAATCCCGCGCAAGCCACCGCAAACAGCGTCATCGCCTCCGCAAACCGGTTGATGGAAGTGCGCCATTTCTGGTTCAGCAGGTACAAAATCGCAGAAATCAGCGTCCCCGCGTGGCCGATACCGATCCACCAAACGAAGTTGACGATCGCGAAGCCCCAGCCGATCGGGATGTTGATGCCCCAGATTCCCACGCCCTTGGTGATCAGCCAGCCGATCGCCAGGTTCAGCACCATCACAATGCCGAAGAGGAACGCAAACCCCAAAAGCCATCCAATGCCCAGTGGCCGCGTCAGCACCACCGACGAAATCTTGTCGGTGACAGACGCGTAGGTATGCCCCGGCTCAATCCACGGCTCTGGTTCGTGCCCTGCCGGCAAATTCTGCGTTACGCTGCTCATGCCTTTTCCAGCTCCGCGTTCGGATTGCGCACTGCCGCCAGATACGTGGTGCGTGGCCGCGCATTCAATTCGCCCAGAAGGGTGTAGTTCCTCTGTTGCGCCTTCAACTTCGCCACCTTGCTGTTCGGATCGTTGATGTTGCCGAACGCAATCGCTTCCGACGGGCAAGCGGACTCGCACGCGGTCACAATTTCGCCGTCGCGAATCGGCCGGTTTTGCTTTTCCGCGTCAATGCGCGCGTTGTTGATCCGCTGTACGCAATAAGTGCACTTTTCCATCACGCCGCGGCTGCGCACCGTAACTTCCGGATTCCGCAGCAGCTTCAGTTGCGGCGTCTCCCAATCCTGGAAGCGCAGGAAATTAAACCGCCGGACCTTGTAAGGGCAGTTGTTCGAGCAGTAGCGCGTGCCCACGCAGCGGTTGTAGACCATGTCGTTCAGGCCTTCCGCGCTGTGCGTCGTCGCTCCCACCGGGCAAACCTGCTCGCAAGGCGCGTTTTCGCACTGCATGCAAGGCACTGGCTGGAAGAAGGTCTCCGGGTTGTCCAGCGCCGGGCTGTATTCCGTCGGGTCGCCCGTGTGGCCATCCTCAAATCCAGGAGAATTCGTGTAGTAGCGGTCAATTCGGATCCAGTGCATTTCGCGTCCGCGCATCACCTGGTCCTTGCCCACCACCGGAATATTATTTTCCGACTGGCAAGCCACCACGCACGCGTTGCAGCCGTTGCACTTGTTCAGATCAATTGCCATGCCCCAGGCGTAATTGGGGTAAGTAAATGCCTTGTAAAGCGAATCATCTTTCGCGACTTCTTCGTGTTTTTCATGCGCAAACGCAGGGTTTTTCTTGAATTCGGCCAGCGTCGCCGTGCTCAAAATCTGCCGGCCTTCCATGTTGAAGTGATACTGCGTGCACGCCAGCGGATAGCCGTCGCCGGTCGCCGTCATCTTGCCGCCAGCGGCGCTCCACATTGCGTTTGAAGTCCGCACCACGTACGCGTTGAATCCCTTGTTCGTTCCCGCAAACCCGGCGCGCGACCGCCCGTAACCCAGCGGCAATACCACTGTGTTTTCCGATTGCCCCGGCACCGTCCAGGTCGCGGCCGTCACTTTGCTCCCGTTCAATTCGATGTCCACCACCGTCGAACGAATCTGCCCGTGCTCGCCGCCGCGTGAAACCACTTTATGCGCCAGGTCGTTCTTTTGCGCAAATTTCGGGCTCACCAGCGCCGCGTTGTCCCAGGTTAGTTTCGTCACCGGCTTTGGCAATTCCTGCAGCCAGCCGTTGTTCGCAAAGCGTCCGTCGTACACCGTCGGGTCCGGCCGGAAAATGTATTCCACGTCGCCGGCTGGCATGGCCTTGAATGCGGGCAAACTTGCTGGGTCAAACTTCAGTTGCGGAGCAATCGGCGGTAATTTCGTACCGGCAATCACGCCGTCATTCAACCACTTCCGCCATCCCGCATCGATCGAACTTTCGAGGTGAGCCGACGCTTCCGTCCAATATGCCCGAACGGCGTCGTAAGGAGGCTGTCCCGGCTTATCCCCGAACGCCGCCACCACGTCATGCGCCGACTTCGTGTAGTACAGCGGTGAAATAAGCGGTTGGACGATGCTCGCCGTGCCGTCGTATGCCCGCGCGTCGCTCCAGCTTTCCAGGTAGTGCGACTCTGAAACATGCCACTGGCAATAGGCCGACGTCTCGTCAAAATAGGGGCTCAGATGCACCGAGGTGTGCACCTTCTTCAGCTTGGCGAGGAAATCAAAGTCGTGCGGCGCGTCGTAGACCGGATTGCCGCCCAGCATTACCAGCAAATCCACCTTGCCGGCATCCATGTCCGCGCAAAGGTCCCGCAGTGATTCCAGTTGGTTCACCGGTTCCGCTTCCACCGGCTCCGTGTAATAAACCGTCGTGCCCGCATTCCCGAGCGCCGCGTTAATCGCATGCGCCAGCGCATGCACCGCCGCAGGCTGTTGCTCACCCGCAATCACCAGCGAACTCCCGCGCGCCTTTTGCAAATCCGCGACAACGGTGTTCAACCACTTCTCCGCATCGCCTGGCAAACTTACTGCACTGCCGTGCCCCAATTTCGCCGCCAGCGCCCGAGCAAACAGTTCAATGTCGCAAGCCCGCATCGGCAGCTTGTTGTCAGCGGATGACCCCGTAACTGTCGGCGTCGGCTCCACCACGTACAAGCGGTTCATCGCGTCGCTCGTGCTTTCGAGCTTTCGCCGCCGCGACCACTGCTTCGCGTACGAAATATGCCCGGGCCCGCTCGCCAGAAAATCTGCGTCCAGCGACAGAATCACGTCGGCCTTGCCCGGCACGTACACCGTGTTCACTGCTCGGCCAAAAGCCAGCTTCGCGCCCTCGCGCGCTCCGTCGCTCACCGCCGGCTCCCATTGGTGCCACTTCGCCTGCGGATAAAGCGCCAGCAATTTGCGCAACTGCGCCGCCAGCGTCGGGGAAGTCACCGTCCCGGTCAGAATGCGGAAGCCCGCGCCGCCAGAGGCTTTCACCCCTATCGCCGCTTCCTGCGCGGAATCGAGGAATGTGGACCACGCCCGAATCTCCCCGCCCTGCAACACGGTTTGCGCGCGGTCTGGGTCATACAAATTCAAAATCGAAGCCTGCACCAGCGCGCTCGTCGAGCCGATGCTCGACGGGTGGTCCGGATTCCCCTCGATTTTCGTTGGCCGCCCTTCGTGGCTTTCCACCAGCACGCCAACTGCATCTGCCCCAAAAGGCATAACCGTCGCGTAATAATTTGGCTTGCCCAGCACCACGCCGTCCGGCTGTTTTACATACGGCACGATGTGCGTTTCATCCGGCCGGCCGCAACCTGCCAGCCCCGCCAGCGCCAGCGACGCTCCCATCAGTTTCAGGAAGTCGCGGCGGTCCACGGCGTCATCCCACTCGGAAGCGTGGCGTGGAAATTCCCGGTGCAGCAAATCCTCGAAATGCGGGTCCTCGGAAAGCTCTTCCAGCGTCCGCCAGTATTGCTTCCCACTCTTGTCCTTCAGCTTTTCGCGGACCGTGGAGAGTTCGAGGCGGTGCTCCCGCACCGTGTTATCGACGATTTCTTCGTCTTCCTGATTGTGCCCATGCCCCTCGTCCATCGAGGGTTTTATGCTCGCCGGGCCTTGCAGAATGCGCAATTGTTTTTCCTGTTCGTGATCGCTCATAGCATCCATTAACGGTGACACGTCGAACAGCTCGTCAATTCGGCCGTGGTTCGCAGCTTGTTCTCTGCCGCAATTTGCCGCCCGATCTGTTCCTGGTTCGCTGGGGCCTTCCAGTCCATGTTGAATATCTGATCCTTGGGTCGAAGATTCGGTTGCGGATTCCGGTGGCAGTCCAGGCACCACTGCATATTCAGGGGCGACGCTTGCATCATCAGCGGCATCTGGTTCACGCTGCCGTGGCAAGACGAGCAGCCGATGCCTTTATTGATATGAATGCTGTGGTTGAAATATACGTAGTCGGCCAGCCGGTGCACCTTGGTCCAGTGAATCGACTCGTCCGTCCGGTAGCTCTCGCGTACTGGCTCCAGATATCCCACGTTATTGAAGAGCACCGAGTGGCAGTTCATGCAGGTCTTGGTTGGAGGAATTCCCGCGAAAGCTGAGGTTTCGACACTCGTATGACAGTAGCGGCAATCGATCCCGTCGTCCCCAACGTGGTGTTTATGGCTGAATTGAACCGGTTGAGTGCGCGTTACGTTCTGATTGGTAATGTAAGGCGACCTTGCGAGCACGAGAACTGCCGTTAATGCAACTCCCCCCAGAACGGCCACCCCGAGCAAGCTCGCCCGGGCCATGTAGTTTGCACTGCGGTGAAAGATTTGTGCCATGTCAGAGTTGCGCTTGAGCGAAGTTCTTCCCCATGAGCGTTGGTCCCCCGAAGTTTTCCACTCTTATACCGGACTGCGCATGTCCGGGTGCATCAGCGACCGATTAGTGTCCAATAATTTTTCCGGGAATGCAACTCATATCAATATTTGGTAGTGTCTCAGTTTGAATTTGACAGGCCGAAATAGGCCATCTGGATTGTGGCATACTTAGCGCATGGCGAAGCGTCCACGCGATCCGAACCAATTAGCCAAAATGATAGTGGACATTGCGACTGGCGACACGGAGGATAGGGTAAGTGAATCGAAACGTCGTCCTTCCAATCGACGTAAAGGTGGCTTGAAAGGTGGCAAGATTAGAGCTAAGAAGCTGAGCAAAGAAAGACGGAAGTCCATTGCTCAGGATGCGGCGCGGGCTAGGTGGCAAAAATGAGAATCTTTTGGCATCAGGGTGGCCTCCACGTTCACCCCGATAGTAAACGCGAAGGCCAGTTGTTGGCTGAGTTATTTAATGGTCTCAAGATTGGGAAGCCGCCGGAACTCGACGGCCCCACAAGTAGTGGTCAAACCTCAAGCGGCCAAGATTTGGCGGACTGTATTATCGGTGATCATCAGATTCCGCCAAGCAGCGTTGTTTTGAACCTCAACCACAAGCAGACGGTCATTCCCATCCACAAACTGCGCTAGATGGTTGACAATCTGTAGCGGCGTATATTGCGTTTTCTCTAAGAACCACGAGGAATATTGGAAACGATACGCTCCCAATTTCTTCAGTGCCGAGATCAGGTCGGAATAATCCTGTCCCGGTTTGTCTAAGTCATAACAGATTAGATAGCTCATGCGAATACACTTTTCCTTTGTGCCTGAGCGGCGCTCTTTTACGGCCCGTCAAGGCGGTTGCGCAAGACACACCCGTACTGTGTGTCCCGCTGGTTATTAGAATCGCTGTTGACGGAGAGTGCCGAAGCACCTAGAATAGTGAATGTAGGGTTCACTATTTCCCCGTCAACAGCGCGGGACTTCAACGCCTCACTTGCCTAAGGTGAGGCGTTTTTGCTTTCATGGCGATAATAACACGCCAGAAACTCCTATACTACCTCTTGTGGCAAATTCTTCATGCGCCACTAGAGCGTCTTTCATCCCTATTGTTTCTGCTTCCTGCGATACATTACGCCGCCGCCGCGTGTACCCGGGATGCGTTCAATTAGATTGTTTTCGGCCATCCTTAGCAGAATCCTCTTCATGTGATCGGCGTCCTTGATGAACGTGATCTCTCTAGCCTTTTTGTTCCTAATGGTGGGGTTTTCTTCGAGGTAGGCGAGAACTCTTTCCTGCGGTGAGGCGAGAGGCTCGTGCAAGATCGTTACCAGCACATCACTATCTCTCTCTTCGATGATCGGATCGCGTAAACCCAATTCCCGCATCTTGTCGAACGCGGTATTTAGACCCTCTCCGACATCACGATTTGGCGGATCGGGGAATTTATTGAGCAAACGAACGATTGCACCGTTTCGCGCAAACCGCTCGTCCAAGATGTTCTTGGTGGTCACGTGGGCAGGCAAACGTCCCGGGCTTTGAATCTCAAGTCGGTTGTCAAAGATGCGCACATGGATATCATCGGCGATGCTGTAATCCCGATGAATGACGGCGTTCGTAATGATTTCGTGAAGCGTTTCCGGTGGATATTTAATGCTTTCCAATTCCTTTGCGCCCATGCGTTTGATCTTCTCAATTTCTCCGACCGTTATTTCCACAGCTTTTTTAATTTGGTCATAGAGGCAGCCTTCAACTGTTATTGGAATGAAACTGAGAACGTCACGAAACCCAGTTTCCTCTTGGGTCTTGTATCGATAGACCTTAATTCCGCACCGTTTAGGCAATATAGCTTGGGGTTCCTCAGCGAATAAGAGCAATCCGCCGACGGTCGGCATCTCGTCGAAGATCAATTGCTGTTTCTTTAGCCATGGCTCCGGCTGAGCTTTCGGAACGACATAATCGACAAACTTCTTCGTTACAGGAGATTCGGTAATCGATTCTTTCGGTGCGGGCACAGGGTGCCCCTCAAAGGAAACAACACCCTTTGTGAATTCGAGCCGCCTGATCTGCTCGGGAGTATCCTGTGGATAGTTACTTGCGCCGCGCCGGATATACGGCTTGCCATCAGTCGCCTTCACGATGCTAGCCGTCCGATTTACTTGAACGTGCAGCACCAAACCTGGGCGACCCTGGCAGCGGAGGAATTCATATGAAAAATCCCTGCCTAGAGGAAACGCCCTTTCAAATGCGCCAATATGACCGCTGGCAGATTCAACATCAGGGAATCCGTTCCATTCTCGTTTCTTTACGTTGCCACCGAGTATTTGTTCGGCGATCCCGATATAGAGATCACCGCCATCCATGTTGGCGAATGCCGAAATTGTGTGACTGAGTTTAGACGGCGAAACCTCTTTGGCTTTTACCTCAGAGTATTGCGCTTCTTCGATCTGGAGGAGTCGGTCGGCGCTCTCCTGATCGATTACTTGGGCCGATGGCTCAGATAGAACAAATAGCGTCTTTTGAGAATCGGACATGTATACCCCTAGACTTCGGACATTCAAAATGATAATGTCCGGATTTACTTTTGTCAATAGGCGATTCATAGTGAACGTTATGCTTGACAAATAGAGGGAGGGTAAGTACACTTATGGCATGAACCGCCTACCACTAGCCAAGAGAGCCGCCATTCTGGGGATGCTCGTCGAAGGGAATAGCCTGAGGGCCACAAGCCGCCTCGCGGATGTATCCATCAACACCGTAACCAAGCTACTCGTAGAGCTTGGCGAAGCCTGTGCCGAATACCACTACAAGAACGTCAACAACCTCCGCGTTCGCCGCCTACAATGCGACGAGATTTGGAGCTTTGTTGGCGCGAAACAAAAGAACGTCAGGGCAGAACGGAGGGCCGATGGATGGGGAGATACTTGGACGTGGGTTGCGCTCGACGCTGATACGAAGCTCTGTGTCAGCTATTTGGTCGGTGGCCGCGATGGATGGTGGGCACGCGAGTTCATGAATGATTGCGCCAAGCGCGTGCATGGCCGTATTCAGATCACTACAGATGGGCACAGAGTCTACATGGACGCCGTAGAGGATGCGTTCGGGGCGGATGTGGACTACGCGCAATTGCAGAAGATTTACGGCGCTGTCGAGGAAAAGGAAACTCGCTACTCCCCGGCACAGTGTATTGGCTGTGATATGAAAGTGGTCAGCGGTGATCCAGACCCAAAGCATGTCAGTACATCATTCGTGGAGCGTCAAAATTTAACTATGCGAATGGGGATGCGGAGATTTACTCGCCTAACGAATGCGTTTAGCAAAAAGGCCGAGAATCACGCCGCAATGGTTGCCATTCATTTCCTCTATTACAATTTTGGCCGGATACATAAGACTCTCAGAGTTACGCCAGCGATGGCCGCTGGCTTGGCCGATCACATTTGGAGCCTAGAAGAAATCGTTCAACTGGCAAACTGAGACACTACCCAATATTTTCTGCCTTTGAACTCCGCAAACCATTGATCTACGCAACGTACAGTCAATTTGAACATTCTGGAATAAATCAAAGTTTCGTGCCATCGTGGTAATTCTTCCCAAAACAGAACCGCACTCCGCTTTTCCGGACGTTGTTTCCGGGCGCCTCTTCCGCACCTTCCCCCACAAACCCCGACAAGTCTTGATAAGTCATTTTTATGATTCCCTCAGCCCATTCCGCTCTTGCCGATGGCACGCTCCATGCTATGCTTTTTATGTTCTTCATCGCTTTGCAGGCCTCGCCTGCAGGCTCCGGCCCTCCCCGGAGCAGCCATGAAATCCCCGCTGGGGCGTGGTCCAACTGGTAGGACACCTCACTGTTAATGAGGACGGTGAAGGTTCGAATCCTTCCGCCCCAGCCAATTCTTCCCTTTCTGATTCCCTGCATTTGCTTTGCTGATTCTATTCGGGCGGCTCACGACGCCATTCGTTGACACCACTCTGCCGGAAGACTACGCTTGCGTGGGCATGGAGCGTGTCATGAACAGATTTTGCGCCTTCCTACTTCTTCCGATCCTTGCTCTCGCACCATCCTGCTTCGCTCAAGACGAACCCCATCACCACCACGACGTCGGCGAAAAGCTCGGCACCGTCTCTTTCCCGGTCTCCTGCGCTCCCGTCATGCAAGCCCAGTTCGAGCGCGGCATGGCTCTCCTCTACTCCTTCGAATACGAAACGGCGATCAATCAGTTTGAAGAAATCCAGAAGAAAGATCCCGCCTGCGCCATGGCCTACTGGGGCCAGGCCATGAGTCTCTATCACCAACTCTGGGAGCGCCCCTCCAAAGCCGATCTCCAGCGCGGGGCGGAATTGCTCGCCAAAGCGCGTTCGCTGAATCCTCCCACCACGCGCGAACGCGATTACATTCAAGCTCTGACCGTTTTCTACACCGACACCGATAAGCTCGATCACCAGAAGCGCGCCGAGGCCTACACGAAAGCGATGCGGGGCGTTTACGAACGCAATCCCCAGGATCGCGAAGCCGCCGTTCTGTACGCGCTCGCTCTACTCGCATCCGCACCCGAGCGCGACCCCGACCTAGTCAACGCCAAAGCCGCCGTCGCCATTCTCAACAAACTTTACGAAGAACAACCCGACCATCCCGGCATCGCCCACTACATCATTCATAGCTGCGACAATCCCTCAATGGCCAGCCTCGCCCTTCCCGCGGCCCGCAAATACGCCTCCATCGCGCCCGCCTCCGCCCACGCCGTTCACATGCCTTCGCACATCTTCGCGCGCCTCGGCCTCTGGCAAGACGACATCAATTCCAATCTCGCCGCCATCCAGATCGCTGATCAAATGGCCATAATGCACATCCACGTTATGCATCACAAAATGCATTCCATGGATTTTCTGGAATATGCCTATCTGCAAATCGGTGATGATGTCCACGCCAAGGCCGAAGCCGACGCATTCGCTGCCATTCCAGAATCCGGAGCCGATCCCCAATTCAAGGACTACTTTCAATACCGCAAGGCCATGGCTCCCGCCATGTACGCCATCGAGCGCCGTGACTGGAAGGAAGCGCTTAATCAACAGCCCGCCGCCAACACCCCTCCTCATGTGCAACTGGTCGCCTATTGGAGCCGTGCCATCGCCGCCGGCCACCTTCGCGATTCCGCCGCGGCGCAAGACGCCCTGAAACACGGCGACCAACTCATCGAGGCCACCCGCAAGGGCGACAAGGCCTATCTCGCCGATTCTCTAAAAGATACTCGCGATGTAATGCAGGCATGGGCGGACTACGCTTCCGGGAAGACCACCGAGGCGCTGGCTCTCCTCCGCTCCGTCGCCGACACGGAGGATAAAATCGGCAAGGGCGAAACAGATCTCCCCGTCCGTGAAATGCTGGCGGACATGCTTATGCAGATGCAAAAGCCGCAGGAAGCGCTTGTCGAATACGAGATTTCGTTGCGCACCGATCCTAACCGCTTCAATGGCCTCTATGGTGCCGCGCAAGCCGCCGAGCTGTCGCAGCAAAAAGAGAAAGCCGCGGCCTATTACGCGCAGCTTCTGAAGAACTGCGACGGCGTCCATTCCGACCGCCCTGAATTGTCGCAAGCAAAAACGCTTCTGGCGTCGAAATAGCGCCTCTCCGCGCCTTTCGCTATCAGCCCTTGCCGGCCAGCTTGCTCAATTCCTGATATATCCCGTCATCGATCTTAATCGCCGCCGTCGCCACGTTTTCTTCCAGGTGATCCACGCGCGATGTCCCGGGAATCGGCAGCATCACTGGCGAGCGCCGCAACAGCCACGCTAGAGCCAACTGCGAAGGCGTGATCTTCGCCTGTTCGGCAATCCGCGCCAGTTTTCCGCCCGCCGCCGACAGATCCCCCGCTCCCAGCGGAAACCACGGAATGAATCCAATCCTCTCCCGCTCGCAGTAATCCAGCACGTCCTCCGCCGCTCGGTCCAGCACACTGTATCGATTCTGCACCGTCACGATGGCCACATGCTTCCGGGCGTTTTCGATCTCCGCCACGCTCACTTCGGAGAGCCCGATGTGCTTGATTTTTCCTTCCTTCTGCAAATCCCTCAGCGTCCCCAACTGCTCTGCCGCCGGCACCTTATCGTCAATCCGGTGCAACTGATAAAGATCGATCCGTTCCACCCGCAGCCGCCGCAAGCTTCCCTCGCAGGCTCTCCGCAGGTACTCCGGCTTGCCGTTCGGCACCCACTGGTCCGGGCCCGGTCGCTCCAACCCGGCCTTCGTCGCAATCACCAGCTCTTTCGGATAGGGATAAAGCGCCTCCGCGATAATTTCCTCGCTGACCGACGGCCCGTAAGAATCCGCCGTATCGATAAAATCAATTCCCAACTCGATCGCCTTCCGCAAGACTCGAATCGACTCCGCCCGGTCCTTTGGCTCACCCCAAATCCCTTTGCCCGTGATTCTCATCGCTCCAAATCCCAGGCGATGGATCCGCTGGTCCCCTCCGATCACAAAATTCCCAGCCTTCGCCGCCGGCCGTTCTGTACTCGATTGCGTTGCGCTAGTGCTCCTCATCTCTTGCCCTCTTTCTGTCCGTGGTCTCTCTTTAAAAACTGCCAGCCGTCCTCTTGCCTCGTTCGACGCCTCGCGCAGACATCACCGTCCTCGCATCTTGGATGCGGGCCGAGCCTGCCTAAATGAGATGAGCCGATACCTCCCGTTGTTGCAGCTTTTTTGAGCTCCCGCAATCCATTGCCACCATTCACGGGCAACTGAAAATGTCACGCTCGGTCATACCTTTGCATCGGCAACAGGCAACACATCAAAAAAAACGGCGCCGTAAAAGATCCACGGCGCCGCCGGTCTTAATTGTTTCGCGATTATTGGCAGGGTTGCGATGGCATCGTCAGCTTCGTCGTGTCCGGATAGCTGTACGCGCCGCTGATCGCCGAAGAGGGAGACTCCCGCGTAAACCACGGCAGGATGGCCTCCGTCTGCGGATGGTAAGTATATCCGCCGATCGTCACCGGAAAATCGGGATTCGCTACAACCTCCATCGGATCGCCCGTTTCCAGATTGCCCTGGCAGGATCCCGGCTCGCCGGGGAATTGCCACGGTGGAACGAAATTCCGTATGAACGGATCGTTCATCCATTCGGAAATTTCATGGCTCATCGGCAGCACGTCCGCCCATCCCGGAGGAAATATGTTCGCGTCCGGCCATGCCGCATAAATGTAAGTCTGAATCTGCTGGTTGCCGTTTCCGTTCGTCGAAGCTGTCGCACCGTGGTAACCCAGAACGCAGCAGTTGTTCAAGTTATGGATGTACAAAAACGTGTTGTACGTTAGCACCACCGGCAGCGTCGTCGGCGCGATGTGCAGCGAGTTGATGGCCTCATTCAGGCGGTCCGAAAACCACGGATAGCTCATCAGTGCGAATATTCTGTGCGAGACGCTCCCGACGAGGACCACAGCCTGGTTCTGCGGTACCTGAATCACTTGCGTCGGATACACCGTCGGCGTGGAATCGATCAAAGTATGCCAGTTCGAGCTCGCTCCCGAAACGAACGGCCAGAATTCGGCACGCTGCACCGCGTCGCCATATTGCGTCGTGCCGCTTGTATACGTCGCATTCTGGAAGTTCGGCGAGCCCAGTACGTTGCCCACCTTCGAAGTGCCGCTCAGAACCACTCCGTCCGCGAAAACAAAGTCGAACGGAATGATCGCCACGTCCACGGTAGTCGTGGAGTTACTCGACGCGGGATTGGTGCCCACCATCGTGTAGGGATACGTCACGCCTTTATAGGTAAACGATGATGTCCAGTGCGGAACGGTTTTTGACGTCGCCGGTACGGTCGCGACCGACGAATCCGTCGTGAACGTCGGGCTTCCAAACTTGTCCGTCTGTGAGTCCGACTGCGCAAAGGAAATCTCCGGCACAACCAAAAGCAGTGCAAAAAGAGAGAGGAATGCGAGGCTTATTTTTCTCAAGGGAGCGACTCCTTTCATAATCTGGATTGAAGTGCAGGCGTGGGCTGCCACTTGATTCCTGGGGGACATTGCTGCTCGCTGTGAGCTGGCAACTTGGGAGCAAGTGGCCGAATGGTACTCCACAGCCGGGATCATCGCAAGCATTTCTTCTTCGCCGGAAGCTTCGCCGCCGATTCTCCGTTCGCCGCTCCGTGGTCCTCTTTCGTTTTAACCTTTTTGTGTGGGCAACCCGGCGCCGGTCCACCCTCTCCAGCCGCCGTCCATCGATTCCACGTTCTTGTAACCCATCTTCTGCAGGTTATCCGCCGCGATCGCGGAGCGAAATCCGCCGCCGCAATACAGCACCACCTTCGCGCCCGTGTCCGGCACGCGCTGTTCGATGTCTCGCTCAATAATTCCTTTTCCCAGGTGGATCGCTCCAGGCAAATGCCCTTGCGCCCATTCGCTCTCCTCCCGCACATCCACCAGCACAAATTTCTCCCCGGCATCCATCCGCCGCTTCACGTCCGCCACGTTCGTTTCCTTGATCCGTTTTTTCGTGTCGTTCACCAGCGCAAGAAATTTTTCCCCATGTGCCATTTCAGCCTCCATTTTCGGTCGGAATTCCGAATTCCATCATAACCCTTCATCCTCAAAGAAAAAGGGCGTCGCGCATCGCTGCGCACGCCCTAAATCGCAAACATTTCCAATCCACGTCGGCTAAGGTTTCGTCGTCGCTGTCTCCACTGGAATCGCAACCGGCACTTTGCAACTTTGCATCGGCTCTTGCCCGCGGCGTCCCGCGGTAAACCGGCTCGACTCTCGCACGCGTGTCCGGACTCCATCGATCACCGCGGGAATCGCGTTGTGTTTTTCTCCGCGAATCAGGTAAATCATCAGCGCGGCTTCCCCCGGCGCGTCCGCGCTCGACGTGATCCCCACTCCCTGCACGCCCGGCTCTTTCATCAATTCATCCACGTGCGCAGCGTGCACCGCCTTTGCCCGCTCCAGTTCCGCGTTTTCCAGCGCGCTCACCGCAAACGCATCTTGAGCCGGCACGATTCTTGATGCCGCCTCGAACTCCAGAATTCCATGTGGCGTCGGCTCTCCCATCGCCACAATGCGCGTTGCCACTCCTTCAATCGTCGCAGGCAGCGGTGTCGCCTCCCGCCCCGGATTCACCACGATCAGCACGGCGGCCTCTCCCGGCCGATCCATGCTCGCCGCAACGCCCACGGCATTGATATACGGATTCGCCAGCAGCTCCGGCGCGTGCAGATCCCGTGCCCGCTGCGCCAAGCCCAGCGAAGCCGCATCCACCGCGATCGCGGCCTGCGTCGCCGCCTTCACCGCAGCCCCCGCCAGCGAGCAGCCGATCACCTGGTGCTGCGAAGCGCTTCCCACGAACGACGGTTGGTTCCCTTGCGAGTCCGCCAACGCGGCAAGCACATCCGCCGCCGGATTTCCCACAGAGTCCGTGTCCGATCCACCATAGAGAAGCGCCACGGGATCCGCCGTGTTTTGATCCACAATTAGCGAGCCAGAATCTCCCCCTGCGCTGAACCCTCCGCCCGAAACAGCAATTTGATTTGTGAATGTCACCGTGAAGCTCGTTCCACCGTTGCACTGCGTCTGGTACGTCACCGAAGTGCTCAAGCTCGTCGTCGAAACCGCAGAGCATGTCAACCCCGAAGTCCGGCCGCTCTTCGCCACCGGCTCTCCGATGGACGCAAGAATTCCTCTTCCCTGATGCGGCGGCCCAGGGTCCGGCGTGCTTCCCGTTGCGGTGCTCCCCAGCATAAGGATGTCCCCCGTCAAATCCACGGCGCCCGGCAGAATCAGCGCAATCGCCGCGTCCACATTCGTGCCCTGTGCCTGCAGATTCACGAATGAAGTCAAATTCGCCACCGTCTGCGTTCCCGCGGTCGAGCAGTTCGTATCAACAATCCCCGGCTGGGAGATCGGCTCTCCCAGTGAAGCCGAATCGCTCCTCGCCAGCACATGGTTGTTGCTCAAGATATAAAAGCTGCCATTGCGCGTCAGCAGCGATCCCAGCGTTCCGCCGCAGCAAAACCTGCCGCTTATGTCGTCCGCGTTTCCCCCCGACGTTCCCAGCTTGATCGGCAAGGACTGCGGATTCTGATTTATATTCGACTGAAACACCTGCACGCGTCCGCTCCCGGTCTTCGTTGTGTCCGCCTGGGAAACCGCCGTCACCACCTCTGTGGAAGGGCTTGGCAGTGTATTTGGCGCTGTGTACACTCCGGCGGCCGTTATTGTCCCTACCGTCGCGTTTCCTCCCTGCACTCCCGCCACTTGCCAGTTCACAGCCGTATTTGTCGTCCCTGTCACTGTCGCGCTGAAGGGCACCGTCTGCCCAATCACCACCGATGTCGCGCTCGGAAATACGCTCACGCTGATTCCGCCGCCGCTCGCGGATTGTCCCCCGCTGCATCCCGCGCACCACAAAATGGCCACGGTCAAGAGAAGTTTTCCGTTGCGCCCCGTCATGGTTCCTCGCACGTTTACTCACAGGAAGCTTAGTATGCAGTAGACTGGCCACAGGGAATCTGTAATTTCCCTGTAACCAAATTGTCCACTGCCCTCCCGGGCAGGTCGTCCCAGATGTTCTAGCGCTCTGCACTCCACAGGGCTGGAAACTCTTTCAGGTGTAGGGGCGGCTTTAGGCTGCCTTCTTGGGTTGCTCTTCCTCTTGCCCAGTTCTCCGCGTCCCGGCCACACCAAACTCGACGAGCCCGGCGCGTCTGTTCACTCCAAATCGCGCCAATTCGGCCCCGTCCCCATTTCCACCACCAGCGGCACCGCCAGTTTATGGACGTTCTCCATCTCTTCTTTCACTAGCTTTTCCAGCTTGCCTTTTTCTTTCACCGGCAGCTCGAACAGCAATTCGTCGTGGACCTGCAAAATCATCTTCGCGGCCAACTTCTCTTTCTTCAGCCTCGCGTCAATCGAAATCATCGCCATCTTGATCAGGTCCGCCGCCGTGCCTTGCAGCGGTGAATTCAGCGCCGTGCGCTCGGCAAAATTCCTCAGCTGCGCTTGCGGCGAATTGATCTCCGGGATAGGCCGGATTCGTCCAAACAATGTCTTCGCCACTCCCGACTTCCGCGTTTCCACCAGCACATTATCCAGATACTGCTTCACGCCGCGGTATCTTGTGAAATACGCGTTGATAAATTGCGACGCCTCTTTCTGCTCGATTCCCAATTGCTGCGCCAAGCCGAACGCCGACAGCCCGTAGATGATTCCAAAATTGATCGCTTTGGCCGCTCGGCGGTGCTCGGCCGTCTGCGCCATAGGTCCCACGCCAAACACTTCCTGCGCGGTGCGCGCGTGAATGTCTTCGCCGTTCCGGAACGCTTCCGTCAGCACGGGGTCCTTTGAAAAGTGCGCCATGATGCGCAGCTCGATCTGCGAATAATCCGCCGACAGCAGGATCAGTCCCTTCGGCGCCACAAACGCCGCGCGAATCTCTCTCCCCAGTTCGCTGCGAACTGGGATGTTCTGCAAATTCGGGTCGCTCGAGCTCAGGCGTCCCGTGGCCGTCCCCGTTTGCGAAAAACTAGTATGCAGCCGCTTTGTCTCCGGATGAATCAATTTCGGCAGCGCATCCACATAAGTGGACTTCAGTTTCGCAATTTCGCGATATTCCATTACCTTCCCGGGCAGTTCGTGCTGCTCCTTCATTTCCTCCAGGATGTCCGCCGCCGTCGACCTCACTTTTCCTTTGCCGCGCCGCGCCGGCGGCTGCAGATTCAGCTTGTCAAAGAGAATTTCCGCCAGTTGCGTCGGCGAATTCACGTTGAATTCCGACCCGGCCAGCTTCCATATCTCTTTCTCCAGCCGCCGCACCTCTTTCTCCATCGAGTGCGACATCTTCGCCAGCGCGTCCGGGTCCACCAGGATTCCCGTCCGCTCCATCTCCGCCAGCACACCCGAAAGCGGCAGGTCAATTTTTTCGTACACGCCGCCGAGCCCCTGTGCTTCCACTTCCTTCCGAAGAAGCGGCGCCAGCCGCTGCAAATAATCTGCTCGTTCCCCTGCCCCGCCGCCGATCGGCGCATTGAACTGGCGGAAAATCACGTCCGCAAAATTGTGGTTCGCCGTCGTCGGCCGCAGTAAATAGGAATACAGTTGCGTCGCGTGCTCGATCTTTTCCCCGCCGCCCGCCAGAAGTTGAAACAGCTTCGGGTCGTGCACGATCTTTCGCCGCTTCCCGTCCTGCACCGCCGCGGCCAGCGCCTTCATCGCTTCACCCTTCTCGTCCGCCCAGACCGCCCGGCCCTCGCCCTCTTTCTGTGAAACTTCAATCCCCGCCACGCGCGTCCCGAATCCTTCCGCCTCGCGTTCCCCCGGCTCCAGATTCAGCCACACCGCCAGCTCGGCCTTAACCGGCAGTTTCTTCAGGTACGCCATAAATTCTTCCGCGTTCGCAAACTGCACGTAATCTTTGGCCGGCGCACCGTCAGCCTTGTAGCTCACCCCTTCAGGGGTGGGGCCTTCCCCAGCCCCGCCACCAACCCCACCAGCAAGCAATTCCTTAAGCAGCGAATTAAATCCCAGCTCCCGGTAAAGCTCCGCCAGCGCCGCCGGATCCCCTGCGCGCACTTGCAACTTCTCCAAATCCACCTCCAGCGGCACATCCAGATTGATCGTCGCCAACTGCTTGCTCATCATCACTTGCTCTCTCTGCTGCTGCAGCGCCTCGCGATACCTCTTGTTCGTCACCTCATCCGCGTGATCCAGCGCATTCTCCACGCTTCCATACTTCTGAATCAGTTCCGTCGCACCCTTTTCTCCGATCCCTTTCGCGCCCGGAATGTTGTCCACCGTGTCGCCCAGCAGCGCCATCAGGTCGATCACCTTTTCCGGCGGCACTCCCAGTATCTCCGTCACCTTCGCCGCGTCCACAATCGTGTCCGCCTTCGCTCCGCCCGAGCCCGTCCGCAAAATCCGCACGCCCTGATTCACCAGCTGCATCATGTCCTTGTCGTTCGATATCACCAGCACGTCGATCTTGTTCGCCGCGGCCTTTTTGGCCATCGTCCCGATCACATCGTCCGCCTCGTACCCGTCCAGCTCCAGAATCGGCAGACGCATCGCCTCGCATAGCCGCCGCACATATGGCAGTTGTACGCTCATCTCGTCCGGCATCGGCGGCCGCTGCGCCTTATACGCCTCGAACAATTTGTCGCGAAACGTCGGCTGCCGCGTGTCAAACACGATCGCCACGTACTCCGGCTGGTAATCCTTCAGCAGCCTCCTCACGATATTCGCGAACAGGAACGGCACCTTCGTCGGAATGCCGCTCGGCGCATTCATCCGGTTCATCGGCGCATAAAACGCCCGGTAAATATGCGCCATCGCGTCCACAAGAAACAATTTTTTAGTATTTTCGCTCTTAGCCGCCATGCGGGCGAGTATAGCAAAGGCCCGCGTCTCCAGCCGCCCGCCAACAAAACGAAAGGGCGCACGTAAGTGCGCCCTTTCTTGTGTCCATTTTAAATGTTGCTTACGGTTTCGGCGTTTCGGCCGAGCCTGCCGCCTGTGTCACCAGCAACATTTGCGTGCCGCTGTCCAGATGCAGATTCTTTCCCGTACAGGTGATTAGCGATCCTTGCGCCGCGCCCGTTGTCGCTGAGCTCAGATTGACTCCTTGCAGGCCGAACACTCCCTGGCTGCTTGATGTCAATTGGCCAGCGGCGTTCAGGCCGCCCACTGCTCCCTTGCCCCCCGCGACGGTATTCGTCGCCGAATGAGTGGTGGAATTCAGCGCCCCGCCTGCCGTGCTGCCAGCGTTCGCCGCCGTATTCGTCACCGTGCCAGCAGCTCCACCCGCCGTTGAGGTCACTCCTCCCAACGCGCCTCCACCTGCCGCCCTGCCCGACCCGCCGGCGTACGCTCCTGCGCCGCCTGCGGCAGACAGATCATTGCCGGCATTCGCGGTTGCAGCCGACTGTGCCGACGCTATCGCCTGGATCGCCACGTTTAACGGCACTTCTTGCCCGTTCTTCAGGATCGCTTTGTCAAACACGACGCCTAGCGCCGATTCCGAATCTCCCTTTGCGCGAGAGGATGCCTGGGTCACGTGTCCCACAAGTTTCGATCCCTTGGGTATCACTGTCTTGCCGTTTGATTTCGTCGGCTCGGTTGTGCGGGCGGCAACCGGATCCCCCGGCTTCGCTTTCTTCGAATCGACCGGCGCCGTCAACTCCGCATTAATCGCTGCGCCATTTCCGAGCGAAGCATTGGTTTGCCCATTCTGCGCCGACGCTGCCGAAACCGCCGAAGCGGAGCCCGACCCCTGCGCTTGCGCCTTCCCGGCCTGGGCGGAAGTCTGCCCACCCGCCTGAGCTCCCGCCTGCGCGTCCGCCTGTGTTTGCGCGGCGGCTACGCTGGCAAACAGAATCCCTGCCACAAGTACAAAACCGGTACGTCTCATGTGCGAATCCTCCTCATTTCGACCGTCAGTGGACAGGCTGGGATTGCCCGACAAGACATAAGGGTAGCGACGGCGTGATTTGATATTGGCAAACCGAGTGCCAAGGTTACACTCTTTGTTATCAATAAGATGTGGACAGAATGGGGTGGAAAAAGCGTGCGAAACCTGTGAAAAACGCTTCCTGAAATGAAAGAATTACATGCTCTCGACAAAGGGTAGGAATAGCGAAAACGGCCTCAGGCAATCCCCAACGGCTTCGCCACTTCCGCCAGTATGTTCGCGGCCTTCAGCAGGTGCTCCCTCTTGTGCGCCGCGCTAACCATCGCCCTCAGCCGCGCCTTGCCCTCCGCCACCGTCGGATAGGCCACCGCGGGCGCAAACACTCCCGCCTCAAACAGTTTGCGCGAAAATTCATATGCCTTCGCCCCATCGCCCACGTGAATCGGCACAATCGGCGTTTCGCTCGTCTTGAACTGAAACCCGCGCTTCTTCAATTCCCGCTTAAAAAATTTCGTGTTCGCCCAAAGCTTCTTCACCAACTTCTCGCCGTCCGGCGAATCCAGCAGCGCGAACGCCGCCGCGCAAGCCGCCGCCGTGGCCGGCGGATGCGAAGTCGAAAACAAAAATGGCCGCGCGCGCAAATACAAAAAGTCGATCAGATCCCGCGAACCGCACACATACCCGCCCATCGACCCGATCGCCTTGCTCAACGTTCCCACCTGGATGTGCACCCGCCCGTGGCACTGGTGATGATCCACCGTTCCGCGCCCGCCGCGCCCCAGCACTCCGCTGGCGTGCGCGTCGTCCACCATCATGATGCAGCCATACTTCTCCGCCAGATCGCAAAGCTCCGGCAGCGGCGCGATATCCCCGTCCATCGAAAACACGCCGTCCGTAATAATCAGCTTCTTCCCTGGGAACGAAGCGTGCTCCTGCAGAATCCGCTCGCAGTCCGCCACATCCTTGTGCTTGAACACCTTGATTGTCGCCTTCGAGAGCCGCGCCCCGTCAATAATCGACGCGTGATTCAGCTCGTCCGAAATGATCAGGTCCTCTTTCCCCAGCACCGCCGAAACCGTTCCCGCATTCGCCGTGAACCCGGACTGGAACACCACGCACGCTTCCACGTTCTTGAATTTCGCGATCTGCTCTTCCAGGTCCATGTGCAGCTTCATCGTTCCGGCAATTGTCCGCACTGCCCCCGCACCCACGCCGAGTTTCCGCACCGCTTCAATCGAAGCCTTCCGCAGCCTCTTGTCCGACGTCAGCCCCAAATAATTGTTTGAAGCCAGGTTGATCACCTCGCGCCCGTCAAACACGCAAACCGGCTTCTGCTCGCCCTCCAGCACCCGCAACTTAGGCGCCACGCCCTTCGCCCGCAACTCATTCAACGCCTCCGTCACATACTCCAACGGATTCCGCTTCGTAGTCATCGCTCCCGTTTCGCTCATCTCTTCCTCTCCAACCTCTGCGCCTTCTGTGTGCTTCCCTCTGAGGCCTCGTGTTACGTTTTTCTCTTATTTCTATTTTCCAATTTCCATTTTCTAATTTCTATGCTTTCAATCCATTCGGATAAATCAAAATCTTCCCCGCCAATCCGTTCTGCAATTTACTAAACGCATCCTCAAATTTCTCCAGCGCAATCTTTTCCCCAAATAGCGGCTCCAGGTTCAACCGCCCCGCCTTCATCAGCGCCGTCATCTGCACCCACGTCTGATACATCCTTCTCCCATAAATCCCCTGCACCGTAGCGCCCTTGAAAATCACGTCATTCACCAAATCCAACGGCACATTCTCCGTCGGTATTCCCAGCAGAGAAGCCCGGCCGCCCGCCCGCAACGCCTTGAACCCTTGCTGAATCGCCGACGGCACCCCACTCATCTCCAGGAGCACGTCTACTCCCGTTCCGTCCGTCTCCGCCAGAATCTTTTTCACCGCATCTTCCGTCGCCGGATTGATCACCACGTCCGCGCCCATCTGTTTCGCCATCTCCCGCCGGTGCGCGTTCGTCTCCGTCGCAAACACCGTCGAGCTCCCGCAAGCCTTCGCCACCGCGATCGACATCAACCCAATCGGCCCGCAACCCGTCACCAGCGCCGTCTGCCCCGCAATCGCTCCCGCCAGCACCGTGTGCACTGCGTTCCCCAGCGGATCGAGAATCGCCCCGTATCTTTCCGGAATCGACGCATCCAGCTTCCAGATATTCGTCGCGGGAATCTTCACGAACTCAGCGAACGCCCCATCCTGATCGATCCCGATCACTCTCACGTTCGGGCAAATGTGGGCCTCGCCCAACCGGCACTGGTGGCAGTGCCCGCAGTTCACGTGCATCTCCGCGCTGACGAAATCGCCCGGCTTTGCAGCCGTCACATCCTCGCCAACCCGCTCCACCACACCGCAAAATTCGTGGCCCAAAGTCACCGGAGGCTTGATCCGCCCCTGCGACCACCGATCCCACCCGTAAATATGCAAATCCGTCCCGCAGATCGAAGCCGTCTTCACGCGCACCAGCACGTCCCCATGCCCCACCTCGGGCACCGGAACGCTCTCAATCTGCAATCCCTTCGCCGCCTGAGTCTTCCGCAGCGCCTTCATCGTGGCCGCCATTCCAGCAAACTCCTCCCTACTTCCCCAACTAATCAACGCGCAATCTCAAATCCTAGCACACTGCAACATGCGCACCCGAGTACCGCAACCCGATCAAACGCCTCCCACCAATGAACTTGAGGGTGCCCCATCCTTCGCGCCTTTCCGCGAAGGGTGGGCTCTTACGATCGCAGGGTACGGTCTTCTTCTCTTTCTCTTTCTCTTTCTCTTTCTCTTTCTCTTTCTCTTTTTCTTTTTCGTTACCTCGTTACTTCTTTACTTCATCTTTTCCACCACTCCAATCTCCTCCAACGCCTTCAAATACTCCATCACCAACTCCAACGCCACCGGCCCATACTCCGCCGAAACCGCATCCCGAATCTCCTGCGCATTCCTCTTCCCATCCGCAAAATTCAAAACCTCGTACGCATACTCTTCCCCGCCACCCCACAATCCCTCATACTCCAACAACTTCGGCTTCGTCGCATGCCCTTGCTTCGCCCACTGCTTCTCAAAATAGTCATACCCAAACACCGCCATCGGCCCGGTCGGGCTTGAGGCCCGCCGAAATACGGGATTGCCGTCGGGCAAAGTTATGACCCGGCCGCAAATCCCCTCCGTATTATTCGCGATATTCTTTCCAATTATTCCGATCGCAGCCCATCGCATGCCGTTAGTGTCCGGCGCAAGCCGCGTCAGGGATTCCGCGAGCGGACGGGTCTGATCCCCCTCAAACCGCGCAATTTCGCCTCCTTCGCAAGGCGTACTGATTTGTGCGCTCTTTTGATGGATTTCTTTTGCCGTCTGGAGAGTTCGCAACCGAAGCAAGTCGATCACTGCTTGCAAGTCTTTGTCACCCATTCCCGCCAAAAAATACCCGCTCGCCGCCCCAATAAATCCCGCCCGCTTCAACTTCGTCGCATCAATATTCGCTGGCACATCCAGATTCGTGTGGATAAACCGGTCGGGCCAGTCATTCAGATAAATCGCCGGTATCCCGAACGACGAATCCTGATACACGTCGTGGTCGCTCCCCATCGTGTACGCCGAATACTCCGCCCGCAGCGGCTCCTTCCCGCCCTCCGGCGACACCAGCGGATACTCCGCCGTTCCCGTCGCCGCAAACTTGTACGACTCCTCATTCACCCATTCCGCAAACGCCCACGCCACATCCTGCACAAAAGACGGCAGGCTCATCGGCCCGCGCGTCACATGAAACACCGCCTTCGTCTCCGGCCCGCCGCCCACCATGTCCATGTGCACCACGACCTTGATCCGCTTCGCAAACTCCGGCTTGCCATTCAACAGAGCCAGCGTCCCCTCAATCTCCGGCGGAAAAATAAATCGAATCGTCCGCGCAGGCCGCGCCAGCTTTCCCTCCGCAATCAATTTCTGCAGCGTCCGCGCTACCTCCAGAATCGTTACGCACCCGCTCGCATTGTCATTCGCCCCCGGCCGCTGGTGATCCAGATGACACGAAAACGCGATCTCCTCCTCCTTCAACTTCGCATCCGCCCCCGGAATCGTCGCCGTCACCACCTCATAATTCCCCGCATGCTGCCCTGCTTTCACTACCGCATGCAGTCGGATTTTCTCTCCCTTCGCCAACCGTTCCTGCAATGCACGCGCCGTCCGTAACGAAACCATGAACCCAAACGTCTTGTTCGCTGAAAACGTCTCTAGATGTCCCCACCGAATCGCATCCAGATTCTCTCCCCACCAGGCCGTCTTTTGGTTCTGCGCATAGCTCACAATCCCCACCGCCCCGAACTTCCCCACCGCCAAATCCTGCACCGCCCCTGGCTGCGCGCTCACCAAAACAATCTTCCCCTTCACATACTTCCCCGCGTAATCGCTCTCCTTAGTCCCCACTCCCACATCCACCAACTCCGTCGTGACATCCGCGTTCTCGCTGTCCTCCGCTAACGCCACCGGTTCCGCCTCATAGCTCGCGATTACAGTGTCCCTCGCGACGAAGTAATCGCAGGCTACCGAGCTCGGGTTTTTTCCAGATTTCTTCACTCGCTCTTCAGTCGCTTTGCAGTCAGGAGACAAGTCGATCGTCGCGTCCCGCAATTCTCCTTTTTCTGCGTCCCACGCCGGCCGCGACCTTTGCGTTCCATAGAAAATCTTCCCATCCGCCGGAAACTGCAGAATCGCCACATCGCTCAATCCATACGCCCGCAACCGCTCCGCCACCAACTCCGCCGCCTCATGAAATCCCTTCGACCCCCGCTGCCGGTGAAATTTCGCAATCCCCTCCAGATTCCTCTTCGCTGTCTCCCCACTGATCTCCCCCGCAATCGCCGCCACATCCTTCTCCGCCAGCAGGGGCGGCTTCTGTCCCCACGTACCCACGCTCAACATCAATCCCGCCGCCATCACCGCAATCGTCCTCATCCAGTCATCCTTCCCACCAAAATCTCTCGCCAAATTCACCGCCACCAAAAACCTTGTCAGCCTGAGAGCATCCGATAAGGATGCTCGAAGGACCTCAACCTCCACGCCACTCAAACTTCAGCTACGTCCGCCTCTTCGCTTCCTGTTATCTGCTATCTGATCGCTGTTCACCTCTCTTTCTTCGCCTCCTTACTTCTTCTCTTATTCATATCCACCTTCATCCCCTTCACCGGCTTCCTCTTGTTCAACTTCGCCGCCTCCACAATCAATTTCTTCAGCGCCGGCTTCTTCACATCCGCCACCGTCCGCACCTTTACATGCCGCACGTTCTTCCCCGTCCCTTCCAGCAGCCCTTCAGGATCCGGCAGCGTCGCCCCGCGCAAAAAAATAAACGTCACATGTTCCTTCCCTGTCATGAATCCGCACACCGTTCCGTTTGAATCAAACGAAGGTATCTTCCACGGATTCACGTACTCCTCACACCCTGCGATCGTCTTCTTCACCAGCGCCCGCAAGCTTTTCACCACATCTCTCTGCTTTCCCGCCTTCGCCACATACTCGTCGATCCACGCCCGCCCTTCTTTTCCTTCAATCGTTGGCATAGCTCACCTCCCCGTCCCAATCCGGCCACATTCTATTCCTTTTCCTGCCCTCCTGATTTCCCCGCTGCCGCCGCCGCACCCTATACTAAGAATTCAACTCTTCGCGATGCCCGACACCTCCTCCTCCACCGCCACCTCGCTCACGGAAACTTCCGAGAGTCCACGATTGCCCGAATTTCCGGGCGGCACGACGGCGCAAATTCTCCCCGCCGTCTCCTTCACCTTCGTCTGCTACCTTTCCATCGGCATCCCCCTGGCGATTCTTCCTCCATACGTCCACCTGCAACTCGGCTACGGCACGATCCTCGCCGGGCTCGTCATCAGCGTGCAATATATCGCCACAGTCCTCTCGCGTCCGCGCGCTGGCCGCATGATCGACGCCGTCGGCCCCAAGCGCGTCGTAGTTTACGGCCTCCTGGCCTGCGCGGGCAGCGGCGTCTGGATGTTCGCCGCCGCTTTCTTCAATCATCTCCCTTACGTCGCGCTACTCCTGATACTCCTCGGCCGCCTCATGCTCGGCGTCGGCGAAAGCATGGTCGGCACCGGTGCCTCGATCTGGGGTATCGGACGCGCCGGCTCCCAACACATCGCCAAAGTTATTTCCTGGAATGGAGTCGCCACCTTCGGCGCGCTCTCCGTCGGCGCTCCGCTGGGAGTCGTGCTTCATCAGCGGGTGGGCTTCGGTGCCGCCGGAATCCTGATTCTCCTTCTAAGCCTGGCCGCCGCTGTGCTCGCTCTTCGGCTTCCTCGCATTCCCGTTCCTCCTTCGCGGCATCTTCCGTTCGCACACATTTTCTGGCGAGTCGCTCCTCACGGCACCGCTCTCGCCTTCGGCGGCATGGGCTTCGGCGTTCTCGCCACCTTCATCACGCTTTATTTCGCCACCCTGCATTGGAGCGGCGCCGCCTTCACCCTTTCCCTCTACGGCGTCTCGTTCGTCTGCACGCGCCTTTTGTTTGCTGGACTGATTCCCCGCCTCGGCGGATTCCCTGTGGCGATCGTCTCTCTCTTTATCGAAGTGTTCGGCCTCCTCCTGCTCGGTTTCGCTCGAGTTCCCTCCGCCGCCTTCGCTGCCGCCGCCCTCATCGGCTTCGGCTTCTCCCTCGTCTTTCCCTCGCTAGCCGTAGAAGCTGTTCGCCACATTCCCGTCGAAAACCGCGGCACTGCCCTCGGCACCTACAATCTTTTCGTCGATCTCTCCCTGTTCCTCGCCGGCCCGCTCGCCGGCGCCATCATCAGTCATGCCGGCTACCGCCCCGCATTCCTCAGTTGCGCCGGCGGCGTCTTCTTCGCCTTCTGCCTAACCATCCTCCTCGCCTCTCGCCACCACACTCCCATCTCCACCTGATACCGCCGCTCTTGTGGCATAGCCATTCTTGGCGGTGCGAATTTCCGAAAATCCAACTGAACGTCTGCATATTGGACAACCTACGCGCTGCGCCTCCCTCCGATTCCTCTACCTACTTTACTTCCTCAACCTCCTTTACCTTCCCTCTCCACCCCGCATCAAACTCAAATGAAATTTTTCCTCTCATTCCCGCGTATCATCTATTGACGCCACTTCCATGCCCACCGCCGATCCTGCCATCCAACTCGACCGCGTCTCCCGCTACTACACGATGGGCGAAACATCCGTCCGCGCCGTCAACGAGCTCTCCCTCTCGGTCCCCCACAACGAATTCCTCGCCCTCCTCGGTTCCTCCGGCTCCGGCAAATCCACGCTCCTTAATCTAATTGCCGGCCTCGATCGCCCCACCTCCGGCTCCATTTTCGCTCACGGCCAAAACATCGCCTCTCTTTCGCCACTCGATCTCGCCCGCTATCGCCGCAACACCATCGGCATGATCTTCCAGTCCTTCAACCTTCTTCCCCGAATGACGCTCGAAGAAAATGTCGAACTTCCTCTCCGCCTCGCCGAAGTCGATCGCGCCGAGCGCCCCGCGCGCGTACGCGAAGCCCTTGAAAGAGTTCGCCTGACGCATCGCCTTGGGCACCGCCCCACGGAACTCTCCGGCGGCGAACAGCAGCGCGTCGCCATCGCCCGCGCCCTCGTCAATCGCCCGAAAATTCTTCTAGCCGACGAACCCACCGGCAATCTCGACTCCGCCACCGGCGAAGCCATCCTCACTCTTCTCCGCGAACTCCGTTCACAACTCGGCATGACCATCGTCATGGTCACGCACGAACGCCCCCTCGCCGAAGCCTTTGCCGACCGCCTCGCCATCATGGGCGACGGCAAGCTTCTCTCCATTTCCTCGCCGAAAGGCCTCACGCAATGAAGCCCCGTGACCTCACCGATCTCGCCCTCCGTAATCTGCGCGAATCAATCCTTCGCAACGCCCTCACCACCCTCGGCATCGCCGTCGGTGTTGCTTCTTTCGTCGCCATCATTTCCATCGGCGTCGGCCTGCAGCAACTCGCTTCGAAACGCCTTTCCGAAAGCGGCCTCTTCGACACCATCATCGTCACTCCAAAAAACAATTTTCGCGGCATGGGCGGTCCGCAACGAGAACCTCAATCGGACAAGCCGCCGCGCGTTCTCGACGACGACGCACGCAAGGAATTCGAAAAACTTCCGAACGTCATCGAGGTCTATCCCCAAATTCGGTTCTTCACCGAAGTCCGTTTCAACAACAAGCCGTTCGCCACCGTCGTCGCAGGCATGCCCGACTCCTCCAAAAATTCCGGATCCTTCGACGGCATGCAGGGTCGCTTTTTCTCTTCCGCCAGCGCCGACGAAGCGATCCTGCAAATCGAATTCGCCAAAGAGCTCTCGGATCAGGCGTCCTCGCTTATCGGCCAGGATCTGATCCTCCGCTACGCCGAACGCCAGGCCCTCCCTTCCTCAACTACCAGTACCGACACTTCCGCCGCTCAACCCGATGCATCCGGCGGGGGCTTTTCTGTCGTACCCAAAGAACTTCGCCTCAAAATCGTCGGTATCGTCGAAACCGAACCCGCTGCCGGCTACGGCGGCTACGGCAACGCACGCCTCCTCATTCCGCTCGCCACCGCTTCCACGCTTCGCGCCGCCCAAGTCAACGACCTCCGCGACATTGTCCGCGACTCCGGTTCCAACAAAACCACCTTCGCTTCGCTCTCCGTTCGAGCCAAATCTCCCTCGCAGGTTGAAGCTCTCGAAACATCCATCAAAAACATGGGATTCCGCGCCTTCTCGCTGCTCGACGCTTCCAAGTCCCTGCGCATCTTCTTCACTGTCTTCGATCTCCTCGTCGGCATTTTTGGAAGCCTCGCCCTCGCCATCGCCACGCTCGGCATCGTCAACACCCTCGTCATGGCCATCCTCGAGCGGCGCCGCGAAATCGGCGTTCTCAAGGCCCTCGGCGCTTCCGATTCGGACGTCCAGCAACTTTTCTTCGTCGAAGCCGGTGTGATGGGTCTTCTAGGCGGTGTTCTTGGCGTCGTCGCCGGCTGGGCTCTCGGCCGCGCCATAACCTTCGGTACCAACACTTATCTTGCGCGTCAAAATCTCAATTCCATCCAGCTCACTTCGGTCCCCTGGTGGCTCGCCCTCGCGGCCCTCGTCATCGCCGTTCTTGTCAGTCTCGCCGCTGGCCTCTATCCTGCTTCTCGTGCCGCCAAGCTCAACCCCGTCGACGCCCTCCGCTATGAGTAGTTCCGGCCCTTCCTTTGGTCTTTCCATCAAAGCGCGCGAAATCCAAGTGCTTGAGGGTGCCCCACCCTTTGCGGTGTGTGCAAAGGGTGGGCTCTTACGATCGAACGCCGCGATCCTCCGCTCTTTCCTTTACTTCCTTTCCCTCCTTTACTTCCTATACCTCCCTCTCGCATCCGCCACCGGGCGCGTCGAATGCAACTCCCTCCCCAGCAAAATCCTCTCCCGCAGCGTTCCCTACTGCATCGTCCTCCCTCCGGCCTTCGACTCCGACAACACAAAACGCTTTCCCATCCTCTACGACCTCCACGGACTCGGCGACAACGAACAGTTCTTCATCCATTCCGGCCTTTGGAATCTTGTCGAAGACCAACGTGAAAAAGGTGAACTGAAAAATTTCCTGATCGCCACGCCGGACGGCGGCGCGGGCTTCTACATCAATTCAAGGGACGGCAAAAACCGCTACGAGGATTTTCTGCTCCAGGAATTTTTCCCGTTTATCGAAAAGCGCTATCGTGTCGCTCACGGGCGCGCTAACCGCGCCATCTCCGGCGTCTCCATGGGAGGCTACGGCGC
>DATHMM010000153.1:0-16380 GCA_035487095.1 Candidatus Sulfotelmatobacter sp.
CTTGTACCGCCTGCCTCAAAATGTCGTCCGCAATCCGAAACGCATCAAAAAAGCTCGTGCCCCGCTCCACCGTCTCCATCAACCGCTCGTTCGGAATCACGATCACCGTGTCCACCACGCCGATCAATTCCTGCAACGCCTGTTCCGCTTGCAGCATGCGCCGCTTGCCTTCAAACGCGAACGGTTTCGTCACCACCGCAACCGACAGCGCGCCGATCTCGCTCGCCAACGACGCCACCACCGGCGCCGCTCCGCTTCCCGTGCCGCCGCCAAGCCCGGACGTGATGAAAATCATGTCCGCACCTTCCAGCGCCTCAATAATTTTGTCCGTGTCTTCCAGCGCCGCTTTCCGGCCAATCTCAGGATTCGCGCCCGCGCCCAATCCCTTCGTCAGCTTGGCGCCCAATTGCAGCTTCACCGGGGCCTGCGACATCTTCAGCGCCTGAAGGTCCGTATTGGCCGTGATAAATTCCACGCCCTCGACCTTGGCGCGGATCATGCGATTCACCGCGTTGCACCCGCCGCCCCCCACACCAATCACCTTGATCTTCGCGGGCTGCAACTCCTCGCTGAAGCTCATCCGGATACCTGCGTCTTTCGCTGTCATGCTTCTCCCCCCGTCCGGCTGGTCAAATCCTTTATAGAACTCGTATTCCCCTGATTCCACATAGACTTTTCCGGGCCTGTGGAAAACAGCCCACATCCTGTTACCCTTGCACTTCGCTTACCCTTCTGCACCTTTCACGTCCAGGCCCACCTAACGGTCTTCTAATTTAAGGGCGCTGCACCTGAGCACGTATCTGATCAATCATTTCCTGATCCTGTTCGCGTTGAGATACAGATCCCGCCGGATGGTATTGGACAAAATAGAGTTTCCCGAGCGGGGGTTCAAAATTTCGAAGTTTAAGATAGTGGAGCCCCCAGAACTGAGGGAAGACAGGGCGGCCACACTTTACGATATCGCTGTACTCGATTCGCCTCCATTCGGCGAATCGCTTATAGAAAACGCAGTCCTGCGTGGGCCTCACGAGACCGACTACAACGAACTGTAGTGCGCCTAGGAGGATGATGCTAGCGCATAGGACGACTCCGGCCGGTCGTGTAGTGGGAGCCGCTCCGAGGCAAAGGCCCCCCAATATAAGGACCGCAGGGATCCCGAGCTTTGCCGCAAAGGGACGCATATCGTCGCTGGCAAAGAATGTTGGATCAGCGTTTTGCGGGTTCAATCCAGCTCCCTCCAAACTCGATTGCAGATACTCTCCAATTTGGCTTAGCGGCCGCTAATCTCATTTTCGCCCGTCCCGCTTACGCCCCGGCAAACATCGACTTCAACTTTGAAACCAGCGTATTGCCCTTGTGCGCGTTGCTGCGCCGCGTCTTTGCCGCGTGCAGAACTAGCCCCACAACCGTCGCGTACTCGGGCCGCGCCACCGACTCCGGCATATCCAGAACTCCGCGCGGCTCTCCCAGACGCACCGGCAACTGGAAAACGTGCTCCGCAAGTTCCCCGAATCCGTTCAACTGAGCGCCGCCGCCCGTCAGCACGAATCCCGCCGGTATCTGGCGTTCCATTCCGGCGCGGCGCAGATCGTCCCGAATCATCGTCAACAACTCTTGCGCGCGCGGCTCGATAATCTCCGTCAGGTTGCGCGCAAAAATAGTGCGCGGCGGACGGTCGCCCACGCTGGCGATTTCTATGGCGCCATCGTTGTGCAACATCTCTACCCACGCGCACCCGTGGCGATGCTTGATCTTTTCCGCTTCCGGAATCGGTGTGCGCAGCCCAACCGCCAGGTCGTTCGTGAAATGATCGCCGCCAATCGCGATCGTTCCGGTATGCCGCACCACTCCGCCACCAAACACAGCCAGGTCCGTCGTGCCGCCCCCAACGTCCAGAATGCAGCAGCCCATCTCTTTTTCATCCGCTGTCAGGCACGCTTCCGCCGAAGCCAGCGGCTCCAGCACCGTGTCGTTAATCAGAATTCCCGCCTTGTTCGCGGCAGTAATCAGGTTCTGCGTCGCGGCCATCGAAGACGTGACCACGTGAACATTCGCTTCCAGCCGCTGCCCGATCATCCCGATGGGATCGCGAATGCCGTCCTGCGCGTCCACCAGAAATTCATGCGGGAGCACGTGCAGCACTTCGCGGTCTTCCGGCATCGCGATGTTTCGCGCCGCGTCAATCGCCCGGCGCACGTCGTCGCGCTCCACGTCCCGCGCCCGGTTTCCCAGCGAAATTCCGCCTCGGCTGTTCACTCCGCGCACGTGGCTCCCTGCCACGCCGATCACCGCCGATTCCACCGGCACGTTGGCCACGCCTTCCGTCTCCTCCACCGCGCGCCGAATGGAGCTCACCGTCGAATCCAGATTGACGATCAATCCCTTCCGCAACCCTTTCGATTCTGCCGCACCCAGCGCCAGGAAGCGCACCTGCTCGTTTTCGATTTCCGCCAGCAGTACGCACGTTTTTGTGCTGCCGATATCCAGCCCGACGAGGTACTTGTCTTTCTTTGCCAAGACGCTCTCCTGCTTTCTATTTTGCTCTTGCCACAGGTGCGCTGGTGTCGGGGTTCACCACCACCTGCCTCGAATAGCGAAGATCGATCGCATGCACCGGCCCTGCGTTCGCTTGCCACTGCGTGAAGTTCTCCACCAGCGTCCGGTATTTTCCGGTGAAATCTCCCTGCCCAAAATGAACGGTGATCGCCGGCGCGCTACCGTCGTTACCGAATCCCGTCAACACCGCGCACAAATCCCGCGGGTTGCCCAGGTCGGCTTCGCTGACGCGCTCCGAGGACCCGGGCTTCACCAGGTCAATGTTGTTCATGAACTCCTGGTAGACCTGCATCCGCTTTTCGCGCTCTTCCCGCGCCATGTTTTCGGACATCCCGGTGACGATCGGGAAATGAAAGTCTTCGCCTTCCGGGCGCTCCAGCAGCACTCCGTGCGAGTCGATCATCGTAAGTTCGTTGCCGTTCCGGAAAAACGCCACGGGCGTCCGCTCCGTGATTTCCACTCGAATTCGGTTCGGCAGGATGCGCTGCACGCTGGCCTCTTCCACCCAGGGGAGTTCCTGAATCTGGGCTCGCCGAGTTTCCAGCGGAATCCGGAGCACGCTCCGGTCACGGTCGTGCACGAAGAGTTTCTGAATCTCTTCGCGCGCCACGATGTGATTCCCGCTGACGTCGATCTGGTCCGGCCTCATCAGCAGCATCTGCGGCGAATAAAGCGCGTATCGCGCGCCAAAATATCCCGCGGTAATCAGCGCCGCGCCCGTCATTGTCCACACGAAAACCCGGCGATAAAACGGCCAGCTCTTCCCGCCAAGTTTTTTCCTGCGGATGTCCACCGGCTTCTGCCGGCGCAGATACTTCGGCTCTTCGTCCGTCACCAGGTCCGGCCGGTACGATTCCTGCTCTGCCGCCGCGGCCGAGGCGTTGCGTTGGATGGGCTTCACGCGTTCCAAACTACCACCTCGTTTTCCAGGGTTACCCCGTACGCCTGCTCCACGCGCTCGCGCACATCCGCGATCAGCGCCAGCATATCGGCCGCCGAGGCCTGCCCCGCATTCACGAAGAAATTTGCATGCCGCTCGCTCACCCGCGCGTCGCCATGCGAAAAGCCTTTCAGTCCCAGCTCATCAATCATCCGGCCAGCGGAACCCCCCGGCGGATTCTTGAAAATGCAGCCCGCGCTCTTCTGCCCAAGCGGCTGGCTCGAACGCCGCTTTTCGTTGCAGATGCGAATGCCTTGGAGGATTTCAGGGTACGGTTTGGAGGGTAGTTCCAGCTTCACTGCCAGCATCATATCATCGGGCGCAAAAGAAGTGTGCCGGTATTCGAACGAAATCTGTTCCCCGCGCAGAATCTCGATTTTCCGCTCCGCCGCCCGGTACACTTTCACTTCCCGCACGTACGAACCGATCTGGATCCCGTAAGCGCCGGCGTTCATGCGCAATGCTCCGCCCACCGTTCCCGGCACGCCAATCAGCCCTTCCATCCCTCCCAGATTATTTTTCGCGCAGAACGTCACCGTCCGCCCCAGGTCCGCGGCTGCGTCCACGGAAGCGATGTTCCCATCCAGAGAGATTTCTGGTTCGCCTTTCACCAGCTGCAGCACCACGAAAGGCAGTTCCCCGTCCACCACCAGCAAATTCGAGCCGCCCCCCAGGAATTTGTGCGCCACGCCATGCTCGTCGAGCAGTTTCAACAAACCCGGGATCGCCTCGTGCCGCAGGATTCGCAAAAGATCCGTGGTCCCGCCGATTCCGAGCGACGTCAACTCGGCCAGCGAAACGCCGCGTCGGAGTTCCGTGCCCAACTCCGGCAGCGCTGCCAGGATTTTTGGTTCCTCAATCCGCATTTCGAATCCGGTCCTCTACGCGCAATTCCGTTCCGAGCAGAACCATTAACTCATTGCTCGCCCGGCTCACATTTCCCGCGCCGATGGTCATAACTGCGTCACCGGGCCGTGCTTCGCGCAGCAGAAACTCGATCGCATCCTGCATCGAGCGGAAATACTGCACGTTCTTGTGCCCCGCCTCGCGTATGGCCGTGGCCAGCGCTTCGCTGGTCACGCCTGGAACCGGTGCTTCTCCCGCCGGATATACATCCACCAGCGCCAGAATGTCGGCATCGTTGAATGCCTGCGCGAATTCATCCCACAAATGTTGCGTTCGCGTATAGCGGTGCGGCTGAAAAAGCGTCAGCACGCGGTTGAACTGGCAACCCCGCGCGGCCTTCAGCGTCGCGCGAATCTCCGCCGGGTGATGCCCGTAGTCGTCGACCACCGTGATATCGTTCACCACGCCCTTAATATCGAAGCGCCGCCCCACGCCCGCAAATTTTGCCAGCCCTTCGCGAATCAGGTCGCTCGCAACGTTCAGATAGAGAGCCACGGCCGCGGCTGCCGCAGCATTTCGCACGTTGTGAATTCCCGGCGGATGCGGCAGCAGGAACATTCCCAGGTCCTCGCTCTTATAAGTCAGGCGGAACTCGCTGCCCAATCCGCGAATCTCCACGTCGCTGATCACCAGGTCCGCTTGCGGCGAAGTCCCATAAGTAATAATCGGCCGCTTCACGTCCGGAATAATCGCCTGCACGTTCGGCTCGTCCAGGCACATCACCGCTGCCCCATAAAACGGCACACGATTCACAAACTGAATAAACGCATCCTGAATGTCTTCGAGCGAAGAATACTGGTCCAGGTGCTCGCGGTCGATCGTCGTCACCACGGCCACCACCGGCGCGAACATCAGGAAACTCCGGTCGCTCTCATCCGCCTCCACCACAAAATATTCGCCGCGCCCCACGCGCGCCGTGGTGCCCGCCTGATTCACTTTGCCGCCAACCACAAACGTCGGATCCAGATGCGCCGCAGCCAGAATCGACGCCACCATCGAAGTCGTTGTCGTTTTTCCGTGCGCCCCGGCCACTGCAATCCCGTATTTCAGCCGCATCAGCTCCGCCAGCATTTCCGCTCGCGGGATCACCGGAATCTTCCGCTTGTGCGCTTCCGCCACTTCCGGATTCTCGGCCTTCACCGCCGAAGAGATCACCACCACGTGCGCGCCTTCCACATTCGCGGCCTGATGCCCCTCAAAAATCGTCGCGCCCAGATTCTGCAGCCTCTCCGTGATCGTCGAAGGCTTCAAGTCCGAGCCCGAAACCGAATACCCCAGCGTCAACAGCACCTCGGCAATCCCGCTCATCCCGATCCCGCCGATTCCCACCAAATGAATCCGTTGAAAATTGCGAAACGATACCATCATGGCCTCGCTCCATCCCTTTCGATTCGAAATCGGCTCCCAAGTCTGTTGTTGGGGGTCGGAGCTTTAGCTCCGACATTAAGCAGCCGAGAGTCATGGGCTTTAGCCCCTGAGGAACTGGTTCTCCCTTTGATCTGGGTGCTCATGAAACATCTCCTCGCCCCGCCGCTTCTTCAATCAAATTCACAATGTCCCGCGCCGCATGCGGATACGCAAGGCTCCGCGCATTCGTGGAAAGCGTTTCAATCTCCCGGGGCTGGTCGAGGAGGGAGAAAATCTCGCGCGCCAATCGTTCTCCGGTCAGTTCCGTTTCCGTGATCAGCCGCCCTGCTTGCGCGTTCGCCATGGCCTGCGCGTTGCGCAACTGGTGGCTGTCCGTGGCGCGCCCGAACGGGATGAAAATCGCCGCGCGGCCGGCAGCGGCTACTTCCGCGGCAGTGATCGCTCCGGCCCGGCAAACCAGCAGGTCGGCCCAGGCGAAGCGTTCCGCCATGTTCGCCAGAAAAGGAACGACCTCCGCAAGAATTTCGCGCCGCGCGTACGCGGTCCTCACCGCATTATAATCTCGTTCGCCGGTCTGGTGCACAATCTGCATCTCATTTTTTCTCGCAGCCAGCAAATCCATCGCATCCACAAACGCGCGATTCACCGGCAGCGCGCCCTGGCTTCCTCCCGTGATCAGCAAATGCAGCGGCTTCTCCGGCTTGCGCGGTTCGATCGCAAAAAATTCCGGCCGAACCGGGCACCCCGTCAGCTTCGCCTTCTCTCCCCACGCCTTCGCGGTAACTTCGTAGCCTGTGGCAATTCGCTTCGCAAATCGCGCCACCACCCTGTTGGTGAAGCCCGGTTCCGCATTGGGCTCGAATATCACGCTGGGAATCCCACTCAGCCAGCTCGCCAGTAGCACCGGCCCCGCGGCATAGCCTCCCACACCAAACGCCACATCCGGTTTGTGCCGTTTCAGCACACCGAACGAGTCCGCCAATCCGCTTCCCAGCATCATCAAATTCTTTACGAGCGTCGTTCCGCCCTTCCCTTTCAGTCCCGCCACGCGAATCGTTTCCAGCGGCAGCCCCGCCTGCGGCACCAGCTTCATTTCAATCCCGCGTTGCGTTCCCACCAGCACCACTTCCCTGTCGGCTCCCCTCGACAACCACTCCCGTGCAATCGCAATCGCCGGGAAGACGTGTCCGCCGGTTCCTCCACCTGCAATCAGCAGCTTCACCGACCCGCACCGTGGCACAGGCACTCCTGCCTGTGTACCCAAATCACCAGAAAAATCACTCGTTCATCTCTCCTCAACGCAACCAGCTCTTCCCATTTTCAATTTTCTACTTTCTATTTTCGAAGCCCGCCTGCTGTGAAATATTCAACAGCACGCCGGTTGCCAGCAGCATTACCAGCAAGCTCGACCCTCCGTAGCTCACAAATGGCAGCGGAATCCCTTTCGTCGGCATCATCCCCAGCACCACCGCAAAATTGATCAACGACTGAAAAATCACCATCGCCGTCACGCCCAGCGCCAGCATGCTGCCAAACCGGTCCGGCGCGTTGAACGCGGCGCGCATCCCGCGCCATCCGTAGACCGCGAACAGCGTGATCACGAAGACCGCGCCGAGGAAGCCCAGCTCCTCGCAGATCACCGCGTAAATAAAATCCGTGTGCGCTTCCGGCAGGTAAAACAGCTTTTGCTTGCCTTCCATCAGCCCCACTCCACTGAATCCTCCCGAGCCCACCGCGATCAGCGACTGCACCAGTTGAAAGCCCGCGCCCTGCGGATCGGAGTCCGGGTGAAGAAACGCCGTCACTCGCGCGGACCGGTAAGAAACAAATGCGATCAATGCAATCAACACCGGCAACGCCGCTCCCATTCCCACCGCGAGCCATTTCCACGAAAGTCCCGCCACGAACAGAATCGCCGTCATGATCAGCAATATGTCCACCGACGTCCCAAGGTCCGGCTGCAGCACAATCAACCCCACGCATACCAGCACCGGCCCCACCGCGGGCAATATCGTTTGCAGCAGATCCTCTTTGTTGAATTCCATCCGCGTGGCCGCGCGCCGCTTCATGTCCAGGAACCACGCCAGATAAAGAATCACCACCAGCTTGGTCATTTCCGAAGGTTGCAGGTTGACGGGGCCGATCTTGATCCAGCGGTGCGTCGCATGCGACTTATCCAGGAAAAAGGTTCCGACGAGCAGCACGGCCACAAGGCAAAGCGCTGTGTACACCACCGCGGGCTCGCGTAGCCGGTGATAGTCCAGTTTCATCAGCCCGAACATTCCCGCCAGTCCCGCCAGCAGCCACACCACCTGCCGCAACACAAACACATACGAGTGCCCGTACATCTGCTGCGCGGTCACCGCCGAAGCGCTGAAAATCATCACCGCCCCAAGCAGGCAAAGCGCCAGCGTCACCAAAAATAACCACCGGTCCATCTCCGAGCGCCTCGCCATCCCACCTCTTTCCTTTTGTGGCACAGGCATTCTTGCCTGTGCTCTTCAAACAACCACTAACTCTTCTCCAACGACCTCACCAATTCCTTGAACACCCGCCCGCGCTGCTCGTAATTCTCAAACTGGTCGAAGCTCGCGCACGCCGGCGCCAGCACCACCACGTCGCCCGGCCGCGCCGCCATCGCCGCCGCCTCCACCGCGCGCTCCATCGTTCCCGCTCGCTCAATCGCCACGCTGCCCGCAATCTGCTTCTCGATCTTGTCCGCCGCCGCCCCAATCAGCAGCGCCAGAATCGCCTTTTCCCGCAGCGGCTTTTGCAGCACCGTGTAGTCGCTTCCCTTATCCTTCCCTCCAAGAATCACCAGGATTCTCCCGGGGAACGCGTCCAGCGCTTTCAGCGTCGCATCCACATTCGTCGCTTTCGAATCGTTGTAGTAGCGCACCCCGCGCACGTCCGCCACGAACTCCAGCCGGTGCTCCACGCCCGCAAAACTCTTCACCGCCGTCGCAATCGTTGCCGAATCCACTCCCGCCAGCCGCGCAATAATCACCGCCGCCAGCACGTTTTCCAGGTTGTGCGCGCCCGCGAGCGGTATCTCCGACGCCTTCATAACAGGCTCTTCCTTACCGTCATGCACCACCACAATTTCCTCGCCTCGCAGGCAAGCGCCGCGAGCGACGGCTTTCTTCCGGCTGAACCAGAACACCTGCGGCTTCTTCGGCGCATATTTCGCCGAAGCCGAATCGTCCGCATTCAGGATCGCCGCATCCAGCTCCGTTTGATTTTCGAAAATCCGCGCCTTCGCCGCCGCGTACGCTTCCATCGTTTTGTGCCGGTCCAGATGGTCCGGAGTCAGATTTAACAATGCCCCGATGTTCGGCCGGAACTTTTCAATCAGCTCCAGCTGAAAGCTGCTCAATTCCGCCACCGCCACCGAACCCGCATCCATCTTTTCCACTTCCGAAATCAGCGGCGTCCCCACATTCCCCGCAAGATACGCCCGCATTGCGCCGGTTTTCAGAATGTGATGCACCAGCGTGGTCGTCGTCGTTTTTCCGTTCGAACCGGTAATTCCGATCAGCTTCCCCTCCAGGAACCGGTACGCCAACTCAATCTCGCTCCAGACCGTAATACCCTTCGACTTCGCCAGCATCAAAAACTTATCGTCGGCCGGTACGCCAGGACTCGGAATAATCAAGTCCTGCGCCAGAAACGTTTTCTCCGTGTGCCCGCCAAGCTCCAAAGTAACCCCAGCCGCCCGTAATTTTGCCGGGGCATCTCCCAATTCACTTTCGCCGCGAGTTTCTGTGGCGGATACGATCGCGTTGTGCCCCGCGCAAAACAGCGCCGTCGCCACGCCCGTTCGCGCCAGCCCCACCACCAGCACCCGCTTCCTCCGCAACTCCATCGATCCCGGCATCCGCACTTCCCGTAGCGGCCACCTTCAGGTGGCCCCGCTTCTACAGCCAGTCTTCACCACCCACCGCTCCGTCACTCCCCGCTCTCCGCTCTCTCCGTTCTCCTCTGTTACCTCTGTGGTGAAATCTTCTCTTCCGTCCTCACCGCAATTTCAACGTCGTCAGCGCAAACAGCGCGAACACCAGCGCCGCAATCCAGAACCGCACAATCACCTTGCTCTCGCTCCACCCGAGCAGTTCGAAATGGTGGTGAATCGGCGCCATCCGGAAAATTCGTTTCCCACGCAGCTTGAACGACGCCACCTGCAGAATCACCGAAAGCGCTTCCAGCACGAACACCCCGCCGACAAACATCAGCAGCACTTCCTGCTTGATGATCACCGCCACCGTTCCCAACGTCCCGCCCAGCGCCAGCGACCCCACATCCCCCATGAACACTTCCGCCGGATGGGCGTTGTACCAAAGGAATCCCAGCGAAGCTCCCACCAGCGCCCCGCAAAACACCGTCAACTCTCCCACGCGCGGAATGTACTGAATCTCCAAATAAGTCGCCCAGCGGTAATTGCTGCTCACATACGTCAAAATCGTCATCGCGCCGGCAGCAATCACCGTGCAGCCAATCGCCAGTCCGTCCAAGCCGTCGGTCAGATTCACCGCGTTCGAGCTTCCGGTAATCACCAGCGCGATGAACGCCAGGAACGGCAAAAACGCCAGCGGCCAGAAAGTTCCCGAGTGCTGTAAACTGTGAATCACCAGGTCCGGCCGGAATCGTTTCAAAAACGGGATAATCAACTGCGTGGAATACTGACTGTGCGTCGAAAGCCTCAGCAGCGTAACGCCCACGGCGATGCTGACGCTGAACTGCAGGATCAGTTTTTTCTTTCCCGTCAATCCCAGGTTTCGCCGTTTGGCCACTTTTGCGTAGTCGTCCACAAAACCAATCGCCGCAAACGCAAACAGCGCGAATAATGCCAGCAAGATAAACGGGTTCGACAAGTCCGCCCAGAGCAGCACCGGCACCGCGGTCGAAAGCACGATCAGCACGCCGCCCATCGTCGGCGTGCCCGCTTTTTTCTTGTGCTCCTGCGGCCCCTCTTCGCGGATGTATTGCCCGATCTGCAGTTCGCGCAGTTTCCGGATCAGCCACGGCCCGAACACCAGCGCCAGAAACATCGCCGTCAGGCTCGCGTACGCCGTCCGCACCGTGATGTACCGAAAGACGTTCAGCGGGCTGAAATATTTCTGCAGCACATGATAGAGGAGATAGTAGAGCATTCTAGTGGCCCGCCTCCGGCTTCCGCCCCGCATCCACCGGCGCAAACCGGCCGAGCATGGCCTCCACGATCCGTTCCATCTTCACGCTGCGCGACCCTTTCACCAGCAGCAGGTCCCCCGGCGTCACCAAGCCCGCCAGAAATTCCGCGGCGTTTTCCGGCGTAGTGAAAAATTTCGTGCGCTCGCGCGGAACTCCCGCGGCAATCGCGCCTTCCACGATTTGTGAAGCGTCGCCCTGCACCCCAATCACGAAATCGATTTTCCCCGTCCGCGCCGCAAAGTCGCCGCCCTCGCGATGCAATTGCGCCGACATCGGCCCAAGCTCGCGCATCTCCCCCGCCGCCAGTATCCGTCGCTGAAATCCCGGTGTCGCGGCCAGCAGGCTGCTCATTGCCTGCAGCGCTGCAGGGCTCGAATTGTACGCATCGTTGATCAACGCAAATCCATTCGTGAACCGGATCAGTTCCCCCCGCATCGAGGGCGTCCGCAGATTCGGCAGCACCGCCCGCGCCACTTCCACACCGACGTTCCATTCGCTCGCCGCCGCAATTGCCGCCAGCGCGTTCCACACCACGTGCCTCCCCGGCAGCGACGTCTCCAGCCGCATCCGTTGCCCCTTGTGAATCAGCGTGAACGCCGAACCCAGCGCTCCCCGGTCCTCAATCCCTTCCGCCCGGTACTCCGCCGGAGTCTCCACGCCGTAAAAAACCACCCGGCCCGGAGCCACTTTCGCCATCGCGGCAACGCGCAGGTCATCCGAATTCAGCACCGCCAGCGAACTCTGCCCGTTCAGCCCCTCCACCAGTTCGCGTTTCGCCAGCGCGATCTCCTCCACCGAAGAAAAATTCATCAGGTGTGCCGGCGCCACGCGCGTCAGAATCGCCACGTCCGGCCGCGCAATCGCCGCCAGCCGCTTCAGCTCACCCGGAAACGACATCCCCATCTCAAGCACCGCCGCGTCGTCTTCCTCTTCCAGCCGGAAAATCGTCAGCGGCAGCCCGTATTCGTTATTGAAATTTCCTTCTGTTTTCAGGACCCGGAGCTTCGCGCCCAGCAATGCCGCCAGGATCTCTTTCGTGGTGGTCTTTCCCACCGACCCGGTGATCCCGCAAATTTTCTTGCCCCACTCCCGGCGCACCGCTCGTGCCAATTCGTGGAGCGCGCTAAGCGTGTCGGGCACGGTGATGCAGCGGTCCTGGATCCAACCCGGATACCGCGAGACCACCGGCTCCGCCACCACTGCCGCCAGCGCTCCGCTTTCCACGACGTCGGCGACGTAGTCGTGTCCGTCGTTGCGCGGACCATGTATCGCGATAAACAGTTCTCCCCGACGTATCGTGCGAGAATCAATCGAGACGCCGGCCACCCGGGCCACGGCATCCACGCCATGTCCCGGCTTGCCTGCCACCGCGTCAACCACTTGTTTAAGCGTCCACCGCATAGTCGCCTCAATAGGTTGGCTTTCCCCAGCGTTCGAACGAAGTGTTCACTTCTTCCACACGGCACTTCTCGGCGCGTTTTCAGAGTGACCCTCCTCTAGGGCCCGCCTTTTTGTCCCGAGCGAAGCGCGGGACGGGAGCGGGCCGCTAATCCCGCTTCAAAAATCCCTCAACCAACAAGCACTCACCGGTCCTTTCCCATTTTCCATTTTCTATTTTCCAATTTCTGCTTTATATCCTCGTTCGCCCAGCGCCTTTCGCGCCACTTCGCGATCGTCAAAATGAATCGTCCGGTCCGCAAAGATCTGATAGTCCTCGTGACCTTTGCCGGCCAGCAGCACGATATCCCCCGGCCGCGCTTCCTCGATCGCCAGCGAAATCGCTTTCGCGCGGTCCGGCTCGATCAAATATTTCCCGCCCGACCTCTGCATTCCCATCACCACGTCGCTGATAATCTTCAGCGGATCTTCCTGCCTCGGATTGTCGCTCGTCAGAATGGTAAGGTCGCTCAATTTGCCGGAAGTCTCTCCCATGATCGGCCGCTTGGTGCGGTCCCGCGAGCCGCCGCAGCCAAACAGTGTGATAATGCGCCCCTTGGTGATCAATTCCCGTGCCGTTCGAATCAGATTCTGCAACGCGTCATCCGTGTGCGCATAGTCCACCACCACCAGAAACGGCTGGCCGTGATCGATGCGCTGGAATCTTCCCGCCACGGCATGCAGATTCTTGATTCCGGCTTCAATAATGTCGTTCGAAATCCCCAGGCCAATCCCCGCTCCAATCGCCGCCAGGATGTTGTACACATTGATCCGCCCCACCAGCGCCGATTCCACCTGAATCGGTCCCTGCGGCGTTTGCGCGGTGAAATTCAATCCATTAAAGCTCAATTGAAATTTCTTGGCTTTCAGGTCCGACCCATTTTGCAGTCCGTACGTCAGCGTCGTTTTTCCCATCCCGACAAGTTTCTTCCCCCACTCGTCGTCGGTATTGATGATCGAAAAATCCGGCTCGCCTGCGCCCGTTCCTTCAAACAGCCGCCTCTTGGCCGCGAAATAGTTTTCGAAATTCTTGTGAAAATCGATGTGGTCGCGCGTCAGGTTGGTAAAGACCGCCGCCGAAAAGTGGCAGCCCCACAGCCGGTCCATCGCCAGCGCGTGGGAACTCGCCTCCATCGTCGCGTAGGTTCCCCCGGCATCGCGGATCTCCGCAAAAAAATTCTGCAGGTCCGCTGATTCCGGCGTGGTGTTCGGCGCGGGATACTCGCCTCTTGGCGTGTGATAGCTGATAGTGCCGAACAATCCGGTCTTCGCGCCCGAAGCGCGCAAGATCGAATCGATCAACGAAGTCGTCGTGGTCTTTCCGTTTGTTCCCGTCACACCCGTTAGCTTCAACGCCGTCGCGGGACGTCCGAAAAAATTTGCCGCGGTAATTGCCAGCGCCTTCCGCGCTTCCTTCACTTGCACCCAAACCACTTCAGCCGGCCAATCCGCCGGCGCCTCAACTTCGCTCGCCACCGCAATCGCCCCGCGCGTAACCGCGTCTCGCGCGAACAGTGTTCCATCCGTGGCCACTCCACTAATCGCCACAAACAGCGCGCCCGCCTGCACCTTCCTCGAATCGTGAGTTACTTGACGAACCTCAATTTCGGGCAGCCCCGCTTTCGAGCGCAGCTCCACCCCCTCCAATAACGACTTCAGGCTTCCGCCCGGGCTATGTCTCTGTTCAGCCACAGTCTGTCTTCCCGCACCCTCTCTGGGTCTGCCAGTGGTCCGTTCTTCTTCCGCCGTGATCTCCAATCCTTTGCTCATGGGCTCCCAGTAAACCGCTTTCTCAGTGAGTCTTACCCGCATGTACGGGCGGCACGCCAAACTCCACTCGAATTTTCGCTCCCCGGCGCACCTTGCTGCCCGCCGCCGGCACTTGTTGCACTGCAAGGCTGCTGCCAACCAACACCGGATTCAATCCCAGCCGCATGCATGTGTCTGCCACTTCCCTCATCGTCTTCCCTTTAAAATCCGGCACCGCGATATCGCCGCCCTCATCCATCGTCACCGTTACATTGGGTGTCTTCAGCGGCTGTTGAACTGGAGCTGTCTCCTGCGGTTTCACCGGCTCCTCCGTCAATTCCGCCGGCGCCGAAAAATCCATCGGCGTGTCGTCTTCCATCGCCGCCGCTTCGCTTTCGCGATTCTGGCGATACGCCGTTTGCACCAGCCGTGGATTCAGCGGCACGTCGCGCGGCACATCCAGGTACGGCAATACCTGCTCCGCAATCCGTTTGAACACCGGCGCCGACACCGCAGCTCCATCGTGCGGCCAGCCTTCCGGCGAATCAATCGAAACCAGTATTGTCACCGCCGGATTGTTAATGGGCGCAAATCCCGTGAAAGACGCAATCACTTTCGTCCGTGAATAGCGTCCCGTCGCCGGATCAATCTTCTGCGCCGTCCCCGTCTTTCCCCCGGCCGTCCAGCCATCCAACCTCGCCGATTTGCCCGTTCCGTTTAGAATTACCCCTTCCATCAATCGCCGCATAATCGCCGCCGTCTCCGGCCGGATCACCCGTTTCGGTTCTGCCGGCGCGGATGGCCCCTCCAGCGCCAAAACCTGTTCCCCGCGGCGCATCTCCTCCACTACGCGCGGTTTGTATAACAGCCCTCCATTCGCCACTGCGGAAACCGCGTTGATCATCTGCAGCGGCGTTACGCCCACTTCCTGCCCCATTGAAATCGACCCGATCGAAAACGATCCCCAGTGCTCCAGTCGCTGCACCAGCCCGCGGCTTTCTCCCGGCAGGTCTACTCCGCTCGGCGAGCCGAATCCAAACGCATGAATGTATTCATTGAACCGGGGCGGGCCCAGCTTCAGCGCGATCTTGATCGCCCCCACGTCGCTCGAGTTCGCCAGAATTTCCGCAACCGTCAAATCGCCATACTTCTTATGGTCATGAATCCGGTGTCCGGCCACCACGATCGACCCGTTCTCGCAGTTGAACACTTCGTCGGGGCGAATCAGGTTCTGATCGAACGCCGCGGCCAGCGTCACCAGCTTGAACGTCGACCCGGGCTCATAAATCGAGCTGACCGCCCGGTCCATCCGCGCTTCCGTCGGCACAGACGTCGCGGAATTGGGGTTGAACTTCGGCCAGTTCGCCAGCGCCAGAATCGCTCCCGTGTTCGGATCCTGCACGATCACGCTGCCGGCCGGCGCGTGTACCTTCTGGATCACCGCCGCAAGCTCCCGCTCCGCGATGTACTGGATCTTTTCATCCAGCGTCAGCACCACGCTTTCGCCGGGGTCCTGTCGCGATTCGCTGCCGTCAAACTTCTGCTGCCGCGCGTCGGCCATCACCACAATTTTCTCGCCCTTGCCGCGAATCAGGTTGTCGTACTCGTACTCCATTCCTCCCAGCCCGTGCTCGTCCACATCCACGAATCCCAGGACGTGCGCCGCCATCTCCAGCTTCGGGTAATATCTCTTGTTCTCTTCCTGAAAATAGATTCCTTTCAAATTCAAAGAGCGGACCGCTTCCTCTTCCTCCTGCGTCATCTTCCGCTTGATCCACACGAACGTGCTGCCCGATTCCAGTTTTTCCCGCAGGCTCTCAGACGGAACACGCAATACTCCCGCAAGCAGGCGTGCCGCCATCGTCGTATCTTTGATCTCAGTCGGAATCGCGAACGCCGATTCCACCGGCACGCTCATCGCCAGCGGCCGCATGTTCCGGTCGTAAATCGTTCCGCGCTTCGGGTCGATTTCAATCGTGCGCCGCTGCTGCCTCATCGCGCGCGAAATATATTCGGAATGACGGATCAGTTGCAGGTAGGTCAATCGGCCGAAAACCGCGGTCATCCAAAGAAACGCCACGCCAGCCAGGATCAGCAATCGGACGTGGACTTTTTCTTGCTCCATGGTTCCTGGGACTCGGCTCGCGCTCCGGACGGTTGGAAAACTATTTCGAAACTCGTTGGATTCTGGCGCTCGCCGTCAACGCGACAGGCTAGGGAGCGCGATTCGGCCG
>DATHMM010000154.1:0-18153 GCA_035487095.1 Candidatus Sulfotelmatobacter sp.
GATGCGCCGGCGTTGGCGGCCGCGCATGTGGGCATCGCCATGGGCACGGGCACGGACGTTGCCATGGAGAGTGCGGGAATCACGCTGGTGAAGGGCGATTTGCGAGGCATCGTGAGGGCGCGGCGGCTATCGCGCGCGACGGTTGGCAACATCAAGCAGAACCTGGCGTTTGCGTTTGTTTATAACGTGCTGGGCATTCCGATTGCGGCAGGAGTCTTCTTTCCGATATTTCACTGGCTGCTTAGCCCGATGATTGCGAGCGCGGCGATGAGCTTCAGCTCGGTTTCGGTGATCACGAATGCGCTGCGGCTTAGAGGCGTGAAGCTGTAGTGCGTTCGGGGCCACTCTTCCTTCGTCAGGGCAAGCCTGAAGGTGGCCGCTACTTGTTCGAAAAGCAGGTCCCTCACCCGCAAAGGACGCCCTTCGCGGAGTTCGCTCAGGGCAAGCGGGTTCGGGATGACGAGCTTTTAAGTGCAGTTCGAAGCCGGCTCGATTTCAACCTGACCCAAGGCCACCTTCGTTCGTCTATAACCTTAAGAGCGGGAACATTTTGAGTGGGGCTGCGTATCAATGTACAGCAGCGTGAGTGGTTTTTGCCTCGGGGGTCTGATATGTCCAGCAATGGCAATGGTTTAACGAATGGGAAGGCGGCGAAGAAGCGGCGCCGGCGCATCATCATCGGCAGTATTGTGGCGCTGATACTTGTGGGCGGGGGATACGGCGTCTACGCGGCCCTGCGACCGAGTCACGAGATCGATCCTTCCAAACTGGCGGCGGCGGAGCGGGGCGACCTGGCCAAGGTTGTGGTGGCTACGGGCAAGATTCAGCCGCTATCGAAAGTGGAAGTGAAATCCAAAGCCAGCGGCATTGTGAAAAAGCTTTACGTAGATTATGGCGACAAGGTGAAGGCGGGGCAGTTGCTGGCGGAACTGGACAAGATTCAGCTGGAAGCGAGCCTGCGGGCGGCGCAGGCGAATTATCAAGCGGCACAGGCGGCGAAAGATTCCGCCGAAGCCACGCTGGAGCGGAACAAGGTGGACGCGGAAGGGCCGGACGTACCGTTCCTGAAGCTGAACATGGAGCGCGCGGAGCAGATGTTCAAGGACGGAGTGATGTCCAAGAGCCTGGTGGAAGACGCGGAGAAAAATTATCAGCTGGCGTTGAACAAGCAGGTGAGCGCGCAGCGTAATTTGGCGGTTTCTCGCGCGGAGATTGCCAAGGCGGTGGCGCAGGAAGCGCAAGCGAAGGCGGCGCTGGAGAACGCGGAAGAGGACTTGCGCAACTCGACGATCGTGAGCCCGATCGACGGGCTGGTATTGTCTCGCGACGTTAATGTAGGCGACGCGGTGAGCTCGATCCTGGTGCTTGGCTCGCAGGCGACGCTGATTATGACGCTGGGCGACGTGAGCGAAGTGTATGTGCAGGGGAAAGTGGATGAAGCGGACATCGGCAAGGTGTACCTGAATCAGGCCGCGCGCATCGTGGTGGAATCGTTCAAGGACAAAAAATTCACGGGCAAAGTGACGAAGATTTCGCCGCTTGGAAAAGAAAAAGACAACGTCACCACATTTGAAGTGCGCGTTTCGATCTCGAATTCTACGGGCGAGCTGAAAGCCAACATGAGTGCCAACGCGGAAATCGTGCTGGAAGAGAAGAAGAATGTGCTGATGGTGCCGGAAGCGTCGCTGATTTATGACAAGGATCGCAAAGCGTCGGTGGAAATTCCGGAACCGAAGGCGGATAACGGAAAGAAAAAGATTGCCGTGCAGCTCGGCATTTCCAACGGCGTAAAGACTGAAATTACTGCGGGCCTCACCGAGAAGCAGCAAGTGGTGCTGCAATAGCGAGGCTCCGATGACGTTTCGCGACCTGCTGAGAGACACCATCGCAACACTGTTGGCGCACAAGCGGCGCACTTTGCTGACGATGTTCGGCATCGCCTGGGGCATTATTTCCATCACCCTGATGGTCGCGGCAGGGGAGGGGCTGGGCCGGGGCATCCAAAAACAGCAGGAAAATTTTGGCAAGGACGTGATGATCGTCTTTTCCGGGCGCACCAGTATGCAGGCCGGGGGGACACGCTCGGGCCGCGTGATTCACTGGATGGAGGACGACTACAAGGAAGTGGCGCAGGAATCGCCGGCTTGCAAGTATGTGCTGCCGGAATTAGGGAACAACACAAAGGTACACAGCGCCTTCAACAGCGGCGACCTGGATACGGTGGGTTCGCTGCCGCCCTTCACCGAGATCCGCAGTATCACCGTAGAGGAAGGGCGTTTCTATAATTACCAGGACAACGATGCGGGCAGGCGGGTGGCATTCATCGGCAGCGATACGAAGAAGCAACTCTTTGCAGAGCGCGAAGCTATCGGCCAGACCATCGAGCTGAACGGGATTCCGTATACCGTCATCGGGGTGATGAAGACGAAAGATCAAAACTCCAGCTACGACGGCGTGGACATTCGAAAGATATTCATTCCGTTTAACTCGATGAAGCGGGACTTTCCGAACAAGCCGCCGGCCGTGGAACATAGCGTGGACCGGCTGCTGGTGGCGCCGTGGTCGCTGGAAACGCACCGCGATTGCGTGAAGCAGGTGCGGCGCACGCTGGGGCGCTTGCACAATTTCGACCCGCGCGATGAGGAGGCCGCGAGCATCTGGGACACCGTCAAGAATGCCCAGGCTAACCGGATGATCTTCGTTGGCATGGAAATATTTATGGGCGCGGTGGGAGTGGCGACGATTTTCCTGGGCGGGTTGGGAGTGATGAACGTGATGCTGGTGAGCGTGCGCGAGCGAACGAGGGAGATCGGAGTACGCAAAGCGCTGGGAGCGACGCGCGAATCGATCCTGAAGCAGTTTTTTCTGGAGACGGTGATTGTGGTGTTTATCAGCGGAGGAGTAGGCCTGATTATTTCCTACGGCCTCTGCGGGCTGGTGAACCTTTTGCCGACGATTCCGTACTTTGACGGGCTGGATGCGAGTTGGAAACTGGCCGCGCTGACGATCAGTTTGCTCGGATTGATCGCAGTGCTCTCTGCTCTGTACCCCGCGAATCGCGCCGCATCGGTTGATCCTATCGAAGCGTTGCGCTTCGAGGCGGGTGGATGAAGAGAGTTTTCAGTTTTTAGTTCTTAGTTTTTAGTCGGAGATAAGCGAATCAATGCGGGCTTTAGCCACATATTCATGGTTCAAGACGCTGGAGCAATCCCGCCAGCATTTTCTTTATTTGGAGAAGCTCGCCTTCTGTTTCCTGGTGCCGGCTGACTTCCAGCATTTTAAGATCACACGCCAGGAGAAGAAAATACTCAAGTTCGCTTGCCGACCCCATGGAAACATGCAAGAACTGCCGAAGTTCAGATCGGCCCCTTCGGCCGCAACCTTCAGCAATGTTGGCTGGTATGGAACTGGCCGCGCGGCGAATTTGGCTGCAGAGGCCAAATCGTTCGTCGGGGGGAAGTTCGCGAGAGAGTTTGTACGCCTGAAGGGCCAATCGATGACTCCGGCGCCAAACTTCAAGTTTACGGAAATCTTGCATCGTGGTGCCTCACCAGACTGTACCTGTTTGCCGCGCTATTACTTACAACTAACTACTAATAACTGTCAACTCTTTGGCGAGGGCTCTCATGCTGATTGAAGTGTTCAAGGAAGCCTGGACCGCGCTTGGGCGCAATCGGGTGCGGAGCTTGCTGACGATGACCGGCATTTCGTGGGGCATCGTGGCGGTGACATTGTTGCTCAGCTATGGTTCCGGATTTCGGAGCGTGCTTCTCTATACCTTCGAAGTGTTTGGCAAGGGGGCTGTGATTTGCTGGCCAGGGACCACCAGCGAACAGGCGGGGGGCGAGCGGGCCGGGAAAGCGGTGCGGTTCGAGCAGGAAGACGCCGATTGGGTGAAGGCGCAGTCGCCGCTCGTGAAGCGGGTGACGCTTGAAACGGTAAAATTTCGGGGGATTTCGCATGACGAGCGGCTTTCGGACAGCGCCATTCGCGGGGTTTATCCGGAGTACGGCGAGATGCGCAACGAAGTGCCGTCGGAAGGCCGGTGGATTTCTGCGGATGACATTGCGGAGCGGCGGCGAGTGGTGTTCCTGGGGGCGCGCCTGAAGAAAAAGCTTTTCAGCGGGACGCCGTCCGTGGGCGAAACCGTGCGCATCGATGGGGTGCGGTTCACCGTGATCGGCACAATGGACATGAAATTTTCCGACAGCTGCTATTTCAATTGCGATGACGAATCCGCGTTCATCCCGTATCCCGCCGCCGCGGATATCTGGGACGCGCGCTATGCCAGCGTGATGGTCTTCGAACCCGTTGCCCCCCAGTTTGAGGCGCAGGCGATGCAGCAATTCCGGGACGCTGTGGCAAACCGGCAGCATTTTTCGGGGAAAGACAAGCGGGCGATCACCATGTTTGGCCGGCAAGAATTCAAGCCGGTGTACGACGGGATTACCTTAGGGATCGAAGGGCTGCTGTTTTTAATCGGGTCGATGACGCTGGCGATCGGCGGAGTTGGGGTGATGAATATCATGCTCGTCTCCGTGGACGAGCGGGTTCGCGAGATCGGCCTGCGGCGCGCGCTGGGCGCCCGGAAAGCGCATATTCGGTGGCAATTCCTGCTGGAGGCGCTGGTGCTCACTCTGACGGCCGGCGCGATCGGAATGCTATTCTCCGCGGCGCTGACGTCGGCGATCGGGACCCTGCCGTTTCTTGGCCCGGCTTATGAGGACGACTCGGGCAAGGTGGATATCCACCTCACTCTGTCCGTCACCACGATGGTGCTTTCCAGCCTGATTCTGATCGTTGTGGGCGTTTTCAGCGGCTGGATGCCTGCGATGCAGGCGGCGAAGCTCGATCCAGTCGAAGCGCTGCGCTACGAATAGGCGAAGTTGTCCGGCAACCCGGACGGATTCTTTCTTTCAAGCCCAATCTCGTAATTCCGTGAGAGCACTCCCGACGTTGGGGCGAATCTTCTCCCGCTGCTATAGTAGATAGGGGCCATTTCGCGCTGATTTGGCCGAACCCAAGAAGGCGGCATAAAGCCGCCCCTACACCGCTTGCGAGGGGAGAATCATGGATCGAAGGTTTGCACTCACTCGAATCATCGCGGGGACTGTTGCCTTGGCAGCCCTGCTCGCAGCGGGCCGAATCATCGAGGGGCATGCCATCCTGAAAGAGAGTTCTCCCGCCGCGAACGCTACGGTCGCGGGGCCCGACGTAGCGATCATGCTGAAATACAATTCCCGCGTTGACGCTACGCGCTCCAAGGTCCAGCTGTCGCACCCGGACAATAGCGTCAGCGACCTGCCCCTTGCGAAACAGGTTTCCCCGGACACGCTGTCGTCGAAGGCTACGGGCCTTACGCCGGGCGCTTACAAACTGCAATGGCAAGTGCTGGCGCCCGATGGCCACATCACCCGCGGGGTCGTACCTTTTACCGTGAAGGGTTCCTGAGCACGGCATGGTTGATCTGCTTGGCATCTTCGGGTTTCTGGTGGTGCTTTTGCGCGCCGCTACCTTGTGCTTTCAGACCATCCTGGCCGGCGGGCTGATTTTTCTATTCTTTGTTGCGTCGAGCAATGGACTGCGGCCGGAGGAGTTGACGCGGCCATCGTGGAAGTTCATCCGTTGGAGCGGGGCGGGCCTTGCACTCTGCCAACTGGCGTTCCTGATCGTGAACGCGCTGGTACTCGGCGATTCCAGCGAGATTTCCATTCGCGATTTGCTAGGCGCGAATTTTGCGATCGCCGGAATTGTTGCGATTGTTGCCTCGGTCGGCGTCGCGCTCTGGCCCTCGCGCCTGCGGAAGAGCATGAATCCGGCCGTGCTTGTCCTCGCGGCGCTGATTCTGGGATCTTCCGTGGTTACCAGCCACTCGTTTTCGAGAATGGAAGGGCGCGCGGTGCTGGTTGGATTGACGTCCCTGCACTATCTAGCGACCGCGAGTTGGATTGGCGGACTCCCTTACCTGCTGCTGTCCATGAAACGCGTTTCGGAGCAGGGAACCCGGATCAGGATCAGCCAGAGATTTTCGAGGTTGGCGCAAATCAGCGTCGCGGTGCTGTTTCTGGCGGGGCTGGGGATGAGCCTGGTTTTCGTGGGATCGTGGAACGCGCTCTACGGGACCGCGTACGGCATCATGGTGGGAACGAAGGTGGTGTTGTTTGGCTGCCTGCTGCTTTTGGGTGCAGCGAACTATTTCATCGTGCGCGGGATTGGCGCGGCTTCTCCAAGCGGCGCGACGAGCCTGATCCGTTTCGGGGAAGTCGAAATCGGCATCGGGTTGACGGTGATTCTGGCTGCGGCCTCCCTGACGTCCCAGCCTCCGGGCGCCGACCTGACCGAAGACCGAGTGAGCCTGCACGAAATTGCCGTGCGGTACGCTCCGCGGATGCCCCAGCTTACCAGTCCGCCGCTTGGGGATCTTTCACCGGCCGGGAAAGAGCAGGAGCGGCAGGCCAAACTCGCCGGGGTGAAAGTGCCTGCGGCGTTCATGCCCGGAGAAAGTTTCTCGCATCCAGATACGCCGGGAGACATCGCTTGGTCGGAATACAACCACGCCTGGGCGGGCTTGATCGTATTTTTCATGGGACTGCTGGCACTGCTTTCCCGCAACCGATATTTTTCCTGGGCGAAAATCTGGCCGTTGATGTTCCTGGGGCTCGCGGTATTTCTGTTTCTGCGGGCGGATCCGGAAAACTGGCCCCTGGGACCAAACGGATTCTGGGCCAGCTTCCGTGAGGCGGACGTTTTGCAGCATCGCGCGGCGGTGCTGATGATTATCGTTTTTGCGCTTTTCCAGTGGGCGGTGGAAACGAACCGGGTGAAGTCTCACGCCGCGGCGCTGGTGTTTCCCGGGGTATGCGCCATGGGGGGAATCGTGTTGCTGACCCATACGCACGGGGTGACGAATATCAAACAGGAAATGCTGATCGAGTTGAGCCACACGCCGCTGGCCATTTTCGGAATTGTCGCCGGATGGGCGCGCTGGCTGGAACTCCGGCTGCCTCAGGAGGACCGATCGCGGAAGTATCTGGCGTGGGTCTGGCCAGTGTGTTTTGTTTTTGTGGGATTGATCCTGATGGATTATCACGAGGCGTAGTGTGGGAGAGTAATCAGTTATCAGTAATCGGTAATCAGTAAGAATTGGACGTCGCGGCAGTTGTGTTAATCGCGCAGCTTGTTTCGGCGGGAGGGAAGGAATGAGCAGGTCGGCGCTGGTGGTAGTGGATGTGCAGCGGGATTTCTGTGAAGGCGGGGCACTGGCCGCAACCAATACTCTATCGCTGCTGCCACCGCTTCACAAATTCATCACTGAGGCGAAGAGGCAGGGCGTGCTGGTCGTGTTCACGCAGGATTGGCATCCAGCGAATCACAGCTCGTTCAAGGGGAATGGCGGGCCGTGGCCGGAGCATTGCGTGGCGGAAACCCCCGGAGCGGAGCTGATGTCTCCGCTGAACGCCGCCGTGGACGATGTGGTGATCCGCAAAGGAGTGGGCGTGGACGGCGCGGGATACTCGGGATTTGACGATACATCGCTGCAGCAGGAATTGCTGGACAAAGAGATAACTCGCGTGGGCGTTGCCGGAATCGCCACCGAGTATTGCGTGCGGGCGACCGCGCTCGATGCCCTGAAAGCGAAGTTTGATACCAGCGTTCTGGAGGACCTGATCCGCGCGGTGCAGGAAAAGGAAGTGGCGCACGTTTTGGCGGAACTCAGGGAAGTGGGAGTGACGCTGAGCAATTCGGCGGCGTGGCTACCCGCAGCCAAACAGCAATAATCGGGAATAAGAAGCGGCGGGCGCAGGCTTAGTTTTGCGCGAGCAGAGCATCGAAATAAGCCACCATCTCCGCGGAGTTCCAGTCCTGCGGCCCGATTACTTTGCGGGCGATTTTTCCCTGGCGATCGATGACGTAGGTTTCGGGATACATCACCGTGCCGTAATCCTGCGCGGATTTCTTGGAAGGATCGCGCGAGGTCAGAAAATTGATGCCGTGGTCTTGAATGAACTTGCGGTAAGCAGTGTCGTCTTCATCCACGCTGACGCCAAGAACAAGTCCGTTGCGCGACGCGAGGCGCTTGTTGAGTTCAATCAGAGAGGGCGTTTCTTCCACGCAAGGCGGGCACCAGGTGGCCCAGTAGTTCAGCACGACTACCTTGCCGCGCATGTCGGAGAGGTGAGCGGCCTTTCCGTTCAGGTCGAGAGGAATATCTTCAGCGGTTTTGCCGGCGATGGAGGATTCGCCCTGGCGGTAGTGGGGGAGCGTGAAGAAGGCCAGGACGGCGAAAGCGAAGCCCATGCTGCCCCAAGCCATGAATTTGCGCAGTAGGTTGCTCATATAAAGATATAATAACGCACAGAACCCGCGCCGAGAAGCCAGGAATCGCGCCGACGGCCATGAGCGAAGCCACAGCCACCAACCTACGAGTGAGCGCGATTGTACCCGCCCGAAATGAAGAAGCGGTGATTGCCGCGTGTGTGGAATCGCTTGCGGCGCAAGGGGAGATTGCGGAAGTGCTGGTGGTGGACGACCAGTCGTCAGACCGCACGGCGGAGATTGTGCAGGCTCTCGCGTTGAGATATTCGAACATTCGTTTGTTGCAGGCGGGAGAATTGCCTCCGGGTTGGGTGGGAAAAAATAACGCGGTGTGGATCGGAGCCCGGGAAGCGAGAAGCGAGTGGCTGCTGTTCACGGATGCGGACGCGGTGCACGCCGGGAATTCCGCGGCGACAGCTCTTTCGATTGCAGAAGAAAATGGAGCGGCGCTGGTTTCGTTCTCGCCACAGCAGGTGATGGAGAACTGGTATGAAAAAGCGATGATCCCGTATGTGTTCACGCGGTTGGGCAGCCGGTTTCGGTTTGCAGAAATAAATGACCCTGGACACTCCGCCGCTGCCGCAAATGGTCAATTTATCTTGATCCGGCGCGATGCTTACGACGCTGTTGGGGGGCACTCAGGCATCGCCGGGGATGTGCTGGAAGATGTGGCTCTGGCGCGGCGAGTGAAGGCGGCTGGCTATCGGATCTGGTTCGGGAACGGGAATGGAATCGTGCGCGTACGGATGTATCGCAGCTTTGCCGCGATGTGGGAAGGCTGGAAAAAGAACCTGTATACGCTGATGGGTGGAAGCGCGGAAGCTGTGAGGCGAGAGAGCGCCCGAGCGCTGCTGCCAATTCTGCTGGTGCTGCTGGTGGCGATTGGAATTGGCGGAATTACAAGATCCATCCCGCTTGCCGCGATCGTACTCGCCATGGGTTTTCTGGGAATCCTGATTGCTTACGACGCGGAACTGGAGTCCAATGGTTTTTCGGCGCGCCTATTGGCTTACGGCATCCCCGGGCGGATATTGTTTTCCGCGGTGCTGTGGGCTTCCTATCGGGAACATCGCAGCGGACACCTGGAATGGAAGGGGCGAACGTATCCTGCGGGTACCCCCCGCGCATCAAAAGGATAGAAAAGCACATGGTCTATCTCACACGAAAACTGGAGTTTTCGGCTTCGCACCTGTATCACAACCCTGCGTTGAGCGCGGAGGAGAACAAGCGGATTTTTGGCAAGTGCAACAATCCGCATGGCCATGGGCACAACTACACGCTGGAAGTGACCGTGGCGGGCGAACCCGACCCCGTGACCGGGATGGTTCTGGACCTGAAGGAGTTGAAAGAAATCCTGGAGCGGGAGATCACGCAGCGAATGGACCACCGGTTTTTGAATTATGAGGTGGCGGAGCTGAAAGGCCAGATTCCCACCTGCGAAAACATCGCGCGGGTGATCTGGAATCTGCTGGAGCCGAAGATCAACAAGGGCCACCTGCACAAGGTGCGGCTGTACGAAACGGCGGATCTTTACGCCGAGTGTTACCGGAACGGAGCTCACGGGGCATGAACGACGGACTCAAAATCGGACTGGGGCGGCGGTACCGGTTTTCGGCGTCGCACCGGCTGCATAGCTCGAGGATGAGCGAGGAAGAGAACCGCCGCATCTATGGGAAATGCAACAACCCTTATGGGCATGGCCACAATTACGTGCTTGAGGTGAACGTGTCCGGAACGGTGGACCCCGCAACGGGCATGATCGCGAATCTTGCGGATCTGGACAGCTTTGTGGAGAGGGAAGTGATCGAGCCTTTCGACCACAAATCGCTTAACGAGGATGTAGCGGCGTTTCGCGAAAATGTGCCGACCACGGAGAACATCTGCAAGGTGATTTACCAACGCTTGAAACACTTCCCGAAGGCGAGGCTGGAACGTGTCCGGGTGGAAGAGACCGGCAACAACACGTTCGAATATGCGGGGGAAGAACTTTAGAAGAGTTTGAGGGTTAAGCAACGGGAGAAGCGGGCAATGACGAAACCAACGGAAATATTCCTGAACGAGTCGAAAATTGAAACACCGAAAGAGAGCATCGCGGACCTGATGCGCAAGGTGATCGTCCAGATCGGCGAGGATCCGGAGCGCGAAGGACTGCGGAAGACGCCGGAACGTTTCGAAAAGGCGCTGAAGTTCCTGACCAGCGGCTATCACCAGAACCTGGACAACGTGCTGAATGGCGCGACGTTCAGCGTTTCTTACGACGAAATGGTGGTGGTGAAGGACATCGAATTTTTCAGCTTGTGCGAACACCACCTGTTGCCGTTCTTCGGCAGGGCGCACGTCGCCTACCTGCCGAGCAAGCGGGTTCTGGGCCTGAGCAAGATTGCGCGGCTGGTGAACATGTACGCGCGGCGGCTGCAGATTCAGGAACGCATGACCAGCCAGATAGCCGACGCGATATCGGAGAAGATCAGCCCCGAAGGGGTGGGAGTGATCATCGAGGCTCGACACCTGTGCATGCAGATGCGCGGGGTGGAAAAGCAGCACGGGCAGGCGGTGACCAGCGCGATGCTGGGATCGTTCCGGCACAACAAGCAGACACGGGACGAATTTCTGTCGCTAGTTCGCAACAAGCGCGCATAATTCGCGAGTCTCCAACCCATTTTGCGAGCGGTCCGTCTAAACGGCGGGGGAATATGCCAATGAGGAAATTACTCGTTTCCGGCGCGATTCTTCTCGCCGTTTTTGTTTCGGTGTGCTCCGGGATTTCAGAGAGCGAGATTCAGCGCCTGGCCGGGGTGATGAATTGGAAAGCCGGGCAGGTGATTGCGGACATCGGGGCGGGCGAGGGGGAAATCGGATTTGCCGCTGCGGGCGCGGTGGGAGAAAGCGGGAAAGTCTACCTGACCGAACTCGACAAAGAAAAATTCGCCGCGCTGAAGAAGGAAGTGAGCCGGCGGAAGCTGAAGAATGTGGTGATTGTGGCGGCGGCAGAAAAAGAAACCAAATTGCCCGACAACTGCTGCGATGCGATCGTGCTACGCCGGGTTTACCATCACTTCACCGCTCCCACGGAAATGGACGCAAGCTTGCTGCGCTCGCTACGTCCGGGCGGCTTGCTTGCGGTGATTGAATTTTCTCCGCGGAAATCGCTGACGGCTTCAGACCCGGTGAAGGGAGTGCCGGCCAATCGAGGCGGGCACGGAATACCCAGGAAAATTCTGGTGGAAGAACTGACGGCGGCGGGATTCAGACTTGAGAAAACGTTCGACGACTGGCCGGAAGACGATTACTGCGTGCTGTTTCGAAAGCCGTAGCACCAGGAAATTCCAGCGTTAGCCTTTGTGCGCGGCGCGAGAGCGCCGCACGCGGTCACGATTGCCGCAGGTCGCGTCGCTGCACCAGCGACGGACTCTGCCCTTTGTGCGGTCCACGAACACCCAGGCGCAACCGGGATTGGCGCATATTTTCAGGCGGTCCTGCGATTCATGCGCAAGCGCTTCGGCAAGGGAAGCGGCAATATCCGCCAGCACCGAAGGCCAGCCAATTTGTGCGGGTACATAGGTGAGCCGCAACCCATTTTGGCGCTCCTCCAGGCGGCGAAACACAGGTACCTTCAGCCATGCATTCAGCGCCTCCATATCTCGAGATTGAATCGCGGTTCCCTTGGAGGTTTTTTCCGCGAAGCCACGCAAAAGTTTCCGCAATTTGCGGAGATCGCGCAGATGGGAGGGGCTTGGCAGCGGAACGCGGAATTTCCAGAATTGCAGGAAATCGCCGATCCACTGGGGATCGTTCAGGAAGTCGGTGAGGCGGCCGTAGCCGTCCCACATTTCGCTGTTGGCGAGATCCACCCAAGGAGCGGACACGCCGAAGTTGTGGATGCGGAACTGGTGGGAAGCGGGGATCATGGTAATGGCATAAAATCGCTTGACTCATTACAGGGCCACCTGTACCCTGCGACATGAGTATATCATCTTTAACTCGTTACGGGGCCCCGCATGAGCGACACGACGCAAGCCATTGCAGCACAGACGGAATTAATCGAAGCCAACGCCGAGCGCGGTTCCAGGCGGATTCGAGTCATCCTCGCTTTTTTTGCGATCTATGTAATCTGGGGTTCCACCTATCTTGCCATCCGCTTTGCCGTGGAAACTATTCCACCGCTTTACACCGCGGGCTTCCGGCATCTTGTCGCGGGCAGTGTCTTGCTTGCCTGGGCTCTCGCAAAGGGCCAGCGCCCTACTTGGGCGCAGCTGCGTGCCAGTGTGGTCATTGGCTTTTTGTTTTTTCTTTTGGGCCACGGCTCGCTCCACTGGGCCGAGCAATATGTTCCCAGCGGGATGGCCTCTCTGCTGTTCGCCATCGAACCAATCATTGTTTTCCTGATGTTGTCTGCGGCGGCCCGTGTGTGGCGCCTGAATGGAATGCTGCTCACCGGAATCCTGCTGGGGCTGGCCGGAGTGGGAATTCTGGTGAGCGGCACGAGGCTCGAAGCAGGCTCTCGCGGCTATGCCGGGCCTGTCGCGGTGCTGATCGGTGCGATCGCCTGGTCGGCGGGAATTATCTATTCGCGGCGATCCAAACTTTCCGGCAACCCGTTGCTTCTTTCGGCGCTTTCGCTGCTGGCAGGTTCCGCGATGCTACTGGCGACGGGAACGCTTGCGGGCGAGGCCAAGGAGCTCTCGATAGCGCATATCACAGCCAAATCCTGGCTGGGCCTTGCGTATCTGATCGTTTTCGGCTCGATCATCGCGTTCACGGCGTATAACTGGTTGCTGGAACATTACTCGCCAACGCTGGTGGCCACGCATACATATGTGAATCCCGTGGTGGCGGTGCTGCTCGGCTGGCTGTATGGGGGAGAAGCGATTACGTTGAAAGTGGGGATTGCCGCTGCCCTTGTCGTAGGAGCCGTTGTGCTTGTAGATCGCGGCACAAACAGACTGCAACGCCTCGAATGACTCCATCCGCAGCGCGAACAAATCGCGCGAGTTTTCCTTGCCCACCGGCGAAGGCTATGGTGAACTCTCCTAGACAACATCGCCATGCTAGGGCAAAGATTCGGCCACTACCAAATTGAACAAAAGCTCGGCGAAGGTGGCATGGGCGTGGTGTATTGCGCGCGTGACGAAAAACTGCAGCGCGACGTGGCGCTGAAGTTCCTTGGAGTGCTACCCGCCGGCGGCTCCGCAAGCCATGAAAATGTGCTGCAGGAAGCCCGCGCGATTTCGGCGCTCAATCACCCGAATATCTGCACGATTTATGAAGTGGGCGAGATTGAGGGCAAACCGTACATTGCGATGGAGTATGTCGAAGGCCGCCCGTTGAGCATGGAAATTCCGTCGAACGGAATGGGGCTGGATCAGGTTGAACGCTACGGGATGCAGCTTGCCGACGCCCTGAGCCACGCGCACAGCCGGGGCATCGTTCACCGGGACTTGAAGGCTGCAAACGTGATCGTGACCCCGCAGGGCCGCTTGAAAGTGCTGGACTTCGGGATTTCCCGCCGGCTGGATGTTGGGCACGGCGGCAGCGAAACCACCTGCTTCGACAAGTCCTGGGAATCACAGCACACGTTCACGGGCACGCTTCCCTATGTTGCGCCGGAGGTTTTGAAGGGAGAAGAGGGGAACGCGGGAAGCGATATCTGGTCGCTGGGCGTTTTGCTGTACGAGATGGCGGCGGGGATGCGGCCGTTCAAGGGAAGCACCGCATTTGAATTGAGCGCGGCCATCCTTCGCGAACGAGCGCCGCTGATCTCGCCGCCGCTGCCGCCGATTCTTCAGAGCGTGATTGACCGCTGCCTGGACAAGGACCCCGGGCAGCGCTACCAGAGCGCGGGAGAGGTGCGAGCGGCTCTGGAGGCGGCGACAACCAGTTCGCGAAACCACGACTATTTCAGCTTAATGGCGCAGCGCGAGGGGAATCATCCACCCAGCCACCTCGGAAGGAATTTCGCGCTCGCGGCTATCGCGTTCCTGATTGCAGGCGGGATCGGTTACTGGCTCTACGGAAAGTCTGCCCCAAAGAGAAAAACGGTAACGGTCGGAGCGATCCAGTCAATTGCCGTTTTGCCGCTGGAAAATCTTTCGGGAGATCCATCGCAGGATTATTTTGCTGAGGGAATGACGGATGCCCTGATTACCGAGCTTTCGCAAATCAAGAAGCTGCGGGTGATCTCCCGGACTTCGGTGATGCAATACCGGCACACGCAAAAGCCGTTGCAGGAAATCGCGCAGGAGTTGAACGTCGACGCTGTGGTGGAAGGTTCCGTGGTGCGTTCGGGCGATCGCGTCCGCATTTCGGCGAAACTCATGCAGACCAACGTGGAAGGAGCGCTGTGGGCGGACAATTTCGAAAGGAAGTTCACGGACGTGCTGGCGTTGCAGAGCGACGTGGCGACTGCCATCGCTCGGGGAATTCAAGTGGAATTGAGCCAGCCGGAAGTCACCGAGCTCTCGCGGAGCCGCTCGGTAGTCCCGGAAGCGTATGAAGCGTACTTGAAGGGCAGATACGAAGCTTCCAAGCGCACGCCGGAGGGATTTCGCGCGGCGCTGGAGTATTTTCAGTCCGCGGCCGACAAAGATCCGACGTTTGCCGCCGCATTCGCCGGCCTGGCAGTTACCTACATGAACCTCGGAAACTACCAGCTTAGCCCGGCGTCCGAGGTGATGCCCCAGGCATTGCGGGCGGCGGAGAAATCCCTGGTGCTGGACGATCGGCTAGCGGAGGCGCACGCCGCACTGGCCGCGATACGTTTTTACGGATTGGAACGCAACGGCATCGAAAGCGAGTTCCTGAAATCGATCGCATTAAATCCGGGTTACGCGCAGGGGTTGCACTGGTATGCGCTGTATCTCGCGGCGCAGGGGCGAAGGCAGGATTCGATCACGGAAATCAAACTGGCGCGGGAGATCGATCCGCGATCGCTGATCATCAACGCGAACGTGGCGTGGTGCTATTACCTTGCGGGAGATTACGACAAGGCGGTGGAAGCAGCGAAGGAGACGTTGCGGCTGGATCCGAGTTTCGGGGTGGCCTATGGCTACCTGGGACAGGCTTATCTCGAAAAAGGGCAATTTGCGGACGCGATTGATGCCGGGCGGAATTTCGTTTCGCTGGCGCCAGGAGACGTTTCACGGCGCGCGGAACTGGCGGCCGAATACGGGCGCGCGGGCCGGGTAAAAGAAGCGCAAGAAATCATTTCGGAGTTTGCGCAGATGAAAAATGGGCCGTATATCTCGGCGTACGATTGGGCGATGGCTTATTCCGGCCTGGGCGACAAGCAGGAGACGCTGAAGTGGCTGCAAAAAGCGTATGAAGAAAGAAATGGGCGGGTGGCGAACCTGGGAGTGCACCCGCAATTCGCATTTTTGCGCAAGGAGCCGGCGTTTCAGCAACTGATCGCCAATTGGACGGTGGTGCAGGCGGGTGCCGCGAAGTAGATTTTGTTCACCGTTTGAGCGCGAACCCAAATTTGCAGTGTCGAATTTCTTGACGAGGTTCGAAGCCTCGAATAGACTCCGCACCCATAGGCACGCACGTGCCGAGTCCGATACCTGTCGGGACAACGGGAATCCAGCTGCATGGAGGGTGCAATGGCGAAGCAATACAAGGTTGGTTTCAAGACGATCAACGCCAAACTGATGGTGACCAAGAAGCACCTGAACAAAATCAAGAAAAAAGTCACGAAGAAGGACCAGAAAGCGATCGCCGCGCAGATCCAGGCGATTGACCTGATTCTTACCGCATGCAAGACCACCAAGATGTCCGTGACCTATACCGGAAACGACGACTGAAACTGAGGCAGGCAGACCATGGCGCGGCGGGAATGGCTTGCCCCGGAGCCCCCGGATGAAAGGTGCAACGCATCGAAAACACCAGCGGGGGAGTTCGCCGGGCGGGTTTCTGTGCCGTTCCCGATTCCTGGTTTCTTACTGGGAGGGCAAGCAGCTTTATTTCGAAAATTACCTGACCCGCGAAAAAATCGCGGCCTCGATGGAGACTGCCGCACTGCTGGATTTTTTCTCCGGCTGGAAGCGGGAAGAGGAGATGTTTCGGCGCTGGCCGGAATACACGCCCAAGTCACTGCGGAATGCCGTTCGCCTGCTGGTACGGGAAGGCTTCGTGCAAAAATCCGCTGTCCGGAAGCCGCCTGAAGATTCGCGCGAGAAAGCGCTGCATGGTTGGAAGGAATGGAATCCCGCCGCCGGCTTTTTTCACATGCGGACGAAAGATTCTTATAGCGAGGAGATCAGCCCGGAAGAGATTCGCCGGGTGGAAGAGCTGCTGGAAAGCGGGCGTGTCCCATCGCCGGTGAAGAAATATCCGCGCTCGCGGGCGATTCCGTTTGCCAGGGAAGCCTATGACGATGAGTTTCCGCGTGTGTTGCTGGAGCGGCGCACCTGGAGGAAGTTTGGGCGCGCGGCGGTTTCGAAGGAGCTGATCGGGCGATTGCTGCATCTTTCGTTCGGCGTGCAGAGATGGCAACAGATTCCCGAAGGTGGGCGATTTGCAAACAAGACTTCTCCATCCGGCGGGGCGCTGCATCCGGCGGAAGCCTACGTGGTTGCGCAAAACGTGGAGGGGATTCCAAAGGGAATTTATCACTACGATGCTGTCGGCCACCGGCTGCACGAGATTCGCCGCGGGGCAAGCGCAGCCGAGATTCAAAGATTGCTGGCGGGGCAATGGTGGTTCCGAGATGCGGGGTTTGTGGTTTTTCTGACCGCGGTATTCGGGCGCACGCAATGGAAATACGATTACCCGCGGGCTTACCGCGCGGTGCTGGCGGAAGCGGGGCACCTTTGCCAGACGTTTTGCCTGACCGCTACGTGGCTGGGGCTGGCCCCGTTTTGCACGATGGCGTTCGCGGATTCATCGATCGAGAGAGCACTGAAAGTGGACGGCATTTCGGAATCCGTAGTGTACGCGATGGGTGCGGGCACGAGGCCGGCAAAAAAATAGCGGCGAGGGGAGCGAACGCCCGTCGCCGCCGTTTTTGCGAGAACTACTTCTTCGAAAGCATCACGGATGCGCGAGTGGATTCCCAATCAATGTTGAGGTTGGCGCCGGCGCCCGCTTTTTCCAACGTGATGGTGAAATTCTCCATGGGGGAGGGAAGCGCGGAGACTTTCATGTCCACGCGAGCCAGATCATTGGCTTGCCCAGGGTAGTCCGTGCCCCATTCGCCTGTCTTTTTGCTGATTACGAGCGACCACTTGTCTTTATTGGGAACGGTAAAGATCGTGTAGGTTCCGGCGGGGACGGTCGTGCCGCCGATATTCAAATCCGCCGTCGTCACCAAGGTGGTGGCTTCATTCGCGCCGGTGCGCCATACCTGGCCGAAAGGAACGAGGTCGCCATAAATTTTGCGGCCTTTCGCACGCGGGCTGGAGTAATCGATGGTCACGGATTTTCCGCCGCCCAGATCCCACTTCGCCTGTACGGGCGGACTCGGCCGCTTGGTTTTATCCTGCTGTGCCGCCACCATCAAAGTACAACAAAGCAATAGCGACAACACACTGCCCACCAGGTACACTTTTTTCATGTTATTTCCTCCCGGCCTTACTCTACCACGCGACGGCTCAGGGAGTAGACGTTGGATATCTGGAGGCGTTAGCGGACGAAAGGATAGATCTCGTCGACAATCCAATAATTGGCCAGCACAATCGCCACCAGCGTTCCCGCAAGCCACAGGACCCAGCGCCGGCGTTTCCACAAGCCGTTAAGTGCGGAGCATTGCATCGGAATGTCCACCAGGTACGCGGCGCAATAACAGGCGTTGGCGAGCAGGGCGAGAATCGCGAGTAGCAGAAGGGAATGGACCTCAATCAT
>DATHMM010000155.1:0-12785 GCA_035487095.1 Candidatus Sulfotelmatobacter sp.
CCAGTGCTTACCCACGAGGCAAACCGAAGCAGCGTGTGTGAGACTGATCTTTTTTGCAAGAACCCAGCCGCCAAGTTGTTCCCCGAGCACCATTCCCAGAAGGCCGAGCAGAGCCACAATCGGCGGCGCCGGGCTTTTTACGCGGATTACTCCATACAGAACGCCGACAAACAAGCCCACCGCAAATGAAACGAGGAGTACCTTCATACCCAGCATTCCTTCCCTCTTTGCGAGAATCTGACGATCGAGATCAAAGAAACTAGAACGCGAAGCAATCGCAACCCAGTTCCCAGAGCCCTAGGTCGCCCAAGACAGGCAAGTGCCAGCTCTTTTCCTGTTGGGAGTGGTTCGACAGATGGGTGCAGACAGCGGAGTGGGAGGCCCCGAGTGCATGGTCCGAAGGCTTGGCATATCCGCCATATTGTTTGACGGGAGACCAGTCCGGACTCACGGGCAGGGCCGGCGGTGCGAGTTTGGAGAATTCAGCAGTGGCGTAGACGACCTTGCCGCCAACGACTGTGAGGACCGATTCAAGCTGCTTGATCTGCTCTTCCGGGATGGAGAAATAGTCCGCCGAAAGAACGGCGAAATCCGCCAGTTGTCCCGGCGCGAGGGCCCCTTTCTTCCCGTTTTCCGTCGAGAACCAACTGCTCCCGAGCGTGTAGAGCTTCAAAGCTTCCTCTCGATCGAAGCGATTCTCGGAGGGGTAAAGGCTCAAGCCGCCGATGGTCTTACCTGTGATAAGCCAGTAGAGCGAGAGGAATGGATTGTAGCTTGATACTCGCGTCGCATCCGTTCCGGCTCCGACGGGAACGCCCATTTCAAGCATGCGCCGGATGGGCGGCGTTCGCTTGGCCTGCTGCGCGCCATAGCGTTCGACGAAATACTCGCCTTGGAATGCCATGCGATTCTGGACAGCGATGCCACCACCCAGGGCTTTCACGCGTTCGATGTTGTGATCCGTGATCGTTTCACAGTGATCGAAAAACCAATGCAGGCCGTCGAACGGAATCTCCCGGTTCACCTCTTCGTAGACATTCAGCGCCCGCTCGATGGTCTCGTTATAAGTGGTGTGCATGCGGAACGGCCAGCGATTTTCCACCAGATGCCGGACAACCCCTTTCAGTTCACTCTCCATGACCGGGACCATGTCGGGCCGTGGCTGGAGGAAGTCCTCGAAATCGGCGGCTGTGAAAACGAGGTTCTCACCCGCCCCGTTCACGCGGTAAAAGTCGTCGCCCGCGCCGGGTTTCGTCATTTTTGTCCAGTTTTGAAAATCGGACAGTTCCTGTTTCGGCTTCTGCGTGAAGAGGTTGTAGGCGAGGCGAATCGAAAGCTCCCCGTTACGGTGCAGTTCGTTTACAACTCCATAGTCGTCGGGATAATTCTGGAAGCCACCGCCCGCGTCAATCACGCTGGTAAGGCCAAAGCGATTGAGTTCCCGGAAAAAGAGACGCGAAGAGTTGAGCTGGTCCTCGCGCGACAGCTTCGGCCCCCTAGCCAGTGTGGAATAAAGAATATTCGCGTTGGGTTTTGCGATAAGCAGACCGGTGGGATTTCCGCGCGAATCCCGCTGCACTTCTCCGGCGGGAAATTCCGGCGAGTCCTTGCCGTAGCCCACGGCACGCAGGGCCGCTCCGTTTAGCAAAGCCCGGTCGTAAAGATGGAGAACAAAAACGGGCGTGTCCGGAGCGGCTTCATTGATTTCGTCGAGCGTCGGCATGCGGCGTTCTGCAAATTGGAACTCTGTCCAGCCCCCGACGACCCGCACCCACTGCGGCGCCGGTGTGCGTGCAGCCTGCTCCTTCAACATGCGCAGTGCATCGGCAAGAGACGGCACGCCATCCCAGCGCAACTCCATGTTGTAGTTCAAGCCTCCCCGAATGGGATGCATGTGCGAATCATTCAACCCGGGAATCACTGTGCGACGCTTCGCATCGATGACTTGCGTCCCCGGTTCTCGCAGGCGAAGAATTTCGTCGTCTTTCCCGACAGCTGAGATTTTCCCGGCGGATATTGCGACGGCCTCGACAAACGACGGAACCTGATTGGTTGCGATTCTTGCGTTGTGAAGTATGGTGTCAACAGACATGGGAATCTCCTTCTGTAACTGAAATCGGGTTATGGAGGGCAGGGGCTGGCCTGCCCTCCCGGTTGGTTTATTTGTGCGCGGCGGCGGCGAGAGGGCCTGTATATTCCGCAAACTTTGTTGCCGGTAGACCGTGCACCATGGTGTAAGCGTATTCGACCCCGACGCCGTAAGCACCAAAGTGGGTCTTCACGATGTCCATGACCGCGTCGTAGGTACCCTTGAGGGCCCAATCGCGCTGCCATTCGAGCATCGTGGAAAGGGCCGTCACAGGCTTGGCGCCCGCTTGGATCACACGCTTCATCGCGTTGTCGTGCGCCAACTGGCTTACGTCGCCGCAGCAATCCTCGACGACGTAGACTTCGTAACCGTCGTGAATCGCCTGTACCGTCGGGAGAGCTACGCAGGTTTCCGTCCACAGTCCGGCCAGCACGATTTTCTTGCGGCCGGTTTTTTCGATGGCTGCCACGAAGTTCTTGTCATCCCAGGAATTCATCGACGACCGTTCGATGGGTTCCTGGCCGGGAAAGACCGCCCGGAGCTGAGGCCACATGTTTCCGCTGAAAGACTTCGTTTCGACAGTCGAGAGTACAACCGGCAATTCGAACACTCTTGCGGCCTTGGCGATTGCAATAACATTGTTGATAATCCCCTGACGGTCGAAATTGCTGACTCCGAACAGCATTTGTGGCTGATGGTCGATCAACGCCACAACGCAATTGTCGGGAGTGAGCAACCCTTTTTCACTGCGCTTTGGACCGATGTTGCTTGGACTCATTTTTTGATTCCTCCATTCATGAGACTAGACTTACGGAACTTCTTCCCAAAACCGGTTTGAGCAAGCTCGTTCGAATCGAAGAACACTTCTTTGTGCACTCTCGGAAGCAGTTGCCGCCGCTTCCGTGCTTCATTTCCTCTGGCCTGAAAATCCCTTTCCGTTATACTCTCTACCCGATATCAGGAACCAAACGGATACCTGGTTACTTCAAGTCTATGAGCGCTAAACGAATCGCCAGCAAGTGCCCGATTGAAGAGCTGCTTGTGCTGATCGGCGGCCGTTGGAAACCCGTTATCCTCTGGTGGCTCCTGAGTAGTGAGGAACCCCTTCGATTCAAAGATCTCCGGCAAAGGATGCCGCGCATCTCACAGAAAGTGCTGACACAACAGTTGCGTGAACTCGAAAGAGACGGGCTTGTCAAAAGGGAGATGTTTGCAGAAATGCCCGTTCGAGTGGAATATACGCCGACGCCCTTTGGAAGAAAGTTGCGCCCCGTCCTCCGGGCGCTTGACTCGTGGGCGCGAAAGCACGTCATCGTCGGAAAAGGCCGCTCCTGAAACATCCGCGACTCCAACACGGCAAACGGCAACTCGTTGTAGGTAGGAACCCGCCCCATGCCGCTTGCTTCGTGGGCGTTGGATGAGAGAGCGAGCAAGAGGATGCTTTTTTTTCAGAACAAATGAGCCAGCTTTTATGCCGCCCCTGGCGCCCGGAAGGCAGCCAGACCCGGTCACTACAAGCGCGTTTCTCAATACTAATCCGAGGGGCGAACCGATAACGTCCGATTTGCTCGTGACTCGGGAGACAGGCTTCTATTCAACTTGCGCGAGTGCGGACCTAATCCCCTAAGTCGGGTTCGGCATCCAAGGCGTTGTTGAAACGATTCGTCAAATTCGCCTCGCAAGTAACCAGCGTCAGTTCCACGATCTGATCATCGCTGAAAAACTTACGCAACTCCGCCAGAGACGTGTCCCGCATCGCTGCCGAACCTCGCGTCACGCGGTCGGCAAACAAAATGACCGCCTTGTCTTTTTCATCGAACAACTTACTTCGTTGGTAGAAGACCAGCGCCCGAATCTGCTCCTCGGTGATGCCAATCCGCTTCGCCGAAGCGGTGTGTGCGCGTGTTCAATATTCGCAAGCGTTGATCAGCGACGTTTTCAGGTACGCCAGCTCTTTGTAGCGATGCTCGACCGTGCCCCCTTCCATCACCGCGGAATAGAACGGCAAGAATTTTCGAAGTACATCAGGGCGGTGCGCCATCAGTCCGAACATGTTCGGCATTTTCCCGAACTGTTTGGACAACGCATCGAATAGGCCGTGTGCTTCCGTAGGGGCTTTGTCTTTTGTAAGTGGGTTTACAACACTCATCGCATCCTCCCTGCTTTACTTTTTGCTGCGATCGAAGCGTTCGATGCTCCGAAAGCTCCCGCGCGGTTCAATAATTAAAGCACTTCGCGCGCGAAATAAGGCAATAATTCGTTTTTCCCATAATTACCTGCATGCCAATGTGAAATATGCTTTTCGTCGCACGGGTAGGGCATCGCAACTTGGTGGCGTGAGCGCGAGGAGCGCACGCCGCCGGGCGGACGGAGCAATCCCACCGTGACGCGAACCAGACAACGAATGGAGGAATGTTCTTTGTCAAAAGCGCGCCCGACCTCCTGCAGCGCCTGCCCTGCCTTCCAACGACGCCACACGTCGAGTTTCTGCTCCGCCGAAAACCCAGCGACTGGCCGACAAAATAGGTGGTTTGGGCGTGAGGGGTGAACTGAAAACCGTGGCATCGAAATCAGGGCGGAGGCAGTATGGAGCGGGCGATGGGAATCGAACCCACGTCCGAAGCTTGGGAAGCTTCTATACTGCCATTGTACGACGCCCGCTCAATGTCAATAATTCTAGCAGCGATCAATGGTGGCGACAATCGCGCTATTGAACGAAGACTAAGTCTTCGGTTGGGTAGGTCTGTCGAACCACTAGGTAAGTTCGTTTCCCGCATGAGCGGGGTCGGAGGAGCAGTTTGCGTCGTGCTTATGAATGCTGGATTCCTCTCTCAAAGAACTCTGAATCGTTAAAATATAAAGGCACGTGCATTGTGCGGCGAGACCGCATCGAACTTAGTCGACGTGATGTAATCCTAGTGATTTTGCAACGTTTCGGCCGGTCTTAGGGGTGCGGCGCCGAAATTCACACTGAATCGTTTGCACCAAACGGATACTGCACGATATTTCGCCAGGTCCAAATCGCTGCCGAGCGTGTAGTTCTGGTCGCCGATGTTCCCCTTGATCACTCCTAGATCAATAAACCCCGCCCTTTCCACTGTCGCCGCGTCCTTCGCATCGTCGGCCGCGACCATGTACACGTGAACATCGGGGCCGTTTGATGTGCTGAAGCTGGTGAGGCGAAGAACGCGTCCACCGTCTCCCATCTGGTAGATGGTTGCGGTGCCTGCGGTCGGGTGAAGAATGCTGTAAAAGGTGCCGGATTCAAGCGGCTGTGGCGACGAGCCAGTTTGTGACGCCGGCATTGCTTCGTCAACTTGGCGATTCACCACAAGGCGCTCGGGCCGAAATGCATACCACGCGACCAAAACCACTATCGCAACAACTGGAATGGCGACTTTTGTCCACGTTTTCATTTTCATATCTCCTTTAACTAAGAAAATGGGCGTTGTCCTTTTCGAAATGGCCAACACCGCAGACTTGCCCACTGACGGTTCATGCAGAAAGAAATTTTTTGACGAGAACAGCCGTATCGTCAGGATTTTCTTCTGGGAAAAAGTGACCGCCCTTCATCGCCTGACCTTGCGCGCGCGGAGCCCATTGCCGCCAAATGCCCAGTGACCCTCCGTCTTTCCCGTAAAAAGTGTCCAGTGGTCCGCCCTCGGCCCAGAGATGCAGCATCGGGCATTCGATTCGCTTGGATGCTTCCTTGTCGGCGCGATCGTGTTCGACGTCGATCGTTGCCGCGGCTCGATATTCTTCGCAGATTCCGTGCACGCGGGCCGGATCGCGGTAAGTTGAGAGATACTCCTCGAGAATCTCTGGGCCAAAAGAACCATGCCCAAAGGGGTTATCGAAAACGGCCTTCGGAGCGCCGAGCAGATAACTCTCGGGCAGCGGATCTCGCTGCGACAGCAAGATCCAGGGCCAGTAGGTTTGCGCGAACCGCGCATCCGATCGGTTCCACGCTTCGAGAATCGGAATCACATCGAAAACAGCGAGACGCTCCACCGCCTTCGGGTGGTCCAGGGTCAGGCGGTAGGAGACGCGACCGCCACGATCGTGCCCAATCAAAGTGAAGGACGGAAAGCCGATTTGCGCCATCAGGTCGACGAGTTCCTTTGCCATCGCGCGCTTGGAATATGGAAAGTGGTTATCTGCTGAAGCGGGAGTTCCACTACGGCCGTAGGCGCGCAGGTCCACGCAGATCACGGTGTGATCTTCGGCGAGCTTTGGCGCGAGGAATCGCCACATCAGACTGGTGCGAGGAAATCCGTGTACCAAAAGAATTGCCGGCCCCTTACCATACCTCCGCAGGAATAGCGTATTCCCCGATACCTTAACTTCAGCAGACTCAAAAGGAATTTGACCGGCCCAATCCGCGCCGGCCAGTTCGCCGCTTTGCACCGGTGCGAACTGGGTGAAAGATCTGTCCAGCAGTGCAGCACAAGACACGCTCGTCACGCCACCGAGAAACATCCGACGCTCCATTCTTGCCTCCCTAAAAGCAGTTGAACTCTTCGCCGCCCATAACCACCGAGGCGCCCGTCACAATGGCGATGGATCAGTTTTCAATCAGGATGGCCTCCTCGAAATATTCAGCCGGGCTAGGCCCGCGAAGGGTGTCCGGCGTGGCCGGGACTTCGCACCGGCTCCCACGACAAAGGAGTTATTGCGAAAGAGTCTTTCGCGCAGCTTCCAGAATTACGTCGACCACGAGATCCGGCGCTGAATACATGGGCGTGTGGTCCACAGGATGCGACCGAACGGTTGCATGCATGCGATCCGACATGAACTGCTGAGTCTTCGGATTGATCATGCGATCTTCTTCAGCGACCAAGTACCACGAGGGTTTTGATTTCCAGAGCGGCGTCGGCGACGGCTGTTGAATGCACTGAACGGAAATCGGCCGTTGCACGGCAGCCGCGATCTTTACTTGCTCGGCCGCGGCCTTGTGGGCCACCGCTTGATGAAACGCGTCATCTGGCATCCAAACCAGGCCATGTGAATCGGGAACCATCTCGGGTGCTTCCGGACTCTTTGCGTCGCGATAGAAGACCTTGGCTACGGTTTCGCCCTCATCCGGCGCGAGCGCAGCGATATACACCAGAGACCTGACTCGGTCCTCCCGAACCGCAGCGATCACCGCGCCGGAGTAGGCGTGTCCCACCAAGACTACTGGGCCACGAGTCCGATCGAGTACCCAACTCAAAGCAGTAGCATCGTTGCTAATGGAGGTAAGCGGGATCGGCGCGCAGATCACCTTAAGACCGTGCCGCTCCAGAGGGAGAACAATGTTGCCCCAACAGGATCCGTCGGCCCATGCCGCATGGACTAAAACGATCGTTGAATTTGCAGGAAATTCGTTCCCCTTGGCAGCTTGTCCCGGCGCGCTGGCGTGGGCCGGTGCGGAGTCTTGCGCTCGTCCAAATTCAGGGAAAGATCCCTCCACCACGACGCCCAAGGATGCGGTTGCGACCGCACCGAGAAACCTCCGACGCTCCATTTCTCCTCCCTCTTTCCTCATCGTGCGGGTGCAATTTCTTGGCTTTGGCGCTTGACACCATTCGCCTCAAGGAAGTCCTTTATTGCCGATGCAATATCGACAACGTGCGTTTCTAGCGCAAAATGTCCGGTGCTCAGAAGCTGGATCTTCGCGCCAGGTAAGTCTTTCCGAAAAGCCTCGGCTCCTGCGGGAATGAAAAAAGGATCGTTTTTGCCCCAGATCGCAAGCAAAGGGGGCTTGGATTTGCGGAAATATTCCTGGAATTTCGGATAGAGCTTTAGGTTCGAGGCATAATCCAGAAACAGATCGAGCTGAATCTCTTTGTTCCCCGCGCGTTCGAGAAGAGCCGTATCCAGTGTGTAGGACTCGGGCGGAACGCTCTCTGGATTTGCTACACCGTGGGTGTACTGCCAGCGCGTTCCACCCGCGGTCAAAACACTTTGGCGCAGGATGTCCCGATTCTCGGCCGTGGGTGATGCCCAATACTTTCGGATCGGACCCCAGGCATCACCAAGGCCTTCTTCGTATGCGTTACCATTCTGCGAAACAATCGCAGTGACCCGCTCGGGGTGGGCCATTGCCAGGCGGAAGCCGGTTGGCGCGCCGTAATCGAACACATAGATTGCGTAGCGGTTGAGCTTGACGGCCCGCGTAAAGGCATCCAAGGTGCGTGCCAATTGATCGAACGAGTACACGTATTTTCGTTCAGCCGGGACCTCTGTGAATCCGAAACCGGGGAGGTCCGGGGCGATCACCCGGTAATCGACGGCCAGCCGCGGAATGAGTTCGCGGAACATGAACGACGAGGTTGGAAATCCGTGCAGCAAAAGAACTACGGGAGCGCTTACGTCGCCGGCCGTGCGGTAGAAAACCTGGACACCGTCGGCTTCGACCCTCTGGACGGATGTAAGAGGGATGCTGAATTGGGCAGCGTCCGCAACTGGCCCCGCGCGTTTTGTGGCACCTCGTGAAGTCGCATCAGTCATAAAATTCTCTCCTGACTGCCGTGGGTAGTAGGGCACCTGAGTTACCAAAGAGGCCCAGTTCAGCGAGGGAGGGCGCAATCAAGGCAAATCATTCTAGTGGTTAGAGTTTGCAAGGTGAGAGTGCGCCAAATCTTGAATCGTAGCTGACCAATCTCAGACGGAACTCCGTCAGTGGCGGATTTCCGTCGGATCCACTATCACTGGCGGCCGGTTGGTCGCGAGGGTAAAGACTCAGTCTTGGCCAGCGGCTGCGCTAAGGCTGCGCTTCTGCGCAACCTCGGCTGGACGACGAATACCGAGCTTCTTCATCCTGTAGACCAACGATGTTCGCTTCATTCCCAAGCGCGCGGCTGCGCCGCTGTGCCCCCCGATCACCCAGTTGCTCGCTTCGAGAGCGCGCAGAATATGATCGCGTTCTACCTCCGCGAGGCCATGCATGGGGCCAAAGGATTCCCTGGGGGACTGGAACGGATCCAGCTCCGAAGTTGGCGCGCGCAAAATGCTTTGCGGGGAGAGAATCACGGCGCGTTCGATAAAGTTCTGCAATTCGCGGACGTTTCCGGGCCATGGGTATCGAGTCAACGCATCCATCGTATCCGCGGGGATGACCTCAATTCGTTTGTTCATGCGTTGCGCGTAGAGTGAGGTGAAATGCCGCACCAATCTCGGAATATCCTCCGTGCGCTGCCGCAGCGCCGGGACCTGGATCGGAAAAACTTTCAGGCGATAATAAAGGTCCTCGCGGAAGGTTCCTTGTTTCACCATCGCGGGCAAATCTCGATGCGTGGCCGCGATCAGCCGCACGTCAACCTTATGGGTACGATTGCTGCCGAGCCTCTCGAATTCCTGCTCCTGCACGACGCGCAGCAGTTTCGCCTGGAGTTCCAGAGGAATGTCGCCAACTTCGTCCAGAAAAAGAGTGCCTCTGTCGGCCAGCTCAAAGCGTCCCGTTTTTTGGGCGATGGCGCCCGTAAATGCTCCTTTTTCGTGACCGAACAGCTCGCTCTCAAGAAGTCCAAGAGGGATGGCGGCGCAATTAAGTTTCACGAATGCTTTTTCGCTGCGACTGCCCAGCTTATGGATCGCACGGGCAACAAGTTCTTTTCCGGTTCCCGTCTCTCCCAGGATCAGCACGCTGGATTCTGTCGGTGCCACCACAGAGACCAGACTCAGCGCGGTCCTCAACGCCGGGCTCTCTCCGACGATTTCGCCAAACTCAGCGCGAATTTCCTCCTCGAGATAGCGCCTTTGTATCGTCTCTTTATCTCTGTCCTTGACGGCCGTTTCGTAGTCCAATGCATTCTCAACCGCAATGGCCACTTGGCGGGACACTTGCTCGAGAAATTCCACGTCCTGTTTCTCGAATGCCCGTTCCGAGCGTTTAAGAGCGCTCAACACGCCGAGCGGACCTCTTCTGCCTATCAGCGGAAGATCGCAACCAGACTTCAAACCTTCAGCCACGATCTGTTTGTAAAAAAGGCGGCCCACCTCGTTGCCGAAACTTTCGGGATCGTCGCGCACTTCTTCCAGGTCGTTAAAGTGTTGAATCTTACCGGTTCGAAAGGCCTTGCCGCAGATCGATCCATGGATCGGTATGATCGCTCCGTCGCAAATTGCCCCTTGGGACTCCGGGTTGTAGAGGATTGTCAGCCGCAATTCCCCGCTGTCGGCATCCGGCATGAGCAAAGAGCAAAAATCCGATCGCGTTACCCTCAACAGATTTGTGGAAAGTACTTCCACCAGACGGCGAAGATCCAGTTTGGAGGTCATGCAGTTGGTAATTTCGAGAAGCAAGTGGAGCCTGTCTCGCTCTCGCCGCAAGTCCTGTTCATTCATGTGGCGCTCAATTGCTATACCGGTGATGTGGCTGGCGTTCTCGATCAGTTGGAGGTCGTTAGCGCTAGGGTTACGCGGCGCACGATAATTAATCGAAAAAGTACCGAGGGCCTTGCCATCGCTTGTGAATAGGGGCCGCGACCAAACGGAACGGATTCCATAGGGCGCCATGCGGTCACGATAAAGGTCCCAGGCGGGATCGGTCAGGATGTCGGTCACGTATATGGATTGCCTTCGAAAAATCGCCGTGCCGCAAGATCCCCCTTTCGGACCAACAGCCATGGTCCCCACGTGAGAGATGAACCCAGGAAGGCTGGGAGCGGCTGCGCAATAAAGCTCTTTGCCGTCTTCAACGGCAAGCCAGATCGTGCAAAACATGTCTCCGGCTTGCGATTCAACCAACTTTGCAATATTCGCCAGAACTTCGGAAAGAGGAGAGCCTGAGAAAATCAATTTTTGCAAATTGAGGACGGACTCCGTCGAAAACAGTCCCGACTCAGCCTTCGACGCTGAGCCTGGCGATAAGACATCTGCGGTGGACTGTCCTGCTCGCTCCATGAATTGCCCTTCCTGGCGTCATTAGATTCAATTAGACCCTGTTTGGTTCCAATTCAGGAGGCACTTTGAGGGGCTTGCGTGCAAGTTTAACGCTTTTCTGGCCGCTTTCGCGAGAGGTCTGGGGTGGGTTTATCGTAGGCCGATTTGAGGGCCGTCAAGTCAGGCCAAGCCTCTCACTATTCGTAAATTTGCGGCAGGAGCATCACCCGCAAGCTAGGTTTGCACGACCTGCTTATAGCGGAAGCAGCTCACCAGGTGGTCGTTCACCAGGCCGGTGGCCTGCATGAGGGCGTAGACAATCGTTGGTCCGATGAAACGGAAGCCGCGCTTCTTTAGATCTTTGCTCAGCGCCGCGGCGAGCGGCGTCACGGCCGGAACTTGCCCGTGCTTTCGCCACTTGTTCTGGATTGGGGAGCCGCCTACGAACTGCCAAATGTATTTGTCGAACTTCCCGAACTCCTGCTGAACTTTCAGGAACGCCTGCGCATTTGTGATCGCGGCGGACACTTTCAGCCGATTGCGGATGATCCCCGGGTCGGCCAAGAGTTCGCGAGACTTCTTCGCGTCGAACCGCGCGACCTTTTTCGGATTAAAGCCCGCGTAAACTTTCTGGTAATGCTCGCGCTTCTGCAGAATCGTGTCCCAACTGAGGCCTGCCTGCGCGCCCTCAAGAATCAGAAACTCGAACCACCGGTGATCGTCGTGGACCGGCACGCCCCACTCTTCATCGTGGTAGGGAATGTTCAAGGCGTTGCTTGCCCAGTGGCACCGCATGAGTTCCCGCTTCGATTCAGACATCCCATCCTCCATCAAGATGAACCGCCAACGAATCGCCGCCACCGGAAATAGCAACGGCCCGCTGCAAAAGCGGGCCGTCCCTGGAACTAAATTTTCGCTAATCGCACGCTGGGAATTAACCGAGATGACGGTCGAGCGCTTTGGTGATCTGATCCTTGGGCACCGCGCCGACGATCTGCTCAACCACTTGGCCATCCTTGAAAACCAGCAGCGTAGGAATGCCGCGAATGCCATAGCGGGTGGAAGAGTTCATCGCCTCGTCCACGTTCAGCTTGGTCACCTTGAGCTTGCCGGCGTAGTCCTGGGCGATCTCCGCAACCGTAGGCGCCAGCATGTGGCAGGGGCGGCACCATTCCGCCCAAAAATCAACCATGACGGGCTGCGACTTGCTTGCAGTCAAAACTTCCGTATCGAAGTTTCCGTCATTCACCGCAAGAATATTCTCTGCCATAACCTTGGTATCCTCTTTGGGCTGCGTCTGGGCAGCCACTTTCCTGATTAGTTAGATGCGGGAACTGTCGTTTGGTTTCTTACCGCCCTGGCAGCCTCATATAGTTTCGCATATTCTGCCGCCGAGGTGTTCCAGGAAAAATCTTTCGCCATCCCATTCATTTGAATACGTTTCCAGATGCCTTCGTCGGAGTAATAGTGCAACGCCTGGCGAATTGCGTGCAAAAGCGCCCCGCCCGAGTATTCCGAGAACTTGAATCCCGTGCCCGTGCCATGCTCCAGGTCGAACATTTCAATCGTGTCGTCCAGCCCGCCGGTCGCGCGCACAATCGGCACCGTTCCATAGCGCAGGCTGTAAATCTGATTCAACCCGCAAGGCTCATAGCGCGACGGCATCAGAAACATATCCGAGCCCGCTTCCACCAAATGGGCGAGCGTATTGTCGTAAGCAATCTTCACGCCCACGCGTCCGGGAAAATCCGTCGCCAGCGCGCGGAACAATTCTTCATACCGGCGATCCCCGGTTCCCAGCACGGCCAGCAGGACATCCTCCTGCATCAGG
>DATHMM010000156.1:0-2789 GCA_035487095.1 Candidatus Sulfotelmatobacter sp.
CGCCGGCTACCGGATGCACGTGACTGTCAATCAATCCCGGCGCCAGCGTTGTGCCATTCGCGTCAATCATCCGCGCGGCGCCTTCTGTATCCACGTCCTTTTCGCGCCCGATCGCGGTAATTTTTCCATCCTTCACCACCATTGTGTCCGCATCCAGAATGGGCCGCTGCAAATCCCCGCTCAGCAGCACGCCAATGTTCCGGATCACCAGTTTCACGTCGACACCCGCTTTGGCCGCTTCCTCGTTAGCCATCTCCCACACCTCTCCCGAGTTTTTGGAATCTACCGCGGCATCAAGTGCAGACTACAGCTCGCCTTTTTTCATCTGCGAAACCGCGAAGTCGCAGGCCCGCGCCGTCAGCGCCATGTAAGTCAGCGAAGGATTCACGCACGAAGACGAAGCCATGCATGCCCCATCGGGAAGGAACAGATTTTTGACGTCATGCGCCTGGTTGTGGGCATTCAGTACCGATTTTTTCGGATCAGCTCCCATGCGCGCCGTCCCCATCTCGTGAATCGTCAAGCCCGGCGGGTTGTACGGCGCATACGGCTCGATTTCCACCGCTCCGGCCGCGGCCAGCATCTCCGCCGCCTGAATCATCATGTCGTGAAGCAGCGCTTTCTCGTTATCTCGCCACTCGCAGTGAATCTTCAGCACCGGCACGCCCCACGCATCCACGCGCTCTTTGTCGATCTCGACAAAGTTGGCAGGGTTCGGCAGACATTCGCCAAAGCCATGGAAAGTCATCTTCCACGGGCCCGGCTTGCGCAGCGAGCTCTTGAAGCTGGCGCCGAATCCGGTCTCGTGAATGCCGCGTTCCCAGCCGTCGCGCTCCGCCGCGCCTTGATAAGCGTAGCCGCGCAGGAAATTTTTCTCCTTGCTCGACACATTGCGGAATCTTGGCACGTAGATGCCATTCGGGCGGTTTCCGAACTGCACGCGGTCCAGAAAACCCGGAATAATTCCGTCGGCCCCGCCGCCCATGATGTGGTCCATCAGGTTTTTCCCAAGTTCCCCGCTGCTGTTGGCAAGGCCGCTGGAAAATTCTGGCGTCGCGGAATTCAGAAGAATTCGAGTGGATTCCAGCGCCGACGCGCAAACAAAAATAATACGCCCCTGGAATTCCAGCGCTTTGCGCGTCTGGCCATCAATCACGCGCACCCCGCTGACGCGGCGTGTTTGCGGATCAAAAATCAGGCTGTGTACCACGCTGAAGGGCCGCAGCGTCATCCGCCCGGTTTTTTCGGCGGCCGGCAGCGTGGCGTTCACGCTGCTGAAATAAGAGCGCGTAATGCAACCGCGATGGCACGGGCCGCAATAGTGGCAGGCGGCGCGGCCATTGTGCGTCTGCGTCAACACCGCTGAGCGGCCGATGGTCATCACGCGGTCACGCCCGTACTGCTTCGCCATCGCTTCCTTCACGGCGATTTCCGCGCAATTCATCTCCATCGGCGGCAGGAAGTGGCTGTCCGGCAGTTGCGACAAGCCCTCCGCCTGGCCCGTAATCCCTGCAAAGTCCTCCACGTAGTTGTACCAGGGCTCGATATCGGCGTAGCGAATCGGCCAGTCGACGCCAAGTCCGTCGCGCGCGTTTGCCTCAAAATCCAGATCGCTCCACCGGTAGGATTGCCGGGCCCAAAGGATGGACTTGCCGCCAACCTGTCGTCCCCTGATCCACGCAAAGGGCTTGCCCGGATCCGTCGTGTAGGGATTTTCTGTGTCGTTCACAAAAAACTTGCTGGCCCATTCGTCGCATGCGTAGCAGGTCCGCTGAATCGGCTGATCTTTTAATGTTTCCCTGCGATTCCCCATGCCTCGGAATTTCATCTCGGTGATCGGAACGTGTTCGACGTAGTCCTGGTCAGGCTCGATCGGCCGACCCGCCTCCAACACCAGCACCTTCAAACTTTTTTCCGTAAGCTCTTTCGCCGCCCAACCGCCTGTCATTCCGGAACCGATGATGATCGCGTCGAACGTCTCGGGCTTCTTCACGGTCTTCATTGATTGACCTCGGACTTGGCCGGCACGCAACCGTGCAGCGCTCCGGGGATGATCTCCACTTTGAGTTCCTGTTCCTGCCCGATCGAGGAAGTGTAGTAACCAACCAGGGTTAGCCGTCGCATCTGCGCAAAAAACGGAAGCACCAGCGTACGCTCCCACGGGCGAACCTGTTCAGGCAATTTTTCGTTTCGCTGCGCCGCCAGCTCTTCGTCGAATGCCTGCACAATCACTGCCTGTTCGTTCGCAACGGCGGCGGCAAAGCCGTGGCCAAACAGCGCGTTCGCACGGCGGTCGGCTTCCGCCAATCCTTCCAGGAAAACTTTCCTTTCCTCGTCAGTCGTCCACTCGGTCAGAATCAGGTCAATAAATTCGTTTACCTTCGCGGCTTTCGCGCCGGGAGTATCGGTGGCGGGAATCATCACGTCGCTCATCGCCACAACTATGTCATTTTGCGCGGGCGAGAGCGTGCGAAGGACTCCGGCCTTGTTCTCCGCAAGCTGCGCACGCAACGTGGCCGCAAACAAATCCGACGACAGCACGGAAAAAACACTTACTGCTCCCATCAGACGCAGCGCTTCACGACGCTTCATTGTCCCCCCATATTCGGCCCCAAATGGCTCGTTGCTCAATTTTCTTTTGTACGCAGCAGCACATGTGCGTAGGCCGGCGCTTTGCCGGCATCTTCATGCTTGCAGTAGGCGTACACGTTCACTCCCTTGCGAAGCCATTCTTCAAAACGCTTGCTCCAAGCCTCCAATTGCTTTGCAGTGTAGTTTTCACGCCGCAG
>DATHMM010000157.1:0-26879 GCA_035487095.1 Candidatus Sulfotelmatobacter sp.
GGTCTGCCCTGCCTTCCAACGACGCCACACATCGAGTTTCTGCTCCGCCGAAAACCCAAACCGTCTCCCTTGTTTCATAACACCACCTTTAAAAACAGCTTTATACCAGATGGTGTTGCATCGACCGTCTGAACCGGCACGACTAACCAGGAGTTAGGCTACCGGGGGATCATTCCGCGTGTCGAGAGAGTTCACAAGGCGGACTGCCGAGAAACTCTGTTTCTGCACCACCATTCACCAACTGTAGTGGACCTTGTAGCTCACCGTTTTTTCTCCGCCAGATGGAATTTGCACAAGGAACTCCAGAGTACGGCTATCTAGCTTTCCAAAGGGATCAGAATTCTTGATGATGTCCCAATTCGTCCAGCGATAGAGATGCTCGACGATGCGCACTTCAACAGGCTCGCTCTTGTGATTGCGCACTTTGATTTCAAACGATTCGTCGAGCCATCTCGCATTAAAATCTGCACGGTAATCCGTGCGGCTTCGTTCCCCGGTCATGTCGAAGGCGTTGCCCGTATAGAGGCGGATGGTCTCGTCCTTTGGGGTGTGATCGATGTCGTTCTCGCCGGTGAACTCGAGTTGACCATCATCGTCGCGCCGATAGAAACGCACGCGTCCTTTTGGAAGCGGCATGCCAAGATGATTCTCGGAGCTGTTCTTGAACTCCTGCATGACCCAAACTTTGGGATTGGAGAGGATGCCATAGCTTTCCTGCTGGCGGATGCTTTCCATTGACCAATTCTGATAATTTTGATCGGCTTTAAATCCATCGTACACATAGAGAGTCTTGGACTGAATCCCGGAGGCGCGGACCATTTCTACTTGCTTGGTTTCGCGGTCGTGGAGAGTTGTAGCGTGCTCAAGGGTGTAGAGATGATATTCGTCGAAAGTCTTTTCTGTCACCGGTGGACCAAATTGTCGACCATTCATTCCAAACTGTACCGCTCCCGCGCTCCCGATTGCCATCGAACCTGGTGGCGGCACTTTGTTCACATCGCCTGCCATCAACTTGAGACGCGTATCGCGAAAGGTCTTGCCGCTCTGATTGTCGAGGGTTACCCAGCCGACGAGCTCGAGTACGTTGGATTTCGCCGGCGCAATCACGTTGTAACTGGCCTCCCAGTTCATGCCGCCGGTCACATAGCTGAACTCCGCCGAGATCGCGCCCGGCTTGTCGCTTAGCAGTTCCCAAGAGAGCGTGGGCTTGAGCACCGTATCGTCAGCCAACGCAGGGAACAGGGGCTGACCTGGCAGGGAGAATTGCAGCTTGCCGTTGACCTCAATGACGGGTTGCTCGCTGCCCTGGGCCACCGCTGCCTGCTGCGCGGCATATTGTGGGCCGTACGATTGGAAGGCGACGTAATGGGGCACGTAGCCGCTGCGGATGATTTTGCCCTGCACGGTCCGCGCAGTGCCATCCTTGTCGGTCTCGAGGAAATCAATGGTCTTGCCCTCATAGAGGGAAAGGAGCAACTGCTGCGAGACGGGATCATTGCGGTAGTTCTGCTCGAGAATCTGAAGATGACGGCCAGTGTCTAGGGAGCGCAGGATCACAGAATCGGGCTCGAGGTGAGCGGTGATGTCTGTGACCTGTAGGTGGTTAACACCCAAGCGCAAATCGAGGGGCAGCTTCTGACGCACGACGGCAAACTGTTGATTGTAAATCGTGAGGGCGGGAGAGTCGCCCTTCTGCTCCTGCTCTGTGCCAGATGCGAAGGCCGAATTGAATTGATAGAGCGCTCCGCAGAGAAGGACTGCAGATAAGCACAAACCACCGATCCGTTTTGCGACGTACACGTTGACCTCCCGAGTGCGGCAAGTACTCAGGAAGTATACAGCTCGGACAATGGATGTCAGTACTTATTACATACCAACCCACGAGACTTCAATGACCGAAGAACGTAAGCATGCGATTCTGTTTGCTGCCACTCTGCTTTGCGCCCGAAAGATGATCGAGATCATGGACTCGGACAAGCCGAATTTTGCTAAGCAGTATTTCGTGGATAAGGCGATAGATGAGGTGGCGTTTATTTTGGAGAGGATTGATAAGAAGTGGCGTGCACCCTGACGGCCCTATAATCGCGGCACTTGCAGCCGGGATGATTGCAGGGAAGGGTGATTCCTTTTGAGGCGCTTTTTAGGTGATGGATCGCGAGGCCGTGTGTACAGCGGCAGGCTTTCTTGAATCGTTGGGGGAACGGAGCGGCGGTCGGGCATCGAAAAAATGTTAACACGGTGGATGGATGCCTACGACTATCCGTTTACCTCAGCGATGCTTCAGAGAAAGGCCGGCCCGGTGCAAGCTGGGTTTTTTCTTTTGCCCATTTCACCGCTGGTGGGATTCCGCTGATGAGCGACAAAAGATTTTTGTTGCCCTCGACGTTGGTTGGTGCAAGCATGGCGCTCCACGGGATTGCGTCACTTCCCGCCCAGTGTGATGCGGTCTCGCTACCCCTGCTAAGCCCGGTGCAAAAGCCGGGCTTTTTCTTTTTGATACGCCTACTGTTTCCCAACACACGAATGCCAGGCTTCGTCCTCTGCGTGGGCATCGCAGAACCATCTCTCGCAGGTCGGGCAATGAACTGTTGCGGGATAATTGCATGGCTCATCGTTGGGTGACACGCCTTGGCATAAACGCCCGAAGTCTGGGCCTTCCGATTCATCCAATTCTTCACGCATCGGCACACCCTGCGGCACCATTATGCTATAAATCTCCGATGAAAATCATCGAGCAGTGGCTGCTTTTCAAATATATCGAAGGTGAATTCACGCCGTTATCGAAGCCGTTCAAGACGAAAGCAGCAGCGGAGAAGGCGCGATTGAAACTCCCGGAGCGGGAACGGCGGTGGGTTGCGGTGGGCGTGATTCGATCCAATCGATGAAGGTGGGCGCTTAGTACTCACCGTTGAAACTATTGCAATCGGCCCAACTCAAATTTCTGCCCGGCGTGGAAGCCAAGAATTGCAGCACAATTTTCCACAGGTCCAAATACTTGCGTTAATTTACTTGACACGTAAGGATTGTAAAAGATATAAGCACGTCCCAATGATTGCCCTAACGGTGGAACGGGTCTGGTCGCCCGTCCCTGCCTGCCCTTAGGTTGGCCGCAAAATTCAACATATCCCATAAGTATTTGTGTGCCCAAATTCGTCTCGGGAGCAATTATGCGAATCAATGTCCTCGCGTTCGCCGCGTCGTCTCAATCTTCAATTCGCAGAGAGGCACCTTTGAATACCATAAGAAATTACTGTTTTGTTTTCTGGCCAGCGCACTCATTACAATTCACCTCACGAGAGCCCAACAAACCACGATCACACCCATGAACGAAACCGGCTTTCATGCCTTCGGTGCCTACGATGGGGCTAGCGAAATGGTCAGCTTGTCGAACGGGAATCTCAACTTGACACTTCCTCTTCTTAAATTCCCGGGTAGATCCGGTATGGATTTTAGCTTGGCTGTCGAATACGACAGCAAATTCTACTCCCCCTCATTTACTAGCCTCGGTCAGCCGCAAGGTCAACAGTTAATGTACTGGGGGTCGGACCTTCGTGGCCCAATGATCACTCCCGATCTCCGGCTAGCAGTGCCGACTCTGTCCTGGTCACAGAGTTACTCCTACCACATTGTTTTAGCCCCTGCGACAAGAAAATACACGAGAAACTGCCCAGCTCCCGCGTCTTTACTGCTGGTCATTGGTCTCCCCTTCATTCAGTTTGGGCATTTTTTTCAGTTGTCCGGTTACCGAGTTAATCAGGACTTATGGATGCCATCGTGCAAAACCCTCGCGCTAACTATTCTGATGATCGTCCACACGCCGGCGACGACGCAAGAGGAACCACGCGTCGGCGAGCAAAATCGCCAGCGCGAAGTAAGGCAGGCGCGGCATCGTCCACAGCGAGGCCTGCACCCGCGCCCGGAAGCGGATCACCTGGCGGTTTTGATCTGCTGAAATGATAACCGGCTGGTTCCAGTCGAGCGCTATCAGCTGCGCAAGCAGTCCGCGGCGAACGCAGCCTTCGAGATTGTAGATCCCTACCACCGACGAAAAATGACTAGCGACGAGCACGTCGTGCGACAGCTCCTCCCAGCTCAACGTACCCATACGCACGCCCGGCTGCGGGTCACCGGCCGTTATGCCTACGACAATGCGCTGAGCGGACGGACCGTACTGCCAGATGAGCGCGGAATCGGCGGCACGGTTGAAGCTCGAGTAGAGCATGAGAACCTCGCTGTCGCCGCGCACATCGACAATGCCGAACAGGCGCTCTAGTAGCGTGGAGTGGACTTCGCGCTCATCGGCGATGAAGGGAAACTGATAGGTTTCGACGCGGTAGCCGGCGGCTTCGATTCGGGCGATGAAGGCCCTATATGCGATTCGGGTGCGAGTGACGGTATTTGGATCGACCAGCCGTTTAAGCGCGGCCGAAGTCGCGCGGCCAATACTGGTGAACTCCTGAAGATTTGGTTCAATATCGAGACCAATACCGGACCAGCGCAGTCCCGAGTCAATGGTCCACTTCTGAAATTCAGTGAAACGCACCTCGGCCTGTGCGGCGTTCGAGGCGTTGAGATAATAGCCCTGCTGGCCGGGCAGCGCCAGCCACGCCGTAACCGGAATGCCAGCGGAATTCAGTTGGCGGACGACCTGGGCGCGGCCGGAGCTGAGATCGATCAGCGAAAGGGTGACTCCGGCGTTGAGCTGCCGCAGATCGCGAATCACATCCGGATCAGAGAAGAGCGATTGCAGCGCGGCCGTTTCCATTTGGCATGCAAAATTCAGCTGTGGATGCTCGGCCGGGGCGGTGACCCGGACTTGGCGCGCGTCGCGATCGAGCCGGCGCACGGCCACGAAAACCCTCGCGGTGATGAACAACGTGAAACACAAGGCGAGCTCGACGGCGAAAATCAGCAGCCACAGAAACGCTCGCAGGAGCCGGCGAACCATCTTTTAATTATGCTACAAGCTAACTTAGGAGCCTGCATTGCGTCTCAGTGGACGTATAGTCGGCTGACCGGACAAATCCAGTTTCCGCGTTAATCAGTCAGCGTCACTCGCACGGCGCTTCTCGTCGAGTTGCTCGACCAGGCTGTCGAGATCGGGGTAGCCAGCTCCAAATCTCCGCGTGAACCAATTTCCACCGCGCGCGGCAATCATCTCGCCGTCTGCGATCACCTCGAACTGACCGGTCTTACCAGGCGTAATGATGGCTTCAATGTCGAGGCGCTTCTTGATGAGGGTCGCGAGACTCGTGACCTTGGCACTGTTGTTCTGTCAGGTCGGGCAGTGAACGATTTCGATCTTCATTATGTTCTCCAAACTACTCTGCGAAGCCACATAGTGGCTCAGTATAGTCGCGTTCAGAGATAATTTGGGCACTAAGACCAACTTGGACGGTTACCGCGTTTACCAGGACTTTGACCTACTTGCACTTGCACCAAGGTGCTTGGCTCGGGTCCCAGAGCTGGACTGTCTTGTATAAGTCATTCAGAAATAAGCAGAGTTGCTTGGCCTTAAACTCGGAAAAGCGAAAACTGAAACTCTGTTGCGGCTTTTCGTCGCAATACACAACAACTCGATGGCGAGCACTTAGGTCCAAGCCGTCTATCATTACGCTTTTTCTAGTTGGCCAAGCAAAGGCTTTTTGGGTATCGATTCTGACCGACAACTTGCTCGGATTGCACAAAAGGTCTGGCGTTCCCGCCGTTTCTGGCCAATCCTTCGAGATGGGTGCGACACAGATGGAGCCGGTCTCTGATTGGGTAAGCGACATCGAGCAGAACGAAAGTGACAGCGCGATTATGGCCGCTGTGCGTTTGAATGCGCGCATCGAGCGTCAACGATAGCACGGCAGGCCTCGCTAGGTCCTGATTAGTCAGCAAACCGGACAAGTCCGTTCCAGTAACCACATGGACGGTAACCGCGTTTATCACGCACTGGAGTGAAGATTCCTATTCCAAACGATTCTCGGGTACGATGCTGAGGCGAGAGGATATTGAGTCTGATGGACATTCAAGATTGGATTCCCATTCTATCAATTGTGGCTCTCGCTGCCAGTTGGACATGGCTTCTGACTCATCATCTGTCGTATTCAGATTGGCGACGGAAGGCTTCGCTGGCCGCATTTGGCTGCGTGAGTATCGCACTCCTGCTTGGGGCGATTACTAGAGGTTTCATGCACCTGATTCTGACCGGTAGGCTTAGCCACAGATTTGGACACATGTCCTTGGCGATCCTAAGACCTGTCTTGTGGACAGCAGTGAGCGTGGCTGGCGGGGCAATAATTTTGGTACTTGTAGGAAAGGGCCGACCTCGGATTCTCGCCCTGGCTTGGCTGTGTGTTCTTTTTGTTCCAAATGTTTCGCTGTTGCCTGCAATGGCGACGGGTTTATACAGCCAATGGCAAGAGGCTGCTCCGATTAGAAACAGACTGAAAGTTCTGGCAGGTGGAAATGCTGTCAACTGCGGCACCGTAAATCCGTGGACTGACCCGAAGTCATCATCGGACTGCGTGCTCAAATCCTTTGAAAATCGCAAACCATTCTTCGCACTCTACAACACGCAAGAAGTTAGCATTGACTCCCGTTTCATAGACGGGCTCGCAGGGGATAAATTGGGAAATCTCTATGACGTCGAGTTCAGCAGCATGGGGTGGTCAACACAAGGTCTGACTGGTCAGTATCAATTAGTCGACGGAGGGTACATCCTCGTAGAGCCCTGTCTAAAACCCATTACGCTAAGTCCATCGATCTATAAGGGAATGACGTGCATTCCGCGAATCACGGCTTCAACCAATGAACAAAAATAACCGGCCTTGTTTCTTACATCGTTCTCTTCAACGGTTTGAAAAAATCGGCTGAGTCCTGATTAGTCGGCTAACCGGAGATGTGCCTTTAGCTGGCCAGAAACGAGGTTCGAGAAGGGCGAGGCTACCCCATCTATATACCAAGAACATGGGGCACACCTGGGGAACAGCTAAAGGAGATAGCTTGGTAGCTAACCGACGCCAAAACAAAGGTTTATAGTGTTCGGCTTGTGTAGTTTTTACCCGAAGGGTTGCTAGTTCGAAATCTAGCCCAGGGAGCCAACTTCTCCTTCTTTCTCAACTATTTACATACTGCGATTTTATCTTCCTCCTCGTTTTGCGTTGCTTGTCTCAAATTTGCAATGAAATTGTCGCGTCTACGGAAGGGGTCAGAAAAGCTTTTGCGGCTCAGGGTTTCTGTCAGGTCGCAGGGGAGTGGCTGGTCATTTTCTGCTAACCGGTCACATGCGCACGCATTCTGATTGAAGAGGACGGAGGCGCATGATCTGGTTTCCCACCTCGTTGAAATTCGTGCGGCACCATTGCCAACGAAACTTCCCAAGAGTCGTTGAGATCGGCGACAATCTCTGCGACATATGGCGAGCTACGGCCGTTCAAGGTAAGTAACGGAACAATCCTAACCCCACGGGCAACACGGCAGTTTGCATCTCAATCTGCACTCAGAACGAGCTCCCAGTTTCTGGGTATTGCCGGTACCAACGTAAACCCTTTAGTTTGGAGGATCAGGTGCAATGGGAGAGGGCCACGATCTCCGCGGCCCAGCGGGGCATTGCCGGTGGTGTAGGCGGAGATCTCCAAGGGCCAGGTCGAATCCTTAACTTGTACCGCCAGTGTCTGACCTTCGGAGAACAGCCGGTCGATCCGCGCACCTTTGACATACAACGTTTCGAGATGATCATAGCGACTCGGAATGGCCAGCCAGAGACGCCGCACATTTAGGGTCTTGGATGCGGTGAGCGATTCTTTTCTTCGAAGGGTCTTCCCCTCAAGGGTCCAATTCACTTCCGAGACCAGCCCCGGATCGACAAGATCTCCGGCTTTCGTGCCGACTACCACCCAACGTTTCCATATAGCAGTGAGGCTTTTACCATCGGCGGAAAGATTGATTTCATCCGCGCCGTCCGCGGCCGCAATGGTCCTGCCATCTTCCAATTCCAGGAATGGAAAAAGACAGGGATAGATCTTCTCCACGGGGACAGCAACGCCAGGAAAGCCATCCGGCACGGGCTCGTAATCAGATGTGGCCGCTTTTGGTCCGGTTACGAACGGCAAGGCGAAGTGCAAATCTCCCTGGCGAACCACCCAAGCTCCAAACTGGCGGCCGGAACCATTCCGGAAATACTGAAAACGGGCGACATCGGAAAACGTCGGATGAGGGGGAAAGCTTTTCAGACCTTCCTTTTCAAGAACTTTCATAAACCCGTGATGAGAGGCGATCACCTTTCCAAAAAACGTTGCGGTTTGTTGCCATTCGCGTTCTCTGGTGATGTAGCTATAGTCGCCTCTGCCAAAAGCAAAAACGGAGAGCAAGTGGGTCTGGCCGTTGAAGTCGTTTCGGAGCCACGACCAGGCGGCAAAATAGGCGGCGGCCAACTGAGGGAGCGGCGCCGGCCGGAATTCGGAATGAACTCCGAGAAAAGCGACGATCTCCAGAGTGTCCATATAGCTGATCGCGCCCAGGCTTCGCCCCCAGGAGTAGCCGTAACCGTCCTCGGAGAGCAAATCCCACCAAAGTTTCATTTGCACGGCCAGGGAGGGCGCTACAGCTTTCATCATGTCTGGGCGGCCTGCAATCTCCGCCGCGTCATAGATCGCTCTGGCGTATTCATTGGAGTAGCGATCGTAGCGGCCCGTGGGCAGCGCATCGTCCGCGAAGAGTGCACCATCGGTGAATTGTTTGGCGGCGCGGCTAAGCAAGTCATCGAGAGCAGTGCGGTCCTTATTGAGGCCAAGTTGATAGTCGATCGCCGCGATGCGCGCAGCTACGCCAAAATAATTTTCAGGAAGGTGGATCAGCGTGTGGGACTTTTCATCGTAGAAGCGGCCGGGGTTGAGCAGTTCGCGATAGGCACCGCGCTCGTCCGGAGTCATGCTCTGCCACAAAGCATTGCGATTCAGGTCCGTCCCGAAGCTCTGCAAAGCCATTGCGGCGTAGAGTTGCGCCCAGGATTTCCCCCCCTGGCGCAGTTCGATGCGCGCCATCTTTCCAATCATTTCGGGAACGTCGTGACCCGCAATTGTTTTTGTCTCGAAACACTCGGAATAGGCGCCAAGGGCGCGCATGAAGGATCCCCAGGAGAATTCTCCCGTCGTCAGCGCGCCAACAACCCGCTCCGGAGGAGGATCGAGCGCCTTGATGTCGGCAACGTGCGCCGTCACTTCGGATTGCAGAAAACTTCGAACCCGTTCATTGAAATCGGAAACCTCGATTTGCGAAGGGGGAATTTGAGTCTGCCCGAATGATGTCCAATTTGGGTTCAGTAATCCGCAAAGAAGCAAGGCAACTGATCGTGCAATGCGGAATTTGGTGCTTCGCGGAAGCGAACAAACCGCGGCGTTGATTGGCCACCTCCAGGAACTTGCTGGTGTCATGGCCTCACCGGAATTGAGGGACTTTCCTGGCGCTTGTGCTGTTCCAGCCACAGCAGATCCTCCAGCAAAAAGTACTGTCCGTAGATCAACATTGCGTCATTGGGACGCGTGCTACATCCGTGGCGAAGTATTCCAGGTGGCGATTGATCATTCCCTCCGACGGGGGTTAAATAACCGTCAATCAACGATTGCACGATGCGTTCTCCCGCTTCCCGGTAGCTTCTGGCTCGTGGATTCTCCGGAGTGATCACGGAAAGACGGAATAACCCGCCCGCGATAATCGCAGCCGCAGACGAGTCGCGATTCCGAAAGTGGACACCTTCGTCGTCAAAGTCGTACCAGGGCACGGAGTCGATTGGCAGATTTCTGATTGCATAGTCCGCAATTTGTTGCGCCGTGGCCAGGAACAGCGGCTCATGTGTTTCCGAATACGCCACCGAAAAGCCATACAAGGCCCAACCGAGTCCTCGAGACCACGTGGTGTCCGCGGCGAATCCCTGATGAGTGTGGGCAAACACCCATTCTCCAGGTGCGGAGGCGTTCGCAAGCGAAAGTTCGGCCTCAATGGCCCCGCCGCGCAACGTGAAGCTTTGCCGGTTGTCGTCGGGGTTGTAATGCACGGACTGAAACACGGATCCATCGGCACGCACAAACCATTGGGCGGTTCGTGCGGCGTGCTCTCTGCCGATATCCGTCCAGCGTTTGTCCCCCGTTTTGTCGCTGGCCCACCAGAGCAATTGCAAGTTCATCATCGTGTCAACGATCGTGTCGTCTCCATGTTCGCCCCACGATGCGATCAACTGAGTTTTCGGATTGAAGAGTTGTTCCAGCCGCTCGGCCGCGCGAATAGCGCTGGTGCGAAGTTTGTCATCTCCAGTTAAGTCAGAACCCATCGCCGAGGAGTAGTAATACAAAAATCCGGCGTCGTGATTTTGCCGTGACTCCTGGCTGCTCATTTTCGACCCCCAAACCTCCGCCCACCGGCGATACTTTTCCTCGTGAGTGGCGGAATAAAGTTGCCAGAGCTCCCCCGTCCAAAAACTTCCCGTCCAGAAATATCCATTCTGCTTTTGCCACTCTCCGGTCACGTTGTTCGCTTCCGTAAAGAATCCCTGGCCGGCATTGGAAGTAATCGGCTCCGGCGTCGCCTGAACAATCGGATCCCACTGCGATGCGGTACGGTCGATAGCTTGACGCAAGAGTCCGATTGCCTGCTCCACCGTTTTTGTTTTGTGAGGAACCAGAGTATCCGCGGGCGCTTGCTCGCTGTTCGCCGAGTTCGAGAGGATTTTGATGCTTGCTGCCTTCGCCATGCGCTCAGCCTGGTCCTGCACATCCGTCAGAAATTCCTCACGACTTCGGATCGAATCGGAAGGAAGAATCAGGGATTGGTGCTCCCCGTCCTCTTTTTGATTTCCGTGGCCGACGCGGCGATTTGACCCTTCCTGATCCCACGCTGCGATCGTGAACCAGGATTGTGACCCGTCGCTCAGTTTGAATTTAATTAGATGGTTCTTGCTGTCTTCGGTGAAAACGGCCTGTGGTGCCAGCGTGATAATCGCGAGACCCAATTGCTGCCCAGGAACAGCTTCCGTCGCCGTAGGCCCCGGTGCGACGACCTGTTCTCCCCATGTCGCCAGCCACTCGGCCGGCGAATCTTTACCGGACGTCAAAGGTTCAATTCCAGCCTTTGCTGGCAGCCCGGTTACGAAATCGAAGTCATCAGACGACTTCGCAAAAATCGTGTGAGTAAAGCCGCGCTCCCCCGCCCACTGGGTGATCCGCGACCGCAGATCGATGATTCTCCCACCGGGATTCCAGCCATCGTAGTCCAACTCCACGATGGTTCGTACCGGCCCGCTCGAGATAATTCGCCATTTGCGCTCCTTCACTTCGGAAACCTTGATGACCTTGCCATCAACCAGGCCCGCGACGGACCCGATTCCGATCGCGTCGCCTACCTTATAAATGTCGCGTCCTTCCGGGGATTCGTCGTGATAGGTGTAGTCCGGGGACGCGAACATTCCAAGTTGCAGGGTAGGCCGGCGCTTGCCGTAGAGATCGATGGCGTTTCGGGAATCGAAGTAGACTCGGAATGCGACGCGCTCCGATTCCCATCCGAGGCCTTCGATTTTCCGGCTGAACAGCGCCGCCGTTCGTTGCTGGTAATCACCACGCAAGCGCCAGATGCGTTCCTGGTTGCCGTAGGAAACGGTCACGATGCGCGTTTGGTGGGGAGCAAGATCAACTTGAAACGCCAGTTCATCCCCTTTGCCGTCTCCGTCCAGATCATCGACCTGTGATGGAAGCTCCTCTGTCTGAAGTACAGACGTATCTTGTTCGAGCGTGCTGGCGCCACTCACCGTCACGATCATGGCACCCGGCGTAAAATCCGGCGCAACTTTCCGAAGCTGCGCAAGGGGAATCACGACGTCCGCAGCGTTTCGCGGATGGTCGCTCGGGTTGGAAACGGCAATCTTGATGTTCTTGATTTGTGGCCCTCCCATTGCCGCCGCCGCGCAGAGAGCAGGAATGATCCACAGTGCTGTCACGAGTCTCTTTTGCATAAGATTCCCATTTCTCCAGAGATAGTGAAGAGAACCAAAGAATAGAACTCAGGTTATGTAGTCTTCCCGGCAGGGAGTGAAGACATCGATTACCAGCGAATCCTCGAGGGCAGAAGCGCCGTGCTGCACGCCGCCGCGGACCACAAAAGTGTCCCCGGCGCGCAACTCGAAACTTTTCCCCTGGCAGCTCACATTCAGATGCCCGCGCACAATGTAGACAACCTGATCGTGCGGATGGCTGTGCATCGCTCCCGCCCACCCTTTCACCATTTGGTGCTCGGCGAGAAAGAGCTTGTCGTTATACGCAAGAACGCGGCGGGTGAGGCCGGTTTCCGGATGAGATTCCTTGCCTGCCTCATGCGAAGTTACGATGAGGTCGGGGTAAGTCTTGTTCTGAGTCTCCACTTTGCGTCTCCTCTTCAACGGGCTTCTGCTGTGCGTTCCGATTTGGCTGTGGTAGGACTCCGCGCTTCCTTCACCAGTTGCGCGTATCGCATCGCCAAATCGCTGATCAACTCCGGTTTGCCTTGCTGAAATGCGTGTTTCAAGATCAGCTCCCCGCCCACCCCCAGCGCCGCAGCGCCCGCGCGCATATAGTCCGCTGCGGTTTCCAGATTCACTCCTCCGGTGGGAACCATCGGAACTTGCGGCAATGGCCCCTTAAGCGCCTTGATGTAGCTCGGGCCGCCCATGTTTCCGCACGGGAAAATTTTGACGAAGTCGACGCCCGCGTCCCATGCGGTCATCACCTCTGACGGAGTGAGAGCGCCCGCCATGATGAGCAGGTCCAGGTTGTGCGCCGCCGCCACCGTTTGCTGCGAGAAGCCGGGCGTCACAAGAAATTGCGCGCCGGCGTCAAAACATTTGAGTGCAAGATCCTGGTTCACCACAGTGCCGGCACCCACAAGAAGTTTGGGCATCGTTTTCACTAACTCGGAAATTACCTCTAGCGCTCCCGGAACGGTCATCGTGATCTCGACAATGGGAATTCCACCCTGCCAGACGGCCTCCGCGGCAAATCTCGCTTCCTGCGGGGACGCGGCGCGGATCACCGGCACGATTCCGATTCCCTCAATGAGCGCGCGCACGTCTTGTTTCTTCATCAAACGCATGCCACCTTTCAGCGGGCGATTCTCGCCCCTACGCCTTTCATCACTTGCAGAACTTCATCCAGCGTAGCCATCGTTGTATCGCCCGGCGTGGTCATCGCCAGCGCTCCATGCGCGGCGCCGCATTCGACGGCCCATTGCGCATCCCGCCCGGATAGAAACCCGTAGATGAGCCCCGAGGCAAACGAATCGCCACCGCCTACACGGTCGAGAATCTCTAGATTTTCTCGATTCTTTGCCTGAAAGAAATTCCCGTTGGAGTAACAAACCGCGCTCCAATCATTTCGTGTCGCGGTGGTGGCTTTGCGAAGCGTGGTGGCCACGACTTTGAACGGAAAATCCTTCAGAACTCTGTGGATCATCTGCTTAAAGGCTTCGGGATCCAGGGCCGAAAGGTGCTCATCGGTTCCCGCGACTTCGTAGCCGAGCGCCGCCGAGAAATCCTCCTCATTGCCGAGCATGACATCCACGTAAGGGGCGATGCGGCGATTCACTTCCTGCGCCCGCTTCTTCCCACCGATCGATCGCCACAAGGAATCGCGATAGTTCAGGTCGTATGAGATGACGCCGCCGTGTTTCCTCGCGCACTGCATCGCTTCCATCGCAACCGCCGGCGTCGCCTCCGACAGCGCGCAGAAGATTCCGCCGGTATGAAACCAGCGCGCGCCATGCTTGCCGAAGATCGCCTCCCAATCGATTTCACCCGGCTTCAGCGCCGCCACCGCCGTATGCCCGCGGTCGGAACATCCCAGCGCTGCGCGTACGCCAAATCCCCGCTCGGTAAAGTTCAATCCGTTGCGAACCGTTCTGCCCACTCCGTCGTATTCCGCCCACCGGATCAATGAGGAATCGACACCGCCCTGGTAGATCAAATCTTGCAGCAATAAACCAACGGGATTCTTCGCAAACGACGTAACGATGGCCGTTTCGAGTCCGAAACATCGCTTCAATCCGCGGGCAACGTTGTACTCACCTCCGCCTTCACTCACTTCGAAACGGCGGGTGGTCCAAATGCGGTATTTACCTGGGTCGAAGCGCAGCATCACTTCGCCCAGGCTAACCAGGTCCCAACGGCAAGTTTCCTTTTGCTTGATGGTTAGAGACATTTCGGCCTCAGCGCCCCAGCCAGCCGCCATCCACCGCGAGAACGTGCCCGTGCACATAGTCGCTCGCCGGGGAACAAAGGTATAATGCCGCGCCCGCGATATCCTTCGGCTCTCCCCATCGCGCGGCGGGAATCCGCTCGAGAAGTTGACGGCTGCGAACCGGATCCGAGCGCAAAGCCGTAGTGTTGTCCGTTGCCATATATCCGGGGGCAATCGCGTTTACATTGATCCCCTTGGAGGCCCATTCATTGGCCAGCGCCTTCGTCAACTGCGCAATTCCACCCTTCGCCGCCGCATATGCGGGCACAAAAACCCCTCCCTGGAAAGAGAGCAGCGAAGCGATGTTCACGACTTTGCCGCCCGTCCCTCTTTGCAGCATGTGCCGTCCGGCTAGTTGTGAAAGGCGAAAAACCGCTGTCAAATCCACGGCAATCAGTTCATCCCAGGATTCCATGGGATATTCCGCCGCGGGCGCCCGATGGATCGCCCCGGCGTTGTTCACCAGGATGTCGAGCGAACCGAACTCCGCGATGGCTCTTTCAAAAAGTGCCGTACACGCCTTCGCATCCGCCAAATCCCCGGAGAAATAAAAAGTCTTGCGCCCGGCCGCGGAAATCGCTCCGCAGGTAGCTCCGGGGTCTTGATCGCGCCCGTGGCATCCTACATTCGCGCCCGCTTCCGCCAGAGCAATCGCGATCGCCGCGCCCAAGCCCCTGCGCGAACCGGTCACCAGTGCATTCTTGCCCGTCAATTGAAAGGATTCCAGATACATAGTCTTAAAGCTGTCCAATTCGCGCCGGCAAAAGCTTCGGGCTTAGCGCGTGAATCAACAGCAAAGCAATCAGGTAAGCCGACGCCGCAATCAGGAACGGAACCATGTAGCTGCCAGTCCACTGCAACACATGGCCGACGATTTCAGCGATCAGCATGCCGCCCACTGCGCCCGCCATGCCTCCAATTCCCACCACGGATGCGACGGCGCGGGAAGGAAACAGGTCGGAAGGCAGGGTAAAAAGGTTTGCGGAAAATCCCTGGTGCCCCGCAGCCGCAAGCCCGATAAGCAGCGTGGCAGGCCACAGCCCGGAAACTCGAAACACCACCGCAACCGGCAGCACACTCAAGGCGCAGATCAACATTGCCCATTTCCGCGCTGCGTTCACGGAAAAATCACGCCGGATGAGAGTCGAGGAGACCCATCCCCCGCCAATACTCCCCAGGTCGGAGATGACATAGATGACGAGAATCGGCAACCCGATCTGCGTCAGATGCAAGCCGTGCTCGCGTTGCAGATAGTCCGGAATCCAGAAGAGATAGAACCACCAGATCGGGTCAATCATGAATTTTCCAGCGGCAAACGCCCAGGTCTGCCTGTGAGGCAGAAGCTGGCTCCATTTTATTTTTCCGATTGGCTCCACCAGATCGTTCTGGATGTACTCTCTTTCCCCGGGGGTGCAGGCGGCATGCTCCTCCGGCTTTCGATAGAACCACAACCAGAGGATAAGCCAGGCAAATCCGAGAGATCCGGTCATCAGAAAGGCCCAGCGCCAGCCAAGATGGACAGCAATCCACGGCACGACAAGTGGCGTAACGATCGCACCGACGTTTGTGCCGGCGTTGAAGATGCCGGTCGCCAGCGCCCGTTCTTTTTTTGGAAACCATTCCGCCACGCACTTCAGACTGGCCGGAAACACTCCAGCCTCACCAAAGCCCAACGCGAAGCGCGCGGCAACAAAACCGCCGAGCGAAAACGCAATCGCATGCGCCATGGAAGCCATGCTCCAGAAAGCCATCGCCACGGCGTAGCCGATTCGCGTACCCAAGCGGTCAATCAGCCGGCCAACCACAAGCATCCCCAACCCGTACGCGGCCTGAAAGGCGAACACGAGATTCCCGTAGTCGATGTCGTTCCAGGCAAACTCGTGTTGCAGCGGACCCTTGAGCACACCGAGCACCTGCCGGTCCATGTAATTCTTGGTCACACCGAGGAACAACAATCCGCAGATCACCCACCGGAAACGGCCTGCGAACATGCCGCCGCTTCGTGGGCCGGCAGGCGAATATGCTGAAGCATGCCCCGTAACGCTGGACTCCGCCTCAATGATCGGATTCTGATCCGGCATCAACTCTCCCAGTAAACCGTGTGGCTTACTTGCGCGCCGCTTCCAGGCCTGAACTCCCTTGTTGAAATCCAGGCTGGATGTTTACCACACCAAACTGTCGGTCTTCGACTTCTTTGTGCGCAGCCATGGCCCAGAGAAACGCAATCCGGTGCCCCGGCACAGAAACGTTCGGATGATAGCCGCTGGGCATCAACACCGCATCTCCGTCGCGCACCGCGATCACCAGTTCCGGATACTGCGTATCGTTGTACACAAGCTGAAGTCCATAGGCAGGCTCCGGCATGTCAAAGTACACGTACATTTCCTCCAGCATTTTGGCATGTTCATGGGGAGGCCAACTGGTCCAGTTTCCCGGCTCGGAAAAGGTGAAACCCGCCAGCAGCCGGCCCGCCCCCACATTGTTCGCAATCAATACGTTTAATTCGCGCCGCGAGCCCGGGCTCCCGGTAGCAAACTTCATCGCAGGATCCTCGCAGACTTCCGCGTAGCGAACGATTTTCAATGGATACTTCCCCTTGACGTCGGCGGAGAACTCCGCGAAATCGACGGAGTTTTTCGTCGAGACTTCAATGGCGGAATCTCGGGGAATGTAGATGGCGTCGAATTGCCCCAATTCGAAATTATTCCCGCCCGTCTTTACCACGCCATTTCCTGAGAGGCAAATCAGCCCAGTCTCTTGTTCGCCGTTGGAGAAAGAAACCTGTGGATTGGACGGATTCAAAATGATCCGACCGTAGGAAAGATGGCGCATAGTGCTGTTCGCCGGCGTCACCGTAACATGACGCCCGCTGTGCGCGTTGGTTTTTCGAAAAACCATTTTTTCGACAGCAACCGCGGATTGCGTACTCATGGACCACTCCTTCTTGGTTGGACCCCAATTCCCGAAACTGGCGTGAGCGAGGACAGTTTCAATCTGGCGTCTTGCTTCGATTTAAATACAAAACTAACCTACGCTGGCCTCCGCCGCCACAAATACTCGGAGGGTTTCCAGGGCGCCTCAGAACGTGAAGCGCAGCCCCAGCTGCAGTTGGCGCATCGCACTTGCCGAGGTGATTTGCCCGAAAGTGGAGGAGCCGACGGTGGCGCCGTTTCCAACCGGAGGATTGAGGCTCACAATGTTGAAAACATTGTAGGCATCCGCCCGCAGCTGGATGTTCATACCGTCCCGGAAATGAGACAGGCTGAAGTCACGAGAGATCGAAAGGTCCACATCCTTGAATGTCGGGCCGCGCAACATGTTTCTGCCGGCGTCTCCGTTGACGGCGACTCCGCTGACCAGGGCGGCGGGATTTTGTATAAACGCGGCGGTATTGAACCACTCGGCAGCGTTGCGGCTTCCGAGGACCGGATCCACGCCGGAGACAAGCTGAGCGCGTTCCGCAGCAGTGTTGCCGGTGAGGTTGGCGTCTTTTCCGTTGAGAACGGTGAAGGGAAGGCCGCTGTGTATTTTGATGATGGGAGAAACCGACCAGCCGTTCAGGAGCGCACGCTTGAGGGGGCTCTCCACGCTGAAGTAGTTCAATTGCCAGACGAGGGCGGTGACAAACTGGTGCCGTATGTCGAAATCGGCGGGGCCGCGTTCGAGCCGGAGATTGGTCATATCCTCCGCGCCGCCCTGGGTGGTGTTGTTATCCAACTGCACGCTGTCAAAGGTATGGCTGAAGGTATAAAAACCGTAGAGCATCACGCCGCGGGTCATGCGCATCTGGACGGTGGTTTGCAGACCGTTGTAGGAGGCTGTCTGGTTGGATTGTGCAAGAAACAGGGTGCCAAACGGGCTACCACCGCCGGTGCAGGTTGCGGTGCTGGGGTTGTCGATGGGGCGCCGTTGGGTAATATTGCCCGAGGCGCTGGTGGCACAGGCGGGAGCGAGGGCGCCCGTAGCGGGAGCGTTGATGTCCTGGGCGAACGGCAAATCGTGGCTCAGGGTTCCTACGTAGGCAGCGGAGACGCTGAGGTTTGCAGTGAGCTGGCGCTGCACGGAGAGATTGATCTGATAGCTGTAGGGCCACTGGAAATTTTTCGCGAAACCGAAAAATGGCCCGCCGGGAGTGATGAACTGACCAGGAGTGAAGGGAAAAGGATCCGTGCCTTTCAGCCCGGTCCCCGCGCCAGCGCCGCAAGTGACGGTGGCTCCGAGAGGTGCGCCCGATCCATTGTTTGCGACCAGATTATTGTAGGGACAGGTAAGGGTTGCGCCCTTGGGAACGGCGGTTAGACCCGAACCAGTCACCGCCTGCGTTGCGTTCGTGAATGTGTAGCGGACGGCGGAGGGTTCGAAATTGGTGACGGTGTTCCATTCGTTGCCCGAAACGCTGCCATAGAAAACGCCCGCTCCTGCGCGGATGGAAGTCTTGCCGTCACCCTTGGGATCCCAGGCAAGTCCGATTCTGGGGGAAACATGGTGCCAGCGCACGGGTACGATGCCGCGCGTGACCCCGGGATCGCCGAAGAAGAGCGCTCCCGTCGGCGCGCTCGGAAAAGCGACGGATTGCACGCCTTCTTCGAAGGTGGTGCCGCGATTGAGAGGATCGGTCGGCGGGGTTTGAATATCCCAGCGGAGTCCCAGGTTGATGGTCAGGCGGGGGAATATTCGGAAATTGTCCTGAGCAAAGAGTCCTGTACTCCAGCTGTTGGTGTAGCCGGTGACGGGAGCGTCCTGGGAGAGAGAAGTAGGCAAGCCCATCACGAAATTAGCCAGCGCTGGAACGGCAATGCTCTTCCCACTGACGGAATCCTTAATGTTGGTGCCGTTAAATCCAAAGACACCGTAATTGTTGAGCAGGGTTTGCTGAATGTCCTTGTCGAGTGTTTCGTCCGCCCCGAAGCTGATGGTATGGCGGCCGTGGCTCCAACTGACAACATCGCGCACGTTGTAAAAATTCGATTCTGCCAGGGGACCGGCGATGGCGCTGGCGGCGGTAAAGAAACCAGTCACGGTGATCTGCGGAAGCGAGTGCGGGCCCTCGATGGAAAATTCCGAACCCAGGTCACCGAGGGATGTTGCAGGCAGGTTCGTGCGGCCGCCAACATTGCGGGTGTAGCCAATCCAAACCTGGTTGACGAGATTCGCCCTGGCCGTCCAGGTGTCACTGGCGTTGAAGTTCTGCTGGCGCCAACTGAAGGACTGGATGCTCCAGGCGATGTTGCCGTTCGGCTGCCCGCTGGTGGAGTTCAGTGGTGGGACGGTGTTCTCTCCGGTGGTATAAAAATAACTTCCGCTGAGCCTGTGGTTGGCAGTGAGATTGTGGTCCAACTTGATCAGAAATTCATCGGTGTTAAACGGGCTGGGAGCGATGCCTTGCCAGCCGTTATTGGCCACGTTCGAGGTCGGAATCGTGGGGAAGCTTGTGGAGGCGCCAGTGGGGTTGAGCAATTCCTGAGCGGTGGGGTCGAGCAGCTTGGGGCAGATCACTGTGGGTGAGCCGCAGGTGTACTGGACGGGGAGTGCGGTCACCACGCCGGTAAAGTCTCCCGTGCGCTCGGCCGCCGTGGGAACGGTGGCCCCCGTGAAGAAAAAGCTGCTGAGCTGCCGGAGTCCCTGGTAGGAAACGAAGAAAAAAGTTTTATTCTTGATAACGGCGCCGCCTAAGGTGCCGCCGAACTGGTTGCGACGGAGCGGAGGCGTGGCCAGGGTGGAGTCCCAGTTGTTGGCGTTCAAAGAACTGTCGCGCCAGTATTCGAAGAGCGAACCGTGGAGGTTGTTGGTGCCCGATTTGGTGAGCACGGTGATGACGCCGCTGGACATTTTGCCGTACTCAGCGTCGTAGTTGCTTGTCTCCACACGGTATTCCTGGATGGCGTCCGGGTTGGGAAGGATGTTGCCGGTGTTGCGAAGCCCGGTCATGTTGATTCCACCATCGAGGTAGTAGCTTACGGAACCCGCGCCGCCGTCCACACCGCCATTGATGAAGGTGCGTTGCTCCGGGAATCCGAGGGTGATAACGGGATTTGGCTGACCGGCGTTGAACGTGCTGTTCTGCACGCCGGGCGTGAGTTCCAGCAACTGATAGGCATTGCGGTTGACGAGGGGCAAGTTCTTGATCTCTGCATTCTCGATCGTGCGTCCGAGTTCCGGACTCGTGGTATTGATGAGCGGGACGCTTTCAGTGACGGTTATGGTCTCACTCACGTTTCCGAGTTGCATCGTCGCGTCGACGCGGCCGGGAACGTTTACCTGCAGCACGATGCCCTCCAGAACCACTTTCTTGAAGCCGGGTTTGGTGATCTCTACCCTGTAGCTGCCGACCGGAAGCAATTCAATGCGATATTCGCCCGCGGGATTGGTCTCCAGCGTCCGGGTTAGATTGGTGTCGGTATTGGAAGCGGACACCTGGGCGCCGGGCACGGCCGCCCCCGTCGCGTCCGTCACCTGGCCGTACATCGTCGACGAGGTGATCTGCGCCATCAATCGAGCGGACGAGAGAATCGCAAGCAAGCAGAAAAGAAACACAACCCCGAATTTTCCAGGCATTTGCTTCTCCTATCAAAGCGCAGGGCACCTCTGCGCGTGATCACTACGGCAGGTCTCAGGTTGCGGTGTACGCGCGCCACCTCGCTGGAACGCGTGTACCGCATTATGAGACTACATCTCACTTCGTGAATGGCCCAAAAAAAACCGGCTAGCGCCGGGATTCCCCTTTTTCCAGTTCCTAGCTAACCGCCACCCTCACCAATTCCATTGCCGTCGGCTGATACCCAAGTTCAAGCGAGAGTTCCCCGGCTGCTTGCATCACCGCCTTCGCGATCTCCGGCACTCTCTCCTTCGTGACTCGAAACGCAGGGCCCGAAACGCTTAAGGCCGCCAACAGCTTTCCCGAATCGTTCCGCACCGGCGCGCTGACGCAGCGCAGTCCAGGCTCCTTCTCCTCATTGTCTATCGCATATCCCCTGGAGCGAACGGCCCGCAACTCGGTCTTCAGGGCCGTGCCTGTGGTGATGGTGTTCGGCGTGAAGGCCTTCAAACCGGAGCGGCGAACGATCTCGCTCACCTCGGTATCCGTCAATTCTGCCAGCATGGCTTTTCCAACCGCCGTGCAATAGGCCGGAGCGCGGCTGCCCACGTTGCAAGCGGTTCGCACGCTCTGTTGCGACTCGATTTTTTCTAGGTATAAGACTTGTCCGTCGTCGAGCAAACAGAAGAAAACAGTCTCGCCAAGTTCGCGCTGCAGCCGGTCCAGGTAAGGTCTTGCCTGACGGCGCAAATCGATTGCGCCGATGGCTTTCGATCCGAACTCAAAGAGCTTGAGCCCCAGCCGGTAGCGCCCTGTGTCCGGATTCTTGTCTACCAGACGGTGTTGTTCCAGCACCATCATCAACCGGTGCGCGGTGCTCTTATGTAGCTTCAGTGTCGTGCAGATCTCCACGAGGCTGCACTCCGTCGCGCGGGCGGCCAAAACGTCCAGCGCAGCCAGGGCGCGGTCAAGGACTTGGACACGGTAGGGAGATTTGAATGTCTTGGATTGTGGCACGCGTGCCATATTATGGAACGAATTCCAGATGTCAAGAGAAAAATGGATGCCCCGCATCAAAAAAACTGCTACCCCCTCCGGCTCTGATCTCGACCAGGCTCGTGCCAGGACTATTACAACCATTCCTAAACCAGGCTTCTTGAACTCATTGCACCGGTGTGTTGTTCAAAAAATCCGGGAAGGTCCAGGCCGGAAATTTGTTTGCGGGGTGTTGAAAGGCAGGGGGCACTGCTGGGGACTTACATCTCTTGGAAGTCCGACCGATCGGCCGTGAACGGCGGTAGGATTGAACGCCTGCGTCCCAAGCAGGGAACTGATCGGCCTTAAAATCAATTCTCCAGAGGTTTCAAAATACGCAGCACGCCTGCCTGGTGAGCAGGTGCGTCAACCGGCATTCGCCATCAATTTTGATGGGTAGCCGACCATCGAACTTGCATTTAGGAGCGGAACATCAGCTCGATTCGAGCGCCCATCTGGTCGTGGGTCAGGAATTTACCGAGATCGAGTTGGTCCAAGCCTTTTTTTACTTGCTCCCTGAACCATACGTCATGGTCAACATAGTGTTCGACAGGTTGCTGGACGTATTCCTCAGGGCCGCGGTCGTTGTCTTTCGCAGCCCGGTAACCCGCGCTTGTACCTCCGGATTTAGGTGTACTTCCATGTTGGAAGGTCCTTAAAAGAAAACTGCGGGAGAAACGTGAAAGCGTTGGCTAAGCTTTTCCATCTGTTGCCGGTTGAGTTGTCGTTTTTCTTTGAGGACCAGGGACACCATACTTTCGCCCCCCTAAATCGCCGGCAAGGTCTTTTTTGTCGAAGTCCATTGGCCGCCATCAATTTCTTTAGCACCTCGACGCCCGAGACTTTATTCGATGGTGAAATGCCTCGCTTCGTACTCCGCGATCAGAGCGATAAGCACGTTGGCAGTTTCCGTTTCTTCTGGAGTTCGACGGAGTTTTCGTTGCAGTTCGAGAAGGCTCTGAATATATGTTTCGTGCTGCTGGGCAGAAAGAAATGATCTTCGGAGATAGCATCTACTGTCATCCTCTCGGCTTCTTATCCAGCAATCTCGGCTATCGGCTATCGGCTTCGGATGAAAACGTCCGCCGGAAGTTTGAAGCGTGCGCTTAATTTCCGTACTTGCTCCAGCGTGAGCTTCCGCTGCTTCGCCAGGAACATGGAGACGGCGCTTTCTGATCCGAATTCAGGGACCAAGTCACGCTGCGTGAGGTCCTGTTTCTCGAGGAGGAGGCGTACAACGGAAACCGGGTCTGCGGCAGGAATCGGATAGTGCGTTTCTTCGTAGCGTTCGACCAACAAGGTCAGTAGTTCAATGGCCGCTACTTCAGAGCGAGACGGATTCTCTAGCGCTGTCAATTGGAAGAGGGCGTTGGTATAGGCTTCCAGCTCCTCGTCATTATGTATGACGTGGGGGGCACCCTTCGCGATCATTCTTGCCGGGTCTGCGAGGACTGTAGTCATTTTGTACCAAACCTCCTATCCCAATTGCCGGGATTGTCATACTCCTTATGCGTTAAGAAAGACCGAATGTAAACATGCCCTTGGGTTCGCTTTTGATCCGTTGTTTTCGCATAGTGAATGACTGTGACGAGCCTGTAGCGGTTTCTGCGAAAGTCAAATATCACGTATCCCTTAACATTGTCTGCATCCTTGAAAGTGCTGCGAACGTCCGGAAAATTGTGCCATCGAACCTCTTTGACGATAGCCATCCATGCCTTGATTTCGTCCGCTGCATCCGGGTACTTCTCCATAGCCTCGGTCAGATGCTTGCGCGTCACGATGTGCACTAGCCGAGGATACTTCACAATATGTGAAGTTGTCAAGTACCGCTAACCATTCCAAATAGCTGAACAGGTGCGGTTGTGTTTACGATCAGAAGCTCGCCGAGCTCCAATCGCGCGTTCGGTCCCTGGCAGCCAAGTCTCCCTTAGGATGGAACGGCTAAGCAGGCGAGCACATTTTGGGATACGCACCTGTCTCGTGAGCACAACGGCCTAGGAAACCGTGGTGGATCGATCGTGAGCGAAGTTCTGGCTGACTGACTGCGATCGCTTGGAGAATTGCAAGCCCGCAACGGTGTTTGAAACCATTGTTCGCGCCTCTGTCAAAACGCTTGTTGAGCATTCCGTTCTGCGAAAGTTGGTGGACTCGGAGCAATCTTCTGGTGCCAAGCCAGCTTGGCGCAGTCCCTAAGGTGCCCAGTTCATGCTTCTGCGACGTGGGCGTACCTCGGTGGTCGCTAGAACTTGAATAGGATCTTGCCGCTTCGATTCGATTTCAAGGATTGCGTAAACGCTTCCTTGAACTGGTCGAGCAAGTACACATGCTCCACTGCGGCGGAGATGGTGTTGCATCGAACTATCGAATGCACCCGGCTAACCGGACAAGTCCCGTCCTAGGACTCCACTTCTCCGGTAACGACTGCGGGCGCTAGTCGATTGGAAGGTTAATCCCGTTTCCCAACCTTTGGTTTCGCTACTACGAGGAGTACAATGGCGCTCAAATCGCGTCTTTATATTCCGTATTGCTTGGGAGGTCAGCGATTATCACCCCAGCCGAACGCGAGGCAATGTTCGTCCACTTCTCAGAAACCCTCGAACTCGTCCATCGCACCGCTCACGGGCTCACGTCCCAACAACTTCAATATCGCCCGGACGCGAGCCGCTGGTCGGTAGCAGAAAACCTCGAGCACATCACGATCGTGGAACAGAACATCCTTGCCGGCCTGGCACGGACGCTTCAGAAGCCGCCTGCCCCCGAAAAGAAATCTGCTGTGACCGACGAACAGCTACTGGCAAATTTTGGTCGCCTCGTCCAGCCACTCACCGCGCCCGAACGCCTGCTCCCCACTTCGCGTTGGCCGCTCGCCAATCTTCTAAACGAATTCGACGCCGCCCGCCAGCGCACCATCGAATTCGCCACCACTGCGGCCGATACCAAGGAGTTGCGCCTCTATTTCATGCCGCATCCCTTCTTCGGCGAACTCGATTGCTACCAATGGTTCATCCTCGCCGCCGGCCACTCCGCGCGCCACTGCAATCAATGCGCCGCCATAAAGGAGTCCGCCGGCTTTCCCCGCTAGCGCCGTTCCTGTCCGGGTGGTTCGTATAATCGGAAATCAGGCTTGGCAGATGCCCGGAAGGGGTCTCCGGATGGATGATGTGAAATCCTATTATCACTAGTAACAACGCGCCAACTCCTGATTTGTCCGGTGGTCTCAAGGGGTCGACGCAACACTCAGCTCGAACCCACCTTCCATTGAAAACAAAAGCTAAAAGCGCTCGCTAGGTTAGATCAGCCGGAACGCTACCATGGCTAGGTTTTGACTGAGTACAGCAAGACAGATCGGTTCTCCAGGGGAAGTATCGTCGGATTAATTGATTAGATGGTGTTGCATCGACCGCCTGAACCGGCACGGCTAACCGGACAAGTGGATCCTAGTACCGCCCCAAAAACACAGAGAATCTGACAGTCTCTCTTGAAGCCGGAATTTCAGGAGATTATTATTGGGCTCTACTCGACACAGAAATCTGAAACAGAAAGGCGGTTCGTCGATGGAATCAATCACACAATATAGACAAGACGAAACGTGGGCACCGACTGAAAAGAAGTTGGCCAGGGTCGCTTTTGACATGGCATTCGAGAGGCAGTGCACGGAGATCGCGAATGAAGCGAGACGAATGCTGGAGGCTACGACCGCTCCATCTGACGTCTTTCGTGTTCAAGAATACCTTACGGAGCAAAGAAAGATTGTAGATCGACTGTATGACTATCGGTATTCACGGCTGCTAGAGGTTTTCGGGAGACTGCTATCGGATGGATGGTTAAGGGAGGACGACCTTAACGGTCTCCGACCAGAGAAGCTCGCCAAGATTAAACGCGAAGCAAGCTTTTTTACTGACAAGTAGTAGGTTCAATTCCGATCCGATCATTCACGGCCTCGCGAAGTCGCTGTTGGCATCCCAGATATTTTTCTGTGGTTTGCACCGAGACGTGACCAAGGAGGAATTGAATCTGTTCCAATTCACCGCCCGAATCGTGACAGAACCTGGCGCAGGACCTTCTCAAATCATGAGGGGCCAACTTTGCGATCCCGAGCCGCCCTGCGTACTCCTTCACAACGTGCCAAACCACTTTTTCTGTGACCTCGGTACCCCATACTGTGCCGTTTCGACAGACGCACCGGAACAATTTCCCGTGTCTAGTATCTGCCGCTCGCAGCCAGTCATCCAAAGTCTCTTTCACCCAATCCGGCATTGGCACGGTTCGAATATGGGTACCCTTCCCGATCAGGTCCACAATAGCCCAGTGATCCTCTCGACGCTGGAGGTGGTCAAACACCAGGGTAATCAGCTCTCCGCGACGCAATCCACAACCCAGCAGCACAGCTAGGATAGCGCGATCCCTCTTGCCCTTGAGAGTGTGCGCATTGGGGAGTTGCCAGAGCGCACGCGCTTGCTCTGCCGTGAGCCAATTCCCAAGCCTCGTTCCCAACTTTTTTGCCCCTTTCACACGTCGGATGCCGGCGGCAAGCTCCGGGCTCAAGAGCCCCGTGTCGGCGGCTTCATAGGCCAGTCGCCACACCGCAGCCAATCTGACGTTAATGGTCCCGGGTGCCAAGAGTTGATCCTCAAGGTGAATCCGGTAGCGCGTGACGACGGTCTTGTTGAAAGACAACCTTGGTTCGGAACAATACCAACAGACAAAATCATCGATTGAGCGACGATAACTGCGTTGCGATTCAAGTGATCGTAGGCTGACGAGCACCGCCGATTTGGCGTGCGCTAGGTCGGGCAGTTCGAGTTTGGTTTTTGCACGATTTGATTTTCCCCGTTTTGCTTTCCTTCTCATGGATGCCGCCTCCCAACGGCTCCCCATGAGACACCTATAATCGGCTCCTGGTACTAGAAGCCATTTGTCCGGTTAGCCGTGCCGGTTCAGACGGTCGATGCAACACCATCTGGTATAAAGCTGTTTTTAAAGGTGGTGTTATGAAACAAGGGAGACGGTTTGGGTTTTCGGCGGAGCAGAAACTCGATGTGTGGCGTCGTTGGAAGGCAGGGCAGACC
>DATHMM010000158.1:0-10577 GCA_035487095.1 Candidatus Sulfotelmatobacter sp.
AAAAGTGGTTCCCCGACAACGAGTGGACTCCAGCCGACGCCGCGCAAGTGATCGCGGCAGCAATTCAACGCGGGTGAAGTATTGCGAATTCCGGGCGGACGCGGTTAGACTGAGGCACAATTTCACGGCGATGGAGTTCGCCATAACCGCCCCGGCCGCATGTGCCGGGGCTGATGACTCCTGGCTGCCCCGAGGCACCAGGAGTTTTTTCTTCTGTGCAGCACGGGCAGCCGGATCGGAGACACTTTGCGTTTATTCCTGATTGGTGCGTTCGGCGCGGTCGGAACGCTGGCAAGATACGGACTGCAGGGGCTGGTACAGATCAAGATGGGGAGCACGTTTCCTTACGGAACGCTGCTGATCAATCTGACGGGATGCTTTTTTCTGGGATTGATCGGGCAGATTCTCCTCAATCGCGTGATTGTGCCTCCGGAATGGCGCATGGCCATCGCGATCGGATTTTTCGGCGGATACACCACGTTTTCAAGCTTCGGATGGGAAACGGCGAAGATGCTGGAAGCGGGTGAGTGGCTGTGGGCGACGGCATACGTGTCGGCAAGCGTGGCTTTCGGGCTGCTGCTTTCGGTCGCAGGAATACGGCTGGCGAACAGATTCTAGGGGAAGGCATTCGCGGCCCCGACCGGGTCGGGGCCGCTACGCGGGTGGTTTATGATGCACCAGAAATTCGAAGGCGAGCGGACGCTGATGCGAATCCACATCGGCGAATCGGATAAATGGCACGGAAAACCCTTGCACGAGGCGATTGTCGAATTGCTGCGGAAAGACGGGTTCTCCGGCGTGACCGTGCTGCGTGGCGTGGCGGGCTACGGCTCTTCGAGCGTGTATCACACCGACAAGCTGCTGCGACTGTCGCAGGATTTGCCGATTATTCTGGAAGTGATCGAAACGCAAGAGCGAATCGACCAGATGCTGCCCCGTCTGGATGAGATGGTGGACGGCGGCTTGATTACACTCGAAAAAGTGCGGGTGATTCTCTACAGGCCCGCGAAACGATAGGCGGCGCAGTGGCCGACGCAAACTCCGACAAAACTTCAACGCAGAATTCTCCGTCCGCCTGGCTGAACCGCACCGTGCTCGGTGTGGGCGTCACCAGTTTGTTCAGCGACTGGAGCCACGAAATCGCCACCGCGATTTTGCCCGCATTTCTTGCATCGATTGGCGCGGGTCCGGCATGGCTGGGCGCGATTGAGGGCATCGCCGATGGCCTTTCAAGTTTCGCGAAGCTGACTTCCGGGCACTACACCGATCAGTTAAAAAAGCGAAAGCCGCTGGCGGTGGTCGGCTACGCGTTCACCGCGCTGGCGACCGCTTCCTTTGCGTTTGCGACCCACGCCTACCACGTGCTGTTTGGGCGCGCGGCTGCGTGGCTGGGGCGCGGCGTTCGTTCCCCGGCAAAGAAGGCGCTGCTGGCGGCCGACGTGGCGCCGGGCGCATACGGCCGGGCATTCGGGCTGGAGCGGCTGATGGACACCGTCGGCGCCATCGCCGGACCGTTGACGGCGCTGTGGCTGTTGAAAGTGACCAACCACAATTACCGCGCGGTATTTTTGTGGACGCTGCTGCCGGGGATGATTGCGGTGCTCAGCTTCTGGCTGCTGGTGCGGGAAAGGCCATTCGAAGCGAGAAAAAAAGTGACGTTCCTCGCCGGTCTCCAAAGCCTGCCGCGGAAGTTCCGCGAATTTCTGCTCGGTGTCGGCGTGTTCGGCTCCGGCGATTTTTCGCACACGCTTTTGATTTTGTACGCGTCGCGGATGCTTGCCCCGGCGCACGGTGCCGCGCGGGCGGCCAGCCTCGCCGTAGGGCTCTACACGCTGCACAACGTCTTCTACGCAGGCTCTGCCTACTTAAGCGGTTGGATCAGCGATATCGTGCCGCACCGCAAGTTCATTCTTGCAGGCGGTTACGCACTGGCCGGCGTAACGGCCATTTTTCTCACGACCACACCCGCCTCAATGTGGCTGTTGGCGGGCTTGTTTGTTCTCGCGGGAATTTATGTGGGCACGGAAGAGGCGCTCGAGGATTCCCTCGCCGCGGAACTCATTCCCCGCGAGCAGCACGGCATGGCCTTCGGGACGCTCGCGGCGGTGAATGCCGTGGGAGATTTTCTGTCGAGCCTTATGGTCGGTTTTCTTTGGTCGGCAGTCTCCGCCAAAGCTGCGTTTTCCTTCTCCGCGGTTTTATTCTTTCTCGGAGCGATCCTGATTCTTCGGCTGCGAAAGTGACTCCCCGCGCAACGATTGCGGCTCCGCCTCGGCTTCCCGTTTGGACGCCAGCATCCGCCGGTTCACTTCCGCCTGAAGATACTTGCGAAGATTTTCCGGCACAATGCCGGGAGCCGCGAGTTCGCGCAAATCCACAACGGTCAGCTGAGGGAGATAACTAAGGACCAGGGCGAGAGGTGTGGAAGAGTTGCGCACCAGCGCCAGGCGCACGTTGTAGTATTGCGACCATTTGCGGTGATTGGCGACGGTGAGGACAACCACCTGCGGCAATTTGTCGTGCCACAGCACTTTCAATACCTGCGCTTCGGTCAGACGCGGATTGTCGAGCGCAATCTCCAGCACCTGCGCATGGCCGGTGGCGATCAATGCCCCCGCAACGCGCGCGGGACCGCGGCGTGCCAGCGTGATTCTCTGTCCCAGCGGCAATTGGGGCAGGCGCGCGACGATGTACTCCTCCGCGTGGCGCTTCAGTTCGGTGGATGCCGAGGGCGACAACGCATACTGCACCAGATCCATAAGGTAGAGATCCCGCAACAACCTCAGGCCAACAAGGCGCGGCGCACCGGGATGAAAAACCAACGCGCGTTTGACGGCGTAGCTCTTCAAAAATGTTTTCCGCCCCGCAATGCTCTCAATAATTTCGGCGGGAAGGTCTTTTCGGGAAAGCAGAAGGCCAAGCAGCGCATCGTCCAGCGCGGGATTTTCCAGCAGCGCGTAGAGCACCTCCGGCGACGGGTGATAGATCAACGACTTGAGTTCTTCCCCGGCGGCCTGGCGGGCGCGATCGCGTTGTTGTTCGAGGAGCGTCAAGTCCGTTCCCTCACGCCGGCGGCAGAAGCTGGAGCGCCAGATGAGCCGCCGCTTCCGCAGGGCTCAGCCGCAAAGCGCTGAATTGCGCCAGCGGCGCGGCCTTCCGCAAGTAAAGCTCGAGGCGCGCGTCAAAATATGCTGAGACGCCCCGCATCCCGCCCGTGCTCGCCAGTTGGAATTTCCCAGATTGTAACTGAAGGCGCTCGGCTAAATCTTCGACAAGTTCGGCAAGGGCCGCGGCGCAATCGTCGAGCAGCGCTTGCGCCGTCGCATCGCCCGCTTCGGCGCACTGCACGACCACCCGAAATAGGCGCGGGAAGACGTCGTCAGGAGCCGCGTAAACGCGGGATTGCAAATCCGCCCAGGTCGGCGCCCCAATTTCGGAAAGGATTCGCTCGCCAATCGGAGTATCCTTCCCCGTTCGTTCAAAGTGACGCAAGGCGGCCAGCACAGCGCGCTGGCCAACATGATACGCACTGCCTTCGTCGCCGAGCAGATATCCGTGGCCTCCCACACGCGCTGAATTCCCCCGCGCGTCGCGCCCAACCGCCGCAGAGCCCGTGCCAGCGATCAACACGATCGCGGCTCCGTCGCCGATCGCTTGAAGCGTTAAATCCATGTCCGTGCAAACGCGAATCAGCTTGCCGGGGAATTCCTCTTCGAGAAGCATCCTCATTTTTCGCCCGGACTCCGGATAACCGGTCCCGGCGAGACCCGCGCAGAGCGAGACGACCGCCTCATTGGAAATTTTCGCGCTCCCGACCGCCGTGCGCGCGGCTTCGCAGACCGCCGCCAGCGCCCCGCCGAAGCCGACCCGCATCGGATTGGACGGCCCGCCGCGGCTGGAGGTGACCACTCGGCGCGATTCGTCCATCAGGACGCAGTCCGTCTTCGTCCCTCCGCCATCAAGACCCAAAACATAGCGCATGGAAAAAGCATACGCGAGACTTCCCCTTTTCGGGGTGCAGAAGGCGGAGGCCGTGCTGAAAGCGTTCCGGTGTGTCACCGTTCGGACATTGCTTTCTTGACGCACCGTGACGCAGCCACTATTCTCGTCACACTTCGCGGGGCCGGCGGCCGGCGGCCGGCGGCGAAGTTCGAATCGCATGCACATTCATCTTCTGGACCTGGCCATCGTCATCCTCTACCTCCTGGGCGTGACGGCGCTGGGCGTTTATTTCCGCGGCAGGCAACGCGACGTTCGCGACTATTTTCTGGGCGGTCGCACCGCCCCGTGGTGGGCGCTGGCGTTTTCGATTGTCGCCACCGAAACCTCCACGCTTACGATTATCGGCACGCCCGCGCTGGCATACGCCGGCAACATGACGTTTCTGCAGTTGGTGTTCGGCTACCTGGTGGGCCGCTTCTTGATCAGTCTGTTTTTTCTCCCGGGCTATTTTCGTGGGGAATTTCTGACCGCCTACGCCGTGATCGAGAAACGCTTCGGCCAGCGGATGCGCTCCGTCGCGGCCGTCACGTTCCTAGCGACGCGAACCCTTGCCGAAGGCGTACGCGTGGCGGCAATCGCGCTGGTGGTGAGCGTGGCGCTGGGCACCTCCGAGCGGCTGGCCGTGATCATCGTAATTGCCTTGACGGTTCTTTACACCTTCGAAGGCGGGATGAAGGCGGTGATCTGGACCGACGTGGCGCAATTCCTGCTCTACCTTCTTGGCAGTGTGGTCACTCTGGTCATGCTGCTTCACCGCATTCCCGGCGGCTGGAATGAAGTTGCGCAGGTCGCCGCCGCCAATGGCAACAAGTTACAAGTGTTCGATTTCACCTGGAATCTGGCGACAAAGTACACGATTTGGTCCGGCGTGATCGGCGGCGCGTTTCTAACCATGGCGACCCATGGCACCGATCAAACCATCGTGCAGCGATTGCTGGCGGCAAGAAACCAGCGCGATAGCCGGCGCGCGTTGCTCGCCAGCGGGTTCATCGTTTTATTTCAATTCGCGCTTTTCCTGCTCGTAGGAGTCTTGCTCTTCGTTTTTTCGCAACATACGCCCCTTCTCGGCGCGGGGGTTCGCACCGACAGCATCTTGCCGAGATTCCTCATCCAAGAGATGCCGACAGGGCTTGTGGGACTGCTCCTCGCTTCGATTTTGGCGATTGCTATGTCGAACGCCAGCGGCTCCCTGAATTCACTTGCCGCTTCGAGCGTCGTGGATTTTGCCGCCCTCAGCGGAAAAAGCGCGGACCCCGCGGCGTTTCTAAGATTGTCGCGTCGGATGACGTTGGTCTGGGGCAGTGTTCTGATTTTATTCGGCTTGCTGCCATGGGGACACCTTTTGGAGGCGGGGCTCACGGTAGCCTCCCTTCCCTTCGGCAGCCTGTTGGGGCTTTTTCTGCTGGGGACGTTTGATTCCCGCGCGAATGCGACGGGGTCGCTGGTGGGGATGTTCGGCGGGTTGGCGAGCGTGCTTCTGGTCCTGGTCTATACAAAAGTTGCGTTCACCTGGTACGTGCTGATCGGCTCCTGCGTCACGTTCTTACTCGGTGCCGTCATCAGCAGGATCTTTGTGCAACGGCCCGCGGCTCCCTGACGGCGGGCGGCGCAGGTTGGGCTACACTTTCTTGCGGAGTGTGCCTCGGAGGATTATGAGCGAAAAGCGGCTGGAACTTGTGCGCGGCCTGGGGGCGTGGGCTTCCATGGCGATCGTTGTAGGCACGATGATCGGCACGGGGATTTTCCTGAAACCTTCGGAAATGGCGCGCGAGGGGCGCAGCGTCTCCATCGTCTTCGCCGCCTGGATCGTGGGCGCGATCCTCTCCATTTTCGGCGCGCTTTCGTTTGCCGAACTGGGCGCCGCGATTCCGGAGGCCGGCGGCGAATACGCGTACTTGCGCCGCGGGTTCGGCCCGGCGTGGGGATTTCTGTTCGGCTGGATGCATTCGATTGTGGGGAGGCCGTCGTCCCAGTCTTCGATTGCGGCGGGGATGATGCGCTTCATGGGCTTTTTCATTCCGGCGGTGGCGGCGCCGATTTTCACCTGGCACATCGCGATTCCTGGCCTGACGGGTTGGCTGAAGCCGTACGATTTTGTTTTTACCTGGGCGCAGCCGCTCGGTGTCTTCTGGCTGGTCCTGATGACGGGCGTAAATTATCTGGGCGTACGCTTGGGCGGCGGAGTCCAGGTTTTTCTTACCGCGATCAAAATCTTCAGCGTGCTGATGGTGATTGGCGTCGCGTTCGCGCTGCCGGCCTCCGGTGCGCACATGCCGGGGCCCCTCTGGCCGGTGGCGGGAAGCACTGGGCTGCTCGGCGCGTTTCTGGCCGCGCTCGCGGCGGCGCTTTGGGCGTACGACGGCTGGGAAGATCTGAACCTGGTCGGCTCCGAAGTAGAAAATCCGCAGCGAAACTTTCCGCGAGCGCTTGTCGGCGGCGTATCCATAGTGGCGATTATTTATCTGCTCTTCAGCGCCGCTTGCTTGAAGGTGCTGCCGTTTGAAAGCGTGGCAAGTTCGGCCCATGTGGCTTCCGACGTGGTGGAGCGGGTGGTCGGTCATGGCGCCGCGGCGTGGGTGACGCTGGCGATGGTGATTTCCGCACTGGGTTCGATGAACTCGTCCGTGTTGAGCGGGGCGCGCGTGCCCTATGCAATGGCGCGCGACGGAATTTTTTTCAAGATTGCCGATGGGATCCATCCCAAGTACCGCACGCCAGGGCGGGCGCTCATTTTCCAGTGCGTACTCTCGAGCCTGATGGCGTTGACGGGCACTTTTGAAGAACTGACCAATCTCTTTATTTTTGCCGGCTGGATTTTCTACGGACTAGCAGTGGTAGCTCTTTTCCGTCTGAGGCGGACAGAGCCGGATATGCCGCGGCCCTACCGTTGCTGGGGGTATCCGTGGGTGCCGGGTTTGTTTGTACTGGGAGCGCTGGCCCTGACGTTCAATATTTGGCTGGAGCGGCCAGGACGCTCGTCGATTGGCTTATTACTGATGGTGGCCGGCCTGCCGTTTTACCGCTATTGGGTGAAGCGGGGAGAAGCCCGCGCAGCCGCGTAGCGGCCACCTTCAGGTGGCCGCGGCTGCTAGAAAGTCGGTGTACCTGCAACAGCCGTGCGGTTGCGCCGATTCGTTGCAGGAATGGCGAGCATACCGAGCATAGCTTTTACGGGGACTTCGATTTGCGGATGGATACCCTTGGCCATGGACTCGATCCCGGTCACCAGGCGCCCCGCGGGGCGCGAAACGTGACCGTTGGCGTCGAGCGCGAAGACGCGGCCTTCGCGAACGGCCGGTATCGTGTACCACTCCTCCGGAAAATTCAGCGACAAGTATTCGTCGCGCGCTTGATCCGCGACATAGCCGCAGGGCGCGATGAAAATAACTTCCGGCGCTGCGTCCACGATCTCCTGCAGGCTGACGCGCCGCGAAGGCGTCTTCACCTTCCCCAGCACGTCGATGCCGCCGGCATGTTCCACCATTTCCGGAACCCAGTGCCCGCCAACGTAAAACGGCTGCAGCCATTCGAGCACCGCGACTCTCGGCTGTTCAGACAGCGCGGCAAGCTGCCCTTTCAGCCGCCCAAGCCGTTCGCCAATGTGAGTAACGAGTTCCTGCGCCCGCTCGCGGCGCCCGGTCGCTTCACCAATCCACAGAATGTCCCGCCACACGTCGCCAAGGTCGTGCGGATCCAAACTGATGATTTCCGGCCGCTTCGAAATAGTGGCCAGGGCGGCGCCGAGTTCCTCCGGCGTGGCCGCGCAAACGTGGCACAGGTCTTGCGTGAAAATCAGGTCGGGCGCGAGTTCTTCAAGCACATCGCGATTCACGGCGTAGATGGATTCGCCGCGCTCCACGTGCTCACGCACCAGCCGGTCCGTTTCCTCGGGCGTCGCGTCTTTCGGAAGGCGCGAGGAGACGACCGCGGTTTTGGTTTTCGCGCGAAGGGGAAAATCACATTCGTGGCTGACGCCGACGATTTCCTCGTCCAGCCCAAGAGCAAAAAGAATCTCCGTGGCGGACGGCAGTAAAGAAACGATACGCATAATGTGACTCTAGCATATTTGAATGGGGGCGAGTTGCGGGAGAGGAAGGCGACCGTTACAAGCGCATCGGAACGAGTTGACGCTTACTTATACAAGAAGTAGCGCCGGCGAACTGTATCGTAGGTGGCCAGGTCCTTGGCCCAACTCGCGATGATTTCGCTGGCTGGGTTGCCCGCCTGGAGTTGCTGAATCGTGGAATCGTTGCCGATCAGGAAGAGGAGCTTGGTGACGTCGAAATGGTCTGGATACTTTTTATGCAGCTCGGCAGCAATTTCGAGGCCGACACGCATCGAGCGCAGGGCGGCGCGATCGATCACCCGCACGCCGACGCCTCCGCAGTGCTGCCCGGCATACAAACCGCTGACAGGGATGAACGGTTGATTCACGAAGCGAACGCCGGGAAGGCTTTTTCCATTCAGGGCGGCCGCGACTTCTTCCCCGTTGATCCAGGGCGCTCCAATTTCTTCAAAAGGCGCTTCGGTACCCCGCCCAACGGAGACGCCGGCGTTCTGCAGGATCTCAAGCCCGGGATAGAGCATCGAACCTTTCAACGTCCGCAAATTCGGCGAAGGCGGTATCCACTTCAGCCCGCTGCTCTCAAAAAAATAGTTGCGGTGCCAGTTTTTCATCGGAATCACGTGCAGATCGGCGTTAATGTGGTTTTCCGTGTTGAAGAACTGTGCGAGCTCGCCGATCGTCAGGCCATAGCGCACCGGCAACGGATAGTACGCGACAAAGGAAGTTTTATCCGCGTCGAGCATGGGACCTTCCACGATGTCCCCGTTCAGCGGGTTCGGCCGATCCAGAACGAAGAAGGCGATCTTGCGCTTGGCGGCCTCTTCCATGCAGTAAGCCATCGTGGTGGTGTAGGTATAGAAGCGTACCCCGGCGTCCTGCACATCGAAGACAAGCGCGTCGATTCCCTGCAACATTTCGTCGGTCGGGCGCAAATGGTCGCCGTAGAGGCTGAATATCGGCAGGCCGGTGGAGGCGTCCTTGGACGAAGGAAGTTTTTCGTCGGAGTGCCCGGCGATTCCATGTTCCGGGCTGAAGAGGGCCACGACTTGCACGCCCGGTGCGTGGGCAAGGACATTGATCGTGGTGCGCTCCTGAAAGTCGAGCCCGGTGTGATTGGTGATCAGCCCGATGTGCTTCCCGCGAAGCGGCGCAAACTTTTCCGCCTCCAGAACGTCGAGGCCGGTTTGAACGCGGCCGGTGTGACTTCGGCTCTTGCCGGGCTTGGCATGGGTCTGGGCAGCGATTGGGCAACTGGCGGTAAGCAACAGAACGGAAAAACAGACAGACAGGGTTAATAGGAAGGAGCCATGGTTTCCAGAAACTCGAGAGCGAAGTTTCATATCTCCCAATGATATTCTGGAACGCGACTTACGCACCTTCATTGTGAGCGGGTAGTGCGCGTGCTATATACAGTCAAGGCATGGGGCACGGCAGGGATTTCTCCAATATGAGCAGGCGAACCGCCCGGATGATGCTGGTGCCGCTGGTCCTTCTATCCCTTATGACACCGAAAGTTCGCAGCCAATCGCGCAGTGGAAAGCTTCCAAAAACCGCGGCTTCGAAGTCCGCGGCAAAGCAAAACCCTTCACAGGCCCAATCGAATTCCAAATCTCCCGCAGAAAATGCCGGCGCCTGGGTCGATTCAACGCTGAAGCAAATGAGCGTCGAGGAAAAAGTCGGGCAGCTTCTTTTTGCCACCTATCACGGCAGCTTCACGGCGACGGACTCCGCTGCTTACGCGCAGATGATGCACGATGTGGAAAATCTGCACGTCGGCGGCTTCATCAATGTCACGCAGGGTTCCCCGCTTGGTTTTCTGAAAAGCCAGGCATACCCGACGGCGGTGCTGAGCAACCAGCTTCAGGCGAAATCCAAGCTGCCTCTGCTGATTGGGGCGGATTTCGAACGCGGCACGGCGATGCGGCTGGACGAAGGAACTTCGTTTCCGACGGCGATGGCGGTGGCCGCTGCGGGAAATCCCAAAGACGCCTACACCATGGGCAAAATCACGGCGCTGGAGGCGCGCGCCGCCGGAATTCAGTGGATCTACGCGCCCGACGCCGACGTGAACAGCAATGCGGGTAATCCCATCATCAACACGCGCTCGTTTGGCGAAAACCCGGAAAAGGTTTCGGAGTATGTCGCTGAATTTATCCGCGGCGTCCAGGAAAATGGCGGACTCGCCACTGCGAAGCACTTCCCCGGTCATGGCGACACCACGGCGGATTCGCACATAGATTTACCGGTGGTGACGGCCGATCGCGCGCGCCTCGAAAAACTGGAGTTTGTCCCCTTTCGCGCGGCAATCGCCGCGGGCGTAGGCAGCATCATGACCGGCCACCTGAATGTTCCCGCTCTGGAGCCGGACCCGAACACGCCGGCCACACTTTCTTCGCGCGTGCTGACGGACGTCCTGCGCAAGCAACTCGGATTTCAAGGGCTGGTGGTCACCGACGCGATGGATATGGGCGGAATTACGGTCCGCTATGCTCCCGGAGATGCCGCCGTG
>DATHMM010000159.1:0-27762 GCA_035487095.1 Candidatus Sulfotelmatobacter sp.
CGCCATGTCTCCCTTGATGCATGCACTGATTACGCTCACTCGCTGCAGTTCCTTCTGACTCAACGTGAATGTCTCCTGTCTCATGGGGTGACATTTTCACGTTGCCGTTAAGGGGTGACAGAATTATGGAGCTAAGACACGTCGTTATGATCATCGTGCAGGAAAGCACCTTGCCAACGTACCCCTCGGCGACCAGGCCTCTGACGTAATTGAACTCGCGGGCTCCGCGGGCTTGCAGTCCCACCATATGGTGGACGCCTTTGCGGACCGCCAAATCACGCATTTGTTGAGCCTGCTCAGTGGTGGCCACAAGCGGCCATTCGCAGTAGAGATGTTTGCCGGCATTCAAAGCAGCCATCCCCAGTTGATGATGAAAAGGCACACGCACGCAGATCGCGACGAGGTCTACGTCGGGATGCTGGACCATTTTGTAAGGGTCGGCAAAAGCGTAGGGAATTCCGAAATGCTTAGCCGTTTCGTCTGCGGTTTCCTGGCGGCTCGTACTGACCGCTGTGATCTCGAACTCCCGAAGCGCTCAAGGCTGGAATGTGGGCATCACGCCCCCAGCCGTTGCGCATACTTGCCCCAATGATGCCAACACGGATTTTTTCTCTCGCCACGATGATTTTTTCCTCTCTACTCTCCGGTAGGCGCCGATGCCATCTCTTCTAAGAGCAATGCGCCAGTGCCATTGCCATTGGGCACACGCGGTACAAGTCCATATCGTGCGATGGCACTCATCGCAGCTGGACTGTTTTTTGGCTTCATCTCGGTGGGGCTACCGCTCCCGGTTCGCAGTAGAGACGTTCGCAGGAAACAGCACCGCGAAAGCGATGTTGACCAATACGATACAGCTTTGTGACGACATTTCATTGTCTCCTTGGAAGTACCTGAGAAAAACACGCTAACGGTTTATTTATTCCCTTCGAGTTGCATGAGTCCATTATCGACAGTGGCCTCCACGAAGGCGACGGCCGTCTTCACTGACGCCAGACCGTTCGATGGATTTCTCTCGGTTTGATCACATCTCTAATCATGGATCTTGTCGAGCGCATCTGCGTGGGCCCTCCCCTGAACCAACAGTGTCATGAAGGCTATTTCGGATCTTCGCCAGTCGGCTTTACGGACTGCCCTTTCTCAAACCACGAACAGCGAAATGGCTGGCAAGACAAGCCCTCGACCTGGAGTGAACCTTAGACCATTGCCGCGTGATTCTTGGCCGGTTACCGGACATGTGGAATCACGCTTCGGCACTTGTCCGGGAAATACGGTTTCATCCGCTTTTCACCTCAGGCTTGTTCAGGATTGCGCGACGCTTGATCGACTTGGATCACAAAGAAGTCAAGAGCCAGGCAACCCAAGAAGAGGAGTCCGGAGAAAATTGCGGCCGGGAGAAATGCTCCTGTGTGACCTGCAAGGAAAGTTTCCAAGGTGGCGCTCAGAAGCCAGATTTGGACAACTAAGAGAAAGATAACGAGCGTCATAGCAGCATCGATGGCCACGAGTCCGGGTCGCTGCTTGAAGCGTTCGAGATTGGCCATTTCAGCTTCGCCTTACGCCTACCGCAAGGAGTCTTGTACCATCCCTTTCGAGAATGATCTGCGGGAGTGGGCGCCGCGGAGGACCTTGCAAGACCGAGCCATCCTTTACAGAGAAGGATCCTTGGTGGCAGGGACATTCGAGCCGGTCTTCTTTCGCTGAAAAGTACACGGCACACGACAGGTGTGTGCACTTCTGGCTGTAGGCCACGCATTCCTCTTCACTGGTGCGGATCAAGATGCAATGGTCCTGCGGAGTCGGGTAGGCGAAGAGTTTCACCCCCCGAACCGGGATTTCACCCATCTCGCCCACTGCGACAGGCGCAAAAGAAGGAGTCTTGGAGAAATGCGCCTTTGCCAGAATCCAAAGGTTGCCGACGAACATGCCGAGGCTCGCGAGCGTAAGAAACTTCGTGAACTGGCGGCGTGTCACATAGCGCTCATCGCTGGTGAACACAGAGAATTCGTCTTTCCAGAGAGGCTCCTTACTCGGACTGCGCAAAAATGGCATACGACTCCTCCCACATGTAGTCCAATACGTCGAGAGAAACCGAATCCGTTTCCGCAGGAACCATCATGTGCACGCGCGTGACTATCTTCTGGTTTCCGAACTGAAACACGTTGGTTGGCTTCTCCCGGCGGCCGACGATTTCCTCGGGGCGAACATAGGAAAGCGCCTGGCTGGGGCAAACCGTCGCGCACATCGGCCGCTTGCCGACGGATGTGCGGTCGTAGCACATGTCGCATTTCTTCATCTGCTCGTATTCCGGAAAGATCTTGGGGATACCGAAGGGACAGGCAAGGACGCAGTTCGAACAGCCGATGCAACGTGGCTTCAACGATGATTGGACAATTCCGTCATCGCCTTTCTTGATCGCATCCGTGGGGCACGCCATTGCACACGTCGGCTCTTCGCAGTGCCAGCAGACATAGGCCGCGCTCGCCGTCGTTCCACCTCGGTCAATGAAATCAAAATTGATCAGGGATGTGCCGCGATGGGTCTCGCATTCTTCGCAGGCTTTGACGCACGACTGGCAGCCGATGCAGCGAGAAGGATCGACGTAGAACTCGTAACCGTGCATCAGGCTTTGCCCTTTCTTAGCTCCGATGAGTGCTCCGGCGAGGAGAGCGCCCAGTCGGGCGGTCCGGCCGCCAGCTGGAGCCGGCACGCGGACACTTTGTATTCTGGAATCTTGCTGCGAGGATCGAGCGTGCGGTGCGTCAGCCGGTTCGCGCTTCGTCCATCGGGCCAGTGGTACGGAATGAACACTGTGTCCGGGCGGATCGTCTTGACGACCATGGCTTGCAAGGTGATCTCGCTTCGACGCGTGGCCACGGTCACCCAATCTCCGTCTTTTATCCCGTAATGTTCAGCAAGGCGCGGATGGATTTCCAGCCGTGGATTCGGACACTGCTCGAGGAGACCGCCGATACGGCGCGTCTGCGTGCCGGAGAGATACTGACTCACAACGCGGCCAGTCGTGAGATAGATGGGAAATTCGGACGAGACCGGATCTCCGCTATCACGCCACTCAGTGACGACGAAGTGGTGTTTGCCATCCGGATGAAACGAACGCCCATCTTCGAACAACCGGGGAGTTCCGGGATGATCGAGCGAAGGACAGGGCCAGAAAACGCCCAGGTTCTTGTCAATTTTTTCGTACGTGATGCCGAAATAATCCGCATGGCCGCCGCGAGAAGCTTCGCGCAGCTCGTCGTATATTTCTTTAGTCGAAGCGTAGGGAAAGTATTGTCCTTTCCCAAGCCGTTTCGCGAGTTCGCAATAGATCCAGCTATCGCCTTTAGCGTTACCGGGTGGGTCCACAGCCTTCTGGATATGGATGACGCGGCCTTCGGCCGTGCAGCCGATGCCCTCCTCTTCTTCCTGCAGACTTCCGGCCAGGACCACGTCCGCGTGATGCGCGGTCTCCGACAGAAAGAAATCGACGACACCGAAAAATTCGAGTTTCTCCAAGGCTTCTTTAGTGAACTTGGCATCCGGAAGGGAGACGAGTGGATTGAAGCACGCGGATAGCAATGCCTTGATCTCTCCACGATGAATCGCCTCCATGATCTCTACAGCGGAATAGCCTGCCTGGGGAATCTCGTCGGGCGTAATTCCCCAAACCTCCGCCGTGTGTGCGCGGGCTTCCCGGTCGTTGATGGGTCTCTGACCGGGGAGTTGGTCGCATTTCTGGCCGTGTTCGCGGCCTCCTTGCCCATTTCCTTGGCCGGTGATCATCGCGCAGCCCGCACCTTCCCGACCAATATTTCCGGTCGCAAGGCACAGGTTAATCAGTGCTGAACAGTTTTCGACTCCCTTTGATTGGTGCTCGACACCGCGCGAATGAAGGACGATGGCACGGTCGGCCTTCGCAAAGAGGCGGGCGGTGCGCTCGATGGACTCCGGTGGCACTCCGGTCTTGTCCGCAACAGTGCGAGGGTCCCAGACACGCACCGATTCGGCAACTTGTTCGAAACCGTTCGTACACGCTGAAATAAAATCCCGGCGCTCCAAGCCATCGCGGAGAATGACGTGAAGCAGCCCCATGTACAAAGCTAAGTCGGTGCCCGGCCGAACGGGAAGGTACATGTCCGCGTTCCGGCAGATCGGCGTCATCCGCGGATCCACAATGATTAGTTTTCCGCCGGCGTCACGGCACCGCCACAAGTAATCGGTCGTAATCGGCGCGCACTCGGCAACATTCGCGCCTGCCACGAGCACGACTTGCGCTTTAGGAATATCGCTCCATGGAAAAGGACTGCGGTCGACGCCAAACGCCAGCTTGTAAGCCGCGGCCGCTGAAACCATGCACAGTCGTCCGTTGTAATCGATGTGGCGAGTACCCAGGGCAACGCGAGCAAATTTTCCAAGCAGGTAGGATTTCTCAGAAATCAGGGAAGCACCGCCGTAGATGGCGACGGAATCTTTGCCGTATTTCTCTTGAATCTCGCGCAAGCGTCTTGCCGTAAAGTCCAATGCTTCATCCCACGAAGAGGCCCGAAATCCTTGCGGCGTACGCATCAAGGGATCGAGCAGCCGGTCAGGATGGCCGCCTTGCATGTAGCGTTTGACGCCCTTCGGACAGAGCATTCCGTGGTTGAATGGGAACTCTTCCCATGGCTCAAAGCCAATCACCTGATTGCCACGAACCTTGAGCTGTATCCCGCACTGCTGGCCGCAAAAACAGCAATGCGTTTTCACCAACCGCTCAGCGGGGTTGCGTGATTCATCCTGCCAGCCGCCCGGAGGCACATAGGCCGGGTGTGGACCAAAACGCTCTACCAAGGACTTCAATGAGATGGGCGGCTCAGCCATGAGATTCCTCTCTCAGGCGCAGTTGCGCGAGCGATAATGATTTCCGCTTGCATGCCGGGCAAATCTCCTGCCACGTGAATTCGCTCTCTCCCAAGTGGTAGTCGAATCCAACTTGCGGGAGGACGCGGTTCAAGTCGTCGATATGCATTCTGGAAGCGAAACGCCGACCGCAACGCTGGCAGACCGCAGGCTCGCCAGCCTCTCCCGCCGCCTGATAAAACTTCACGCCGAGCTGAGCGGGACGCTGAAAAATATGAAAAAACTTTCCAAACGGGAGATAGAGCAGCGCGGCGATCACGGTGACCGCGTGCAGAATCGCGAGAAAACCGTAGAACTCTCCACGCAGCCACTTCTGCGAAACCGTGAGTGCAAGCCCAGTCATTGAAATCGCGAATAGGAGAATGATCGGCAAGAAGTCCAGTGCGAAGGACTGGACTGCTTGTGCGCCCCGGTCCCGGAAGCGCCTCCACAGAGAAAGCGCGACTCCACCGAGCACGAGAACTGCCGCGATATCAAGCGCGTGAAACACGAGTCCTGCAAACAGCGTGTGCAAGCGGAACGTCTGAGTCGGGAAACCGTAGATCAACACCACGTACGTCTGTTGATCTGTCGGCAGCGTCTGGAATGAAATCCAACCGAAGACGAGTGGAAAGGTAATCAGAGCCGCTAGGATGCATCCCCAGAAAAGCAGTTGGTGCATCCACCAGCGCAACAGCGAACGGCGCCTGATAAAAGTTTGAGCCGCCAGATGGGTTGTTGCCAGGCCTACTAGCCGCACCGTTCCGCGAAACATGCCCTCCTTGCGGAAAAGCTGCCAGCCCCGTTCCCAATACACACGCGTTGGTGGTTTATCGAGCCACACGCGGTAGTGGTACACGACTCCCCAAGTCGCAAAGACCGTAGCGAACGTGTAAATGACCAACGCTGGGTCGAAATTCTGAAGGTTACGCGACCCGACAACGATTGCGGCCACTAACAAGCCAGTGAAGAATGTCGCGGCAACACCCGCTCGAATGCGGTCTGCCGTCCGAGTGAACGATGCCGGAAATGTGAGTTCGGCGGCTTGTTGCCCGCCCAAGAAAAGCACCGCATTGGTCCGCCATAGAGCCGCTGAAAGAAGAGCAAGCAGCGCGAAGCCGGGCCAAATAGTGTGCAAATGGTCTCGCAAAAAACCCAGCAGCAAGGGTGGGAAAAACCCTCCGAGCCCGCCCATTGCTCCCACCAGGCCGGTTACCGTTCCGACGTCCCTGGGAAAGTATTGCGGCACGAGCTTGAAGACCGCCCCGTTACCATTTCCAAGCAGGAAGGCGCATCCAAGTGCGCCCACAGTAAACGGCAACATCGAAGGCCACGCCAGCAAGAGGGCCAAGGGAATGATCCCAAGGAAAACGGCTTGGAGAACGCGAGCGCCTCCGATTTTATCCGCTATCCAACCCCCCATCGGGCGAGCCAGGGTTGCCAGCACAACAAAACCGGCAGTACGAAACCCGGCGTCCGCAGGTTTGAGCCCGAACTGGTCTTTGAGCAAAACCGGCAAGTAGATCGAAAATGCAACAAATCCACCGAAAGTCAGGAAGTAAAAAAGGGAAAGCACCCACGATAGCCGTTCCCGTGAGAGAAGCTCGAGCATTGCCCCCAAACTGGAGGGCCGCACTGTCTCTGAGGAATTGCGGGCGAATAGAAAGAATGCAATTCCCCAGATGACCAGCAGGGCCGCCATGCCTCGAAAAATGTTCTGCCAGCCTATCGCCACCGCTAGAACTGGCCCCAGGAATACAGCGGCTGATTGACCGATATTGCCGAGGCCGTAAATACCCAGCGCGCCTCCCTGTCTTTCGGGTGGAAGCCAGCGCGAAACAAATCCAATTCCCACTGCAAACGAGCTTCCAGCCGCGCCTAGGAAAAACGCGACGCACAGGAGCATCCGGTAGCTCGGGACCATGGGCACGACATAGGCGGGCACGGCGACGACAATCATCAGCAGCGCAAAGACCGCCCTGCCCCCAAAGCGGTCAGCGAGCATACCGGTTGCAACCCTTAGCAATGCTCCAAGAAGAACAGGCACTGCCACAAGGAAGGCCGTCTGCGTGGCAGTCAAGTGAAACGCTTCTCGGAAATGCGGAGCGAACGCGCTGATCAGTCCCCATGCGGCGAAGCAAATAGTGAAGGAGAGTGTCCCGAGGGCTAGCTGGAGGTTTGCTCGAGAACTGGCTGTATCTTCTCGACTACTTTCGCGGAGAGGTTTTGGCCTTGAAGTAATCGCCGCCTTTGGCGCGCACATCATCCGTCCCCCACTGAATTTCCTCATCGATCTTCTGCATGCGTGGAATGTGCTTGGAGCAATGGATGTATGCTTCCAGAACAGATACCACAACCCACCGCTCCGGACCGTGCCCCGTCGCAGGAGGGATATCCTCGCGGGCGGGTTCAGAGGCGGATGCAACCCTAAGAAATTCATCATTCTCAAGGATTCGGGCCCGTCCATTGACATGGAGCCCGATCCTGTCGGTGAAATCTACGAAGAGAAGCCCCACGTGCGGATTCTCGGAAATATTGCCAAGGCTCGACATCACTCCGTTCCCTCGGTACTCAGGATACGCAAGAGTTTTTTGGTCAAGCACGCGAATGAATCCAGCCAATCCTGCGCGAAAAGAAGTGTCAGCTTCTCCGTGCCTATCGGCAGTCCCAACAAACATCATTTCCTGCTTGCGGACGAAAGCCTGCATCATGGGGTTGAGGTAACCGAGTACCTGATGGCGATAAAAGGCATTCGCGCGTGAAGTTGTATTGCACTTTTCTTGAAGCTCATGTTCCCCATCAGATCCGGGGAGCGCAACTGGTTCAGGCGTCGACATAATCGCAGATAAGCTCCTTTTTGTCCTATCGGGGAATGCGCTCACTAAAGGTCAGCTTGGTGTTCGAGTCGGCATGGGCAGGGGCTCAAAAAGAAAACAGAACAGACGCAACGAATTAGAAACTGGCTTTTCTTTCGTTTTTGGCTTTTGTTCGTTTCCTCCTTATTGGGGGCGAATCCGATGGCACAGGAAAATGCCAAAGCGCGTCTTGTAAACCAGTTGTTCCTGGGAAGCTGACAGCGGCGCGGGCACTAGCGGATTGAAGTGTCAACTGTCGAATCGACGAGAGGCCAACTTTTTGTACTCGGACACGCTTCGCAAGTTCAACAAAACGGTTCGTACGTGCATTCAGTGTTGATCGCCCGACAGATCCACTGGCTACCTCCTGTACTTTTCTTTATGACCTCAACTTCGGCTGCCACTAATAAGATGCTCAAGAGCAGCCGGGAAATGTAAACTGTTTGTCACACGCCTTGGTGAATGTTTGATTTCACTTGTCCGGGCAACGCGTTAATCGCATCGCAGTCTCTGGAAAGTTACAGTAACGGTCTGGATGGAGTGCCACAAGGCTTCTCAAATCATTCGGGCGGAAGCCGCTCAACGAAGAAGGATCTCAGATCGAGTCACTCGGTCTTGATAAGTGCATTGATGCGCACCCGCATCTCGTACTTTTGCCGGCCGTAAAGGGTCCGCGTCTGCCTATCACCTTCTTCCATATCCCGTTCTCTTTCAGCAGTTTTAGCCTCGTGTAATTGTGAGCACAGGGGAAAAAACGAACTGGACACGTTACGGTCCGCCTGCGACCATCGCAGCAACCACCTATCTGTATATCTTTGGAGTCTTCCATGTTGGATGAAGGCGTTTGTGCAGAAGTAAAAGTCGGTTCAGAACACTTGCGGCTCTTCTCGGAGCAGAACGCGCAAGGATTGCAGGCGTCCGTCTACAACGTCATTGCCAAAAAATGGATTGCACCTTCAGAACCCGTCGAGAGTATCGAACAGGGCAAACTGAGAGCAGCAACGTACGCCGAAGCCTACCTCAAACATGTCGCCAACCTAGAACTGCCTTTATTGAAGTGGAAGCAATCTCGCACAGCGTAGAAAAGCCGCTTCTTACCTCGTATTGCAGCTTGTGGGCCATCGTTCTTTGATCCGAAGAACGAGAGAAAGTTTCCGTAGCTCGATCGTGTCCGGGCTACTCCCCGATTTGCTCCACTTCCGAGATTCATAGGGTACAGGGTAGCCAACCTGAATTCCGTGTACGGATAGCAAATCGGCAATAGGTATCAATCTGAGTTCCATCGTCTGGATGACAGCCGATGGGCCACACGCCGCCGAAATGAAGAGTGACGGCCTAATGAAAATGGCAAGCGACGATTGCAATGCCGGTGACGGAACCAACCCTGAAGCAGTTAAGTGTCACGTGCGTCCGACTTACTGCAAGCTCTACGTTCCCCCAATCCCCACCGGCTATTGGGAGACCTATATTTGTAGCTGGCATTCCTGTCATCCGTTCGGCGCGTGAACACTCAGGCTTCACACATGCGCCTGATTAATCTGTCGGAAAGATGTCGATTTTGAATTTGTGACATTGGATTCAACCTTCTACACTCAGCGTCCCAACGAAATTGGGAATTTCCTTCGACAAGACTTTCCTTTAGTGTTTGACGAAGGAAACTCTGCATAAGACGGCTATGTCTGCCACCCACCCCCAAGTGCCCGGTAGAGTTGCACGAGGCTCTGATACTCGTTGCCTCGCGCCTCCGCCAGAGTGAGTTCTGCGGTAAAGAGCGACCTTTGGCCGTCCAGCACTTCGAGATAAGTGGCGGTTCCGCCTTCGTACCGCAGGATGGAGAGGCGGACGGATTCCTCCAGGTCCGTTACGGCTTGCTCTTGGCGAACTCGCACTTCGTGCAATTTCTGATATCCGATCAGCGCGTCGGAGACATCACCAAAGGCGTGCTGAATGGCCTGCTTGTAGGAAATCAAAGCCTGCTCGTGCTGCGATTCCGCCAGATGCAGGTTCCCGCGAAGTGCGCCCCCCGTGAAAATGGGCTGAGTTACCTGAGCGCCGTAGGACCAGATGCCCGTTTGCGAGCTCATCATATTTGTGAAAACGCTGCTGCGGCCAAACGCGCCACCACCCGAACCCGTTAACGATATTTGAGGGAAGAACGACGCTTTGGCGACACCGATTTCGGCGTTCGCGGCGATGAGCATGTGCTCAGCTTGGTGAATATCGGGCCGCCGCTCGAGCAGCGCGGAGGGCAATCCCGGCGGCACTTCAGGAGGTAGCGGCTGTTCCGTGAGAGGGCGACCGCGCGGCACGCCTTGGGGGTACTCGCCAATGAGAATGCTGATGGCATCTTCCTCCTGGCCAATCAGCCTCTCAAGGTCCGGGATCTGCGCATTCGCGGTGTCAAGCACTTGCTGCGCTTGGAGGACATCCAGTTTTGTGGCGACGCCGTGGTCCACTCTGAGTGAGGTGAGTTTGACGGAATCTTGTTGGGTCTTCACGGTATCGCGCGTGATTTGGAGTTCGAGATCAAGCTGCAGAAGCGTGAAGTAGTCGCTGGCCACGTCGCTGACGAGTGTAAGCATGACCGTGCGCTGCGCATCTTCCGTAGCTAGAAGCTGGGCACGCGCCGCTTCGGTTTCTCTGCGCAACTTGCCGAATAGGTCGAGCTGGAAGGCGGCGTCGGCGGTAAGCGCGAAGAAATTTGATTTCGACTGAAAATTTTGTTCCTTGCCACCTGTAAAATTGCCGTTGCCCTGCACTTGCGGAAAAAGATACGAACGCGTGATCGCAAGTTGCGCGCGCTCGGCATTGATCCGCTCCGTGGCCAGCTGCATGTCGTAATTCTGTTTCAAGGCCGTGCGGATCAGCTCCTGGAGTTGCGGGTCCTGGAAGACTTGCCACCAGGGAAGGTCCGCGAAGGAAGCTGATTGAGTTTGTGCCTGGGGACTTTCTTCCAGCTCACGGTAAGCAACGGGAGTTTGCACGGCAGGCTTATGGTACTTCGGGCCTACCGTGCAGCCACCACTGAAACTCGATGCCAAGATTGCGGAAACCAAGGGTCCAAACTTCTTCATGAATCGCTTCACTGTGCGTTCCGTTCCTCCTCTAGTTGGCTGCCTATCTCAATCTCCTGGAGCGGGCGCGGGCGTTGCCGGCATTGCAGCCGGAGCGTGCTCCTTGCCTGCACCCGACCATTTTTCAACCAGACAAAAAATCACTGGGATGAGGAAAATCCCGATCGCGCTGGCGGCCAGCATGCCCCCGATCACGGCCGTCCCCATAATTTGGCGAGCCACAGAACCGGCGCCGGTGGCGATCCACAAGGGCACGCAGCCAAGAATGAACGCGAACGAAGTCATTAGGATTGGCCGCAGACGGAGTCTGGCGCCTTCGAGCGCGGCATCCACGATAGGCTTGCCCTTTTCGTACTCTTCCTTGGCAAACTCGACGATCAGAATCGCATTCTTGGCGGCCAAGCCGATCAGCATCACCAGCCCGATTTGCGAATAGACGTCGGTCTCGATCTGAACCATGTAAGCGGGATAAAAGGCGCTAAGCACCACGCGACGCAGCCACAACACCGCGAAGGCGCCGAATACCGCGACTGGCGTGCTCAGCAATACGCTGAATGGCAGCGACCAGCTTTCGTACAACGCCGCCAGAATCAGAAAGACAAACAGCAGTGACAATCCAAAGATTGCCCATGCTGGGACGCCCTTGCGTGCCTGCTGCTCCTGATAGGACATGCCCATGTAATCAAAGCCCATTTCCCGAGGCATGGTTTGCTTGAAGACTTGTTCCAGAGCCGCGGTGGCCTGGTCCGAGCTGTAACCAGGAGCGGCGCTGCCGTTGATTTGCGCGGAGCGATACTCGTTGTAGCGCATGGTGAATTCGGGACCGGAACGCGATTCAAACTTCGTCAGCGCGGAAAGTGGGACCGGTTGGCCTCCGCTGTTGCGCACGTAGAACTGCCCAAGGTTTTGCATATTTGCCCGGTAAGGCGCTTCGGCTTCCACGTACACTTGCCACGTACGGCCGAAATCGTTGAAGTAGTTAATGAACAAGCCACCCATGAAAGACTGAATGGTCCTGTAGACGTCGCTGATGGCCACACCCTGCTTCAGCACGCGTTCCCGATTGACCTCCAGGAACTCCTGCGGAACGCTGGGCAGAAACGTGGTGCTAATATAGCCAATTTCGGGGCGCTTCCGTGCCGCGGCCATGAACTTGTCAAGATTGCCGGCCAGAAACGCAACATTTCGCCCGGCGCGATCTTCCAGCACAAACTGAAATCCGCCGGATGTGCCGACGCCTGGAATCGCCGGCGGCGAAAAGCTAAAAGCGGTTCCCTGTGGCAGTTTGCTGAGCTGCTGGTTCAAGCGCTGTTTTATTTCCTGAAACTGTTCCGCTCGCGTTTCGCGGCTGCTCCAGGGCCTCAGCGTGACGAAGAAGAAGCCGTTGTAAGTGGTCCGCACAAAGCTGAGCAAGCTGAAGCCAACAACACTCGTGGTGTATTCGACGCCTGGCGTGTTGGCGAGGATCTCTTCCACCTGCCTCGCGGCTTCGCTGGTGCGCTCCAGCGAAGCGGCATTCGGAAGATCCATGTTGATGTACACGTAGCCCTGGTCTTCATCGGGCAGGAAGCTCGAAGGCAAGCGGCTGCCAAAAAAACCGGCCGCAACGCTGAGGACTGCCAAGAGGACCAAAGCGACGGCGCTCTTGCGGATCAGCCCACCACACAAACGGACATAGCCGTCCGTGGCACGTCCAAACACCCGGTTAAACCAATCGAAAAAGCGGTTGAGCAACCCCGTGTTCTGTTTCTTGGGGCGCAGCAGCAGAGCCGCGAGCGCCGGGCTGAGAGTCAGCGCGTTGAACGCCGAGAGCAAAACCGAAATGGCGATGGTCACGGCGAATTGCTGGTAGAGCCGCCCGGTGATGCCGGGAATAAAAGCGGTGGGTACGAATACCGCAGACAGAACCAGGGCAATCCCAATCACTGGGCCTGAGAGTTCGGCCATGGCTTTTCGCGCGGCGTCCTTGGGTGGCAGACCCTCCTCGATGTGACGCTGAACGCCTTCGACGACGACAATGGCATCGTCCACCACCAGGCCGACGGCCAGCACCAATCCGAACATCGAAAGTGTATTGATGGAGAAGCCAAAGAGGGGGAAGAAAACAAAAGTGCCCACCAGCGAGACAGGCACGGCAAGCAGCGGGATCAGCGTAGCGCGCCAGTCTTGCAGGAAGAGGTACACGACAAGAATGACCAGCACAATCGCGATCAACAGGGTTTGAATGATTTCTTTCATGCCTTCTGTAACTGCGGCGGTCTGGTCCAGCGAAATGGCGTAGTCCATATCTTCCGGGAAGCTTTGCTTCATCTCCGCCATCAGCTTGCGGACACCCGCGGCTGTCTGCACCGCGTTCGTGCCGGGCAACTGGTAGACCGGGATGACGATGGCGGGCTTGCCATTCAAGCGGCTGACAATGCTGTAGTCTTGCGCGCCCAGCTCGACGCGGGCAACGTCTTTCAAGCGGACGATCCCGCCATCTGGCGCCTCGCGCACAATGACGTCTTCGAATTGCTGCGGCGTCGTCAGGCGGCCTTGGGCAAGCACGGAATAGGTGAATTGCTGGTTCGCAGGAGCTGGCTCGCCACCCACCTGACCGGCAGGATTGACCGTGTTCTGCTGCTGCACTGCGTTGACGATGTCCGTGACCGTGATGCCCAGCTTCGCCAGTTTGTCGGGCTGTACCCACAGCCTCATCGCATACTGCCCCGCGCCGAAAACCTGCGTTTGCCCCACACCATACAAGCGGGCAATCGGGTCGTTGAGATTGATATAGGCGTAGTTGCCAAGGAAAGTCGTGTCGTATGTGCCCTTCGGGGAAAATATGCCGACCAGCATGAGGGGAGCGGTCACGGACTTTCGGATGGTGACCCCATAAGTGTTGACGTCGGGCGGAAGCTGACCGGCAGCCAGTTGCTCGCGAGACTGCGTGAGGATGAGATCGGTGTTCGGGTCGGTCTTCAGGTCGAAGTCCACCACCATGGTGGTTTGCGAGTTGCCCGTGGCGTTCAGGGAGTACATGTAGTTCATGTTGTCCACACCATTGATTTGCTGTTCGATGGGCGTGGCAACGGATTGCTCCAGAGCCTGCGCGTCCGCGCCGACGTAAGAGGCCTGCAGCTGAATTTCCGGAGGAACGATGTTCGGAAACTGCGCCACGGGCAGGCTTGCGATGGTGACCACGCCTACAATCACCATCAGGATGGCGATCACCATCGCCACGATGGGACGCCTTATGAAAAAATTGGACATGAATATTGGTTCCTTTCGATCAAACTCTGAAGCTCGGCTCGCGCTTCTTCGGGGAATGGAGGAAGTGTGGGGAGTCCGGGCTTATGCTGGCCCTCGCGCGCAACAATTACGTTGCTTCTGTTCCTTCACCTCTATTGGCTTTCATTGAGTCACAAATGGTTTGGCCTGCACGATTGTGCCCGGCCGAAGAGTCTGCTGGCCTTGCGCGACCACACGTTCACCGGGCTTCAATCCGTCTTGGATAATCCACATGGAGCCAATGCGATCTCCAACTTTGACCGACCGGACGGAAATCTTGTCATCTCCCCCGACGACATCAACTTGATAGCTGCCTTGCAGATCGCTGACAGCAGCCTGTGGGACCAGTAAGGCGCCCTTCTGTGTTCGGACAACCGCGCGGACTTTGCCATACTGTCCGGGACGAAGAACATTGCCCGGATTGGGAAAGAGCGCCGCCAGTTGGATCGCGCCGGTGTTTTGATCGACGGCGCGGCCGGCAAAGTAGAAGACGCCCTCGCGTGGATAGATTGACCCGTCAGCGAGGATGAGCTGCAGCTTCCAACGCTGCCTATCCGAGCCTGAAAACTGCTTCTTCAATTGGAGATAATCCTGCTCGCTGACGGTGAAGTAGTCCCTGATGGGGTCGAGTGTCGAAACGGTCGTAAGCGTTCCACTATTCGAGCTGACTAAATCGCCGACCTGCGCCCTTGCAACATCGGCGATGCCGTCGACGGGTGAGCTGATTTTCGTAAAACCAAGGTTCAGCTTTGCTGTTTCGACGGCGGCTTCGGCAGTCTTGATTTGCGCCTTATCAGTAGCCACGGTAGCTTTCGCTGCCAGGTAATTCTGGTTGGCATTGTCAAGGTCTTGCTGGCTCGCTGCCTGCTCCTTCGCCAAGGGTGTGTACCTGTCCACATCAAGCTGGTTGCGGACTAGAACAGCTTCGGCGTTAGCAAGCTGCGCAGTAGCCTGAGCTAACTGTCCTTCGGCTTGGTCGAGTGCCGCCTGAAAGGGCCTTGGATCAATCTCAAAGAGTAGCTGGCCCTTCCTTACGGATGAGCCTTCCTGGTAATCCCGCCGGAGCAAATACCCCGTGACCTGCGCCTGAACGTTGGCATTCACCTCTCCTGCCAACGTACCGATCCATTCGCTGTAAACGTCAACGTCCTTCTGCTCGACCTGAGCCACCATAACAACCGGAGGAGCTACCGCTCCGGCGCCTGACGCATGTTTTGGGCGCAAGGCTCCAACGATCAGAGCGATAACGATCAAACCAACCACTCCGCCGACAACGAAACTGTGTCTAAGAAGACTATTCATGGCCTATCTTTCGAATCGATCCCTCTTCAGCAAGGAATTTTTCTGGGTTTTTCAAACGGCTGGACGTGTCCCACGAAAGGGATAGCGCACCGCGCATGCCAAAGAGTCATGCCTTCCTAAAAGGTCCGAACTCATTGATTTGTCGTGAGATGAGGTTCGGAGAAACTTCCTGCCTAGCCAAGCTGCCAGGTTGGCACTGCCGCGTTTGCGGTACCGTACCCGTTTTGCGGCACCAAATATGCCAGGTCGGGCATCACATGTGACGGAATCCATAATTACTGCGGTGGTGCATAGACCATGAGCAACGATTTGGAAGTCCTTGCAATTCCGTTTCGCGAGACGCGGTACGAGACCCTAATCCGCGTATCGAATGCTATCGGAACGTATCGAGATCCCAAGGATCTGTTTCGGGTGCTGGTGAGGGAACTGCACCGGGTCGTCCAGTTTGATAGCGTCGGTGTGTCTGTTTATGACGAGAAATCGAATACGTTTCACCGGCATTTCCTGGATGCTGAGACAGAAGCAGCAATCCCTCCAGATCCGGAACTCACTATGGAGGAATCCGATGCCTGGTGGGTCTACCAGAACCAGGAGCCTATGGTCACTTCGCTCGTGGCCCACCATGCTCAGGATTGTAAATTCCGGGAGATTTTGAAGAAGCATGGAATCCGCAGCGTGTGCACTCTGCCCTTAACCACGGCTCACAGCAAAGTCGGAGCCCTCACCTTTGCAAGTAAAGCTTCGGATATCTATACCGCAGAAGAAGTTCACTTTCTTTCGGTGGTGGCCGAGCAAATCGCTCTCGCGTTCGACAATGCGCTGCACTTTGATGCGGCGCAGGCCTCACAGCAGCAGTTGCTGAAGAAGAGCGAGCGTGTTGGACTTCTCCTGGAATTGACCAATCACATAGTTTCCAATCTCGAGTTCCGGAATCTTCTGCGAGCCGTAGTGGTGGGCACTCGCAGGGTTATGGGTTGCGATGGCGCCGGCATTACTCTTCCCGAGAGGGACAACACGCACTTGCGAATCTACGCGATGGATTTTCCCTTCAGCGCCGAATCCGTCCAAGAAGAGAGCCTTGTCCCCATCGACGAAGATATCTCGGGAGAGGTCTTTCGCACCGGCAAACTTTGGTGCGGCAGCGTCCAGGAGGCGAGGCGACTGGGCATGAAGGATACTGCGCAGGCCGAAGTGGGAACGGTTTGCGTTCTTCCTCTCGTTAGCCGAAGTCGCGTGCTGGGCACATTCGGCGTGGTTAAATTTCAGGACAATGCGTTCGCCGGAGATATCGAGTTTCTGGCGCAAATCGCAAATCAGGTTGCGATTGCTGTGGAGAATGCGCTTGCCTTCGGAGAGATTCGAGAGCTGAAAGACAAACTGGCGCAGGAAAAGCTGTATCTCGAAGATGAAATCCGTAGCGAAATGAATTTCGCTCAGATCGTAGGAAACAGCGCCTCCTTACGCAAAGTGCTCAAGCGAGTGGAAACCGTGGCGCCGACAGATTCGACGGTGTTGATTTATGGGGAGACGGGCACGGGCAAGGAACTGATTGCACGAGCCATTCATGATTTGAGCCCACGGCGCTCAAAACCCTTCGTCAAGCTCAACTGCGCGGCCATCCCGACGGGCTTGCTCGAAAGCGAGCTGTTTGGACACGAAAAAGGGGCATTCACGGGAGCCATCGCGCAGCGGATCGGGCGCTTTGAAGTGGCCAATGGCGGCACCATTTTTCTGGACGAAGTAGGAGAAGTTCCCCTCGAACTTCAGACGAAGCTGCTACGGGTTCTGCAAGAGCGAGAATTCGAGCGGTTGGGAAGCTCGCGCACACTCCGGACAGACGCACGCTTGATTGCCGCAACGAACCGCGATTTGGAAGGGATGGTGAGAGAGCAGAAATTCAGATCCGATCTGTTTTTTCGCCTCAACGTCTTTCCCGTCAATGTGCCTCCCTTGCGGGAGCGCGAGGGGGATATTCCGCTTCTGGTGAAGCACTTCGCGCAGCAGTTTTCCAGGCGGATGAACAAGGTGATTGAGACAATTCCATCAGCGACGATGGATGCCCTTCGCCGATATCATTGGCCGGGAAACATACGGGAACTGCAGAATGTGATCGAGCGCGCCGTCATAGTTTCCACAAGTCCCGCTCTGAGCGTTGATTTGGCTGACCTGAACTTTCCTAACGCTGGCCGTGAGAATGCGAGAGCGACCACTCCGAGCTCGGCGGTGAACGGGACGCTCCATGAGGCTCTGGAGCAATCAGAACGTCAACAGATCCTGAAGGCGTTGGAGCTGAGCAACTGGGTTGTTGCGGGCCCGAAAGGCGCCGCAACGCATCTTGGAATGAAACGGTCCACCCTGCAGCAGAGAATACGCAAACTCGGAATCGGCCGCCGCCCGGCCTGACTGGGTTGCACCGCAGTTTCAGACTGATAAATTCAAAATCGACTGCTTTTCCCGTGGTTGTCTCGCGTGCCGCAAAACTGGCACGCTGCCGCAAATACGGCAGTGCCACGGTGGCAGGACGATCTAAAGAGCCTTTAAGCGGCTCGCCATCCCGGTACAAATCACCAAGTTCCGAAAACTTCGGGTCCGTCCGCACTTTGGCCCCCGTTATGCATTACGCCTGAGCATAAGGGGTTCGTCATGCGAGAGATGCGAAGCCTGAGCGGAACAGCGGATTCCCAAGCGCGGTGCGCGCGGAAAAACTCCCCATCTTCTTCCGTCCTGGAAATTGACTCCTGGATGCCAAGCAAAGTTCAAGCTATCTCACCACTTGTGGAACGCCTGATGGTGCTGATTGAAGGATCGCAATGCGCCCCGGGCGACGAGTTCAATGTCGAGATGGCGCTCCGCGAAGCGCTAGCGAATGCCGTCGTGCACGGCAATCACGAACATCCAGGAGCAAAAGTACACATCCGGTGCCGCTGCTGGCCCGGCAAGGAAATATCCATCGTTGTGACGGATCAGGGAAAAGGATTCGACTTTGGAATGACAAATGGTAATGGACTCATATCGGACCCGTTGTCCGAGCGTGGGCGGGGCATCTATCTGATGAAGGCGTATATGGACGAAGTGCATTTCGAGCGAGGCGGATCGGAAGTCCATATGCGCAAGCGGTTGCGGACGGCGTCCCATTCGTAACAGTTCAGAATCGGCGAGGCGCTAGAAATTGATCGGTCAAACCAGCAACCAGCCTGTGGAAGAAGCGCCCACAGCCTTTGAGCAAAGAAAGCGAGCCACGGGAATGTTGCGAATCACGATCGCTGAGACGGCCACGGAACAAAAGTGGACTCTCGAAGGTCGTTTGGTGCAACCGTGGGTCGGCGAACTGAGGACATGCTGGAAAAACAGGCACCGCGCGCAGAACGGACGAACATGCACTGTTGATCTTAGTGGGGTCACGTTCATCGACAACAGCGGGCTGCGGTTCTTGCGAACCATGTCAAAAGAGGGTACGCAGTTCACCGGAAGGGGTATCTATACCAAGCATGTGCTTGAACAACTGAAATCCGGCACAAGGCATAGTCCGTTCACCTGGTTTCTATGTTTGCTTGCTGTCTTTCTAGCGAGTGGCATCGCCTGCCCGCTATCCATGGCCGTGGGCCTTGAACTCGGCAAGAGGAACGTGAAAGAAGAGTTCAAAGCGCACTTGAACGGCAAAAGTGGATCGAACCCATGCACTTTTGATTTTGCGGCCGGACCCGGAGGGACACTGTGCCTGCACTTGTAAGAAAGTTCAACAAACGAGCACCAGAGGTCCCTCCGGCCCACGCCCCATTAGAAAGAGATGAGTTTGTTCTGGTCACTGCCGCCAAAAATGGAAATGCCCGGGCGTTCGAAGTCCTTGTCGGACGCCACCGGCGAAGGATTCTTGCCGTCGCGCTGCGCTACACACGCGTTCAACAAGACGCTGAAGATATCATGCAGCAAAGCTTTCAAAAGGCATTCTTCCACCTGCACCAATTTGAAGGACGATCCTCCTTTTCAACATGGTTAACGCGGGTCGCAATCAACGAAGCGCAAATGTTGCAGCGGAAAAGTGGTGGCATGCGTGAAGTGTCGATCGACGACCTGAACAAAAATGCGGAATTGGTAACTCCCCTGGAGATCCCTGATTCGGCTCCGGATCCCGAAGCCGACTACTCGCAAGGAGAGTGGAAACGAATGCTCTCCAACGCCATGAATGAGCTGCCGCACAGAACACGGAGGGCCATAGAGTTGCGTGATCTTGACGAGCGATCGACCGAAGAGACCGCTCGAATCATGGGAATTTCCGTTGCCGCGGTAAAGGGTCGAATATTCCAGGGCCGAAAGAAATTGCGAAAAAGATTGGAGTATTTTGTCGGATCGGCTTGGACGTTTGGAAGAGAGACATCACGAGCGATCGGGAACGCGAGACGCGTCACGCAAAATCAGGCCGCTCGCAACGTGTACGGGTTAAGGCGCGGATGAGGGGAGGTCTTATGGAGACGCTTCTGCTTGCTGCTGTGCTAGCGATTTTGGGGTTTCTATGCTTCACCGGACCCGGCGGTGTCAGCGGCCCCCGGCATCGTCGATGAATCGGTTGCCCAACGACAGCGTTCCCTCGGGAGAGCAGTTCGTCGAGCCAAGGGTGCGCAACCCCCTCTGCCCAACCCTCCGCCGGTATCGTGCTTGGCTTTTGAGCCCGGGATACCACGGCTAAGGCCACGAGTTCCGGTTATCTCATCGGGACTCGTGGCTCGGAGGTTCGAGGCGTACAAATGCTGAGAGCGACAAGAATTCAACGCGGGAAGGGAGTGCCCTCTTATGAGCCAGAAAGGCAAGAGAAATGAGATTTTGGGGCTTCACGCTGAGCATGCCCCGCCGCACACAGAAGATACCTCGGCAAACCAGGCGCCAAGTCACGAAGAAATCAGGCGCCGCGCACATGAAATCTATCTTGAACGGGACGGCTTCGGTGGCAGTGAGCTTGATGATTGGCTCCGAGCCGAAAGGGAACTCCGAAGAAACCAAATTGTTAGGTGAACCACAAGGAAAAAAGCGGGGAGCATGAGATTGCACAATCGGGAAACGATTCGCAACGCTGCCGCCGGGCTTATGAACTTTATGCGGAACATGGGTCAGAGCATAGGGACACCAGCTGGAATCCCATCCCAGCCTCTTGAAAGACGCCCTGATATTCGCCAGGCCGAAGACAATGTCAGGTATGCTTTGGCAAATGTCGGTGTCGCGAACGCGAATTTCTTTCCCCGTGTTGGCTTGACGACGCTGTTTGGACGGCTGGAACTCGAAGGGAGATTTTTCTGGGGTACGCCGAGGCGAACTCCGTGGACTCGACTGGACCGATTACACAGGCACCGAATTAAGGATCAACCGCTCGATGTGGAGATCGGTGGTCAGCCTTCCGAAGACACGCGCCAGCGGCGATTCCGTGCCGATAATTCCTGCCTTGGCGGAAATCCTAGGTGCATACCAAAGATCCGCGGGTAACCCAGAATTAGGTTTCGTCTTTCGCTCCAGTGATGGGCTCTCTATCAGCCTCGACATAGCCGAGCGGCGGGTGATTCGGCCGGCTTTCATACAGGTGCGTTATTTGAATTGGGCCGGCAAGGAAACTGCTGGCGTCGACATCTTTCGCTTCGACGGCGAAGGTAAGATCGTCGAGCATTGGGATGTCCTTCAACCCGTCCCGGCCTCCTCCAACAACCGCAACACGATGTTTTGAGAAGAATCCTGCAGGGCAAATGTTCAGCGATTTCGGGAACGCTCACTAGACTAGGATCACAAAATTCCCACTTGACCCTAGTGGCCGAAGCGCGATCCATGCCTACGACAACGCACGGCTTTGGGCCTTGCCTACCTATGGCGATTTTTTTTGTTCATCCATGCAACTTTCGCTCGGCAAGTGACTCTTATCGCCCGTGAGAGTTGAGCGCCCGAGGGTGCTCGTTCGAAAACTTAGCGGGAGTCGTTCTGCCCAGGCTGAAGTAATCAAAAGGAGAATTAAATGATTGAACCAAAGCAGAGGAAAGAAAAATCGCTACTTGGCAGGTCTCGTACAAAAGCCTTCCGCTTAATCCGGACAGGCTCCGCGCTTCTCTTATTCGCGGGCGCCGCCACGCCCTTTTATGGCCAGTCTCCCGAGGCGCTCAAGTCAGCGGACAAAAAATCCCAATTGTCTCCGCAAGAGCAGAGCGTGCGGCGCGATCAAGTCTACGTGCGCCAACTTCTACAGAGGGGAACTTCGGAGGCGAAAGTCGAAAGTGTTCTCCAACTTTCCAGCCGATTCACCAGTTTCAACCCCACGGGTGACTTCCATGAGTATGCCGTCAGCCTCATTGCCAAAGAGAAGGCAGCTCTGAAGCAGCAAAAACAAACTCAGCAAGCCGGCGTGGCCTCGCAAGCGCCGGTTGCCGCGGTCATCTCTGACATTTCTGCTGTTCCAGCCAGCGCGATAGCCCTTGCCCCGTCGAATTCCGTGGGAATCAACAGCGTGAAGAGTTCCCAAGAGAGCAGCCGGGACAATTCCACTGAGGCTGTCACAACCAGCGCTCCCGAGAACAATCAGGCTGCAGTCTCGAACTCCTCCCCAGCAGCCTTTGGAGGCGGTATATTTCTTCCCGCCGTCTCAACTCCATCGACTGGTGGCGGGGCCGCTCAGAACACTTCGGTGGGTGCAGTTTCGAACTCCAATGGCGCGGCAGGTTCCGGCGGCTCCTCCGGCCACCAGTCAGGTTCTGGCGGTTCTTCGGACGGCGGATCCAACAATGCAAATACCTTCAATTCCGACCAAGGCCCTGGACCGGGGCCGATCGGTCCGGGACCCGGGTGCAACTTGTTCCCCGCTCCGCCCTCCGTCGGCGCCAGCGTTCCGCTGACTTACTTCGGGCCACCGCCCTCGGAAACCAATCCGAGTCTGGTCGGGCCCGTTCAACTGCTGAAGTCCGGGACGGTTGACGCGGCGCATGGGACCATCACCTTGCCGCTTTACCTGGGCCACATGAAGGGCAGCAAAAAGAACGTCTGGTACATCCTTACAGATGTGGATGATCCGAACGTGGCCGCAGAGTTGGGCCTGAACTTCTCTGCGAAACTTACCTTCGCATCCAACGCGGCAAGAACGGCGAACCTCGCCACGGACGGGACCCTCGTGTTTGATAAGGGGACCGTGGATTTCTCACCAGTCCGCAGCGTCGTCCCCGGGCCTGCAGGAGCTGAATTCCCTCCGGTCTCTGTCCAGCCCGGAGCGGTGGGCGATGCAGACTACAGTCCGTTTGTGCAGGTTACGAACGCCGCCGGCGTGATCTACAACGCGCCCATCGTGGCCTTCAACGTCGACGCCAGCCAAATCAACTTCCCCGATGGCAACGTGGACTATACCAAGGTGCACGACGAAGTTGTGGCCATCGATCCGAACAATCAGACAGTGACCCTAAATCTCATCAATGGGTTCAGCTTTGGCCGGCCCGTTTGGTACCTTTCCATGGATGCCAGTATTCCTTTATCAGCGGCCATCGAACACAACACCTTCGCCCCTTTGATGCAGCAGCTTCATCTGGGCGGCGACGACAGCTTCTCCAGTCCTATCGAGCGAATTTTCATCGCCACGAACGGTGCCGAGTCGGGCGGGTGCAACAATCCTCAACGGCAAGGCTTGTCGGCCGATTTGGCTGACGGTCACCGCCCTAACAATGTCCTCGGTGGAATCCCGACGATCGCGCTGGATTACAGCCCCGCTTGGGACGCCCAGCTCTTCGAATGGACAAAGGACGCAATCGACAACAGCTTCCGCGGCCAGGTGCGCGAAGAGTTTCAGATCCTTACCTTTGTGCAGGACGGCCTGATCACCGGGCCGGGTGGAATACCCTTTGGGAGTTCCGGTTTCACCATCAACTGCCCAATTGTCCAGCGCCTGGACTGATCACATAACCTAATCGTAGGTCCATCCAGCTTCCGGTTCCGACACTTTGTCGGGGCCGGAAGCTTTAGTAAATCTGCGTTGCCGGCGTGATTTTTGTTGGATTTTCCTCGCAAATTATCTTAACCGGACTACCTGAGAGGGCGGGTTATAAAAGTGATGGATCCTGGTAACCAATACTTACCTATTGAAGAAATGCGAATGAAAGCATTGCCGCAGATAGAGTCCAGGACCTCCTTGGAGAAACTCGGAATAAATGTCTCCCGCTACGGACTTGTAATCACTCTTTTGCTGATTGGGATTCTTAAATTCACAGCCGGTGAGGCGCAAGGCATCCAACCCTTGGTTGCGAACAGTCCGCTGATGTTCTGGCTCTATCGAATCTTCAGCCTTCAGGGTGTCTCCAATCTAATCGGAATGATCGAAATTGTAGTTGCTCTACTTATGGCTCTGCGGCCGTTGTCAGCAAGGCTCTCTCTCATCGGAAGCACTGGCGCCATCATCACCTTCGTCCTCACCGTGAGTTTTCTCCTGTCAACACCCGGAGCGTTCGAGTTCTCACACGGATTCCCCTTGTTGGGGGATGCGGGCCAATTCCTCATCAAGGATCTTGTTCTCTTGGGCGCATCCATCTGGACTGCGGCAGAAGCACGCGGCGCAGTCTAGTTCGATCCAAATTCTGATTCTCTCTCGACGCGCAGGTTGCCGCGGCAGCAGCAATGCTCGGGGGATCCTGCGCACGGCATAGCCGGGCCGATTTTCCCAGGACAGAAGTTGAAACCTTTCGGCGCCCCGCGACTCTCATTCAACGGACCGGACATCTTTGTCGGGGCTTTCAAGTCCATTTCGAAATCGCAGCAAGAGCGAGTTTGTTCAAACCCGGCGGCAACTTGGGCGATCCGCGAGGCGGACTGAGCGTCCGGATGGTGTTTGGCACCTCATTCTAATTGACAGGAGACTACTCAATATGACCAAGACGACCAAGGCTCTGCTGGCTGGTGCGGCGTTCGCGGGATTGCTCGGCGGGACCGCTCCAGCGATTAAGGCCTCAAATCTGCTCCCCTCGCTGAAGACTTCTTTCAGCGCGCAGGATCAGAGCCAGGACCAGGACAAGAAAGACGACAAGAAGGTCAAGGAAAAGCACGCTTGTAAAGGCCAGAACTCCTGCAAGGGCAAGGGCGGCTGCAAGGCCGGCGACAACGGTTGCAAAGGCAAGAACTCTTGCAAGGGCAAGGGCGGTTGCGCGACCGATGGCTCCAAGCCACCCGCGGCGTAGTCTGGAACCAGCAACGATCCGGTAAGAGGGTTAGGAGAACGTCTCCTGGCCCTCGATCCATCGGGAAGAGAGCGGAAACGAATATGTCGGGAAATCGGTTTAACGGCTTTACAGATTACGGGATAGGAATTGGCCTGCGTGCTCCCCACTACGACCATATTCTCTCTCGCAAGCCCGTGGTCGATTGGTTTGAGATTATCTCTGAGAATTTCATGATCGATGGCGGACGGCCGCTGCACATCCTGGATCAGATCCTCGAGCAATACAAAGTCGTGCAGCACGGCGTCTCCATGTATTTCGGATCCGCGGAGAAGCCTGACCGTGAACATCTCCGCCGGTTGAAGCAGTTGGTGAAGCGTACGAACACTCCGTGGCTCTCCGACCACCTCTGCTGGGGCAGCGTGGATGGCAGATACACCCATGATTTGCTGCCGATGCCGTACACGTTTGAAGCGGCCCGGCTCACGGCACAGAAGATTCGGGAGGTCCGGGACTTTCTCGAAATCCCGATCGCGGTCGAAAACGTCAGTAGCTATGCCGAATATCATGTCTCCGAGATGACCGAATGGGAGTTTCTGAACGAAGTCGTGGAACGCGCTGACTGCGGAATTCTCCTGGACGTGAACAATATCTATGTTTCATCCCGAAACCACAGTTTCGATCCGCTGACATACATCAACAGCGTTCCTGCGGATCGTGTGGCGCAGATTCATATCGCCGGCCACTCAAAATTCCAAAAGTACATTTTGGACACACATGACCATCCGGTGATCGACCCCGTCTGGAAACTCTACGAACGCGCCATTCAGCAAGCTGGGCACACCGCGACACTTCTCGAATGGGACGATAGCATCCCTTCCTTTCAGGAAGTTCACAGGGAAGCCTTGAAGGCCAACCGCTTCCTCGCGGGCAAATCTCTGGCGGTGGCGGTATGAAGCTCCACACTCTCCAGCGGGCCGTTGCCCGCGCCGTGATGCAACCCCTCACGCGGTCTGAACGCATGCAGCGCAAGGCACCCGGCGGCGGACGCATGAGTGTTTACGCCGCCCGGTACATCAAGCCGAATGACCGTCTGACTTCCTTCGAACGCCTCGAAATTTACAATCGTCAATACTGGTTTCGTGTTCTCGGCAGCCTGACCGAGGACTTTCCCGGTTTGCGAGCCGTTCTCGGCGGGCGGCGATTCGAAGCCATGTGCAGGGTCTATCTTGCGGATTGCCCCTCGCGCTCGTTTACTCTTCGGAACCTGGGTTCGCAATTGGAAAACTGGTTGGGCCGGAATCCGCGCTGGATACGGGAAAGGCGCGTGCTTGCGCTGGATATGGTTCGCCTCGAATGGGCGGACATCGAGGCTTTCGACAGTCAGGCAAAGCCCGCCCTTCGCGCGGAGGATGTCCGTGAGCTGAATGCCGCGAATCTCCGACTGAGCATTCAGCCCTATGTACAACTCCTGGAACTGCACTATCCGGTGGACGATCTGCTCCTGGAAGTGAAACACGGGGACGAAGCGCAGGATTTTGCGAGCAATGCGGTTCAGGAGCGGAAAAAACGGAGCAAGGTCCGGGCCGTTGCAAAGCTTAAACCGGCGAAAATTTTCCTGGCGGTTCACCGTTTGGATTTCTCCGTATATTTTCGCCGCATCGAGCCGGAAGAATTCACGCTCCTCGGCGCATTGCGTAGCGGGAAGACGATCGAACGCGCCATCGGGCTGGCGTTTCGCAAGAGTTCCGTCCCCGCGGCCGATCGCGCGGCATTTGTTCAACACTCGTTTCAGACCTGGGCGGCTCTGGGATGGTTTTGCAGACCCGGGGAAAACGTGCGCGGCAAAGAAGCCGTCGAGAAAAGGGCTTAGGCGAAAATCATGGGCAAGCTGATAGCAAAAGTCAGGCAGTTGCACGACCTGTTCTTCGGGCTGGTTTCTTACTTTCAGTCGCCGTTTCTTCTGCTTGTGCGGCTTTATTGGGGATGGCAGCTTGCACAGAGCGGTTGGGGCAAGCTCCACCATCTTTCGAATGTGGCGGAATACTTCGGGAGTCTTGGCTTGCCGATGCCGGCGCAAATGGCCGATTTCATCGCCTGCGTCGAGTTTTTCGGCGGGATTTTCCTGGCCCTGGGCCTGGCCTCCCGGATCACGGGCCTGGTCCTCACCGTGAATCTGGTCATGGCTTACGTCATCGGGGATCGCGAGGCGCTGCTCTCTTTCATTTCCGATCCGGACAAATTCGTTGCCGCCGCCCCCTTCGCGTTTCTGATGGTTGCTTTAATCGTGCTGATCTTTGGCGCCGGCAGGCTCTCCGCGGACTCGGCCATCACCTTTTTCTTTGGTTCCGAACGGGTGAAGCAAGCGAACTCAATTCCAGCCTGATCCGCGCGCTTCTTTGGCGTCACCGTTCTTATGGTTATCAAATGCCCCCAACTTTTACTGCGGGCTTCCTTTACCGGGCGGCCCTCGCTGTGCTCCTCTTTATGGCTTGTTTCCCTCGTCTGGCTGCCGAGGATCAGATGACTTCCCGTCTGGTGATCGGAAACGCTCGAATTGACTTCGTGATCGAAGGGAACTCTCCCGCCGCGCTGGCCCAGGACATTCTTCGCTGGGTCAAGTCTGCCGCCGAGTCCGTGACCGCCTATTACGGGCGTTTTCCCGTGCCCCAGGTTTCGATTCGCATCACTCCCTTCGAAGGCAGAGGCATACGCCACGGCATGACCTTTGGCGAGCGTGGCGCCCAGATCACCATCGGCGCCGGCAATCACACTTCTCCATCGGAGTTCGCCTCCGATTGGATGCTCACCCACGAAATGGTTCACCTGGCCTTTCCCTCCGTGGACGAAAAACATCATTGGATCGAAGAAGGAATTGCCACCTATGTCGAACCAATCGCTCGGATTCAAGCGGGGAATCTCAAAGCGGAGCAGATGTGGCTTGATCTTGTTCGGGACATGCCCCAAGGCCTTCCTCAGGTTGGAGATCGCGGACTGGATCATACGCACACCTGGGGAAGAACCTACTGGGGAGGAGCGCTGTTTTGCCTCCTGGCTGATGTTGAGATTCGCCGCCAGACAAACAACGCAAAGGGTTTGGAGCAGGCGCTGCGCGGCATTCTCGACGCCGGCGGCGACATCCGGAAGGATTGGAATATTGAAGATGCGCTCCGAGCGGGAGACCGCGCGGTCGGAGTGAGCGTCCTTCAGCCGCTGTACGCAAAAATGAAA
>DATHMM010000160.1:0-19288 GCA_035487095.1 Candidatus Sulfotelmatobacter sp.
TCCCGCGCGCCCGCAAGTCCCGCGCTATCCGAAATTCCCCCTGCTTGCGCGATTCCGTCCGCAGCCGCGTAAACTGCTTCGCATACCGCGCATCGTCCAGCAGGCTCTCCCGCTTCAGCCGCTCCACCACGCCGCGCACAATCTTTTCGTCCTCGCAGCGCCGCGCCAGCGCCTTCTTCATCTCGTGCACTGAATGCGCCCGCCGCATCAAGATCTTGATCGCGGCGTCGTACACCTGCGCTTCGGTTTCCAATTGCCGAGGTTTCCCGAACATACGTCAGAGCATGGGGCAAACAACCGGCGAAGTAAAGAACCCCGCACCGGGAAGGGAAGTGCTGCGTGAACATCCGCAGCGTGCGCCACCTCACGCAGACCGTTCGAGTCCACGGTCCACTTCATGTTCACAAGTCCTTGAAGGGAAAGCGCACCGCTCCCGATCCCGTCTGGCACGGCTCTTGCTCCTTCTCCCAACGGGAGACTCTCGCATGGACACCGTCATCATCGACACCTGCACAAAGGATGGGTACTGCATCGAAGCTTGTCCGGCCGGCTGCATTCACCCGACCAAAGACGAGGCCGGGTTTGCCGATGTCCCGCAACTTTATGTGAATCCCGAGGAATGTGTGGCGTGCGGGGCCTGCATCGCAGTTTGCCCGGCTGACTCCGTCCATGTTCTGACACAACTACCAGCGGCCCTGCAGCCCTTCATCGAGAAAAACGCCGCTTACTTCAACTAAGCCGTGTCCCCGTTTTCCGCCCAAGCGCGCCGCACCAGGTCGCGGCGCGCTCCCTTTTGGAGTGCGGGAGCAACGCTCCCGCTTTTACGGTTCGACACTACCTCCCAGACACAATTTGGACGCGCATGTTCAAATTGCAAAGCGAGAGCCCTGCTCTCGCACTCAATAGGTGGTTTGTATTTCAGAAGTCAGACGTCTTCGGCAGCGGCGTCCATCGCCACGATTACTTCCGGCTAAACCGCTCGAAATCCGCCATCTGCGAGGCCATTTCCTCGCGCGCGGCATCCGCAGCCGAACGAATACCCTGAATGCGCAGCTTGAACTCATCCGCGTTCGAAGCCCGCGATAGAGCTTCATCGAGGGTGATCAGTTCCTTCGTGTATAAATCAAACAGCGACTGGTCGAACGTCTGCATCCCGTACTGCGAAGTCCCCGCCGCAATCGCGTCATGAATCAGTCGCGTCTTGTCCGCATTAATAATGCAATCCTTGATGTACGCCGTCGCAATCATCACTTCCACCGCAGGAACGCGCCCTTTGTCGTCCGCGCGCCGCACCAGGCGCTGCGAAACCACGGCCTTCAACGTGGCCGCCATCTGCAAGCGAATCTGCTTCTGCTCCGGCGGCGGGAAGACCGCGATAATACGCTGAATCGTTTCCGTCGCATCCAAAGTGTGCAAGGTCGAAAACACCAGGTGGCCCGTTTCCGCGGCCAGCAGCGCGGTCGAAATCGTTTCCAGGTCGCGCATTTCGCCGACCAGAATCACGTCCGGGTCCTGGCGCAAACCGGCGCGCAACGCCGAGGAAAAGTTCGCCGTGTCCACTTCCACTTCGCGCTGATTAATAAAACTCCGCTTGTCGCGGTGCAGAAACTCGATGGGGTCTTCAATCGTGATGATGTGGTCCGCGCGGTCTGCGTTGATGCGGTCGATCATCGAAGCCAGCGTCGTGGACTTGCCGGAACCCGTCGTCCCGGTCACCAACACCAGCCCGCGCTGCTCTTCGCAAATCTTGGTGATCACCGAGGGCAGGTTCAGCTCTTCCACGGTTCGAATCTTGGTAGGAATAACGCGCAGCACCATCCCCACGTTGCCGCGCTGCTGAAACACGTTCACGCGGAACCGGCCCAGGCCCGCCACGCCGTACGCCATGTCCAACTCAGCCGTCTCTTTGAACTTCTGTTTCTGCCGGTTGGTCATCATGCTGAATGCCATCGAAAGCATTTCTTCCGGCGTGATGCGCGGCACGTCGCTCATCGGCGTCAGCAAGCCGTCCACGCGCAGATAGGGGTGGTTACCGACCTTCAGGTGCAAGTCGGAGGATTTATTTTCAACCGCGCGACGCAACAGGTCGTCAATGCTTAGAGCCATGTGCAGACACCCCGCAAGGATGCAATTCCTCATCCGAACGTAGCACCCGCGGGTGGCCTCAACAAGCAACGCGCAATTCCCAGTTGCGCCTTAGTTACCTAGTCCGATGTACAGGTCCTCGAGTAGGGGCGGCTTTATGCCGCCTTCCTGGCTTTTCTTACTCTTATGGCACAGCCATTCCTGGCTGTGCTCTTGAGGTGTCCGGGCTCGCCCGGCCCGGCCTTTCTAAACCTCGCTCGGCTTCAAAAACAACGAATCATAAACCAACCCCGCCAAAAATCCTCCGCCCAACGGCCCCACCCAATAAATCAACTGGTTCAGCCAATGATGCGAAGCCAGCGCCGGCCCAAACGCCCGCGCCGGATTCAACGCTCCGCCTGTGTACGGCCCCGCCACCATAATCCCCAAAACAATCGTCAATCCGATCCCAAATCCCGCGATCGCCCGGAACGCCCCGCGCTCATCCACCGCGGTCGCAAACACCACAAACACCAGGAAGAACGTCGTCGTCGCCTCCAACGCCAGCCCCGCCCAGCTCGGAAAATCCCGCATCAATTCCGGCGTGCCCAGCGCCACGCTGCGCCACACCTCCTCCGGTATCACCGCGCGCAGCAAAAACGCCGCCGCCGTCGCGCCCGCCAGCTGCGCCAGCCAGTAAAACAATGTGTCGAGCGTCGAAAGCTTCTTCGTCACCCAGAATCCAATCGTGACCGCCGGATTGAAGTGCCCGCCCGAAATATGTCCCAGCGCCGAAACCATGATCGCAATCGCCAGCCCGTGCGCCAGCGCAATCGGCAGCAATCCGATTCCCCCCGTCGCGTTGGTCCGCAACTGCATATCCACGCACACCGCGCCTTCCCCGAAAAATACCAGGGCAAACGTTCCAATGAACTCGGCGGTCAATTTTTGAGTGAGGTTGTACATCCAGAAGCCTCCCGGCAACCAGCAAAGTGCAACGCGACGCATCGGATTTTAGCTGGATTTGGAAGCGGGCGCTAGCAACGAAGCGGGAAAGATGCAGCGATCAGATAGCAGCGAGCAGATAACAGGATCAGTAATCGGTAATCAGTAATCAGTAGGAAAGATGGCAGAAGCTGGGTGACAGCGAATGAGAACCGGCGCCAAGTAAGCAAACAGTTCTGGATCGCGGAAGGGAATTTCGCTCCACGCGCAAGTCGGGCAAGCGCCTCCTGCTTCCTGATCGCTGCTATCCGATCGCCCCTTACCGATTACTGATTACTGATTACTGATTGCGTTCCTACCTCGCCGCAACCACCGGCGCATTCACCGGCGTCATCCATCCATGCCGGTCCGCCTTCTTCCCGCTGGTCAGCGCGAAAAATTCCTGCTGAATTTGCCGCGTAATCGGGCCCACGCCGCCCTTGCCCACCACAATTTTGTCCACCGACCGGATCGGCGTCACTTCCACCGCCGTCCCCACAAAAAACACTTCGTCCGCGATGTACAGCATCTCGCGCGGAATCGCGGATTCCTTCGACGGAATATTCATGTCCGCGGCGATCTTCATGATCGCGTCGCGGGTAATCCCCGGCAGGATGCTCGTCGCCAGCGGCGGCGTATAAAGCGTCCCGTCGTGCACCAGAAAAATATTCATCCCCGAGCCTTCGCTGACGTGCCCGCCCGAATCCAGCGCGATGCCCTCCGCAAATCCATTCAGCGAAGCTTCCATGCGAATCAGTTGCGAATTCATGTAATTCGCCGCCGCCTTCGACATCGCAGGCAGCGTGTTCGGCGCAATCCGCGTCCAGGAACTCACGCACACATCCACGCCTTTCGTCAGCGCTTCCGGCCCCAGGTACGATCCCCAGTTCCAGCACGCCATGTACGTCTCAATCGGCGAATTCAGCGGGTTCACTCCCACCTCGCCATAGCCGCGGATCACGATTGGCTTCACGTAGCAAGCGCCCAGCTTGTTCAGCCGCACCAGTTCGCAAGCCACGCTGCTGAACTCGTCGACCGTGTAAGGAAGCTCCATCCGGTAAATCCGCCCTGAGTTAATGAGCCGCTGCATGTGCTCGCGCAGCCGGAAAATCGCCGGACCCTGCGGCGTCTCGTAGCAGCGAATGCCTTCAAAAATGCCCGACCCGTAACTCACAACGTGCGAAAGCACGTGCAGCTTCGCGTCATCCCAGTTGATGAACTTCCCGTTGTGCCAGATTTTCTCGCTTTTTTGTACAGGCATTGCCAGGTCTCCCTCGGTATTTTCGCTTGCCGCCTTCCACTTTCAGGATAGAAGAGCGTCCCCCAAGCGTCAACGCGTTCGACCAAAGTCGGCGCAACCCCAATCAGCCAATTTGGAACCTTTGGAGTGCGAAAGCGAAGCTGTCGCTTTTACGGTCTACACTAAGAGGCTAAACGAGCCACACAGGCCAGCGCGCCGGTTGAGATTCCTAATCAGGGTTTCGTCGCCGCCGGTGCCGCCGGTGTCGCCGCCGGTGCCTTCTCCACCGGCCTCTCCTCCAGCATCGCCGCTGCATCCTTCAGCAACTTCCCGTTGTAATTCTCCCAAACGCCCAGCAACAGGAAAGGCAGAATCGTCGATGCCGCCCACAACTTCGCATTCCGCGGCAATTTCGCTTCCGGCTCCCACCGGAAGAGCAGGGAAGAAATCGTGAATGCCAGGGCCGCCCATGCCACCAGTGATCCAATATTCGCGCCCAACGACAACAGCGACGCGTGGTGCACCATCGCCTGCTGCAGTCCGGTCACCAGGTACGTCGCCGGAAGAAACAGGGCCACGCGTTGCGCCGCGTGCGGCAGCACCGGAATCGGCACCGTCGCTCCGGAAAGAAAAATCAGGGCGAACCACAGCAACTGGTTGATGATCTGCGTCTCCTGCATCGTGTTCGTCACGCTGGCCACAATCAGCCCCAGCGAAGCGAACGCTCCAATCCCAATCACTGACAGGAAAATAATGCCGCCAAGATTTCCAAAATCCTTCAGGTGATAAACAAACCGCGCCAGCCCCAGTTCCAGGATCACCGTCGGCAAAATCAGCAGCATGTTCGCCAGAACGCTCGACCCGATCATGCTGCTCGCCGGAATCGGCGCCAGCCGGAACCTCCGCAAAATCCCCTGCTCGCGCCACGTCACGATCTGCGCGCTCAATCCCCAAAACGTCCCCATCACCGACATTGCAATCACCGGCCCCAGCAGGTATCGCACCCTCGGAATATCTCCCTTGGCCAGCACGCTCCCGTACAAAAAGAAAAACGCCATCGGCATCACCAGGCTGAAAAACAGGAACGCCTTGTTCCTCAGCGTAATCCGAATGCGCATCGCCGCCAGTGTCAGAATCGTCTTCAATCCCGCAGCCTCCGTCCGGTCAGCTCGATGAACACGTCTTCCAGCGAAGGCGTCGCAATCTCCAGGCTCACCAGTTCGTTGTTCTCCGCCTCCAGATGCTTCACCAGCGCCACAATCGCCGGCGCCGTCTTCTGGCAGTGCAGCACGTACACATCGTCCAGTTGTCGCGCCTCCACCACGCTATCCAGATTTTTCAGCACGCCGTTTGAAGCCGGCCTCGCCAGCCGCGCCTCAATCCGCGTCGTATTCGCCGAACGCTCCTTCAATTCCCGCGGCGTGCCCGTCGCGATCAATTTTCCGTGGTCCACGATCGCCACCCGGTCGCAAAGCTTCTCCGCCTCCTCGATGTAATGCGTCGTCAGCACGATCGTCTTTTTCTCTCGCTTCAACTCCTCGATAATGTCGTAAATTTCCCGCCGCACCTGAGGGTCCAGCCCCGCCGTTGGCTCGTCCAGAAACAGCACCCGCGGATCGTTCACCAGAGCCATGGCCAGCGCCAGCCGCTGTTTCTGCCCGCCCGAAAGCTGGTTATAAAACGCGTTGCGCTTTTCTTCCAGCCCAAAGCGCCTCAGCAGGTCGTCCGGATTCCGCGTCCGCTTGTAAAATCCCGCAAACAGCCGCAGCGCCTCGCCCACCTTCAATTTATCGGGCAGGGAAGTGGACTGCAGCGTTGCCCCAATCTCATGCTTCAATTCTGTTGGATTTTTTTCCGGGTCAATCCCGCAAACCGAAATGCGCCCGCCATCCGGCACGCGCAAGCCTTCCATCACTTCCACCGTGCTCGTCTTCCCCGCGCCGTTCGGCCCCAGCAGCCCGAACACTTCGCCCTCTTCCACCGAGAAACTGACCCCGCGCACGGCTTCCACGTCGCCGTAGCGCTTCACAAGGTTTTCCACCTGCAAAATGGGATTCGCCGTCATTCGGAATTAACTATGGTACCGCAGCTCTTGCTTCCGCGCTCTTCTCTCTGCATTCTTCAATGTGGCGCTGGTCTTTTAAGCCAGCCTTCTTGGAGGGGCTGAAAATCCGGGTGTCGTGAAAATCTCATCTCAGCGCGCCTTCTTTTTCTTCCCAACGGCTTTCTTCTTCGCCTTCTTCGCGGTGCCCCTAGGCCCCCACCCATGCTTCGCGAAATCCACGCGAAACTCCACGATCTTCACGCCTTCGCTTTCCAGGAGTTTTCTCTGCAGGGAGGCATACGGCTCCGGAATCAGCAGTTTCCCCCGCTCACCCACCACGCGATGCCAGGGAATCCCTCTTCCGTTAGGGGTCGCCGCCAAGGCCCTGCCCGCGGTCCTCGCCCCGCCGCGTAAACGCAATGCCTTGGCGAGCGCCCCATAGGTAGTAACCCGGCCGCGCGGAATTTGTTTCACCAGCTTGTAAACAGGATCCCAACTCATAGTAAAAAAATACTAGAGGAGAATTGACAGCCGGGCAAGCGACCTTTCCGCCCCGCCCGTGTTCTAAAGAGTGTATGGCAAGCTTCTCAACAAGGGATACCGCGCGCAGAGGAAAGTTCAATGAAGCGCAGCGAAAAATCCGATGCAGTTTTTGGCGCGTCCCGCGCAACCATGTTTCCAACGCGGAGGTCGGCAACCTTTACTCATACGCCGCATCCAAACTTGATATGCGTAGTGGAATTCCCATACACTACGACCGGGACGCGGCACCTACCTGCGTCTCGTCGCACTTTCGAGGACAGCATGGCTTTTGTCCGTCGCAAAGGAAACGCCTATTACCTGGTGCACAATGTGCGCCGCGGCGGAAAAGTGCGGCAACTCCACCTCGCCCGCCTCGGTGACCGTGCCCGGATCACCGACGACGTCGTCAAAGCAGTCTCCAAGAAGCATCCCTTCATCGATCTCAACTGGCGCTCCCTTCGCGAACAGTTGGGCAGCCAGATCGATCTCGCTGACCCTCAATCCCCGGCCGTTCAGAAACTCGTTCAGGCCCTCCGCAGTCTCAATCTTGATCTGGCGGATCTGTTTCCCCAGATGCTCAGGCTTTCCGAATCGCCCACGGTGGCGCGAGAGTTGCTCGTTCAATTGCGGCTTCTCCACTCCACCATCCAGGTGAAGCTCGATCAGTTCGGTTCCAAAGACCATCTGAAGAGACTGCACCGGGCAGGCGGCCGGTTCGGATCTGCGTCTCCGGATTTCCGGGGGCGCTAGGGAGGCGGTCATGGCGACAGGCGATGTTTCTCTAAATCCGAGTATCCGCAGCGCGGACACCATTGAATTTCAAAACGCTCTGCGCGCGAAAATCGTCGGCCAGGATGACGGCGTTCAGGCGCTCGTGGAGCTGTTCCAGGTCTTTACCGCGGGACTCAACTCCCCCGGCCGCCCCGTCGGCAACCTGCTCTTCCTCGGCCCCACCGGCTCCGGCAAGACCCGCATCGTCGAAGCCGCCGCCGAAATTCTCTTCGGCAGCCCCCGCGCCGTCATCAAAATCGACTGCGCCGAGTTCCAGCACTCCCACGAGATCGCGAAAATTATCGGCTCGCCCCCGGGCTATCTCGGCCACCGTGAAACTCATCCTTTAATCACCCAGGAAGCGCTGGCCGCGAATCACACGGACAAGCTCAAGCTTTCCTTTCTGCTCTTCGACGAAATCGAAAAGGCCAGCGACGCTCTCTGGCAGCTCCTTCTCGGCATGCTCGATAAAGCCACGCTTACGCTCGGCGACAACCGCCGCGTCGATCTCTCCCAAACCGTCATCTTCATGACCTCCAACCTCGGCGCCAATGAAATCACCGATCTCATGGGCGGCGGCTACGGCTTCATCAAGTCCGACGACAAGCCTCAGACCAACATTGACCAGAAGGTCGAGCGCACCGCCGTCGAAGCTGCGCGCCGCAAGTTCTCCCCCGAATTCATGAATCGCCTCGACAAGATGGTGGTCTTCCGCCAGCTCAAGCGGGCCGAACTCGAAACCGTTCTCGACATCGAACTCGGCCTGGTCCAGAAACGCGTTCTCGACACTGCCACCAACAAATTCCTTTTCCGTGTCACCGACTCCGGCCGCAACTTCCTCCTCCAGGAAGGCACCGACCAGCGTTACGGCGCCCGCCACCTGAAACGCGCCATCGAGCGCTTCCTCGTCTACCCTCTGGCCAACCTGCTGGCCACTCAGCAGGTGAATCTTGGCGATCTCGTCCGCGTCGATTGGGACGGCGCCAGCAAAGAACTTACCTTTGTCCGCGAAAAGGAAGGCGCCATCGTCACCCCGGAAAACCCCGAGGGAACCCTGGTTACCAGCGCCGCACCCCTTGAGGACGGCCTCGCCAAAGACACCCCCGCCGAAGCGGTCGCCGGCGAAGCTTCAGCACCTCCGTCAGTTTCTGCGGCCTCGCCCGCCGTAGCCCGGCAATCCCTCTTGGGCCGCAAAAAGGAACCTCGCTAACCTGTAGGGGCGGCTTTAGGCCGCCTTCTTGGGTTTTCTCTCCTCTCCACGCTTCTGGCCTATATCCAGCAGATCGGCCATTCCGGCTTTTGAGTGCGGGAGCGAAGCTCACGCTTTTGAGCACTCCGTCCGAGCTCCCAACCCATCCTATTTGCTCAATCCGTCAATCTTCTCCCGTCCCCGCTACCTCTTTCCGTCACCCCTCAATTGACACAATCTGTTTCATCCCTCTCATTTTTGGACACTATCGGGACACCTTCTCACCGCGTGAGACGGTTTCCACAATGGCAACACCCCTATCTCATTGACGTTGCAGCCTTTTCGAAATCCACAACCTTTCCCTCGAATTGGCACGCCCCATGCTCTTCCCCCAATATCTGCATCGTTGAGATTTTCAAATCTTGACGCTTGCGGGGAGAGCGGTGAGGCAAGCGGCCATCATCGTTCGGGGAAGACGCCATGAAAGCAGCTGCCAGGCAACAACTGGATCCGACAATCCGCAGCAACGATACGCGTGATTTTCACCAGTCGCTCCGCGCCAAGATCGTTGGCCAGGAGGAAGGCGTGCAGGCGCTCGTCGACCTTTATCAGGTCTTCTGCGCTGGCCTCAACTCCCCAGGCCGCCCCGTAGGCAATCTGCTCTTTCTGGGTCCCACCGGTTCCGGCAAGACCCGCATCGTCGAAGCCGCCGCCGAGATTCTCTTTGGCGACCCGCGCATGGTCATTAAAGTGGACTGCGCCGAATTCCAGCACTCTCACGAAATTGCGAAGTTGATCGGTTCGCCCCCGGGCTATCTCGGCCACCGCGAAACTCATCCTTTGATCACCCAGGAAGCCCTGGCCGCCTCGCATTCCGACAAGCTCAAGCTCTCCTTCCTGCTCTTCGACGAAATCGAAAAGGCCAGCGACGCCCTCTGGCAGCTCCTCCTCGGCATGTTGGACAAGGCCACGTTGACCCTCGGCGACAATCGCCGTGTGGATCTCTCCCAAACCGTCATCTTCCTCACCTCCAACCTCGGCGGCGGGGAAATCACCGAACTCATGGGCGGTGGCTACGGCTTCATCAAGTCCAATGACAAGCCCACCACCAATCTCGACGAAAAGGTCGAGCGCACCGCCGTCGAAGCCGCTCGCCGCAAGTTCTCTCCCGAATTCATGAACCGCCTCGACAAGCTTGTCGTCTTCCACCCCCTGCATCGCAAACAGCTCGAGCAGGTTCTCGATATCGAACTCGCCATGGTTCAGCAGCGCGTCCTTGAAACCGCCAAGGGCCAGTTCCTTTTCCGCGTCACCACCAATGGCCGTGATTTCCTCCTGCAGGAAGGCACTGACCAGCGCTACGGCGCTCGCCACTTGAAACGCTCCATCGAGCGGCACGTCGTCTATCCGATGGCCAATCTTCTCGCCACCGACCAGGTTCGCCTCGGCGACATGATCTGCATCGACTGGGAGCCTTCCGACGACCATCTTCACTTCGTCCGTGAAGGCGAAAACGTCGCGATTCCCGTCCGTCGTCCCGAGCCGGCAGTCACTGCAAAAGCCACGCAAGCCAAGGGTGGCCGCCCCGTTGAGGCCCCCGGCGTCACGCTCCCACCTGAGCCGACGCCCCGCCTGGCGCGCTAAAAGTTTCGGTCCAGCACTCCATCCATAAACCGAAAACCGCACCCCACCAGCCGGGCGCGGTTTTTTCTTGTGGCACAGGCATTCCTGCCTGTGCTCTTCGATTTCCAATAATCGACCGCGCGCAAAAAAATGGGCGCCGGAACCACCCGGCGCCCATTCTCCATTTTGTCGGCTGCAGTCTCTACCAGCCGAACTGCACCGCCGGAAGCACTGGTGTGCCTTCGCTTCGCACCGCATCCAGGGCATTCGGATCAAAACCCAGGAGCTTCAGGATGGTGGGAGCTACCTGAGCGGTTTCCACGAAGCTGTTGATGCTGCGTCCCTCAAAGTGTGAATTGGATACCAACAGCATCACATTGGTGTCGTCCCACGCATAACCGCCGTGTTCGGACTGCTTCTTGTCGCCTCCGGTATATACCACGCCGACGTTTGGAATCGCGACGATGTCGGGCGTACGCGGGTCCCCGCCTGCCCGCAGCTTGCAGCACGGGCCGGGATTGTTTGGCACGCCCGGCGGGTTAAAGAGCGTGTTCAGTGAAGCGCCATAGTAGATCTGCCCGGCACCCCATCCTGGGGGCGCGACTGCGTCGGCTTCCAACATGCTAACTGCGTTTCCGGTCTGCGTCGGATCCGCGAGCCAGAGCTGGGAAATATCGTCTTCCGCCAGGCCGAGCCCATTGTTGGCGTTGCTGTAAATCGCCGGGAGAAGGTTCGCGATGACACCGCCGGGGGAGTTACCATTGCCAGTTTTCCCGGGAATTGGGAAGAAGCGATTCGGGTCAACGGGCGATTGTCCGTGTTTGGCCGTAATAATGATGGCCGTGGATTCCAGAAGGCCGTTGTGTCTAAGCGCCGCGACCATCTGTCCGATCGCCGCATCCACGAATACGATTTCCTTCGCCATAATCGGCCTGGGCGTACCCTGGGCGTCCTCGTAACCGCCGGAGTTGCTGTCGTTGCGATCTGCAGGTAGGGCCGCGGGCTTAACAAGCTTCTGGCCGACGCTGACTGCCTGGAAGTTCATGCCGAGAATCACTGGGACCGGAGCCTTACTTGTCCCGAGGTGATTTTTACCGTTGATTTCGTTCACCACCGCGTTGACTTTCAACTGGTCATAGCATTTGATGGCATCGAAATCGGTCGTCCAATCGTCCCCCGGAGTCTTTGCGTCTCCGCTCGCTTTGATGGTTCCGCAGTCAAAGTTCGTGCCTGCCGTGGTTATACCCGGCAACGGAATCTGGTTGGAATTGACTTCCGGAGAATAGTAATCATCCACGTTGCTTGGCTGGCTCGTTCCCGTGGGGCCGGAAACAACAGCGTAAACGGCGTGCTTGTCCGACCAAGCGGTATAGCCGCCCGCTTGGTGGATCACCCCATAAATGGTGTTGGTACGAACGAAGTTCCAAGGGTAAACGGGTTGGCAGTTGTTGAACGGATCGCGCACCAGTTTGTTAGGATCAATTGCAGGAACCCCGCCGTCGGCAACGTTGGCAGCTTGCGGATTCCCTCCGTTGAGCAGCAGTTGGTTAATTTCGTCGCCCTCCTCATATTCGGTCTGGGTTCCGTAAATCTGGTTTGGGACGCAGGGCGCCAATGCAGGGTTGTTTTTCGGGTCGCTTGTGCCAGGCAGGCCGTTTCCAGTGGTTACTAGAGGTGGCGCGAGGACGCGATCGTAAGCCACGTCGTAAAACGCGCCTACCGTTCGGGGGCTGCCACCGGTTACCAGTGCCATCAAGCCAGGAAAGGAGTCCGACGGCCTGGAGGTCGTCGTTCGTGTGTAGTTCAGCCCGGTCTTGCCGAGTGCAGCGAGCGTCGGGCAGTAGGGTGCTCCGCCGTTTGCCCCGCTGATGCCGTTTGCGCAGTTTTCGAAATCCACCGCGTGCATGCCGTCAATGCTGATCAGCAGGACGTGCTTGATATGGGAATGACCCTCGTCGTCGTTGGCGTGCGCGGGCGCCGGTGTTGTGGAGGCAATCAAGCCGAGAGACAGGCTTGCTGCCAATAACTGCTTCCTCATGTAGCTCTCCTTTTGAATAGTTGGGTGGGACTCGCGAAACCGTGATCCGCGATTCGCTAGACGAGACTAGGCCGCGATTGTTACGGGAAAGAGACGTTTCGATGTTCGGATGGTGAAAGAAGGGAATTTCTTGAAGTGGTGCTCAAGCGCATCTCAATTTTGCGCCTAAACTTCGTCTTTCCCTGCCGCTTTCTGAAAGTTTTTTCAGGTTGCGCGACTGCGTACTATTAGTTTTGGTGCGTGCCTGCGGTCACCGCGGCTGGGTGATTGTGAATCTCCTCTGCGCGCTTCAATGCTTCCTCGATATTCGCGCAAATATTGTCCGCCCCGATATGCCGCTCGAATCCCGCCTCGCGCATCAGCGCCTCGGGTTGCGGTCTCGCGCCGCAAACCAGCATCGCGCGTCCGCTCGCTCGCAATTTTTCGGCCAACTCCTCAAGTGCCGCGATCCCCGTCGCATCAACCGCCGTCATATTGCGCAGCCGGAGGATCACGATCGGCGGCAGCGCCGCAACATCCTCGGTCGCCTCCGCCAGCTTGTCGGTCACCCCGAACAGAAACGGCCCATGAATCCGGTAAACCGCCGCATACTCCGGAATGTCCTTGTCCTGCAAAATATGCGCCCGCCCGTCTTCAATGTAATCATCGGTGACTTTCGAAACTGTCGTCGTCATCGAAATCTTTCGGATAAAGCTGAACGCCGCCAGAATCATCCCCACTTCCACCGCCAGCGTCAGGTCCGCCAGCACCGTCAGCGTCAACGTCAGCACCCACACGCTTTTATCCGCCATGCTCAATTTCAAAATCTCGGGAATTTCCCCCCAGTCGCCCATGTTGTAGGCGACCATGAACAGAATCCCGGCCAGGGCCGCCAGCGGCACGTTCTTCACCAGCGGCGCCGCAAACAGAATCACCGCCAGCAGCGTCAGCGCATGGATCATCCCCGCCACCGGCGTTCTTGCTCCTGCCCGCACATTCGTCGCCGTCCGCGCGATCGCACCCGTCGCAGGCAACCCCCCGAACAACGGAGAAAAGATGTTCGCCACTCCCTGCGCGATCAATTCCACGTTCGGATTGTGTTTGTCCCCGCTCATCTTGTCCGAAACCACTGCCGAAAATAGCGACTCGATCGCCCCCAGCATCGCCACCGTGATCGCGGGAGACAGCAGGTGCAGCAAAAGCTGTGGCTGCAACCGCGGCACAGCCAGGTGCGGCAGCCCGCTCGGAATCCCACCAAACCGCGTTCCAATCGTCTCAATGGGTAAATGGAAAATCGCTACCGCCGCCGTCGCCCCAAAACACACCAGGATCGCGCCCGGAATCCGCTTGAAAAACTTCGCGCAGATGATCATCACCGCCAACGAAGCAAACCCCACCAGCGTCGCCACCCAGTTCAGCGTATGAAAATTCTCCGCGATCGCGCCCATGCGGTGAAAGAAATCTCCGGGAACATGCTCCATACTCAGCCCGAACAGATCCCGGATCTGCGTGCTAGCAATCAGGATCGCGATTCCGTTCGTGAATCCCACCACCACCGGACGCGGAAAATATTTCACCATGCTGCCCAGCCCGGTTACGCCCATAATCACCAGGATCAACCCGGCCAGCATCGTGCATGTAAACAGCCCGTCCAGCCCGTACCTCGAAATAATCCCCAGCACCACCACCACGAACGCGCCGGTCGGCCCGCCAATCTGTGTTTTCGATCCGCCCAGCGCCGAAATCAGGAATCCCGTCACGATCGCGCAGTAGATCCCCGCCTGCGGCGAAACTCCCGACGCAATCGCAAACGCCATCGCCAGCGGCAGCGCCACCAGCCCCACCGTAACGCCGGCAATCAAGTCCGCCGTGAATTTTTCAAAATTGTATTCGCGCAGAAGTAAAACTGATTTGGGCAACCACGCGTCAATCGCAGCGCTCATAGCTTCGCCAACCCGTTTCCGTCCCCACCAGCCAAATTCTACCAGCCCCAGGGCAGGGAATCGTGTGACGTATGCACACCCGTGCACTCAAAGCTACCAATCTTCAACCTGTCCGCTTGTTCTGCTTCCGACGTGTAGGGGCGGCTTTAGGCCGCCTTCTTCTCTTGTAGCACAGCCATCCCTGGCTGTGCTCTTGGGTTTTCTTCTCAGCGAACTCTGCGCTCTCCGCGATCTCAGCGTTAATTCTTAATCTTCCTTCTCAACTAATCCGCCGCCTCGCTCCGCTTCTCTCCCGCTTTCCACCTCAGCACCGGCTTCCGCGCCGCTCCCACCTCATCCAACCTCCGCACCCGCGTCGTATGCGGCGCCGTCTTCACCAGCTCCGGCGTAGCCGCCGCCTCTTTCGCGATCGACTTCATCGCCTCCACAAACAGATCCAGCTCTTCCTTCGACTCCGATTCCGTCGGTTCGATCATCAGCGCCCCCGGCACAATCAGCGGAAACGCCGTCGTGTACGGGTGAAATCCATAATCAATCAGCCGCTTCGCGATATCCATCGTGTTCACGCCGCTCTTCTTCTGAATCGCGTCGCTGAACACCACCTCATGCATCGACGGCTTCGTGTACGGCAAATCAAACACGCCTTCCAGCCCCTTGCGAATATAGTTCGCGTTCACCACCGCGTCTTCCGTCGCCTGCCGCACTCCCGGCCCGTACGCCAGAATGTACGCCAGCGCCCGGACCAGCACGCCAAAATTTCCCACGAACGCCTTCACTCGCCCAACGCTCTGCTTCCGGTTGAAATCCAGCGCCAGCCGTCCGCCCTCTTTTTCCACCAGCACCGGCGTCGGCAAATACGGCTCAAGAATTTTCTTCATCGCCACCGGGCCCGCGCCCGGCCCGCCGCCGCCATGCGGCGTCGAAAACGTCTTGTGCAAATTCAGGTGCATCACGTCCACGCCCAGGTCGCCCGGCCGCGTCACGCCCGTCAGCGCGTTCATGTTCGCGCCGTCCATATAAAGCAGCGCGCCCTTCGCGTGCAGAATCTCCGCAATCTCCGGAATCTGCTGCTCGAAGATTCCCAGCGTGCTCGGATTCGTCAGCATCAGCGCCGCAACGTCTTCCGTCACCTGCTCGCGCAAATGCGCCAGGTCTACCTGGCCCTCGGCGTTCGACTTGATGTTCTCCACTTCATACCCGGCAATCACCGCCGTCGCCGGATTCGTTCCGTGCGCCGAGTCCGGAATCAGTACTCTCTTCCGCGGATTCCCATTCTTCTCGTGATGCGCGCGAATCAGCAGCAGTCCCGTCAGTTCGCCCTGCGCTCCAGCCGCCGGCTGCAGCGTGATCGCATCCATCCCGGTAATTTCCAGCAGACACTTTTCCAGCAGTTGCAGCACTTTCAAGCAACCCTGCGAAAGTTCCTGCGGCTGATAAGGATGCTCCGTCGCAATCCCATCCAGCCTCGCCACAAACTCATTCACCCGCGGGTTGTATTTCATCGTGCACGAACCCAGCGGATACATCCCCAGATCAATCGCGTAATTCCACGTCGATAGCCGCGTGAAGTGCCGGATCACCTCGATCTCGCTCACCTCCGGAAATCCGTCCACTCCCCCGCGCCGGTACGCATCGCCCAGCGCTTTCGCGGGATCCACCACCGGCACGTCCAGCGGCGGCAATTCAAACGCCCGCTTCCCCGGCGACGACTTCTCAAATATCAATCCCTCATTCTGATTCGTATGTCGCGTAGCCTTCTTAATCTTCTCGCTCATCCCCACTCTTCTCTCGCCTGTAGGGGCGGCTTTAGGCCGCCTTCTTGCATTTCTCTTCTCTGCGAACTCTGTGCTCCGACCTCTGTGCCCTCTGTGTTAAAACTCTTTCTTTTCTCTTAAACCGCTAACGCCTTTCGGACTCCCGCAACCAGCCGCTCAATCTCCCCCCGCGAAGTAGTCTCCGTAACGCAAACCACCGCATTCTTCGACAACTCCGGATAAGCCGTCCCCAAAACAAACGGCCCCACAATCTTCTCCTTCAACAACTCCGCATTCACCAACTTCACCGACTTCGGCAGCGCCACCGTAAACTCATTAAAAAACGGCCCCGAAAAAGTCCTCGTCACTCCCGGAATCTTCTCCAACTCTGTCAACGCAAAATGCGCCTTAGCCAAATTCTGCTCCGCCTGCTCCCGCAATCCCTCTTTGCCCAGCAACGTCAAATGCACCGTAGCCGCCAGCGCGCACAACGCCTGGTTCGTGCAGATATTGGAAGTCGCCTTCTCTCTCCGAATATGCTGCTCGCGCGTAGCCAGCGTCAGCACAAATCCCCGCTGCCCCTCGCTGTCCACCGTCTGCCCCGAAAGCCGCCCCGGCATCTGCCGCACGTATTTCTCTCGCGAAGCAATCACGCCCGCATACGGCCCGCCATAGCTCGGCGCCAATCCAAAACTCTGCGCCTCCATCGCCACAATGTCCGCTTCCGCCGGCGGCCGCACCGCGCCCAGTGACACCGCTTCCGCCACCGCCACCACCAGCATTGCTCCCGCGGCCCGTGTAATCTCCGCCAGGGGCCCCAGCGATTCGATCGTCCCGAAAAAGTTTGGCGACTGCACCACCACCGCGCAAACATCGTCGCGAATCGCCGCCTTCAGCGTCTTCGTGTCCAGCGTCCCCGCCATCGTGTACGAAATCTCTTCCACGTGCAGCCCGGAATTCTTCGCGTACGTCCGCAGCACTTCGCGGTACTCCGGATGCACAGACCGCGCCACCAACACCCGCGTCCGCCCCGTCAGCCGTTCGGCCATCAACACCGCTTCCGTCGTCGCCGTCGATCCGTCGTACATCGACGCGTTCGCCACTTCCTGCCCCGTCAACTGGCACATCAGCGTCTGAAACTCAAAAATCGCCTGCAGCGTCCCCTGCGTAATCTCCGCCTGATACGGCGTGTACGACGTCAGAAACTCGCCGCGCTGAATAATCGTGTCCGTCACCACCGACCGCAGGTGGTTGTACACACCAGCGCCCAGGAAGCTCGTGTACCCGCCGGAATTCTCCTTCGCGCGCTCCTGGAAATAGCGAATCACTTCCTGCTCGGAGAAAGGTCCCGGCAGGTTCAGCGCCTTCTTCAACCTGTATTTTTCGGGAATCGACGAAAACAACTCTTCTACGTTCTTCACCCCGATGGCCGCCAGCATCTCCTGGCGTTCCGCGGGGCTTTTCGGGAGGTAGCGCATCAGGCGGACGCTTCTTTCTGCTTCTCCGCGATGAACGCCTCATACGCCGCCGCGTCCATCAGCGCGCCCAGTTCCGCTGGATTCGCCAGCTTCACCTTGATCAGCCAGCCCGCACCGTGGGGATCCGTGTTGATCGCCTCGGGTTGCTTCACCAGCGCGCCGTTCGCTTCCGTCACTTCGCCGCTTGCAGGCGCATAAATCTCGCTGACCGCCTTCACCGACTCCACCGACCCAAACGTCTTCCCGGCAGTCACCTTCGCGCCCACCGCCGGCAACTCCACAAACACCACGTCGCCCAACTCATGCTGCGCGTAATCCGTAATCCCCACGGTAGCCACGTCGCCCTTCACCTCAATCCACTCATGGTCCTTCGAATACTTAAACTGCGTCGGATATGCCATAGTCCCGCTCCTTCAATCCAAGTATTTGCCCCAACCGAATCTCGTAGGGGCGGCTTTACGCCGCCTTCTTGGGTTTCTCCGCCCCGCGTAGCGGCCACCTTCAGGTGGCCTCGCCCATCCCCCTCTGTGCCCTCTGTGTTAAAAATCCGCGTGTTCCGAACCTTCACTGTGGCACAGCCATTCCTGGCTGTGCTCTTGGGGTTCTGATCCTCTTATAAAATGGCGTCCCCACCACCACCGCCTTAACCCTCTGCCCCCGAATCTCCACCAAAATCTCCGTCCCCAACCCCGTCATCGAAGGCGGCACATACGCCAGCGCAATATTCTTCCCCAGCGTAGGCGATGGCGACCCGCTGGTCACCATCCCAATCTCATTCCCATTTTCATCCAAACACCGGTACCCGTCGCGCGCAATCCCGCGCTCCACCATCTCCAGCCCCACCAGCGCCCGCTTCAATCCCTCCGCCTTCAACCGAACCAAAGCGTCCCGCCCAATAAACGCGCCCTTCTCCAAATGGCAATACCGGTCCAGCCCCGCTTCCCAAACATTGATCCTGTCGCTGATCTCGTGCTCATACAAAGCCATCTTCGATTCCAGCCGCAAGGTATTCCGCGCCCCCAGCCCGCAAGACAGAATCCCAAACTCTTTCCCCGCCGCAAACACTTCGTTCCACACGCGCTCGCTCGTTACCACGTCCGACGGCACATAAATCTCAAACCCGTCCTCGCCCGTATATCCCGTCCGCGCAATCAGCGTGTTCGGCAGCCCGCAAACCGTTCCATGCGTGAACCAGTAATTCTTGATCGTCTCCAGCTTCGCGTCCGTCAGCTTCTGCAGCACCTCCGCCGCCCGCGGCCCCTGAATCGCCAGTTGCGTGTACGCGTCGCTCAAATCCTCCACCACGCAATCCATCCCCTTGGTGTTTTCGCGCACCCACGAAATATCCTTCTCCCGCGTCCCCGCATTGATCACCAGCAGGTAGTCGTCCTCGCCCAGCCGGTGCACGATCACGTCGTCCACAAACGTGCCGCTCGGATACAGCATCGCCGAATACTGCGCCTGCCCGATTGCCAGCTTCGACGCATCGTTCATGCACAAATGCTGTACCGCCGCTAACCCTCCGTGGGTGACATCTTGCCCCTGTGGCACAGCCATTCCTGGTGCTCTTGGGCTATTCCTCTCCGAAACTAATAACTGTGAACTGTCAACTGTCGACTTTCTTTCCGTCGATTTTCCCCGAATTCGAATATCGCCCAT
>DATHMM010000161.1:0-8645 GCA_035487095.1 Candidatus Sulfotelmatobacter sp.
TCCTCGGCTGCCGCGACAAGCCACCGGCCCAGACCCATGCCTTGCCGCGCGGGATCGACGGACAACAACCCCAGGTAACTTCGCGCTCCGCGCACCTCGAGGTACACGCAACCGGCCAAGCCCGCCGCGTCTTCCCCCAGCAGGAATGCTCCTCTATTCAGGAGTTCGCCGACACCTGGCGCATTGATGCGGTCGCCGTCGAAAGCAATCCGCTCGACGACAAAAGCAGTGTTGATGAGCCGGGCAATCGCATCGACATCGGCGATTTGCGCGACCCGCGTGCGAAGGTTGCGTTCGGGCGAAAACGAGTTTGTCGCGGCAGGCATATCTAAAGCTCGCTAAGGGAAGCACTCCGTATCCCGTGTTGAGTATTTTGGACGATCATAAAGGCGGTTGACAGCGTCTCGGACAAAATCAGTTAGAGCGCGAGCGAAGAAACTCGATGAATCCCGTCAACGCGATGCCCAGGCACATTCCACAAACGAGCAATTGAAAAACGTCGATTCCATGGAGCGTCGCGAACGTGGGCCTCTGCGTTAGATCGAATAATCCGAACGCCGCGATTAGAACGGGTACGACAACGCCAGTAGCGACGTACCGATAACGATTGCTCATCAGGCCCCCCGAAAGTAAGCGCATGTTACCTTCCCACCGATTCGGGGTCCAGGGATTCAACTTTGCCGAAGGGCGCGGCAGACGACTGTCGCGGACGCTTCGCGCCGCCTTCTTCTCAGGCCGGGAAAATTGACCGGCCCGGGAACCGCGCCGCCGCGCCCAGTTCTTCTTCAATGCGCAATAGCTGGTTGTATTTCGCGATGCGGTCGGTACGCGAGGCCGACCCCGTCTTGATCTGACCTGCGGCGGTGGCCACCGCCAAATCCGCGATGAAGGTATCCTCGGTTTCACCGGAGCGGTGCGAAATGATCGAGTTGTAGCCCGCCTTGCGCGCCAGTTCGATCGCGTCGATCGTCTCCGTCACGCTGCCGATCTGGTTCAGCTTGATCAGAATCGCGTTGGCGATGCCTTCATTGATCCCGCGCGAAAGCCGCTCGGTATTCGTCACAAACAGATCGTCGCCTACCAATTGAATTTTCTTCTTCGATGTCTTGCTGCCCACGCTCTGCGTCAATGCCTTCCAGCCCGCCCAATCGTCCTCCGCCATTCCGTCCTCCAGCGAAACGATGGGATATTTCTCCACCCAGCTCGTCCAGTACGCCGCCATTTCCGCCGACGAATGAGTGGACTTGTCCGACTTTTTGAAGACGTATTTCCCACTGGCTTTGTCGTAAAACTCGCTGGCCGCCGGATCGAGCGCGATGGCCACCTGTTCGCCCGGCTTGTAACCCGCAGCGCTGATCGCCTCCAGCACAATCTGGATCGCCTCTTCGTTGGACTTGCAGCTCGGCGCGAACCCGCCTTCATCCCCCACCGAAGTGGAGTAACCGTGCTTTTTCAGCGCGGCTTTGAGCGCATGAAAAACCTCCACGCCCCAGCGCAGCGCCTCGCTAAAGGAAGGAGCGCCCACCGGCATGGCCATAAACTCCTGAAAGTCCACCGAGCTGTCCGCGTGCGCGCCGCCGTTCAGGATGTTCATCATCGGGACCGGCAGCAGGTTCGCGGAAGTATCCGTCGAATACCGCGAAAGATATTTGTAGAGCGGCTGCTTCAGCGCCACCGCCGCCGCCCGCGCCGCCGCCATGGACACCGCCAGAATCGCGTTTGCGCCCAGCCGCGATTTCGTGGGCGTGCCGTCCAGCGAAATCATCTTGTGATCCAGGGCCCGCTGGTCCGCGGCATCCGAACCCGCCACCGCCTTGGCAATTTCCGTGTTGGCGTTGTGGACCGCTTTCAACACGCCCTTGCCCAGATATTTCGATTTGTCGCCGTCGCGCAGTTCCAGCGCCTCATGCTCTCCCGTGGAAGCGCCGGACGGCACAGCCGCGCGGCCAAAGGCGCCAGACTCCAGGTAAACGTCAGCTTCAACGGTGGGATTCCCGCGCGAATCAATAACCTGCCGTGCGCGGACTTTGGCGATCTTTGTGGACATGAGTACGGTGGCTCCTAAGTGATGGAAGTGAACAAGCATTGTAACAAAGGATGTGAAATGCCGGATGGTGAGGCAACCGGCGAAACGTTCGAGCGGGGAAACTAGGACGTATGGTAGAAGCGATCGAAGACCCAAACGATTCCGCGCAAGGCGAGGATTCCCAGGCAAATATAACCAAGACCAAGACGCATCCGCTTAAAGTCGTCCATGTAGTCTTCGAAGGTCTTTGGCTTTGAGGGAATGAAATTGGAATAAAACAAATACACAACAGCGACACAAGCGGCAAAATTCAAGAAATCTCTGAAAAACCAAACCATATCGTAATCCTCACTGCAACTCGGGCTCCTCGATGAGCGACTCTTGCCGCACCACAACCACAATGCCCGAAGGCGTCACGTGGAATCGTCGCTTGTCCGCTTCCAGGTCGTACCCGATCTCCGTGCGTTCCGGCAGGCTCACATGGCGGTCAATGATGGCCCGGCAAATCCGCGAATGCCGTCCGATGTTCACGTGATTGTAAATAAGGGACGCGGTGATTTCGCAATAGCTGTTCACGCGCACGTCGTAGCCCAGCAGCGAATTCTGCACCCGCCCGCCCGAAAGGATCGAGCCGTGCGCGACAATCGAATCCAGCGCGATGCCCATGCGGTCGGCGTCGGCAAATACAAACTTCGCCGGCGGATACTGGTGCTGCCAGGTGCGCAGCGGCCACGCCTTGTCGTACAGGTTGAACACCGGCGAAACGCTCACCAGGTCCATGTTCGCTTCGTAATAAGCGTCGATCGTGCCGACATCCCGCCAGTACAGCGATTCCTTGGAATTTTCGTCCACGAAGTTGTACGCAAACACGCGATGCTTGGAAATGATGCGAGGGATGATGTCCTTGCCGAAATCGTGCGCGGACTTCGGATCCTCGGAATCCGCCATCAGCGTCGGGATCAGCAATTGAGTGTTGAAAATGTAGACGCCCATCGAGGCGTTGCAGTGCGTCGGCTTGTGTGGCGAGGTCTTCGGCGCCGCCGGCTTCTCCTCGAACCCCACGATCCGCCAGTCCTTGTCAGTCTCGATCACGCCAAACTGCCGCGCGGCCTCCGCCGCCGGAACCTCAATCGTCGCAACCGAAACCTCAGCGCCCGAATCGATGTGCCGCTGCAGCATCTTGGCGTAATCCATTTTGTAAATATGGTCGCCCGACAGGATAAACGTGTACTTCGATCGCTCACTCCCGATCGAATAGATATTCTGATACACCGCGTCGGCCGTGCCCTGGTACCACTGCTGCGACACGCGCATCTGCGGCGGCAACACCTCGATGAATTCTCCCAGCCCCATCAGCGGCGACCAGCCCGCGCGCACGTGCCGCGTCAGGCTGAGGGCTTTGTATTGCGTCAGCACAAAAACGCGGTGCAGCCCGGAATTCACGCAGTTGGAAAGGGTGATGTCAATAATGCGGTAGAGCGCGCCAAACGGAACCGCGGGCTTGGCCCGGTCTCGCGTCAGCGGCCACAATCGCTCGCCCTGACCTCCGGCGAGAAGTACTCCAATCGCATCGCGCATATCGGGCATGGAGGTCGGCTCCCGAAGCAGAAGTTTGAGGCTCCCCAGTGTACCAGCAGTGGCAAGCGGGCGGCAGCCGTGCGTCCGGTTATACAAATATTACTAGTTACTCCAGCGCTATCTATCCGCCAGCCTTCCGCGTTCCATCGAAAGATTACTTGACTTGTGAGGTTGAATTGACTACAAGAAGCCAACGACCTCATGCGATAATGTATTCAGGCGCAGTGCGGTACAACAGCGACGGCACTGCTTGAAGGCAATCCGAACCGGAATTGGGGTGAAGTACATTGGCAGAAGTAGTCATTCAGGAGAATGAGTCTCTTGAGAATGCCCTGCGCCGTTTCAAGCGCAAGGTGCAGCAGGAAGACATCATTAAGGAAATAAAGAAACACAGCTTCTACATGAAACCCGGCGAGAAGCGCCGGGCAAAAGAAGCGCTTTCGCGGAAGCGACTGCGCAAAAAGCAGCGTCGCGAACAGGACTAACCTCCTGCTGGTGACGCGGCTCGGCGCCGCACTTCCGGGATCAGGCCCCTATCAGGCAGAGCAAGTTGGGTGTTTGTTCTAATTCTATGCCCGCAGGCCCAAGGGATCCGCGCCCGGCTGTCCCGGACTACAGGTCCAAGCGCTTCATTCGGCCCGACGTGCAAGAGCCCGGCCCCCCGCCCGATATGGGTCTAGGGGGAGCGGGGTCATGGAATTCCACGATAAGGTCCTGAAGTGTTCGGAGTGCGGCGCTGAGTTTGTTTTTACCTCCGGCGAACAGATGTTTTTCGCCGATAAGGGATTCAAGAACGAGCCCAAGCGCTGCAAGGGTTGCAAAGCGAAGAGGGCGGAAGGTGGCGCTGGCGGCGGGGGTTCCGCTCCACGCGCTGAAACAAAGACCACCTGCTCGCAATGCGGGAAGGATACTACGGTTCCTTTCCGGCCGACGCAAGGCCGCCCGGTATTTTGCCGTGAATGCTTCCAGGCCAGGCGCTCGATGGGAGCCGCTTAGCCGGCAAGCCGTACCGAACTGATGGAACGATGAAAAGGGCGCCCGTACACGCGGGTGCCCTTTTTTCAGTTCAATTTTCCTGTGGTGCCGATTTTTGGTATCACGTGGAATGCGCAAAAGAAGTCGACTTCAGATACGCCTCGAACTGCTCCAGCGACTCCGGCATATTTTTCCGTCCGTAACCAAATCGGATGTGCCGCGGTTCATCATAAACCGTTCCCGGCAGCAGCAGGACGCCCGTATCGCGCACCAGTTTCTCGCACCATTCAAGGACATCTTGTCGCGGTTTAAAGCGAGCAAACCCGATGGTGGCGGCGTTCGGCGCGGTCCACTCGAAAAGGTTGTTGTGGCGGCCGAAAAACTCTCCGAGCAGTTTCAGGTTGTGCGACACAATCCTCAGATTCCTATCGATGAATTTCTGCCGGTGCCGGAAAGCCACCGCCGTCAGGAATTCGCTCGGCGCGCTGGCGCAGATGGTCGTGTAGTGCTTCAGGGAAATAATCTTCTGCAGGAATTGCTTGTCGTGCGACGCCAGCCAGGCCAACCGAAGTCCCGGCAAGCCGTAGGTTTTGCTCACCGAGCCGAGACTGATGGCCCGGTCATATAGATCGCAAGCGGCCGGCAGTCGCGTCGCGGGATCGTGCTCGAGTTCGCGGTAGACCTCGTCCGAAAAGACGTAAATGTTGTGATTCGCGGCAAGCTCCAGCACGCGGTGGAAGATCTCCGCTGGCATCAGCAACCCCGTCGGATTGTGCGGGGTATTGATATACAGCGCCCGGGTGTTCGGGCGAATCATTGCCTCCAGCGCAGCAAGGTCGTGGGCCCAGCCGTCTTCCGGCTTGCGGCGCCATTCGCTGACCGATGCGCCGATGCTCTTCGGCAGCGTAAGCGCGCTTTCGTAGCAAGGCGTCTCGACGATGGCGTGATCTTGGGGCGTCAGCAGCGCGTGGTAGAAAAGGAAGATCGCTTCTTCGGCCGCGGAGACAACCACCAGTTGATCGGAATGAATCGTCTTGTAAATTGTGGCCAGGACTTCGCGAAGCCACGGCGCCCCCGGCGACTCGGTATACCCGCACCAGTGCTTCAGGAAGGCATCGTGAGCGCCGGGCTCGAGCGAGAGAATCTCCTCGATGGTCACCGATTCGGCATCGGAACTGGACAGCAGGTACCGGGCGGAAAATTCATGCTTGCCCATGTACTCTTCAATCCGAAACGGCGTGATTTGCATGTGAAAAGTGTCTCAGCAGACGTGGATTTGCGTCGAGAGCCAAATTGACCGATCCATCGGCGCCCTCAATTCCAATTTAGCGAAGCTTACATCCGGTTCGATTGAGGCCGATACCATGTGTTTTTTGCAGGCGTAGGAGTATGATATGGCTCCGAAGTCCCCACAAGAGACCCAGCAGCCGGGAGGGCCACTATGGCTCACCGCTTCACGATCGGTGTCGAAGAAGAATTCCAAATCATTGATCCGGATACATTGGGGCTGCGCTCACACGTGATCCAGTTGATCACCTCGGCTGCCGCACGCGGAATCGGCGACCTGGTGAAGCAGGAGATGCATCAGTCCATCGTCGAAACGGGAACGAAAATTTGCGAAAACGTAAGCGAGTTGCGGCTGGAAATGCACCGCACCCGCAGCGAACTGGTGATGGCCGCCGAAAGCACCGGCCTGCGAGTGGCCGCGGCGGGCACGCATCCTTTCTCCAGCTGGATTGATCAGGTGATTTCCCCCGGTGAACGCTACCAGCACATCGTTGAAGAAATGGGACAACTCGCGAGGTCGTTGCTGATCTTCGGCATGCATGTGCACGTCGCCATGCCTGACAAGCAGACGACCATCGACTTGATGAATATGGTGCGCTACTTCCTGCCTCATCTGTTGGCGCTCTCGACGAGCTCACCCTTCTGGATGGGCCGCAACACCGGCTTGAAATCGTTCCGTACGACGGTATTCCGCCGCTTCCCGCGCACGGGAATCCCGGAAGTTTTCGAGTCGTGGAGCGAGTACGAGAATTTCATCAACCTGCTGGTCAAATTGAACTGCATCGACACGGGGAAAAAGATCTGGTGGGATGTCCGCCCGCACCCTACCTACGGCACGCTGGAATTCCGAATGTTCGATACTGCGACGCGTGTGGAAGAAGCCGTGGCCATCGCGGCGTTGACTCAGGCGATCGTCGTCAAATTGCATCGCCTCTACACCCGCAACCAGAGTTGGCGCATTTACCGGCGCGCCTTGATCGAAGAAAACAAGTGGCGTGCGGCTCGCTATGGCATCGAAGGCAAACTGATCGACTTTGGCCGGGAAGCGGAAGTGCCGATGCGCGAGCTGATGCTCGAGCTGATGGAGTTCATCGACGACGTTGTGGACGAACTCGGAAGCCGCAGCGCGGTCGAATACATCCACACGATCCTGAACGAGGGAACCAGTGCGGAGCGCCAATTGCGCGTCTACCAGCAGACCGGCGACCTGAAGGACGTGGTGCGCCACCTGGTGATGGAGACTCGCGCAAGCGTCCAGGACGCCAAATCGAGTTCGGCGGCCGCGATTAACTGAGTGCGGGGTTGCGCAGTGACCCCGAACAAGTCACGAGGAGGACATCATGGCTAAAGTTGGATTGATGTGCGGGCGCGAATTCAGCTTTCCTCCTGCCTTTATCGCGCGCGTGAACGAGTTGGGCAAGAAAGACGGCGTGACGGCTGAATTCGTAAAACTCGGCGGCACGAAGATGGGAGAGCCGGCCGAATATCGCGTAATCGTGGACCGCATCTCGCATGAAGTGGAATATTACCGCGGCTACCTGAAGCATGCGGTCCTGCAGGGCACCTATGTCATCAACAATCCATTCTGGTGGACGGCCGACGACAAGTATTTCAACTATTCGGTGGCAGCAAAACTCGGCATCGCGATCCCGAAAACCGTGCTCCTGCCGCAGAAGGGCTACCCCTCCGATGTGGACATCAACTCGGAGTCGTTGAGGAACCTAACGTACCCGATGGATTGGGATGGGCTGCTCGATTATGTGGGGCGCCCGGCGATTCTGAAACCGTTTTCGGGTGGCGGCTGGAAACACGTCTACAAAGTCCACAACAAGGAAGAGCTCCTGCAGGCCTACGACAAGACCTCGCCATACTGCATGACCCTGCAGGAGTTCATCGATTTCACCCAGTATGTGCGGTGCTTCACGTTCGGCAAGACCGACATTTTGCCCGTCGCGTACGACCCGAAGGAACGCAAGTACCTGGTGGAGCACACTTATCTATCGAAGGAACTGGGCGCCCGCGTGGTGAAAGACGCGCAAACGATCAACATGGCGCTGGGCTACGAAATGAATACGATCGAATTTGCGGTCAAGGACGGCGTGCCCTATGCCATCGATTTCCTGAACCCCGCGCCCGATTTTGAACGCGACCGCATCACCGAATTCTATTTTGAGCATGTGGTGGACAAAATGTCGCGGCTGGTGATCGATCGCGCTTTGCACGGAAATATCGCCAACACCTGGCCGCGTTGGGAAGAGATGCTGGGGATTGGGACCGCCGCGGGATTCACCGCGGCGCCGCGCGCCGTGCAGGCGGCGCAATCCGCCCCCTCGGGAAGCGCCAGACGATGAAGCCGGCCCGCACTTCGGCCGCCGCCGGGGACCCGGTTGAAGTCTGGAATCAACTCCTCAGGCCTGCGCTCCATGCATCCCCGGGTTTTCCAAAGAAATTGCTGAACAGACTAAAGGATGCCAAGCTGACCTTTGGAAACCGCGTCCACTGCCCCTTTCTTCGCCCATTTTTCATTTCGCCGGAAGATGAAGCGCGGGTGCGGAGAGCAACCGAAACGCTTGCGCGACTCGGCGAGCGCCTAGCAGCCGCCGCGGTGGAGGACAATTCGCTCTTCGCGCAATTCCATCTGCGCCCCGAAGAAGAGCGCCTGGTGCGCTTGCCCGCCGGCGGCGGACCCGCGAGCACGGCCTCGCGAGTGGACGCGTTCCTGCTGCCGGATTCACTGAAATTCACCGAATACAATGGCGAATCGCCCGCCGGTTCCGGG
>DATHMM010000162.1:0-12604 GCA_035487095.1 Candidatus Sulfotelmatobacter sp.
CGGCCCGCACCATGTCGTCCAGAAATTCATCACCAGCACTTTCCCTTTCATCGCCGCCATCGCGTACGGCGCTCCATCCGTCGCGCGTCGCAGCACAAACTCCGTTGGCTCCTTCAATCCCAGGTTGCGCCCCGGTTTCGCCGCTGTGTTTGCCGCGGCGCTCTCGTCATACGTGCGCAACACGTATTCCCCAAGCCCGTCTTCCGATCCGTGCGCAAGCCTCCACACGTTCCCGAGCTTCTTTCGTAGCTCCGCATGCGATGCCCCGGTCCCGGCCCCGTCCGCCAGCGCAAACGCCAGCGCATACTCGTGGCACGCCCCCGTGAGATCCTTCCGCAGTTCCGCCAGCTCGCCCAATCGCTCCGCCGCGGCCGCTCCCGGCGCCAAACGATAGCTTTCCTCAAAGTCCTTCTGCGCCTCCGCCATCTCGTTCAGCTTCTTGTGCAGGCGCCCGCGCACCAGAAAAATGGCCGCCGTATCCCGGTGCTTCTCTTTTTCGAACTGCTCGTTCGAAACGCGCGGGGATTTTTCATTCAAAGATTCCCGCCCGATCAGCTCGATCACCCGCGTGCAATAATTCGTCGCCCGCCGCCACCCGGCCGCATCGCCATAACGCTCCAGCAACTGTACCGAAAGCAGGTTGGTCGAAAGGTCCCCGGGATTCAGCGCCACCATCCGCTCCGCATACTCCGTCGCCGTCGGGAAATCGCGTAGCTGCAGGCTCGATTCCACGATCGCCCGATAAATCTGCGGCCGTTGCGAAGATTGCGGATATTTTTTCAGGTATTCCAGCAGGTTGTGCATCAGCGCCGCGCGGTCGTTACCCGCTTGCTCGATCGCCTTCTGCAAGTCCTGTTGCTCCAGCATCGCGGCCGACGCCGCGGTTTGCTTCGCACTTCCAGGCTTCGCCGCCGGTGCCGGCGTTTGCGCTGGGGCCGGTGCGGACGCAGGTGCTGACACAGGCGGAGCCTGTTCCGCGCCCGGCTTCTCCTGTGCCCAGCTCATACTCGTGCCCGCCCACGCAAGCACACCAATTCCCACAAGGATTCTTCCTGATTTTGTTCGAAGGGGCTTCACAACCCCATTGTACAAGGGAATGAAAAAGTAGCGGCCACCTTCAGGTGGCCAAGCGCTTTTCCTCGCGGCACAGCCATTCCTGGCTGTGCTCTTGGGTTTCTCCCGCCTCTGTAGGGCCCGCCGTCTGCGGCGGGCCGCACTTCGTCACAAGACAAATCTACTCAATCCCTCACGACCCGCTCGAAACATTCACGCTTCCCGATACCGTATGCACTTCCACCCGCCCCGCCGAATTCCCGATATGCGCCCGCAGCGAATGCTTGTTCTGCTCTTCCAAAATCACCGGGATGCTAGTCCGAATGTCCCCCGATGTCGATTCCGCCGAAAGCAGAAATCCCGCACTTGATGGCACCCGCAATTCCACCGAACCCGAAATCGTCTTCAACTCCCACAACCGGCTCGCCCCCGGATTTCCGGAGACCTGGATCGAACCGGAAATCGCGTGCACCTTCACATCGTTACGCGCTCCCAGCACTTCAATCGACCCGCTCGCCGTCGATGCATCCACCCGATCGTTCGGGTGCTGAATCCGGATCGATCCCGAAGCCGCGCCCACCTTCACTTCGCCCTGCACATCCGCAACGCGTGTGTCCCCCGACGCGCTCGACACCCGCAAAGTCCCGCCGATCCCCGAAACGTCAATCGATCCGCTCGCCGCATTCACCTGCGTATCCCGCTCCACCCTGTACACGTGTACATACCCCGACGCCGAACTCGCCTTCACCGGTCCCTTCACGTTGTCGATCGTGATCCCGCCCGACGCCACTCCCGCGTCAATTTCCGTGTCGTGCGGCACTTCCACCTGATACTCGATCGACACATTCTTCAGCCACGACGAATTCTTCCCGATGCGAATCGTGCTTCCGCTCTGCTCCAGCGGTGGATTTGCGGCGACTTCATCCACGTTCTTCGCGCCCCCGCCAAATAGCGACCAGCCTCCCGGCGAAACCTTCCCATGCACGTGCACCGTACCGTCCGCGCTTCCGCGAATCTCCACGCTCCCCGACCCGTTGCTCAACTCGATCCGCACTGGCGCCGTCACTGTGAACGACCGGTCGAACGTGGCGTTTTCCGCCGCCACCGCAGGCAGCGCAAATGCAAGAAGCGCTGTAGACAGAAATATTCTCGAATGCATTAAAGCGTGGCGATTAGTCATCGGCTCGTGGTGCCCGGGACTCCAGACCCTCCTGGATTCCAGGCCCTCCTGGTACCCTCACTTCTCATAAAAAGATACGCAGTTCAGGCTTTGGATGTTCCCGCCCTTTTCGCCAGCGTCTCGTTCAGTGACCCCTGCCGGTAACCCTCTAAATCTAAAGCCACATAGGCGAACCCCGCCGCTTTCAACGCTCGTGCCATGGCCGCCGCCATCGCCGGATCCAGCGCCCGCGGCAGCTCGTCCTGCGCGATTTCCACCCTAGCCAGCTTGTCGTGCAACCGCACCCGGAACTGCCGGAATCCCAGTTCGCGCAGCGCCGCCTCGCCCCGCTCCACCAGCGACAGCCTCTCTGGCGTTACTTCCGTCCCATACGGTAGCCGCGACGACAAGCACGCCGACGCTGGCCGGTCCCAGCAGGGAAGTCCCGCCCGCTTCGCCAGAAACCGTATCTCCGCTTTGTTCAACTTCGCCTCCAGCAGCGGAGTCAGCACACTGTGCTCCGCCGCCGCACGATGCCCTGGCCGAAAATCCGAGGTATCGTCGGCGTTCACTCCATAAGCCACAGCCGCAAACTCGCGCTCCTTCGCCAATCCGTCCAGCACCGAAAAAAGTTCGTCCTTGCAGTAGTAGCACCGGTCCGCCGCATTCGCCCGATACGCCGGGTTTTCCATCTCATGCGTCGCCACAAATTCGTGCCGCACTCCCGTCGCCTTCAGAAAAATCTCCACCTGCTCCCGGTCATAAGCCGAATAGCTTTCCGAAAGCGCGGTAACCGAAAGCGCCCGCTCTCCCAGCGCCCGGTGCGCCGCCCACGCCAGATACGCCGAATCCGTCCCCCCCGAAAGCGCCACAATCACCGACCGCAACTCCCCCAGCCGCCCCAAAAGCCCGCGCTCCTTCTCCTCGGCCCCGTCCGCCGACCCCTCTCCAACCCGTATATTCACCAAAATTCCCATCCCACTCCCTCTTTCCTCTCAGCGCACTCTGCGCTCTCTGCGTCCTCAGCGTTAATTCTTTCTTTCCTCTGTGAACTTTGTCCGACCTCTGCGCCCTCTGTGTGAACTCCTTCTTTTCTCTTCTCCTTCTTACTTAAAATCCAACAATACCTCCACCGTCCCCTTCTCCTCATCCGTCTGCAAAAAATGTCCCACCGTGTCGTAATGCACCGGCAATTCCTTGAATATCCTCTCCCGGTGCGTTTCCAACCGGACCAAAAAATCCTCAAAAACCTTCTTATCGAACAGATCCCCAGGCTTAATGCTCCACGCCTCCTGGATCATCCGTTCCCCCGCCAGCGACATCCCCGAAATCGTCATCGATCCGTACCGGTAAACCCGCCCCTCCGCAATCGAAACTTCGTACGAAATCGTATGTCCCGCGTCATCATACGATGCAACCGGCGTCACCTTCGCCTCTAAAAATCCTCTTTGCCCGTACTCCTCCCGCACCCGCTCCCACCCGCCTTCAATCGCCTGCCCGTTCGCCACGTCTCCCGCCTTCAACGCCATCGAATTCGTCAGCGTGATCGACGAGATCGCTGCGTTCCCCTTCCACTCCGCGCCTTTCCATTTGTAAATCGCTCCCGGCACGCACGGCACAAACACCGGAATCTGCTCCGCCAGTTTCTGCTGGTTCGGATCCCCAGACAGCCGCACTTCCGCCGGCCCGATTTTCGCCTGCAAAAATCCTTGCTGCTGGTAAATCGGCCGGATCTGTTCCGCCAGAAAAACGTTAATCGTCATCCGTGAATAGGGATGTCCCACTATCTCCGCGAGGTGCGTCCGCACCGCCAGATCTTCCGTCAGCTTCGGATCGCTGAACTCCAGCTTGGCAATTTTCGGCACCGGCCCGTCCACCGTGAACTGCTGCTCCGATCCGTCCGACAGCGGGCTCAGCACCACCTGGTGCGTAATCTCGATGTGCGGGTCCCGCGCCGATACAAACGCTTTCAGCACCCCCGCCGCCCGCTCCACCAATTGCCCCGCCTCGGGCAGATGCCCGTCGTAGAACGGAAGCTCTTTCCGCACTGCGTCGTCCAGCTCCGAATCCGAATACCATGGAAAATTATCGTAGGATACCGGCAGCCGCGGATTTTCCTCGATGTGATACGTCACCACCAGGTTGTCGTTGTGCGTCTCGTACTTGAAACTCACCTTGGCAAACAGCCCCGTCCGCACCAGCGCGTCGGCCGCATCCTGCATTTCCTTCCGCCCCACTTGCGAGCCCGGCGCGAGTCCCGTCAACGGCACGATTTGTGCTTCCGTAAGATGTTTCGCTCCGTCAACGCGCACTTCGCGCAGCGTCGCAGTCTGTGCGTGCAGCAGGGGAGAAAAAACGATGGCGAGTAAAACGGCAACAAACAAAGGAGCCCGTCGGATCCGCATACGCACATTCTAGCCGAATTCCATCTCGACGCGCGATCACCAGACTAGACGGCGGCGTATTTTCCGGCGGGAGCTATTGCCAGTGACCGCCACCACTTGGCGTATGTCAACAGAAGCGAATATCTTCCAACTTCCAGTGGCCTTCGCTTATTCCACCGTCACCGATTTCGCCAGATTCCTCGGCTGGTCCACGTCGCACCCGCGCCGCACCGCAATGTGATACGCCAGCAGTTGCAGCGGAATAATTTCCAGCAGCGGCGAAAGCAGATCCGGCGCGGCCGGCAACTCGATAATGTGGTCCGAAGCTTCTTTTGCCAGGTGGTCGCCCGAAGTCACCACCGAAATCACGATGCCGTCCCGCGCCTTCACCTCTTTAATGTTCGACACGCTCTTTTCGTACAGCGTCATCGATGCCGGGTCCGTCTCATCCCGCGTCGCCAGCACCACCACCGGCAGGTTTTCATCAATCAGCGCGTTCGGCCCGTGTTTCATTTCGCCGGAGGGATACCCCTCCGCGTGAATGTACGAAATCTCTTTCAGTTTCAGCGCGCCCTCGAGCGCGATAGGGTAATGAATCCCCCGGCCCAGATACAGAAAATCCGATTGGCGGAAATATTGCCGCGCCAGCGTTTCATAAAATCCCTTCTCGTCCGCCTGCAGAATCGTCTCCATCTTGTGCGGAATGCGCGTGAACTCCAGCATCAATTTCTTAGCTGCATCCGGCGCCAGCTTTTCCCGCACTTGCCCCAGGTACGACGCGAGCACCAGAAGTGCCGCAAGCTGCGCCGTAAACGCTTTCGTCGAGGCCACTCCGATCTCCGGCCCCGCATGCGTCAGGATCGTCCCCGCCGCCTCCCGCGTAATCATCGATCCCTTCACGTTGCAGATCGCCAGGCTCGGCGAACCCTTCTGCTTCGCCTCGCGCTGCGCCGCCAGCGTGTCCGCTGTTTCTCCAGACTGGCTGATGCAAACCGTCAGCGTTCGCGAATTGATGATCGGGTCGCGATACCGGAATTCGCTTCCGTAGTCCACTTCCACCGGCATCCGCGCCAGCCGCTCGATCATGAATTTTCCGGCCAGCCCCGCGTGCCAGCTCGTTCCGCAAGCCACGATCCGAACATTTTGGAATTCGCGAAACGCCTTCTCCGTGATCGCCATCTCGTCCAGGAACACTTTTCCAGTGTCCTGCGAAATCCGTCCCAGCAGCGTGTCTCGCACCGCGCGCGGCTGTTCGAAAATCTCCTTCTGCATGAAGTGCTTGTAGCCGCCCTTTTCCGCCATGATCGGGTCCCACGTCACCGTGTGCGCCGGGCGGTCCACCGGCTTCCCATCCAGATCCGTCACCCGCACTCCGTCGCGGCTCAGCACCGCTACGTCTCCGTCGGCCAGGAAGAAAATCTTCCGCGTATGTTCCAGCAGCGCCGGAATGTCGCTCGCCACGAAATATTCGCCGTCGCCCAGCCCGATCACCGAAGGCGGCCCGATCCGCGCCGCGATCAGCTTCTGCGGGTCCTTCGCCGATAGAAATACCAGCGAATAAATCCCGCGCAAATCCTTCAGCGTTTTCCGCACCGCCTCTTCAAACGGCAGCTCCTTCGCGTATTTCTCCACCAGGTGCGCCACAATCTCCGTGTCCGTCTCGGTGACGAACTTGTGCCCCTCGCGCTGCAGTTTCTCCTTCAGCTCCAGGTAATTCTCGATAATCCCGTTGTGCACCACCACGTATTGCCCCGTGCAATCCCGGTGCGGGTGCGCATTCTCTTCCGTCGGCCGCCCGTGCGTAGCCCACCGCGTGTGCCCGATCCCGTACGTTCCCTCGATCGGCGACTCCCGCAGTACCTCTTCCAGGTTTTTCAGTTTTCCGGGCGCGCGACGGATCTCAATCTTTCCGCTTCCATTCACCACCGCAATCCCGGCCGAGTCGTAGCCACGGTATTCCAGCTTCCGCAGCCCCTCGATAATCACGGGGACCACCTTCTTTGGCCCGATATAGCCGACAATTCCGCACATGCGGCAGTCTCCTTGAATTTGTATGCTTAGGGTAACACGCGCATTCCCGTGGGCGTATGGAATGCAGCAACGCAGTTGCCAAACTAGCGCTGGCTGGGCACGTTTTCAGGCCGTTGCAATTCGAATGTATTCAGCTTGCGATTGGCGTCAAAATAAAAGGTTACCCGCGCGCTTACCGGTTGCACCGCCGCCTTATCCTTGCGCCGGATGATCGCCACAATCGTCCCCTGTTTCTGCGCCGCCAGAATGGAGTAGCCACTATTGTCCAAATAACGGACAACTTGTTCTTCCGATGCTCGCCGTGGAAGCTGCTGCTCCAGCATCTCCTGAATCGGCTTTAATTGCGGATCCTCTGTTTGCCCCGCTCCGCCGCACCCGGCCAGCCAGGCCATTGCCAGTGCGAACATTAGACCGCGCTGCTTTCCGCGGCACCGCGAAATCGTCCGTTGAATTAAGGAAAAGCCCAGCGGCATGCGAACAGCTCTTATTCCACAATCTCGAAGCGAAACTCTTCAATCACCGGGTTGGCCAGCACTTCTTTCGAAATCCGCTCCACCTGCGTTTGCGCTTCGTCGCGGTTCCAGCCGTCCAGGTTCAACACAAAAAATTTCCCCTGCCGCACTTCCGAAACCTGCTCATATCCCAGGCTCGACAATGCGTGCTGTATCGTCTTCCCCTGCGGATCCAGCACCGTCCGCTTCGGCATAACCCATACATGTGCTCTCATGCCCATCAGTATATCAACAACCCGCGTAGCGGCCACCTTCAGGTGGCCACGCCCTCTTGCCTTTCTCTTGCTCCCGTAGGGCCCGCCTTCCCAGGTGCGCATTTTGCACCCCGAATGGTTCTACGGGGCGGGCCGCTCTCGCTCACCGCGCCATCACAAAACCTCACCTCGTCTCCCCAAACCCATACCGAAACCCATTCTCCACCAATCCCTCCATCTCCTCCTCCGTCAATCCCATCCCCCACGCATTCCGGTATTCCTCCTCCAGCGACGTGTGAAACATCGCCGGGTCGTCCGTCGCAATCGTCACCGCCACCCCGCGCCGCGCAATCTCCGCCAACGGGTGCTCCTCCATCGTCGCCGCGTCCTTCCCAAGCTGCCCCGCCAGCGCACCCGTTCGCAAATTGCTCCCCGGGCAAATCTCCAGCGGAATCCCTCTCTCCGCCAGCATCTCCATCAACGCCTCATCCCGAATCGCCGCAATCCCGTGCCCGATCCTCTCCACGCCCAAAATCTCAATCGCCTCCCGAATCTTCTCCGGACCGCCAATTTCCCCCGCGTGAATCAACCTGTGAAATCCATACTCCTCTGCCCGCTCGTATACGCCCCGAAAGTCCTTCGTGGGCAAACTCAACTCGTCTCCCCCGATCCCAAACGCCACAATCCTCCGCGATTCGCAGCGCCGCGCCGCCTGCACCACGCGCATCGCCGCCTCCGCCCCAAACTGCCGCACCGCGTCGAAAATCCAGTTCAGTCGCAGCCCTCGCTTCTCAAAAGGCTCCGTCGCTTCCACAATCGCCGCAAAATTCGCTTCCGGTTGCTGCTGCCGCAAGAACATCACGCCCACCGACAGCGTCACCTCCGCGTACACCACCTTCTGCTCGATCAACTGCTCCGCCAGGTCCGCCGCAATCAGCGCGAAATCCTTCGGCCACCTCACGAACGACGTCACCCACTTGAACGCATCCAGAAACCCGGCAAAATTTGTGTACGCATACCGCCGCCGCACTTCCTCTTCTGCGAGCTCCAAGCCATGCCGCGCCGCCAGCGCGCTCGCTATCGCCGGGCGGATCGATCCCTCCAGGTGCAAATGCAACTCCGCCTTGGGAAGGGAAGCGATGCGTTCGGGAAATGGATTGGCTTGCACGGTCAAAATTCAGTGAGGCAGTGGCGGCTTCCCCGCGTTCGTCCACGCGGTCAGCCAGTAGGATCCAACGTCCGTCGAAGCCTCCGAAAGCTGCCGGATCAGCGCCGCCGCCGTCAAATTGTAAAATCGGTCGTAATATTCGTCCGTGTACGAATTCAGCCCCTTCATCGCGCGCCGGTCCGCCAGCAGCAGCGATTCCACCAGGCTGTGCGCCTCCAGGCACGCTTCGAACGCATAATCGGTCGGGTCGCTGATGAAAAACGCATCGTGCGTGCTCATCGGGAAAAACGATCCGTAACGCGCGATCAGCCCGCTGTTGAACCGGTCGTTGATCCCGTTCTGCTGCGTCAGCCGCCCGTCAAAATTCTCCGTCGTGTTGAACGGGTCGTGCGCCTCCGCCACGTAATTCGCCAGGAACGCGGCGTCCAGCTTGGCCTGCTCCCATTTCCCGGCCCGCATATCCTCTGTGAGCTTCTGGCTATACACGCCAATCTGCCAGGGCAGCAGCCCCGTTGCGTGAATCTTCGATTTGCTGTATTTCTCGATCGCCGCCTTGTAACTGCGCGGCAGCGTCGAAAACGGAAACTTCCCGTACTTATCCAGCTCGATGAAATGGTTATTGCGTTCCCAGGGATGCTCGTCGATCAACCCCATCGGGTCGTCCACGTGGTCCATCAAAAATTTCCGGTTGTTCTCGAAAAACGGACGGATCTCATACGGCAGCGTGTCCACTGCGTGATTCACCACCATCCGCTGCGCGCTCTCTCCCCACGCCAGCGTCATCCGCGGAGCCAGCAGCCCCAACACCGCCACGATGCATACCGCTGTTCCCTTCGTTTGTGCGCTCACAAAGAATCGCCGGGGCATCACGCATGTCCTTAACGACTTCTTATTCGGCTGCGGCGGACATCCTTAGGGTACTCTTCCTCCGCCCGTAGAAATAATAAATCACCAGCCCGATAATCAACCACGCAAAGAACCGGATCCAGTTCATGATCGGCAATCCCGCCATCAGCAGCACGCAGGTAATAATCGTAATCACCGGCGCCAGCGGTCCGCCCGGCGCGCGAAACGCCCGCGGCCGGTCCGGCTCGCGATAACGCAGAATCAGCACGCCGCCGCCCACCAGCGCAAACGCGAACAGTGTCCCGATGTTCGAAAGATCGGCCAGCGTCCCGATGTCCAGCAATCCCGCGGGAATTCCAACAACAAATCCCGCCAGCCACGTAGAAAAATCCGGCGTCTGGAATCTCGGATGCACCCGCCCGAAAATCCGCGGCAGCAATCCGTCGCGCGACATTGCGAACCACACCCGCGCCTGCCCCAGTTGAAACACCAGCAGGGAAGAGATCATTCCCATTAGCGCCCCGCACAAAACCACCAGCCGCACCCCGCCGAAGTGCAGCTTCTTCATCGTGTTCACCACCGGCGCGGCGTCATCCATCAGCGTCTGCCACGGCACCAGCCCGGTCAGCACCACCACCACCGCGATATAAAGAATCGTGCAAACCACCAGCGTCGCAATAATCCCGCGCGGCAGGTCCCGCTGCGGATTCTTGCACTCCTCCGCCGCCGTCGAAACCGAATCGAATCCGATATAGGTGAAAAACACGATCGACCCGCCCGTCAGAATCCCCGGCCATCCATTCGGCGCGAACGGGTGCCAGTTCGCCGGCTTGATGAACCGTGCCGCAAAGCCCACGAACACCAGGATCGCCACAATCTTCAGCAGCACCATGATGTTGTTCGTTTCCGCCGACTCCTTGATCCCCCGCACCAGCACCACTGTCAACAGCATCACGATAATGAACGCCGGCCAGTTAAACCCGAAATGCCACCCCGGCCCATAAATCATGTTCCCCTGCAAATCGGGCAATCCGGTCGGCAAATATGCCGGCGAAATCCACTTCGGGTCCGGATGCCAGCCGAACCAGTCCAGCAAATCCACGATGTGCGCCGAAAATCCCACGCTCACCGCCATGTTGCTCACCGCGTATTCCAGAATCAGGTCCCACCCGATGATCCACGCGATCAGCTCGCCCATCGTCGCGTACGTGTACGTATACGCGCTTCCCGCAATCGGGATCATCGCCGCCAGCTCCGCGTAACAAACCGAAGCAAACCCGCACACCACGGCCACCAGAATAAAAGACAGCGCAATCGCCGGCCCCGCCCCCGGCCGCCCAAACGAAGTGGAACGCGTAATCAAATACTGCAACAGGGGAGCGTTCAAAATCGAGGATACTTGCAGCTTCTGCCCGGCAATCGCCGTTCCCACCACCGTGAAAATTCCCGAGCCAATCACCGCGCCGATGCCCAGCGACGTCAGGCTCAGCCATCCCAGCGACTTTTTTAATCGGATTTCTGCGTTTTCGGAATCGGACAGCAACTGGTCAATATTCTTGCAACGAAACAGTGGTGACGCCACCCAAGCTCTCCGATCGCATCCGCGCCCCGCAGCGACAGCCAGGAACTGGCCGCGCAACCCTCCTGAAGCCGGACACGCACTCTGGAAGTGTTAGCGCCCCACTCTATCGCGACTCTCCACCCCGCGCAACTCGCCTTACCATAGGTCGACGTTCGACGCACGTGTTGAAGGCCCTGCCGCAGTGTTAACATGTTCGTTCGTGAAACCCTTCCTGCTAATCGGCACAGTTTCCCTCCTGCTTGCGGGGTCAGCAATGGGAGTGTGCAACGTCCCGAGTCCGCGCCTTGTCTGTGCGGAATACTTTGCCAGCAAAGTAGTAGTGGAGGCGACGCTCGTGAAAGTCAGGAGCGTTAGCCCCAAGGAAAACCCGGAATACGCATTGGCCCACGTCTACACTTTGAGAGTGAACAGATTGATTCGTGGCCACGTCACTGAAGTATTTCAAGTATATGAAGGAAACGACAGCGGTAGGGCAGACTTCGACTGGAAGACAGGACGAAAATACCTTCTATTCCTTTTCTACTCGGCTGCCGAAAAGTCATGGGCTCTCGATGGCTGCGGCAACTCCGGACCGTTTGATCACGCGAAATCTGTCCTGGAACAAATCGACGCAATCCAGAAGCAGAACGGCGACGGTATTATCCACGGCGTGGTTAGTGACCAAACGTATGCAGCTCCATTTCCTGATGTCCATGTGGAGGCACGCGGAACTCAAGGGCTTTATAAGGCAACGACAAATTCAAAAGGCGAATTCGAGATAAAAGTACCGCCCGGGAGATATACAGTTCGCGCCGCAAAGACGGGGCGCTCGTTCTACACTGCTGAATTTAGTTATGAGAATCCAGAGCACCTAGAAATCGAACCGGGAGGATGCGTTCAGGTTCAGTTCGTCGCCAGATAAGCCCTACCAACCGTAGCGGCCACCTTCAGGTGGCCCAGCATGCTCCCTCAGGTGATCAGGGAAGAAAAATCATTCCTCGTTTAAACGTCAACACCGCAACAACAAAAACCACGATCAGCGCCGGCACAATCTTGAAGACCTTCATTGCCGGACCATATCGCCGCGCTAAAATCGTGTCTGTCCAATATTGAACAGCTCCGCGGGCCTATCTCTGGAGGGTGGTTTATGATCAAACGCCACGAAACTTCCGCTACCCTCTTCTCTGCGAACCTCTGCGCTCTCTGCGTCTCTGCGTTATCTTTTTTCTTTCTTTCTTTCTTTCTTTCTATTTCTTCGTCTTCCCCGGCGCCGCCAACGCCACCGCTGCCTCCGAAGTCAGCATCAGAAACGTAAACGATTCCTGCAAATAAAGCTGCACCGCCGTCTCCGTATGGCTCAAATACCCAATCGATACATCCTGCCCGATGTGCAACGAAAAATCCCCTCCGCGCTTGGTCAGCACAAACGCCCCCTCAATCGCCGGCGCCCACACAATCTCATCCTTCACCAACCGCTTCACGTGCTCCAGCACCGGGTATCCGTGATCGCTGGTCTCTGCCAGCGCCGTGTACGCCTCCGCCCCCAGCAGCACCGAATAAGGCCCATTCACGCCGACCAGCCGCAACTGGCTCAACGCTTGCGCAATCGCTTCCGGGTACGCCCGCACATCGGCCGGCAGCGTCAGCGCCGGATTGCTCGCACCCTTGCGAATCCCAACAATCCCCGCCGCCGCAT
>DATHMM010000163.1:0-34900 GCA_035487095.1 Candidatus Sulfotelmatobacter sp.
AGCATTCCCTGCGTTCTCTGATTAACCGAGAGGCTGCAGCCTGAACGCAGCGCAGGCACCGCCTGAAGATGGAAATTCGCTGATAACACCGGTAACTGCAATTTGGCACCGGGGGTCGATCGGGAAGCGCGAGAAAAATGCAGGAATTCCAAGCGGCCTGCCAACTGGCTGGAGGGAAACAGCTCGCGGGGCGCACGACGGATAGAAATGGAAATCAGGGTGCCTAACTGATCGTGGTGCAATTTGCTCCGAGCATCATTTCTATCGTGCGAGGTCAGAATGCATTCTTTTTCACGTAGCGCCTCCAAGCTTGGCTATAACGGCATCGGCCGCATTCCCGATGAATACGGAAGCGCTTGAGACGTGCGGAGATCTGGATTTTTCGGCGGTTATGGAGTACATGGAGGTGGCTTCCTCGAAGAAGGATTCGAGCCGATTTACGACGGGATGGGGCGGCCAGACGTGGGGTGGGAGTGTCAGCATCCGGACGTTGTGTCGAACTTTCGGTAGCTGCCTGCGAAAAGGGTTCCCTATACCCAGGGATCGGGCAAGAGGCGTAGGCTTAATTCGCAAGATCCAGGCGAAGCATCGTGGCATCCAAAGTGCACTTCCGCAAGGGAAAGCAGGTCTACTTTCATGGTCACTGTGAATATAAACGGCGTCGATCACAAGTATGATGGCGACCCCAACATACCGCTGCTGTGGTACCTGCGAGATGTCTTGGGGCTGACGGGAACGAAATTTGGGTGCGGGGTCGCGCTTTGCGGGGCGTGCACCGTCCACAAGAACGGCGAGGCGATTCGATCGTGCATCACGCCGCTGAGCGCGGCGGCGGGCAGCAAGATTCGAACGATCGAGGACGTCGGCGCGAAGGGATTGCATCCGGTCCAGAAAGCGTGGATTGAGGTGAATGCGCCGCAGTGCGGATATTGCCAGTCCGGGCAGATCATGCAGGCGATCGCGCTGCTAAAAAGCAAACCGCATCCGACCGACCAGGATATTGAGGATGGCATGGCGGGGAACATCTGCCGGTGCGGAACTTACCAGCGAATTCGAGCGGCGATCAAGCTGGCAGCGGAGAAGAGCGCATGAAAACCATTGAAAATGTAAGCCGCCGGGGGTTTCTGAAGGGAGTTGCGGGAACAGGAGCGTTTGTCCTGGCGATTCGGTACGTTCCGGCGGTTTTTGGCAGAGAACCGGTGCCAGACGGGCAGACCGAAGCTGACCGGGCACCGCTACATCCCAATGCGTTCGTGGGGATTGAGACGGACGGAACGGTGCACATTGTGGCGCATCGCTCGGAGATGGGCACGGTGATTCGCACGACGCTTCCGATGGTTGTGGCCGATGAGCTGGACGCGGACTGGAAGCGCGTGAAGATCGATCAGGCGATCGGTGATCGGCGTTACGGGGACCAGAACACCGACGGGTCTCACTCCGTTCGAAGTTTTTTTGATGTCATGCGGGAGTGCGGGGCCTCCGCGCGGTGGATGCTGATGCAGGCTGCAGCGCAGCAGTGGAACGTGCCTGCTTCCGAATGCGCGACGCAGCTGCACACCGTTGTACACACGAACAGCGGCCGGAAATTGGACTATGGAGAACTTGCTTCGGCAGCGGCAAAACTCGACGTGCCGAAGAAAGAGCAGCTGACCTTCAAGAAGCCTGCAGAGTGGCGCTATATCGGCAAGGGCCAGACGAGTTACGACCTGGAGCATCTCTGCACCGGAAAAGCGATTTACGGAATGGACGCAAAAATGGATGGAATGGTGTACGCGTCGATCGAGCATCCCCCGGTTTATGGCGGGAAGGTGAAAAGCTGCGACGATCAGGAAGCGTTGAAGGTTTCAGGTGTTCAACAGACGGTGCAGATCGATCCGTTCAAGCCGCCGGCGGCGTTTCAGCCGCTCGGCGGTGTTGCGGTGCTGGCGGACAATTCCTGGGCCGCGTTTCAAGGCCGAAAGAAACTGAAAATTGCGTGGGACAACGGAGCGAATGAGACTTATGACTCCGCGGAGTACAAGAAGGAGCTGCAGGATACGGCGCGCAAGCCGGCCAAGGTCATTCGGAGCGTCGGTGACGCGAACGCGGCACTGGCGACCGCTCCCGCGTCCAATGTGGTCGAGGCGGAGTATTACGTTCCGCTGCTGGCGCACGCGCCGATGGAGCCGATGGTGGCGCTGGCGGATTTTAAGGATGGAAAGGCAACGATCTGGACATCGACACAGAATCCACAGGCTGTGCAGGCGATCGTCTCCACGGAACTTGGCATACCGAAAGAGAACGTGATCTGCCACGTGACGCTGCTTGGAGGCGGATTCGGAAGAAAGTCGAAACCGGACTATGTCGCCGAGGCGGCCGTGTTGTCCAAGAAAGTTGGGCGGCCGGTGAAAGTGGTGTGGACGCGCGAGGACGACATCAAGTTCGACTACTACAACGCCGTGGCGGGAATGTACTTCAAGGCCGCAGTGGATGCGAAAGGAAAGCCGACGGCGTGGTTGCAGAGGTCGGTTTTTCCGCCGATCACATCCATATTTGACGTGAACGCGGTTTACGGCGATCCGCCGCATCTGGCGCAGGGTTGGACGGACATGCCTTACGATCTGCCCAACCTGAGCATCGAGAACGGGCCGGCGAAAGCGCACGTTCGCATCGGGTGGCTGCGCTCCGTGGCGAATATCTATCACGGGTATGGAATCCAATGCTTTACGGATGAGCTGGCGCATCGAGCGAACCGCGACCCATACGAATACCTTTTGGACCTAATTGGTCCGGCGCGGACGATCGATTTCAAGAATGTGGACTACCCGAATTACGGGGCTTCGCTAACGGACTATCCGTGGGAGACCGGGCGGCTGCGGCATGTTATGGAACTTGTCGCGGAAAAGTCCGGCTGGGCGAAAAAGAAAAGCGTGAAGGGGCATGGGTACGGCATCGCGGCGCACAAAAGTTTTTTAACGTATGTGGCCACGGTTGTCGAAGTCGAGGTGAACGACCAAGGCGAAATCCACATCCCGCGGGTTGATACTGCGGTGGACGCAGGGCTGGTGGCCAATCCTGCAATTACAATCGCCCAGTTTGAGGGCGCCGCGGTTTTCGGTACGAGCATCGTACGCACGGGAGAAATCACGGCGAAAAACGGGGTGATTCAGCAATCCAATTTCAACGATTACCCAGTGGCGCGGATCAATGAGGCGCCGCGACAGACGAACGTTTACATCGTTGACAGCTCGGCTCCGCCAGCAGGGGTTGGGGAACCGGGCGTGCCGCCGTTTGTTGCCGCGTTCTGTAACGCGATTTATGCCGCGACCGGCAAACGCGTGCGGAACCTGCCGCTTTCTTCGAGCGGACTTTTCGGATGATCAAGTAAACGCGAAATTGGAGAAACGACGAGTTATGGACGACGAAAAACAAATGGAACCCCAGAGCGGGAGCGACGCCGGAGCAGACACACCGGCAAGCAGCCGGCGGGAAACGCCTGAGAAGGGCGTCTCTCGCCGGGAATTCGTTGGTATTACGGCCGCTTCGCTCATTTTTACTCAACTTAGCGGGCAAGCTGCGGGGGCGGAAGCCAGAAACGGCATTCCTTATCGAACACTGGGGCGGACGGGGGAAAAAGTCTCGTTGATCGGCCTGGGCGGTTATCATCTTGGCAAACAGGCGGACCCTCAAGAGAGCATCCGCATCATTCGCACGGGGCTGGACGAGGGCGTGAATTTCCTCGACAACTGCTGGGACTACAACGGAGGGGAAAGCGAAGTACGAATGGGGAACGCGCTGCGCGACGGTTATCGCCAGAAGGCGTTCCTGATGTCCAAGATCGATGGACGGACGAAGGCCGCCGCGACCAGCCAGATCAACGAGTCTCTGAAACGGCTGCAGACCGACCACATCGACCTGCTGCAGTTTCACGAAATAATCCGGGAAACCGACCCCGACCACGTTTTTGCGGCTGGCGCAGCGTTGGAAGTTGCGCTGGAGGCGAAGAAAGCCGGCAAGATCCGCTACATCGGCTTCACGGGACACAAAAGTCCAGACATCCATCTGAAGATGCTGGCTACAGCTGCGCAGCACAAGTTTACGTTTGACACCGTTCAGATGCCGCTGAATGTGATGGACGCGCATTTCGACAGTTTTGAGAAGAAAGTTTTACCCGTACTGCTGCAGAACAACATCGGGGTTCTTGGCATGAAGCCGATGGGCGACCACGTGATCCTGGAAAGCAAAACGGCCACCGCCGTCGAATGCCTGCACTATGCAATGAATCTGCCGACAAGCGTGGTGATTACCGGCTGCGATTCACTGCCGATTCTTCAACAGGCGTTGCAAGCGGCCCGCAGTTTTCAACCGATGAGCACGTCCGAGGTTTCCGCGCTGCTGGCGAAGACGGCGAAAGCCGCGGAGGCAGGCCAGTTTGAGCTGTACAAGACTTCCCACCACTTCGATGGCACCTTTGCCAACCCTCAGTGGCTTGGATAGGAACGCGGCGATTTCCAAATACCAAAACAAAGGAAAAGAAGAAATGCTCGAATACATCAACATCAAAGGTACAACTCTCAAGAGTTCGCGTATTGGACTGGGGACGTGGGCAATTGGCGGCTGGATGTGGGGCGGAACGGACGAGAAAGAGTCTATCCGGACGATTCATATGGCGCTCGACCAGGGGATCAATCTTCTGGACACGGCGCCTATTTATGGCCAGGGCCGCTCCGAAGAAATTGTGGGGGAAGCCGTCCACCAATACGGCCGCAGGGACAATATTATTCTCGCCACCAAATTGGGCCTCGACTGGACGACCGGCGCAATTGAACGGAATTCCAGCCGCGAACGGATTTTGAAGGAGTTTGAAGACTCGCTGCGGCGGCTGCAAACCGACTACATCGATATTTACCAGGTGCACTGGCCTGACACGGTGACGCCGATCGAGGAAACGGCGGGAACGCTGAGGGAACTCTTCGAACAGGGAAAAATTCGCGCGATCGGGGTCAGCAATTATTCACCCGTGCAGATGGACCGCTTCCGGGCGGTCTCGCCGCTTCACACAGCGCAGCCGCCCTACAACCTTTTTGAACGGGAGATTGAGAGCGATGTTTTGCCCTACGCGTTGAAACATGACATCACCACGCTTACTTATGGGGCCATTTGCCGCGGATTGCTGAGCGGGACGATGAGGGCGGACCGGCAGTTTTCCAAGGACGATTTGCGCAAGTCCAGCGATCCAAAATTCCAGGCGCCGCATTTCGCAGAGTATCTTGAGGCGGCGAGAAAGCTGGATGCGTATGCCCAGGAAAAGTTCGCCAAAGGCGTGATTCATCTGGCGGTGCGCTGGCTGCTGGATCAGCCCGGGGTTGGAGTGGCGCTGTGGGGCGCGCGGCGCCCGGACCAACTCGAGCCGATTAAGGACGTGGGAGGCTGGAAGTTAACAGCAGAAGACTTCGCGGCGATCGACGCGATTCTGAAAGAAACCGTACTCCACCCCGTGGGCCCGGAATTTATGGCGCCGCCAGACCGGGAGATACCGCAGGAAGTAAAGTGATCACCACTCCGGGCGATTCCCTGAGTCGCAAAAGAAAGGGCAGGCAATTGAAGTGCAAATTCGAGGGGTGAGTTCTGCGGGCCTTTTATTGCTGGCTGTGGCTGCGGCCGGACGCCTGAACATTCCGGTCGCGTGCCCTTCGGATGCGCGTCCGGAAAGTCGCGTTGTTTCGGTGACGTTGCACGCAACCGTGAACTCCGAAGGCAAGGATTCTTTCGCCTACGATGGGAAAAACATCGCGCCGGTGATTCGCGTTTTTCCCGGCGACACCTTGAAGATCGATTATGAGAACGATCTTCCCGTCCACTCCACCGAGAGCTGCGCCATTTCTCCCTGCAAGAACATGACGAATCTGCATTTTCATGGGTTGGAGGTTTCGCCGCAGTCGCCGCAGGACGACGTGATCGACATGATGGCGATGCCCGGTGAGACGCTTCACTACGCCGTCAAGATTCCGCCGCAACACCCTCCCGGGCTTTTCTGGTATCACACACACCCTCACGGGGAGAGCCACCGGCAGGCGCTGGACGGTATGTCGGGAGCGATTGTGATCGAGGGAATGGAGCGGTATGTTCCCGAGGTTGCCAAATTGCGCGAGCAAGTGTTGGTCGTACGAGGCGAGTCCATCAAGCACTCGGCCGATGGCGCCGCGATGTTGCGCAAGGTGGATGTGGAACGCCCATCGTGCGGGAGCGAAGCGGAGGCAATCGAGGAGGTGTTTACCGTTAACAGCGAACTTCGACCCGCGATTGGGATTAATCCCGGGGAGCGGCAATTCTGGCGCATCGTGAATGCGTCCGCGGATCGATACCTGGATCTGCAGCTGGACAAGCAAAAACTAGAAATAGTTGCGCTGGACGGAATGCCGCTGGCCTTTCACGATCGAAACCATCCCAGGAAAATTGCAGAACACGCATTGGTCCCGCCAGCGGGCCGCCTGGAAGCGATCGTCACGGGACCGGATGCCGGGGCGAACGCGACGCTGCGGACGTTGTGCGTGGATACAGGATCCGACGGCGATCCAAATCCGGGGATGGTGCTTGCGAATCTGCGTGCTGGATCGACCGCGGTGCCGGCTCCCCAGGAAACTGATCGTAAGTTGGCGCCGCCGGAATATGAATCCGTCGATTTGCACGCCTATGAAGATTCAAAACCGGACTTTATCGTGACGTTCACGGAAGACAAGAACGGGTTTTATGTGAACGGAAAGAAGTATGAGCCGGATGCGGCACCCATGACCCGCGCGCGGGTCGGGACTTATCAGCACTGGCGCGTCGTGAATTCTTCGAAGGAATTGCATCCGCTGCATATCCACCAAGTGCATTTCCTGGCCTACGCCGAAAATGACAAACCTGTGGAGAATCCGGCGTGGTTGGACACGGTGAATGTGCCAGTTGGCGGGGCTGTGGACGTGGTGATGGATTTTACGAATCCCGTCATTAAGGGGATGTCGCTGTTCCACTGCCATCTGCTGAATCACGAAGATAAGGGGATGATGGCGAAGATCCTGTTTGAATAGCGCCGTGAGCGCACATCAAGGTTGCGCGGACTCCTCGATGGTGAGAAATTGATCGGCTTTCACACGGTGTAGGGTTTGGCGAATACCGGACGGCCATTTGATTTCGATCTCCGCCGATTGCGTAGCGCCCAAGCCGAAATGCAGGCGCTTGTCGTTCGACGAGAGATAACTGCCAGCGGCTGTTGCGAAGCGGACCTGTCCATTCACCTGAACGCGCGCGCCGAAGCCGTCGCGGTTGCTTCGTTTGCCGCGAAGCGTGATGGTGAGCCAGTGCAAATTCCCGCCACGATTCCAGAAAAACTGTGGGCGCTCTCCAAGCGACGTGGCGACAGCATCGATCCACCCGTCGTTGTTCAGATCGCCGAAGGCGGCGCCGCGTCCGGCGAGCGGCACGTCCGAGCCGACGTCGCCTTTTTCGAAGCGTCCATTGCGATTCATGGCCAACAATGGGGGATCCTTGTAACGTAGCGAGCTGTCGTATTCCTCCACATTGTCGAAGACGTGGCCCTGGACGATAAACGCGTCTTTCCAGCCATCATTGTCAAAATCCTCGAAACCCACTCCCCAGCCGGAGGATTTTCCGGAGAGCGCGCCGAATCCGGTTTCGAGTTCCTGTGCGCTGAACAAACCGTGGCCGTCATTGTGGTACGCGACGTAGGGTTGGTGAGGAAGTTGGGTCACGAGCAGATCCGGAAGCCCATCGTTGTCGTAATCCTGAAAAACCACGCCCATGCCGGAGAGCATTTTGCCATCGCTGGTGAGCGCAGCGCCGGATTCGAGGGCGCACTCCGTGAAGGTGCCATTGCCGTTGTTGTGGAAGAGAAACTGATTGGTGACGTCGTTGGCCACAAAAATATCGGTGAAACCGTCGCCATCGTAGTCAGCGAAGGCCACACCCAGGCCGTGGCCTTTTTTTGCGGCGATGCCCGAGGGGATGCTGACATCTTCAAAAGTGCCGTCGCCTCGATTGTGATAAAGAATGTTTGAGACGGCGGGAAATTCCGTGGGGGGACAGTACATGGCATTTTCGTTGCCGCAGGTTTTGCTGTTGGCAACGGTCCAATCGAGATACCGGGTGACGAAGAGATCCAGGCGGCCGTCATTGTCGTAATCGAAGAATCCGGCGGAGACAGACCAGCCGCCGGCGGCTACGCCCGCTTTGGCAGTGACATCCGTGAAAGTGCCGTCGCCGTTGTTGTGGTAAAGAATGTTTTTTCCAAAGTTGGTGACGTAGATATCTGGATAGCCGTCGTTGTCGTAATCGCCGACGGCCACGCCCATTCCGTAGTCGCCGTCGTCGACATTCGCCAGGCCCGCCTGCTGCGTAACATCGGTGAAGCTGCCGTCTTTGTTCTGGCGATAGAGACGATTCCAGTAAGCGGGTTCGTGACGGTCGAATCCCGGAATTCTGGGCAGTGGATCGCGGACGTGCCCGGCGTTTACGAGGAAGACATCGAGCAAGCCGTCGTTGTTGTAGTCGAGAAGCGCGACACCGCCCGGCATGGTCTCGATCAGGTATTTTCGGGAAGTCGGTGAGTTACGGAGAACAAAATCAATTCCCTTCGGAGGGCGAAGATCGAAACGCGGGCCTGTATTGGGGGCTGGAGTCTGCGCAAGCAGGCAAAAGGAGCAGAACAGAACGAGGACGCCGGCTTTTGTGAATCGAACCGCAGGCAATTCGAATCTCTCTCTCAAGTCCACGGACTGAACCGCGCGTCATGGGGATTCCAGAGAAGCATAGCTCGCCTGAGGCGTTACCTCAATTCGCGCGAGTGATCTCCAAATCGCTGCCCCGGGCATCGTCGGCAAAATCGACTGTGAGCATGTGCCGATCCGGATCCACGGAATCCGACAGCTGATCCGGCTTGTGCATCAGGGTGACATGCGCCGAGGTGCTCTGCCAATCGTAAACTTCCAGGTGAATTGTTTTCCACCAGGGAGCGAAGGCGCCCTTACGCTCTCCGACGTGCAGCGAGAGCCCCGTGGATGTTACCGCGCAAGAAAATTCGATGCGCAGAAAATCGCCGCGCGTGTAGGCCAGAGTTTTGCCATCATCGAGATAAACGGAGCCGCGGCAATTTTCTCCGGGATATACGCGCAGAGTGAGGGGACCTTGCGGCGTCTCCTCTGTGCTCTGCACCAGCGGCTGTACCGGAATGATCGAGCCCTCGCGGACGTAGACGGGAAGAACGTCCAACTTCGGCTGAATCATGGGTTCCGCGGGTTTTAAGCCGTCATGGCTTGCGGGTTGCTGAATTTTTGCTCCCGTCCAATAGTCGTACCAGATGCCGGGAGGAAGCTTGAGCGCGTACGCTTCCGGTTGCTCTGGAAATGGCGGCGGGGCAACGAGGAGATCGGGGCCGAAGAGAAATTCATTGCCCGCGTGGACGTCCAGAGGCTGCGAGTCATTTGTTGCGTGAGGAAATTCCAAGAAGAGCGGCCGGACGACGGGCAATCCCGTGCGGGAGAGTTCTTCCACCAGGGTGTAAAGATAGGGCAACAGGCGATAGCGCTCTTCGATGTAGCGGCGGCGGATGGCTTCCTGCTCGGGTCCATGGACCCAGACTTCCTTGTCGCCGGAGCCTTTGTCCGTGTGGTTGCGATCGATCGGTTGAAAAGTGGCAATTTCCGTCCAGCGCGTGAGCAGGGCGGGACTAGGAGTTCCGATAAATCCGCCGACGTCGGCGCCGCTGAGCCCAAAACCGCTGAGGCCCAGGTTCAAAAGCATCGGCGTGGTCAAGCGCAAGTGGTCCCACGAAGCGGTGTTGTCGCCAGTCCAGGTGGCGGCATAGCGCTGACCGCCGGCGTAGGTGGCTCTCGTCAAGACGAATGGGCGCATGTCGGGATCGAGTTTTCGCAGCCCTTCGTAAGTGGCGCGGGAATTCTCCATCCCATAGACGTTGTGAATTTCGAGGTGGGAAGTGGTGCGAGGACGGAAGCCGGGCTCATCGATGCGATGCTGGACATTGTCGGGCATCGTCAGATTGTCGGTGAGGAAAACGCTCGGCTCGTTCATGTCGTTCCAGAAACCGGCGAGGCCTTCCGACAGGAACGGTTTGTAGAGCGAACCCCACCAATCCCGTGTTTTTTTCTGGGTGAACTCCGGGAAGACGGAAGGGCCGGGCCAAACCGTGCCGACGTACGCCGAGCCGTCGGGATTCTTCACAAACTGATCACCCGCGATTCCGGAGTCGTAGGGCGCGTAACCGGCGCCAGGAACGCGGGCGATGTGCAGATCGGTGATCGCGACGACGTGAAAGTCTTCGTGCTTGAGGTCGGCGAGCATCTGCTCAAAATGGGGGAAACGATCTGCGTCCACGGTAAAGGGGCGATGTTCTTTCTGGAAATCGATGTCCAGGTAGAGCACGTCTGAGGGAATCTTGTCGGAGCGCAAGCGCGAGGCTATTTCACGGACGCGAGCTTCGCTCTCGTAGCTGAAGCGCGATTGCTGAAAGCCGAGCGACCAGAGCGGAGGAAGAGGAGGCAGGCCCGTGAGCCAGGCATAGGTTTCGACGACTCGCTTTGGGTCCGGGCCATAGAAAATGTAATAGTCGATCGGGCCGCCCTCGGCTCCAAACGAATAGGTGTTGCGCTCGCTTTTGCCGAAATCAAAACTGGTGGACCAGGTATTGTCGAGCAAGAAGCCCATGGAGCGGCCGGCACGCATGGTCATGAAAAACGGGATGCTCTTATAAAGAGGGTCTGTCGATTCCTGAAAATGGAATGCGTCGGTGTTCCAGAGGCGGAAAGACTGGTCGCGGCGATCGAGAGGGCCCACTTTATCGCCCAGGCCAAAGTAATGTTCATCCATGGGCATTTTCTTGAATACGCGGTAGGAATCGGAGTGGAATTCCACGGGCCATCCTTCAGCGTCTTCCTGAAGAATGTTGCCGGACAAATCGGAGGTGGAGAGCCTCAGTGTGGAAGGCTCGATTCGAACGCTCAGAGATTTGGTGTGAAACCCAACGGTGCCGGTAGCGGCGTCGGGAGTGACGTCGACGTGCTGACGGCGAATCTCGGCGGGAACTGCCCAGGATGCGTCTTCCGGCAGCACGCCATTCGCGGAGAGGCGAACGCGCAAAACATCGTCGCGCAAGGCGACGACTTGGAGCAGCATGCCTGCGTGGCGCACCTCGATACCATTCGGAAGAGCTTTGCTGGAATCGGGCTCCTGCGATTTGGCCGCGTTCTTCTCAACCCCGGGCTTCTCGCGACCGGCCGCAAATCCGGTTTGAATTGCCAGACAGCTGAAACCGAGAACGAGCAGAACTGAGCCGGTGCGGCGCAGTCTGTTCCTAGCCGATATCGGGGTCTTCATTCTTCCGTCCTGGTATACCGCGAAGGCTCAAGCGATTTCTGATGCCCCATCGCGACATAAACGAGGGGAAGGCACTTCTTTTGTTACAGGAGACCATTAAACTCCCCAGAGTAATTCGTCGTGAAGCAGTTTCCTGATCGCCAAAACTCCAGAGTTTGAAGACCGGGAGTTAAGGGCGGACAGGCCAGGGATACTTCCTCGACTTCAAACTGTTTCTCCCGGCCTGCCTCGCCAATGCTCTCCCAGGGTAAGGAGGGCAAACTTTGGATCGCGTCAGGTGTTAGAAGTAGAACTTCCCGGCAAATTGCAAGCTCCGAGCCGGGTAGGCGGAAGTGATGGTTCCGAAGTTCGAGTCGCCCAGGTTGGAATCCGGGACGAAGAAGTTCGGATGGTTGAAGGCGTTAAAGAGTTCGAAGCGGAATTGGAAACGCTTGGTTTCCGTGATGTTCCACCATTTCTGAAGACCCATGTCCCAGTTCACGAAGCCTGGTGCGCGGAGGTTGGAAAGGAACCTTGCCGAGTCTCCGAATGTGAAGGGGGCGGGTTGCGAGAACGCCGCGGGATTGATCCAGTCGTTGATGGATTGATTTTGCGGCACGGGGCTTACACCGGGAACTATGTTGGGGCGCTGATTGAAGCCGAATCCGCCGGTGTTGTTCTGCGCCGGGTTGATGGAGATGGGCAGGCCGGTATGTGCGGTGAGAATGCCGCTCAACTGCCAGCCGCCGAGGACGGCGTTCATCGGACGGTTCCAATCTGCGCCAAACATCTTGTTCTTGCCGAAAGGCAGTTCGTAGTTGTAGTTGATGACCAAACTGTGCGTGAGGTCGCTTGCGTCAACGGAGCGCTCCGCGGCCAGGTCATAGGAATTGCGGACGCTGCTGCCACTTCCCGGGAATGCCCACCCGGAAGCACCCTGAACATTGTCCATGAACTTGGAATAGGTATAAGAAGCGTTTACTTCCAAGCCGGAGTGCCAACGATGCGTGTAGGTAAGCTGGAGCGCGTTATAGGTAGAAGAACCGACCGAAGGCTGCGCTTCTGTAACGCTGCGGTATTCCGGGTAGGGGAGGAGGAGTTGCCCCTGTTGTACCGTTGGATTGCTGAGTCCGCAACCGCTGGAAGTAATCTTGCCAAAGAACGGATTGGGAACTTGCTGGAGAAGCTGGTTGCCCATCGCAAGATCAGCGACAGGAAGTTCGTTCCACTCCAGGTATTGCGAGAGGACGTGTACGCCGTGGTTGCCAACATAACTGACGTCGAGCATGTCGTTGTTGGTAAAGCTGTATTGCACTCCGAACATCCACTGCTGCACGTAAGGTGAATGGCGGACCGCGTCGGTGACGGGGTTGAGTCCGAAGCCGACGTCCGTCAAGCCACCCAGGGAATTGCCCGTTGAAGGAACCTGGCCGTTGGGAAATGCACTGGGCAACCCCACCGTGGTATTCCCGCTGAGAGTAGAGGACGGGTTCAGCCCACCATTGAGGGTGGTTACCCAGGGAGTGCCCTGGGAGAAGCCTATGCTCGGCCCCTGGCCGTAATAGTTGGGAACAAAAAAGACGCCATAACCACCCCGCAGAACAAGTTTGTCCTGCAATTGGTAGGCAGCGCCGATGCGCGGAGCAAAGTTGGTGTGGGAAGTATCGTAGAGGCCGCGATTATTGTTTGTGTTGAAGACAAGTTCACCAGGAACATTGAACCCGACAGCGGAGCTGATGGGGTTCGACGCGGTGAAATCAAAGAACTGCTGCTGGTTATGCCGTTCGGTTGGGGCGGTCTGAATTTCGTAGCGCAATCCCAGATTGAGGGTGAGCTTCCTTGTCAGCTTCCAGCCATCCTGCACATACCAACCGAGAAGATGTTTGTCGGTAGCGGGGAAAATATTGAGGCCCGTCTGGTCCGTGCCGCTTCCGACGCCGAGAAGGAACGAAGCGAATCCATTGCCGGTGTCGGGCGTCGCTTGCTGCGGATCCGGCCCGGCGGTAGAGGTGGTTTGAAACTGAAGCGTGGTGTTGGCGTAGTGGCCGCCATCAATGCGCGCCCAAACGTCCATGAAACCAAAGGCAATCGTGTGCTTCCCTTTGATCTTCGTGAAGTCGATTGAGCTGGTCCAGATCGTTTGCGGCACGATGTAATTGTCGAGGTTTGGGGGCGCTCCAAGGCCCGAATAACTCTGAGGTTGAATCTGCGGGAAAGACGGGGCAATCCCATCGATGAAGGACGGAAGTCCGAGCGTGGAAGACTGGAATCCGAAGCTTTGGGTAGTGGACTGCTCGACGTGACGGTTTACGCCAAAATTCAGGCTCATGTCGAATGTGGGGCTGAATACGTGGTTGTAGCCGGCGTTGACGCTGTAGCGGTTGTTGGGAGCGGTTACGCCCGGGCCTCCCGGATCGGTGGCGCCATAATAGGTTGGCGAATTAATTTTCGATTCATATTTCTGCGACCAGCGCACGTTGAGCCGGTCATTGTCGGTGAAGTTGTGATCGATGCGGAAGGAGTACTCATTGGAAGTCGCCTGTGCAGCAGCGGCATTGGTGTAATTATTGATTAGATTGCCGTTTGAGGGGCTGGGCCAATAGTTGCCTGTCGCGATACTCGAGGCGATGGTGTCCATTAGCGGCGCCGGAATGATGTTCGTTACGCCCAGCCCGGTCTGGATGTTGCCGGAGATGGGGTCTCGAATGAATTTGGTCGTGCCGGGCAGCGTGCCAGCCGGACAATTGCTGACGCTGTCCCCGGTGACAGGATCCACCCCGCCGCATGAAACCTGGCGCGTCGAGAAGGGGTTATAAACTTCACCGCTGAAAATCGGGCGGCCGAGGTAATCAACCCCAGTTTGCGGGCCCAGGAACGCCGAGAAATTTCCAGACCGTTGGTCTGAGGTGGGCATAGTGCCCACGAAGGTGGCCGGGGTCGACTGGCGCAGGCCTTCGTAGTAGGCAAAGAAAAATGTCTTATCTTTGCGGATAGGGCCGCCAACGGTGCCGCCAAACTGATTGCGAGTGAAGCTGGGTTGTTGGCCGTTGTTGAAAAAGTACCTCGCATCAGCGTTGCTGTTCCGGTAGAACTCGAACGCATCGCCATGTAACTGGTTGGAGCCGGACTTGGTGACGACGTTGATAACGTTCCCGCTGCTCCATCCGTACTGAGAAGTGAAGGCGTTGGTCTGAATCTTGAATTCCTGGACGTCGTCCACGGACGGCACATAAACCACGCCACCCCAGTCGAGGCGGGTGTCATAGGTTCCGTCCAACAGATAGGCGGCAGTGTTGAAGAAAGTGCCGCCGAAATTGAGGAAAGACACGTCTTGATCCGCGCTGCCAGAAATTCCCGGGGCGCCCACGACCTGAAGTTCGGCAGCGTTGCTGACGGAAGAGTTAAGAGTTGCCAGGCTGATGACGTTGCGCAGGTTCAGAGGCAACGCCGCCACTTGCCGGGCGGATACGTCCGAAGCGATGTTGGCGTTTTCCACGTTCATCAGAGGCGCTTGCGAAGTGACTTCGATATTTTCGCTGAGTGCTCCGACGGCCAAAGTGATCTTTTGCTCGGCGTTTTGCCCGGGTATCAGCTCGATTCCTTCCTGCCTGTAGTGCTTGAACCCGGCGGCCTCCACCTGCAGCGTGTAGGTGGCTGGCGGGAGGAGCGTGAAAGAGTAGAGCCCGTTGTCCGTAGTCACATAGATACGAGAGATCCCGCGTTCCGGACTAACCAAGGTTAACTTGGCGCCGTTAACTGTTTGACCCGAGGGGTCGAGAATAGTTCCGCTGAGTGTCGCGGTGATTGCCTGGGATTGGGCGTAACACTGCCCGGCGAACAAGCCAAGTGCCGCCAGAATTCCGACCAAGATTCGTAGCTTCAACGACCGTACTTTGCCTGACATTAAGAAATTCCTCCTGGACATCCTGGCTGGAGCCAGAATGCCACCCCGAAATCTATCCACACCCAGCAAGCTCCCCTGCCGCTTGGATGCGCTCATTCTTGTCAAAACCGTGCGAGGACTGCCGGAACCAATGCAAAAGACTGGTGCAACTTATAGAAAAGTTCGCTAGTGGCTGGCAATGCTTTGCTGGTAAAGGAATCAGGTTAAGAAAGAAAAGACCCGCGATTATCGCGTAAGATGCATCGTGTCGGCAACATACAGGGACGTTAAGAGACCGTTAAGAGCACTTGAAATCTTGATTTACGTTGCGGCAGACCTTAAACCGCTGTAGCATCTGGGGAAATCGCCTTTTTGATGGCCTGAATTTGTTGTTCTGGTGCTCGCCTGAGTGCAACGGCGACATTCTTTGAAGTGGTTGAGGCGTTAGGGGAACCTTGCTTGCAGAGCAGGTAGCGGATAGCTGGACACCTTCCAGCGAGCTCGAAAAGGCTGCCGTTCAACAGCAACTTGAGAAGTTGCTCGCTACACCTCTATTTAATTCCAGCAAACGCTATCCGAGCTTCCTGAAATTCGTGGTTACGCGCTCGCTGGCCGGGCAGACGGACCAGCTTAAAGAGCGAATTCTGGGAATGGAGATCTTCGGCCGCCCGGCCGACTATGACACCAACACGGACCCGATCGTGCGGGTGACCGCGGCCGAAATTCGCAAGCGGATCGAACAGTATTATCAGGATCCCAAACACAGCCAGGAGATTCGGCTGTACCTGCCCGCTGGCTCCTATGCGCCGCAATATTCCTGGCCAGGGCGTCCTACGGGTTTGCCGGCAAACGCTTTGGCCTTACCCGGCCATACTGAGGATGCGACTTTGAGTCGCGCCGCAAATGAAGTTTCTGCGGAGTCTCGTTCGGGCTGGTTCTTAGGTTTAGGAGTGAATTCTGCGGTTGCCCTGCTGCTATTGCTGGGGTTGGCTTCGATGGGGACCTGGTATGCAACCAGGCCACCGGCGCTGAAACAGTTTTGGGAGCCGTTTGTGAAATCCTCGGAGCCGGTGCTGTTTTGCATCGCCGACCAGATCCAATATTCGACGATTCGCCTGCGCGATGCTGCCGACCCGCAGCGGGAAATCACGTTAAATGACAGCATGGTGACGATCATCATTGACGACGTGAGCCCGCTTGTTAATTTGGCGGGATTGCTGCGGACGTACGGAAAGACGTATAGGGTGCAGGGTGAAGCCACGACCAGCCTGACCGATCTGCGCCGCGGCCCTTCGGTATTTATCGGGGCGTTTGACAATGGGTGGACGCTGCGATTGACTTCGCCGTTGCGATTCCACTTTGCGAACGATCCCGACATGAAGCAACTCTGGATCGAAGACCGCTCCAATCCGGGCAAGCGCGAATGGATGCTGGATCGATCCGTGCAACAGCAGATCGGGACTTACAAGGACTATGCGATCGTTGCACGCATGGTGGATCCCGATACCGACCAGTTCGTCGTGGTGGCCGCCGGAATCTCACGAGGCGGAACAGTTGCGGCCGGCGAGTTCCTTGTGGATGCAAATCGTATGGACGAAATGCTGAAACAAGTGCCGCGCAACTGGAAACAAAAAAACGTCGAAATCGTTCTGGAGACACAGGTGATTCAAGGACGTTCGGGCCCACCGCGTATTGCCGCAGTTCATGTCTGGTAATACGAGAAAGTCATGAAGCCTGAGTCGTTAGATTTTCCAGGTGTCTCGCGACCTTTTCGATCGCGCGTATCACAAGCTCCGGCTCTTCTTGCATGATCCAATGATTGCTGTTCCCCGCCAAGACGTGTTCCCCCTGAGGCAGGCGCCCGGCCAGTGAGGCGTGCTCTAAACGGCGGCGCTCCGGCGAAGTGCGCGCTGAGAGAATCACCACGGGTTTGCCGGAAAAGTCTGTGAATTGAGCGGCCTGCGCCGCGCTGACGGGCAAATTTTCCAATTGGCTGGCAATCGTGAGCGCGAACTTGGGCTGAATCCAGAAAACGGCCGCCATTGCTCTTTCATTGGGAGGAAGCGCGGAGAACCAGGGGCTCGAAACGGTTCCAGAGTCCGCAGGCGTTCCTCGACTGATCAATCGCACGAGAAAACCGCCCAGATTCTTCGCGGCGGTGGTGAGAAGAAAAGCAACGAAACGGATGAGTCCGATGCAGGCGAGAAACGCGGCGCGCCTGCAGACCTTTGCTCCGATAAACGTGAGCCTCCGATCATGTTCCGAAGGTGGATTCCATTCGGCTGGCGCTACAGGATCTACCAGCACCATTCCGGCCACCTCGTCGGGGAAACGCGCCGCAAAAACGGGCATCGTAAGTCCACCGAAGGAATGTCCCACAAGCACATAGGGAGGCGGGATCGCGGCCTGCTGAAGCAGAGCGTGGAGTTCATCGACCAGGCGGTCGGCGGTTCGGGGCATGGGGCCTAAATCGCTCCAGCCTAAGCCTGCCCGGTCATAACTGGCGACGCGGAAGGATTTCGACAAGGAATGTTGTAGCTCTGCCCAGCTCAGCACAGTGGACATCAGCCCAGCTTCGAGCAATATGGTCGGCCCGCCGGTTCCCGACTCAAGGAGGTGCAGGCGGTGAGTTCCCAGATCGACCAATCTTCCGGGCGGCGGATAGAGCTTCGCATCCTTGCGCGCGCCCAGAATCTGATAGACCGCGCCCAGCATTGCGCAAAATAATGTGACACCCGCTATCCAAATCAGTATTTGAATCAACTCCCTTTCTCCTCGAAAACATCCCTCAAGCGCTTAGATGTTTTCACCGCGAATCCGCTTAAGAGCGTCTTCCGCAGCATCAAAACCGGTTTCGACACACTCTCCGATCGAGCGACCCTTCAGAAAATTGCCGGCGATTCCCAGCGTGGGAGTGGATCGCAAAATGCCGCTTATGTCCTTGACCCGCTGCGCGTGCCCGACGTTGTATTGCGGCAATGCCTTTGGATCTTTCCACACCACGCGGTCCAGCGGTTCTCCGGCAATTTTCATGGCTCGGGCGTTTTCCGCCTCAACGATCCGCGCATAGGCCTCTTCGTCGGCCGCTGCTGAACCGTTGTTCGATGCTCTTCCGGCGAAGCTGGTCATGAGCACCTTGCCCTCCGGCGCGCGGCCGGGAAGGAGGGAAGAATTCCAGAATGTGCAGATCGTTTCCCATCCCTCTCGCCGGGGGACCATGAAACCGAATCCATCGAGAGCGTTGGAAATCTGCGATCGGCTGTACGCGGAGGCCACGGAGCAGACTGGCGCGTACTCAATTGTCTTCAGTTGAGAAGCAAGTTGCGGCGCGGCGTTTGCCAAAAGCTGCGCGGCAGCGTAGGCGGGAACGGCCAGGATCAGGTGCTCGGCGGTTATTTTCTCACCACTCGAGGAAACAATCTGCCAGACGGATTTGGCGGTATCGATCGCATTCGGCGTTCGTGCGACGCAGGCAATTCCTTCGCGATAACGGATCTGCCCCTGCAAATTTTCGGCGAGTTTCTCTGGAAGCGCCGCCATGCCCGAATGGAAGGAGCCGAGAGATGGAAGCGCGCTGGTTACGCGCAAAGAGTCGGGCTTCCCGTTTGTGCCGGTCCGTTGCGGCGATGCGTCCTTTTCCCGCGATTGCCGCCTTGAATTCCGGGTTCGAATCGCGCCACGCACCAGGCTTCCCTGGTTTCGTTCCCATTCCACCAGCGCTGGAAACGCGCTTTCCATTCCCATTTTGTGAGCGTCTCCGAAAAAAATCGTCGAGATAAGCGGGTCCACCAGATAATCCAGCACTTCAGCGCCAAATTTTCGCTGGACGAACTCCGCCAAACTCTCCTCATGGCTGGGGGGTTTCGAAGTGCGAAAAACCTCGGTGAGGATTCGCAGCTTGGAGGGAAGGCCGAGCAAGCGAGTTCCCAGGAGACCCTGAGGCGAGAAAGGTGCGCGGTGCAGGCGGGCGTTGCGCACGATATAGCGCTTCGCTCCGGAGTCGCCCGCTACAAATTCGGATTGCAGATTCAGTTCGTGGACAAGCCGCCAGACCAGAGCCGGAAACCGCGGGAATTGAGGTCCAGTCTCAAACAGGAAACCGTTTTTCCGGATCGTGGAAATCAAACCGCCGGGGCGGCCTTGGGCTTCCAGAACGAGACAGGGGATTCCCAATTGTTTCAGGCGGTAGGCACAAGCCAAGCCCGAGATTCCCGCGCCAATTACAACAACTTTTTCTGTGTATCCCACAACGGTCAAACCCTATCGAACACGGAAGAGAGTGGCCGACCTGCACCAAGCTCCCCACTTCTGCCAGAATAGATGTCTGGAATGCCCGTGGAGTCACTACTTAAATTCTTTCAGAATTATGCCGCCCATGGCGAGGAAATTGCCGTGCGGCAGAAGCGCGGCTATCGAGCCGAGAGCTGGACGTACGGACAAATCGCCGAGGGGGCGAACCGGGTGGCGCGCGAACTCGAGGCCCGTGGAATTAACAAGGGCGAAGCCGTTTTATTGTGGGGCGAAGATTCGGCGGAATGGATCACGGCGTTTCTCGGGTGCATGCTTTGCGGCGTGGCAGTAGTGCCCATCGATCATGCTTCGTCGAAGGAGTTTGCCCGCCGGGTAGCCGGGGAAGTGAACGCAAAGCTGCTCTTTTGCACCTCTGCGGAAAACGATTGGGCGAACCTTCCCGCAATCCTGCTGGGATCGCTTTTTGCGATTACGGCGCAGCGAGATTCATCGCCCTACCCCTCGCCGCCGCTCTCCCGTCAAGACCCTTTGGAGATCATTTTCACCTCAGGCACCACGGCTGAACCCCGCGGCGTGGTGATCTCGCACGGAAACGTGCTGGCGAACATCGAGCCGCTGCAAACTGAAATTCAGAAATATCTACGCTATGAAAGATTCGTGCACCCGATTCGCTTTTTGAACCTGCTTCCCCTCAGCCATGTATTCGGGCAAATGCTGGGAGTGTTTATTCCCTCGCTGCTGGCGGGCACTGTGGTTTTCATCGATTCGTTGAGACCTGTGGAGTTCATGGACACGATCCGGCGCGAGCGGGTTTCCGTGGTGGTGGCGGTTCCGCGATTCATTGAATCCCTGCGGCGAGAGGTGGAGCGCCAGGAAGAGCGCGCCGGAAGAATCGAACGATTCCGGAGGAATTTCGAGCGGGGGGAAAAAGAGCATTTTCTATGGCGATGGTGGCGATTTCGAGGAATTCATGAGCGACTCGGCTGGAAATTCTGGGCGTTCATTTCCGGCGGAGCCGCTCTGCCGCAGGAAGCCGAGAAGTTCTGGAACCGATTGGGGTACGCCGTTATTCAGGGGTATGGAATGACGGAAACCACTTCGCTGATCAGCCTGAATCACCCGTTCCATTCCACGCAGGGATCGATCGGCAAAGTATTTCCTGGAATGGAGGTGCGCGTCGACGAGAATGGTGAAATTCTCGTGCGTGGAGAAAACCTTGCGACGGCGTACCGGCAGAACGGGCAGACATTGTCTGTAGCTGAACCCGACGGCTGGTTTCGCACGGGAGACATCGCGGAGAAGGACGCGAATGGGGGGTTGTATTTCAAGGGGCGGCGCAAGAATGTGATTGTGACGCCAGCCGGGATGAATGTGTACCCGGAGGATCTGGAAAAAGCCCTGAGAGCCCAACCAGGACTCCGCGATTGCGTCGTGGTCGGCCTTGAGAAGGATGGCAATGCCGAGCCTTGTGCCGTGCTTTTGCTGAACGGCAGCGCGGGCAACCCGGCTGCGGTGATTGAGGGTGCCAATCAAACCCTGGCCGAGTACCAAAAAATGCGCGACTGGTTTCTGTGGCCGGAGGCGGATTTTCCGAGAACGCCGACCCAAAAGCCAATTCTTCCGCGCATACGCGAGCTGGTCCAAAACGCCAAGAACACGGCGACGGAAAATAAGCCTGCTTCCGACTCACTCGCCGGATTGATTACGCGGATTACCGGGCGTTCCGTCCAACTGGGCTCGGGTGACGCGAATCTCGAAACTGATTTGCACCTTACTTCTCTCGATCGCGTCGAGTTGATGAGCGCTTTGGAAGAGCGCCACCAGGTCGACCTCAGTGAAGCGCAGTTTCAGGACGTCAGCACGGTGGCGCAACTTGAAAAACTTCTAGTCCAGGGGAGTTCGGGTCCCATTCAGCACGTATATCCCACCTGGCCGCAACATTGGCTCATCAACGCGTTTCGGCTGACCGTTTATTACTTTCTTGCCTGGCCGGCGACGTATCTCCTGGCGGCGCCGCGAATTCGTGGCCGCGAGAATCTGCGCGGGCTCGAAGGACCGGTCCTGGTGATTTCGAATCACGTCACCTATCTCGACATCGCCTGGATCTTGCCCGCGCTGCCCGCAAAGTTCCGAAACCGCCTCGCGACGGCGATGAGGGGCGAACGGCTTGCGGAAATGCGGGGCCCTTCGGGTAGTTTGGGGCTTTTCGAGCGATTCATGGAGCACTTGAGATATTTTCTCGTGCTCAGCCTCTTCAATGTTTTCCCGCTGCCACAGTATTCCGGTTTTCTGCGTAGCTTTGGCTTTGCGGGGGATCTTGCCGACCGCGGCTGGAACGTGCTGGTTTTTCCGGAAGGTAAAACAAGCGAAGATGGAAACATGACCCCTTTTCGCACCGGCATCGGTCTGCTAGCGAAACAGCTCAACCTCCCCGTTGTTCCAATTTACCTGCATGGGCTATTCGATCTGAAGCAGAAGGAACAAATCCTAACCCGGCCCGGGCATGTACACGCCACGATTGGCACGCCGGTGCGGTTCTCCTCTCACCAGGACGCGGAGGAAATCACGCGCGAGTTGGAACGCCGCGTACGGGAACTTCAGTCAGTTTGAGAGTATTCGATCTTGCGCAGTGCCTGCAGCCGCCGAACCAGAAAGAACAGAAGAACAAGCCCAACCGCCAACGCGATCGAAGCCCATTTCTGGTCCACGAGGAAGCGCTTCGCTGCCACGCCGTAGCGTGCCCCTAGAAATGCTTCGATGAAGAATAGAGAGCCGCGTCCGAGCAGGGTGCCGATGACAAACGTCGCAAAGGGCACCTGAAAAACGCCTTGTGCGATGACGAACGGCTTGAATGGGACTGGGAACGGCGCAACGGCGGGAAGAAAGACGGACGCCATCGGATATTCCTGAATCAACTTTCGAATCCTGCCCGGCGGATGCCCCTGGCTCTTGCGATAGTAGGCTTGCCCACCCTTCCGGGCCAGCCAGTAGATCCAGATGCAACCGGCCAGAGAACCGAGCGCGGCCATCGCGGCGTAATACGGCATGCGGACGGGATGCCTGCTGGATAGCTCCATTAGAAGTACATCTGTAACCAGGGGAAGCGGGATGAACGAGGAGTCAATGAACGCCGACAGGAGCAGTCCGACTCCGCCCAGGGCGGGCAGAGTCAACTTCAGCCAGGATCTGAATTGAATCCAACCCACGGCATCCTCAAGTATAGCGAACTTAAATTATGGGACGATTGGCCGGCCTCGGACTGCAGTTGCCGATGGTTTCTTCAATGTTTGAGATGGTCAGGTTGAAAAAACCAAACTCGGCGTACGGGTCCGGTTCGCATGAGCCCCTATAAAGCACTTCACTTCACAAACCAGTCTGGCACTATTCAATATCGACAGAACATTCATACTAGATGCATCATTCCCCGGAAGCGGCGCAATAAATCTTGCTCCTTAACCCGAAAAATCTTCCGGTTTCCATGTACCTCTCACCCATGTTCAAGTATCCAAGCCTTTGTCGCCAGGGACCCCCGTCACTCGTTCGGTACCGATGTGATTAAAGTAAGGGGGGCTGAACGAATCAAGTCAGCTTTGGTATATTCGGATGAATTAACCCAGCCCTATTCCCCCTGGTAATCTTGTGCAAAGTTGAGGTTGGATTCATGTCCACACTGGAACACCCGCAACCTACAGTTCCTTCTCAGTCGTTTCGCCTCGACGTACCTTTACACAATCTTTTGCAGCAGCCCGGACAACGGCCATCGCCGAATTCTTCAAAAGAAGCCGTGGGGCTTCCGGAACCCATTTTTCCAAAGCAACCCGAGTTGCTGCACGAACTCGATTCAGCCGACATCGCCGCTCACGATCACGTGTTGCACAATGGAAAGCGGCAATGGCCCGTTTCCCGCATCCTGACGACCATGCGGGGCTGGATGGTGCCTTACATCAAATCCCGCGTTCTCCCTGGAGATTTTCAGCCGATCATCTCGTACCTGTTCACCGAGTGGAAGTGCAACCTGGATTGCCATTACTGCTGGTCGTACGACAACCGGGTGAAGGGGATGACCGAAGAAACTGCGCGGCGCGCGATTGACTGGCTGGAAGGAACTCCCTGCCGCGTGCTAGCTCCGACTGGGGGCGAGCCGTTGCTGCGTCCCGATTTTGTGCACAAAGTGATTTACTACGCAGCGAAGAAGGACTTCTGGGTCTACCTGGCAACGAATGCGCGCTTGCTTCGCCCCGAGGTCACGGACCGTCTTGCCGACGCCGGAATCGCAACCATCAATTTCGCCGTGGATGCAATCAAGGAGAAACCGGGGTTGCCGAAGGCGCTGGAGCACGTGCGTTCCTACTTCGATTACCTCGTGAAACGCCAGTACCGTTATGGTTACACGGTTTTCTTCAACACCAATATTTGCCGCACCAACATCGACGACGTGAAAGAACTGGTGGAAATCGCGCACGATAACGGGATTTCGCTTACGTTTCACATCAACGAAGCACCGATGATGGAACAGTCCCACTTCAAGCATCTCCACGAAAACGACACGTATATCCGGCCACAGGATTTTCCCATGGTCGACGATCTGCTGGATTGGCTGATCGACAAGCAGCGGCAAGGCTACAAGATGGTGGACTCCATTCCGCGATTGCAGAATATGAAGGGTTTCATGCGCGGGGTTGGCGAGCACTGGGGCTGCCGCGCCGGCCAGAACTGGCTGATCATTCGCACGGACGGAACGCTTGCGCCTTGCTTCCCGATGTACAACGCGACCTATGACTGGGGCACGGTAGAAAACCAGAAGTTTGACCTGAAGCAGTTGGCAGAAATGAAGCAAGGCTGCGAGCCGCACTGTTTTTCGACGCTCGGCTATAACGTCGCCTACTGTTACGACGCCGCCCGTGTGATGAAGTGGCTGTACAAGCAAGCGATCAACGGATTCCAGGGAGTGACGGGAAGCTTCGAGTAATTGCTGGATGGAAGCGCCAATCCCTAGCCCGTGCGCGACAGCGCGCCTCGCCGCATTTCTGTTAGTTCGTCTAATCCCAAGCCGCGATCCCCTCGTAGATGGATTACCTCGTCCGGCTGTTCGATCTCAGCGCCAGGATGCGCGAAGGTCAGGACAGCAGTTTGTCCGATGCCCATTCGCGCTTCACGGGCGGGAACTGCCTTCCTTACCTCAATTTCAGTACGGTAAGAACTCCTATTTTCGGAACGGGCTCGTCACATAATTTCCGGCGCAGTCGAGATTGCGGAGGATCTGAGAGTGCCCTCCCGCCACCTACAAAAGCTGCGGAACGGAATGCAGGCTTGTGCCACCCATTCCCCATTCACCGCGTCAAACTACCCGGGTGTCTTTCAACGTACTAAGTTTCTGCGAATAGGAACACGCCTTCCCGGAAAAGCGGAGGTCCCGCTTGTTCTATAGATAGAGGCGCGATCAGGAGGCTCATGTGAGTGACGATTCCGTACCACTGGAGCTGCCACTGCTCCGGTTGGCCGACGGCACCGCGGAGGTCACTACTCTGTATCGCGAACTGCGCAAACCCTTGATGCGCTACCTGGTGTGCCTCGGGCTTACGAAGGACGAAGCACAGGATGTAGTGCAAGACGCGTTTCTCAGCCTGCAACGACATCTGGCTTCGGAAGGGACGCAGGAAAATATCCGTGGCTGGCTTTTTCGCGTTGCCCACAATCAGGCCCGGAATCGCCAGACCAGCTACCATCGGCGATTCAGTAAACCACTTGAAGGCGAACCGGATTTTCTGGCTCCCGGCACAACGCCGGAGCAAAAAGTTATTGAAAAAGAAAGGTTCCGGCGACTGGCAATTGCGATAGGGTTGCTGTCGGAGTCCGAACGTGAATGTCTCCTGCTGAGGGCGGGAGGATTGCGTTACCGTGAAATCGGAGAGGTCCTGGGGATAGCCACATCAACGGTGGGTGATACAGTGGAGCGCGCGATCAAGAAATTGGCGGAAAAATGCAATGTGTGACTCTCAAACAAAATTAATCGCCTGGCTCGACCGCGAGCTGCCGTTAGAAGAAGCAACCGGGGTGGAACGCCATATTGAAGGGTGCCAGGAATGCCGCACACAATTGGCGGCGTACGAACAAGCGAGTGAGACTTTCGATTCGTATTGCGATGCTGTGGTGGCGAAGACGCGCCGCCCGCATCCGGGCTGGGTGCCTGTACTTGCAACCGCGGTTGCGGCCACGGTCGTAATTATTCTGGCCGTCCCACACACTCACGTCGCGCCACCGGTTCCCACCCAGACGATTAGGTCTGCTTCTGATCCTGTCCCCGCGCCTCTTCAGGTGCAGCCTGCCCCACGCAAAGCTGCCCACAGGCGGCATTCGGTTGCAACGGACCCGAACCGAGCTGCGAAATGGCAGCCAACAGAGACTACCGTACAAATTGCCATTCCGGCGGAAGCGATGTTTCCACCCGGCGCAATGCCGCAGGGATTGAATTTCGTCGCGGAACTGAGTATTGCCCCGGACGGTTCGGTCAAACAGGTTCGCCTACGGCCATGAGTTCGCTGCCCCAAATAAGGAGAGTCATCACCATGAAACAGGCATTGATTCTTGTCCTTGCAACCGCATCCTGCGCCGTCGCGCAAGAAAAGGGGAACGTGATTTATCAAAGGACCGGCGTCATGGCCTCGGGAGGATTCGACAGTGCCTCAGGGCCTGTACTGGGTGCGCCGTATTCAGCCACCATCACGAATGAATCGATTCAGACGCTCGCGGACGGCAATCGCATTGTGCAGACGAACACGGGAACCACGGCGCGCGATTCGCAAGGACGGACGCGCCAAGACACGGTCCTGCCGCCGATCGGAAATTTGTCTGCGGCCAATGCTCCGCATCTGGTTTTCATCCACGATCCGGTCGCCCAGGCTTCCTACACCCTGGATTTGACGGAAAAAACAGCGCAGAAAATGCCTGCGTTTCCTCCCGTTGGCGTGCGTACTGCGGGGGTGGGCGGCGCGGCATTCAGCATGAGAGTCGTTGACGGGAACAGTGCTTCGTTACCTCCACCCGATGGCGCGCTGACGACTGTCGGGCCTCCCCCGCCGGGAGTATTCTTCGAAAAGCATTTGATCATAAGTGATCAGGATCAGGGGAGTACTGAGGACCTGGGTTCTCAAACTATGGAAGGCATCCTTGTGAACGGCACGCGAACGACCCACACTATCCCCGCCGGACAAATTGGAAATGAGGGGCCCATCACGATTGTTATAGAGGTATGGACTTCGCCCGATCTCAAGACCGTCGTTTACAGCAAGCGGAGCGATCCGCGAATGGGGGAGCAGACGTTCCGCCTTACGAACATCGTGAGGGCGGAGCCGAGCCCCTCGTTGTTCACCGTGCCAGCGGATTTCAAGATCGTGGACGGTCCACAGCCGATTCTTTACCAGAGGAAACAGTAACACCGTAAACTTGCCAGATCATTGGCCTCGCGACGTTTCAAATCTTCGCTCACGATTTCTTTATCTGAACCCAATTGACTATGGAGACTGAAGCGAACCGGGCACGGCTTCGATCTGTTGTGCGGTCGGGGCGAACCTGTGCCAAATAACACGCAGGGCGGCGACCAACGGCACGGAAAGATAAATCCCCACGATTCCGCCGACGGCGCCCCCAATCATGACCGTGAAAATGGCCAGCAGGGGATGGATCTCCAGTTCGTGGCCCATGACGCGCGGGGCAATTCCGTAATCCATGACCATCCGCCAAAGGCCCAGCAGCGCCGCCATCCAGATCCAGTGAGAGTGCGTGAGCATCCCAACCGTAGAGATGGCGAATAACGCGGTGATCCAACCGGCCACCGGAATAAATTCAAGGACTCCCGCCATGAATCCGAGAGCAAGTGCGTGAGGGTAGCCCAGAAACAGCATGGCAACGGAGCAAAAGATGAGCGACAGGACGGCAAGGATGACCTTGGCTCGAATGTAATGTCGCAGCATGTCGTTCAGGTCCGCGGCTAAGGCCCTGGCTTCCTCGAAAGTTTCCCTGGTCGAGAGGAGTTGAATGACTTCGTTTGCCAGTTTCTCGCCGTCACTCAGAAAAAAAAGGCCGAGAATCGGGATCAGGACAATTCCACCAAACGCAACCGATATGAACTGCCGTACGGATTCCACCAAACCACGGATGCTTTCCCTGCGCTGTTGCAGAAAAGCTTTTGCACGAAGCGACTGGGCCTCGTTCCATCCATTCCGGTGTGCCATGTCAACGGCAATATCACCCGAATAGACATTTTCCATCATCGCCGGCGAGTCCCGGACGAGTTGCATCACTCCGGGGACGAGTTGCGGAGCGAGAGTGTGGAGAATGAGACCGAGAAGAATCAGCAGTGCGAGATAGGCTTCCGCAACGTGCGGGCCCCTGAGATTTTTAAAAAACAGCGAGTGGCTTTGGAGAAACCTCACGATGGGGTTGATCAGGTAAGCGAACAGAATCGAGAAAGCGAAAATCACGATGACGGCGCGGGAAACGTACACAATCGCCAGCACCGCCCCGAACAGCAGCGCGGTCATCAGTATATTCAGGGTGCGGCGATCAGGAAACGCCATTTTCATCACCTCGGGTTATTCGAAGATTGCACCTGAGATTCGAGATTCTGCTTGATGGAAGCCAGGGCCTTTTCCAGCGAAGACCGAGTCTTATCCACCGCGACTTTCCGCACAATGCCACCCTTCAAACCGGTCAGGCCCGCCTGTTGCGAGCCCTTCATGGTGATCAAGTAGAAGCCGGGATGATCCGGGTGTTCGTCGTCTTTGACGCAGACTGTCAGGTCCAGCGCGCTTTCGAAGTAGTGGCTGGCGTATAGCTGTTTCACGGCCACGGCATACGCAGGGCGATCCGGCGACTTGCCTTGATAGACGATCGCCTGCACCACGCGCAGGGTCGGCTTCAGTCCAAAATTCACTTTTTCCCAATAGAACTCGGATTGGATATTGGCCGAATCGGCCTTGGGATAGTTGAGGAGGAATTCATGCAATTCGGGCAGATACACGGGGAGCGCCTTGGAGCGGCTGAGCAAAGCGGCAAATGTTTCCGCAACGACGGCCGGGTGATTTTTGTCGCGATAGGTCCCCAGGGCCGCGTTGCCGCCCTGTTGGTAGTTGAGGAGGGCTTGCAGAGCCATTTGCTGCGCCAGACGATTGGCCTGGTCGTTGGCATCCGGCGCGGACCAATTCACTGAGCGTTGAAACTCTTCCATCGCTTCTGTCGGCAACTGCACCTCGCAATGGCCTGGCTTGCAATTCTTCAGTTGCTTGAAATCTTGTTCATCCATCGTCAAGCCGGTAAGGTCCGAAAGCTGCGGCGGATCGCTGAACTTTCGGATTGCGATATAACTCGGGAGTTTGCGCAGCGCATCGATATCTGATGCGAATTTAAGGTAACGCTCCGGCGTCGAATTTATGTAAACCGCGCCAAAAACAAATACCTGATCCGCAGTCGGAGAGTCCATTATCTTCGCGATTGCCTTTCCCTCGCGGATTTCCCTGATTTGGCCGTCATTCAGGCCAACAAACTCGTGAAAAAACTTGTCGGGTTCGGCCGGCTTGTCGGTGGAAGAAATTCGAGATCCGAAAAAACACATCAGACCGACTAGCACGACAGGTTGAATCCAGCCTTTTGAGACCAACAAATCGCGTTTTGCCCGCATGCGAAGTCTCCTCAAAACCTCAATTAAGACTGAAGGGTTCCACGATCGCGATGTGAGGAATCTCCGCCATCCTTGCGCAACCGTCTCGTTTGGCTTCGCTTCTTATCCCAAAAGCTGATGCGCGCCGAGGCAGGCTTCTTCGGAACTATCAACCGGTACGCGGTGACGATCTTATTTCCTCATTACCGTGGAGCCACAACCCGCATCGGACGCCACCGAGTCGCGTGAATCGTGTGTTGGATGCACACCGGGGTCATTTGATGCGTGCCGTCCTCAACCAATTCATGCAGAAAAGGCATGCCTGCTTTTCCGTGTATCCCTTTTGCTCTCAGCTGAATCCAACCCCCCTAAGCTGCTAATCCGGGGTCTGGACTGGGCAATTTGCGGATCAAGACTGCCGACATATGTGCAGGCGATAGTCAACCGGCAGGACCGCGATTTATCTGCGGGACCAAGGGGACCAAGGTTGCAACTGGCATATTTTTGGAGTATTAACTTGCTTCAATTGCAGTTCTTGACCTCCGTTTGGCGACCTTCTTTTGGACCTGAAAAGGAGCACTAAATCATGGCGGCTGCCAGCACCCCCGCTCCAAGCGCACCTCCCCAATCCCAACCGGCTGCCCCAAAGGCGAAGCCCCGCTGGGAATGGATGAAGTACGCGACGCCAATCCTTGTACTTTTGCTGGCCGCTGCGGTGATTATCACGATCACAAGGAACTGGAATGCATGGGAAGGCGGCCGGGTTGAACAGGCCACGGACGATGCGTTTGTTCGAGGCGACCTCACTCCACTGAGCACAAAAGTAGCCGGCATTGTTCGAAGTGTGGAGGTGTCTGACTTTCAACGAGTGCACAGCGGAGATCTGCTGGTGGAACTCCAGGACGACGACTACCAGGCGCAAGTGGCCCAGGCAACGGCCGCCGTGCAAGCGGCCAAAGCGGCCATCGAGAACAATCGAAGACAACGGGAGTTGCAGGATTCCCGGATTCAACGGGCGCTTGTGGGAATAGATTTGGCCAAAGCGCAGATTGCCGCCGCCGAAGCCGGCATCAACGCCGTCCAGGCGGATGTGGTTCGCACACGCGCGGAGCGCGCGCGGCAGGAGGCACTGCTCGCAACTCAGTCCAGTACGAAACAGCGCGTGGAAGCAGCGGTCGCCGATGAGCAGCGCTTCGCGGCACAAGCCGCAAGCCGCGCCGCGGACATGGAACAAGCAAAAACGAACTTACAGAGCAACGAGATCGCCGTCGAAACGGAGCGCCGCTCCAAATCCGTTCTCGAATCGCAGGATCAACAACTCATCGCGGACCTGCATGCGAAAGAGGCGTCGCTTAACGCGGCGCAGATCAATCTGGGCTACACGAAAATTCACGCCCCGGCGGACGGCACGGTGGGCGAGAGGCAGGTCCGGCCGGGGCAGCTTGTGAGCCCTGGAACGCAGGTCTTGACCTTTGTTGCCGAAACAAAATGGGTCCAGGCAAATTATCGCGAGACCCAGCTTACGAACATGAAAGTCGGCGACCCGGCGGAAATTCGAGTGGACCAGTTCCCGGAAACCGTTTTCCACGGCAAGGTGATTGAGATTGCACCGGCCAGCGGCTCGCAATTCGCTTTGCTTCCACCGGACAATGCGACAGGAAATTTCACCAAAGTCGTGCAGCGAATTCCAGTGAAGATCGCGCTGGATGACCCTAACCTTGCCGCTCGCCTGCGACCGGGTCTTTCCGTCACCGCCACCGTGCGAACGAAGCACTGAGTGGAGCGCGCGATGGCATCTCACGCAGCGGTTCTTGCGCCACCCACGAAGCGGCAAATCGCCAATGCCATTGCGGGAGTCCTTCCGTCGGAGCTTTCGCAAAGCCCGCTGCTGGGTATTTTGGGCGTGGTGCTGGGAGCGGGGATTGTCACGCTGACCGGCCGCATGCTGACGCTGGGTACGGCCGACCTGAAAGGAAGCCTGGGAATTGGCTTTGACGACGGCGCGTGGATCGGCAGCGCCTTCAACGTCGCCTTGATGTTTATCGGGCCGTTCACCGTCTATTTCGGAGGATTGCTCGGGCCGCGGCGCGTGCTCTTGATCGCCGCCAGTTGCTTCACGGCGATCTGTTTGTTCCTTCCCCTTGTTCACAGTTACAGCCTGCTTCTCACCGCGCTGGTGCTTGCCGGGCTGACCTCCGGAACTTTCTATCCGCTGACACTCACCTTTGCGCTCCGCAATATTCCGTTGCGATTCCTTCCTTTCACCCTTGCCCTGTACGCAACATCGGTGGACTTTGCGGTCAATATTGCACCTTCGCTCTACGGTTGGTACCGCGACCATCTCTCCTTCCAATGGATGTTTTGGAATTCGGCGCTTATCACTCCGATCATGGCCCTCTGTATTTACTACGGGATCCCGGCCCCTCCGCCACGCAAAGCGTCTGGACCCGTTCCCAGCTTTGCGGGATTCCTTTATGCAAGCGCCGGCTTTGCCTTGCTCTTTGCAGCGCTCGACCAGGGCCAGCGGCTGGACTGGTGGCGTTCCGGGCTGTTCAACGCTTTGTTTTTTGGGGCACTGGTTTTCTTGTTGGGCACCTTAGTTCGGCGCCTGCGTAGCCCGAACCCACTGGTGGATCTGCCGTACCTGCGGCAATGGAACACGGTAGTTCTTGGCGCGTCTCTTATGCTTTTTCGATTCTGCCTTCTTCCGACCATCGTGGTTCTCCCACTCGCGCTTTCCATCCATGGATTTGAGGCCGACCAAATTGGGCCGGCAATCGTCTGGACTGCTTTGCCTCAACTGCCGATTGCAATCATCGCCGCGCTGCTTCTGCTCTATGGTTTCGACTCTCGACTCCTGATGGCGACGGGTTTCGCCTGTATCGCTGCAGGCTGCCTCCTGAACGCGCAATACACAAGCGCCTGGTCAGCCGCGAATTTCTACCGCACGGAATTGCTGATGGGAGTGGGACAATCGTTCGCGTTCATCGGCCTGGTCTCCACCATCGTGCTGCAGGCAATTTTTTCCGGCGGGCTCTCCAAGGCACAGGACGCGCTTACCTTTTCCGCCTTCTTTCATATTGTTCGGCTGTTGGGCGGGCAATTGGGAGTCACCATCATGACGCGCTACATCGCTGTGCGCGAACAACTCCACTCGAATCTCCTGGGCCTGCACGTTGAACGAGGGAATTGGCTCGATGATTCTTCGATTGCGCACCTCGCAGCGGGACTCTATGGGAAGTCCGCGGGCCTGGGTTCGGCGACCGGCCGTGCAGTTGGAGTGATTGGCGCACGCGTGCGGTTGCAAGCATACTCGCTGACGGTAAATGACGGCTTCCATTTAGTAGCATGGGCATGTGTTGTGGCGCTTCTGCTGACCGCGCTACTCAGGAAAGCTCCGCTGAATTACGGGGAACTCGGCTTCCCGGGAGGGGATTCCGCTGAAACGAAGAGGACAAATCATGATTAGACGCGCCGTACTTCTCCGCGCCCTCGTTCCGCTCGCGCTCATCGCGCAGCTGCACGCGCAGGAACCCAAATCGCAGGAGCCGCGCCGGCTCTCCTTGGAGGAGGCCGTGCACCTGGCGCTGAAACACAATCACGTTGTTCGCATCGCCAGGTCACAAGTAGAAGAAAAAACACACACCAAAGAAATTGCCCGCAGCGCGTATTTTCCGATTTTGCGCAACGACAGCAATCTCATCAAACTGACCGACACTCAATTCATTGGAATACCCGCGGGCGGCCTTGGCATCGTCGGCGGAGCTCCACTCCCCGCCCAAACCACCATCTTGAATCAAGGCGGCCTAACCGTAGTTACCAGCGGCACCGGGCTGACCCAGCCCCTCACGGAGCTTTGGAAAGTGAAGGCCGCGAATGATGTCGCCGCCGCCGAACTGAGCGGAACACGCAGCAAAGAGCGCCAAACGGAAAACGATGTCGCTCTGAAGGTTCACCAGCTTTATTACCGGCTTCTGGTTCTGCAATCCCACAAGACCGCAGCGGAGGCCAGGATCCAGGCCAACGAGTCGCTGCAAACCGAGCGCGGGGAAGAAGTCAAACAAGGCAGCGTGCTGCAGGAGCAGGCCATCGAAAGCCGCGCGCAGTCTCTCGAAGCAAAACAGGATCTTTTGGCTACAGAACTGCAGCTTTCGGACGTCACGATGCAATTGAACGACGCCATCGGCCTCCCGCTAACCACGCAACTCACGCTCGACACTGCCGTCGGGCAGGTTGGCAGCACGTGCGAACGCGAAGCATGCCTGCGAATCGCCACGGAAAGTCACCCGGAGATCGCGGAAGCGCGCGCAAAAGTGGAAGAGGCTTCGGCAGCCGTGCGTCTCGCCAAACGCCAATACCTTCCGGACGTGGAAGCTTTTGCGCGGTACAGCTATCAGGACAATGTCCCGTTCCTGGCCCGCAATTTCGGAAGCTTCGGCGTCCACTTTGGCTACGATCTTTTTGACGGCGGCAGGAGAAACGCCGCGATCGGCGAGCACAAGGCTCAATTGGCCCAGGCGGAGGAGAATTTAGCTCGCGTCAAGGAAGAGGTCGAGCTCCGCGTGCAGACCGCCTACAACAAGCTCGAACGTACCCGCCAGATGATGAAAGTGTCGGAAGAACTTTTGGCGCTGCGCACCGAATCTCATCGGGTTTCCGTTCAGCAACTTCAGGAAGGCAGCGCGCTGCGATCGCAGGTAGAAACGGCAGCGGCCCGCGAATTGGACGCGAAGACGCTCCTCCTCCAGTCTCAGCTGGAGTACATTCAGGCGAACGACGAGATGGAAGAGGCAATGGGGCAAACGCCAGAGTAAGTAATTAACGAATTGAGCGAATCTTAATTCGATTCCAGTCGCACCGTTCCTCGCTATAGAATTCTAAAAAAAACTGAGCGCTGGGAGAAGGGATGTGTCTTTGGGGCAGAGTGTTCATTACTCACCGTCGCGTCGGCGCAATTGACTTCAGAATTGGGGGACGAAAATGCGAGGAACACCTCGCGGAGAGGAGTAGTGAGCGGGAATCCTGGCGGAGAGGGGGGGATTCGAACCCCCGGTACAAGTTTTAGCTCGTACAACGGTTTAGCAAATTCCCGATTCCACACGCTGTTGTTCGGAATCAATAGGTTACGTTCGGATGAGTTGCCTCATTGTCGGGCAAAGAGCCACTGTTCGGGAGCAATTGTGCAACTATTGTGCAACCAGAAATGCGACGGTTTTCCGAACGGACTCTTTCTTCTTGGTTAAGACAAGTAAGCAGCGATGCAGTGCTGCTGCCTTGGTCTTGGACTTGGCTCCCGACTTTGGCCCTCATGCCTATTCAGAGCAATTTTTCCCCCAAATCCTACCCGGGCGGGAGTGGTTCATTTCTCGCTTCCTAGGTGTCCAACACAATCACAGCTAGGACAACCCAAGGCTACGATTGTTGTCAGCTTTCTCATGGGTTATCCACGCGGGCGACCGCGAACTGCCTAGGCCCCAGCATTTTTGAGGCCGGGAGAGGAAAGAGTTCCTTAGCGCGTCGAAGTGGAGGTAATTTTGCGTGCAGCTTTAGATCGGCTGTAGAGCTGCCCGATGGCTTTCGAACTTCAGCTACGTTGGCAACAACGTTGGGATGCGAGGCGGCACAGATTCAGGGCTCGAGTCCTCATTTCGACAGACACGTCCGTTCATTAGCAGCGACTTCAAGGCTGGAGTCATTTGTGCACGATATTTCGGCCCAGGCAAGAGTTCTCTAAGAAACAAACGCGACTTCCGATTCTTTTC
>DATHMM010000164.1:0-2988 GCA_035487095.1 Candidatus Sulfotelmatobacter sp.
GAGGACGCACTCGAAATTCGCCGCCGCGTTCTGCTTGCCTTCGAATTAGCCGAACGCCGCGCCTGGGCCGGCGAGAACCATGATGGCGACAGCCATGACGCCGAGAATCACGATGTTGAGAACCATGATGTACAGAATCACGACAACGACCCGCTGAACTTCGTCGTCGTCGGAGCCGGCCCCACCGGAGTCGAACTCGCCGGAACGCTCGCCGAAATCTGCCGCCACGCCCTCGCCCAGGACTTCCGCACCATCGATCCGCGCCGAGCCCGCATTCATCTCATCGAAGGCGGTCCGCACGTTCTCCCCGCGTATCCCGAAGATCTTTCGCGCAGCGCTCTTGAGCAACTGCAGCGCCTCGGCGTCGAGGTGCTCACTTCGACGATGGTTACGAACGTCGAGCCCGGCATGATTTACATGGGCAAAACCCGCATGAATGCAGCCGTCATCCTCTGGGCCGCGGGCGTCGCCGCGTCGCCGCTCGGCAAAAAGCTCGGCGTACCTATCGATCGCGCCGGACGCGTGCAGGTCAAGCCCGATCTCACCGTTCCCAATCATCCCGAAGTTTTCGTCATCGGAGACCTCGCTGCTCTGAAAGACGCAACGGGCAAGCTGTTACCCGGTGTCGCGCCCGTGGCCCTCCAGGAGGGCCGGTACGTAGCTAAGCTGATTCGTCGCGAGATTCGCGCCGACAAGGAAGCCGCGCCCCGCGCGCCGTTTCACTATTTCGACAAAGGCAGTTTAGCCACCATCGGCCGTTCCGCCGCAATCGCCCAGTTCGGCAGGATTCACATCTCCGGATTCATGGCCTGGCTGGCATGGCTATTCGTCCACATTCTTTTTCTGATTGGTTTCCAAAACCGCGTGCTGGTCTTCATCCAGTGGGCATGGTCGTATTTCACCTACGAACGCAGCGCGCGCCTCATTACCGGCAGCACCAGTCTCCCCGGCTGGAGCGACGCGTCCAGCATTCCCAACTCCAGCGACGCCGAAGAAATCTCCACCGCGGCTCGCAAATAAGAGTAAGAATATGGTTGTAGGTGACCTGTGAAAACTGGTTCCATCTCGCGAATTGTTCTCGGCCTCGTGGCGGCTCTAGCTCTCAGTTCCACCTCCTCCGCAGAAGTCCTGAAAATCGTCGTCAACGACACCATTCAGCCCATCACCGAGGAATACATCGCCCGCGCCATCGACGAAGCCCAGCGCCGCAACGATCAAGCTGTATTGATCGAGATCAATACGCCCGGAGGCCTCGTCGAATCCACTCGCCACATCATCGACAAGATGACTTCATCGCATATCCCCGTCATCGTCTACGTGGCGCCCGGCGGCAGCCGCGCCGGTTCGGCGGGAATCTTCATTCTCGAAGCGGCCGACGTGGCGGCCATGGCTCCCGGCACCAACGCTGGAGCGGCGCATCCCGTCCTGCTCTTCGGCCCCACCACGGTTAAACCCGATGACGAAATGAAGCAGAAGATTGAGAACGATGCCGCTGCTCTGATGCGCTCCGTCGTTTCCCGGCGTGGGCGCAACATCGAACTCGCCGAAAGCGCCGTGCGCGAATCGAAATCCTTCACTGACCAGGAAGCCCTCGCACAGCACCTGATCGACTACATCGCACCCAGCCAGGACGATCTTTTCCGCCAGATGGAGGGCAAAAGCTTCAAGCGCTTCAACGGCCAGGAGGCCGCTGTGAATCTCGCCGGCCAGCCCGTCGTAGCTTTCGGCATGACGCTCAAGGAACAGATCCTCGACTATCTGATGGATCCCAACATCTCCTTCATTCTGCTCGCCATCGGCGCCGTCGCCCTGTATGCCGAATTCAATCATCCTGGCGCGGTGATTCCCGGCACCGTCGGCGTTGTCTTTATCTTGCTCGCACTCTTTGCCTTGAATCTGCTGCCCACGCGCTTTGCCGCGCTGGGACTCATTCTCGGCGCGTTCGCACTTTTCGCGGCGGAAGCCAAATTCGCCACTCACGGCGTGCTCACCATCGGCGGCATCACTCTATTCACCCTCGGAGGCCTGCTCCTCGTCGATTCGCCCATCCCGGAAATGCGCGTCCACCTATTCACTGCCCTCGCGGTCAGCCTTCCTCTCGGCGTGATAACGGCATTTCTGATGAGCATCGCGCTAAAAGCCCGCCGCAACAAGATGGTCTCCGGCGCGCAAGGAATTATCGGGGAAACGGGAATCGCGCAAACCGATCTCTCCCCTCGCGGCAAGATCTTCGTTCACGGCGAACTGTGGGACGCCGTCTCCTGCCCCGACGTATCTGCAGGGCAGTCAGTGGTGGTGCGGCGCATCGATGGACTTCTGCTTCAAGTCGAGCCCCTGGCCGTAGCGCCACCCGCGGCCGCACCAGCCGTCACCCGGTAGGACTGCCGCGCACCAGCGCAAGCAACGGCCGCCATCCCGAATTCCGCGCCCGTTCCCTCTCCCTGCGTTACAATCCGCGATAGGATCGTTGTTTCGCTTCGGAGTGGAGTTACAAATGGAAATCTTTGGCATTGGAATTGGATTCGTCACTATCATCATCGTTGTCTTTGCTATTTACGCTTTAAGCTCAATCAAGATCCTGGCCGAGTACGAACGTGGCGTCATTTTCCGCCTGGGACGCCTGTTATCCGCCCCCAAGGGGCCCGGAATAGCCCTCGTGTTCGCTCCCATCGACCGCATGGTCCGCGTCTCGCTGCGCCAGGAAGCTCTCGAAGTGCCGCCGCAAGACATCATCACCCGTGACAACGTTACGCTCAAAGTAAATGCGGTGATCTTTCTGCGCGTGATCGATCCCAGCAAAGCAGTGGTCGAAGTTTCCAACTACGTCTACCAGACTTCGCAATTCGCCCAGACCACGCTGCGCTCCGTGCTTGGCGAGCAGGAACTCGACGAACTCCTCGCTCATCGCGAAAAAATCAACCTGCGCTTGCAAAGCATTCTCGACCAGCACACTTCCCCCTGGGGCGTGAAGGTGACGAACGTCGAGGT
>DATHMM010000165.1:0-29244 GCA_035487095.1 Candidatus Sulfotelmatobacter sp.
CACTTCCGCAGCGGGATTCTGCTCACTCCGATTACGGCACGCCTGATTCGAGAGTGGGTGACCACGCAGAAAGTACGCGAGGACTGGGCCCCTTTTAGTCCATTACGTTTTCAGCAAGCGCGCCAGAGCCGCGGCGCGTAATCATCCTTTGCCTTATCGTTACGGTTGGGCTGGCTGGACGATGACCGTGCTCGGCTGGCCTACGTTAGTGTAGTGAACCTGCTCGGATTCCAATTGTAGGTCTCGCTCAAGAACAAGATCCATTGAGGAACCGCGCGGCAATTGAGCATCCGGACCTCGCGTGAGCAGCACCGCTGCCAGACCCGCGAGTCCGCCAATGCCCGCGCCAATGCCCGCGCCCTTTCCTCCGCCGGCGATCGCGCCGATGCCCGCACCGGCCACCGTTGTGGTTGCAATGGTTTCGGCATCTTTGCCCTTGCCGCCGGGACCCGTAATTTTGCCTTCGGAGTCCGTTTTCGTTCCGGCGGCGTCCGAACTGTGGGGCTCCGCGTTCAAGTCAACCGTGTAACCATTGGGAAGAATCAGCGTGTTCAGCCGGATGCGGAGTTCTCCCTTGCCCTTCACATGCCCCGGGCGTTTGGAATCGGTCACTTCTCCCCGCAAATAAGAGCCGACCGGAATCACCACTTTGTTGTTTATTGTCACAGGAAACGAACTACGAAAATAAACCGAGTCGCCCGGCTTGGCGGAATTGGTCGAAATCCCGTTTTCCAGAGTCACGCCGACGCGCGTGCCCGCGGGCACGGTGATCATTTGGCCATTGCCGGCCGGTCGTGGAGCTGGCGCCGGTGCAGGTCGAGCAGTAGGAGCGGGTGGATCGGATTGCGGCCCCTCAGGAGCTTGCGCAAAGGCGTGCGTGCCGGTCGACAGAACGACCAGCAAACTTGCCGTGAAGAGGCGGTGCTTCATAGGTTCCCTCCGCGTACTCCCTGCGATGCCAGATTTTGACACAGAGATGCTCGCCGGGCTTAGTCAATTTTCGCGAGGATGAGGGCAAAATCACACTTCCGCTTGGGACGGCATCTGCAGTCGCAATCAGTCATCCGGGCAAAATGCGGTCGGACGGTTTGACCCCCGGCGCCGAGGCGGATAGTCTGAACTCGTCTTGAGGAGGAAGCGGATGGCGAAATTGGCGCTGATTTATGGGATGAGGCTGTTGCCGGTGGACGACCTGGGTGAAGTGAAGGAAGCCACCGTGGTGCTGAAGAGTGGGCGAACCGCGCGAGTGGCGATGCACCTGATCGAAGGCAGCAAAGAAGAGATCGAAGACACGTTCCGCCAGTCGATTGACGCGTTCTTTGAAATGTACCCGGAGATTTAGGAGTGCGAAGTTTTAAGTAATGAGTTTTTAGTTTCGGACGAAGAACCAACCGACTGCGTCGCGAGATTGTGGAAAAGCTTCTGGCAGTTTTACTTAGAACTGGAAACTCAAAACTTAGAACTGGCCTTGCTCACCGATTCCCAAAATTCTCGGGATCCTCATTCGGGTCGCCGAGATTGTCGTTGATCAGCACGGTCGACTGGCCGGTCAGTTCGAACCGCTTGCGGCACTTGTAGCAGGCGACAAGATCTTCCAGGCGCACCATGTAGGATGTGGCTTTGGCAAACTTGCGGCGGTCTTCCTCGCCTGCCCCGCGCGGGAGCTCCTTCCGCTTGCGGCAGACCTTCCAGCGCACCGGCGCTTCAAATTCGCCGCGGCAACTGGGGCATACCAGCTTGACCTTCCGTATCTCTTCTTTCTCTGTGTAATAGCTTCGTTCGTCCATTAGGCCTCGACGGTCTTACTCACGGTTTCATCCATTGTAACAAATTCGAGCCCCAAATCGCTCCAGCGCGGCAGCCAATGCTTGAGCGCCGCCACAGTGTGGGCGCGGTCCCCGTCCAGGTGGCGGTGATTCCCGTCGTGCAGGCAAAGGATGTCGCCGGTCATCCCGCCGCCAGAGCCCGTACCTGGCGATAACTTCTTGCGAGCGTGCTCGGTGATGGGATTCATGCGTTTGATCAACCACTCCGCCGGCTTCACGCGCCAATCCCCGGGGATCAGCGTCCACATCACAGTCCGCATCCCCTGTCGCTTCACAATTTCGCCAAGCCACGGGCTGCGAAAACCATACGGCGGACGGAACCAGCGCGGCTCAACCCCGGCGGCGTTCCGGATTGCCTCAGTGCAGCGCCGCAACTCTTCAGCGGTTTTCTCGCGGGCGCACAAAAAAAGATTGGGGTGCGTATCGGTGTGATTGCAGAGGACATGCCCCCTCGCCAGAATTTCCCTGGTCAGATCGGGGCACTCACGTACGAATTTCCCCACCAGAAAAAATGTCGCCCGGGCATTGTGCTTCGCCAGTAGATCCAACAGCTTCGGCGTGATCGCGGGATTCGGCCCATCATCAAACGTAATCGCCAGCCTATTCGGCGCCCCGGTGCGGCAAACCGTCGGCCCAAAAAGCTCCGCGCGCGGATACGCCGCCCCATAAGCGGTCAGTCCGGCAAGCCCCGCGGCCATCGCCGCAGGGGCTTCAATCATCCATGAATCCATCGCCTGTATTCTGTCACGACCTCTCATTTTGTACAGCGTGTGAACTTCAGTTATATTTCGCACACGTAAGCAGATGTGATAAAGTCCCGCAAATCATAGCTCGCAGGAGTCACTATGGTTTGCGATGTGTGTGGCCAAGATTTCCTGGTCCGGCATTCCTGCCCGGGGCCAATCCCCACTGGCGATACCTTAGCGCCGCCCGAGGGCGTCGCACTGCTCTATTACCTCGGGGAGGCCTGGCGAATTGTGCGCTGGAACGAATCTGCGATCAGACGAGTGAAGGATGACCCAAGGTCAGTCCGATATGGCATGTTGTTCTGGACCATCGGGATCACCATTCCATCGGCTTTTCTTGACTTCTTTGGGCCGGTAAAGGACCACGCTCCATTTGGAAGTAACTATCTCTTTCGCTTAGCGGCGGCAACACCGTTTGGAATCGGATTGTGCTTGTTTCAGCTGAGCATCATTCATCTGATTGCAAAGTACTTCTGCGGAGGAGATGGCAAGTTCATTCAAGTCGTTAGGCCCCTCTCCTTGGCATCCCTTATTTTTCTATTGCAGGCCTTGCCGGCAGTGATCGGGGTTCTTTTCGGTGGCATATCGTGGGCCACGCTTGGCATTGCAGGATATTTGTTGGGCAACATCGCCTGGGTAGCCTCTATGGTCATGGTATTTGACGTGGTAGACGGAATGGACCAGTTGACCTCGTTTATTACTTCCATCGCGTCTGTTTTCGGCCTCAGCCTGCTGTTTGAGTTCATCTTGAAACAGAGGTTTTAATGCGGAGCGTCGACACACTCCGCAAAAAGCTCCCGCTCAAGTTTACATGCGGCGCCATGGAAGAGATCCGAAAGCTCCGCCCAGCTACGCTGGTAGGCCCTTTCGCGCCTTCAGGTCGTTGAGGAGGCGCTCGACTTCGGTGTCGCGGTCGAGGCGGTTCAGTTTCTCTGCCATGTCGTCGTGAAGCAGGTCGATTTCCGCGGAGGCGGTGGCCTCCGTGTGGTGCACGCGCTCTTTCAGGCGGTCAAACGTGGCGCTCTTCGAGCCTTCGCCGACGGCGACCTGCGCCTTGGCGGCTTTATCGAGCGCGATGCTGCGGCGGTGGCGCGCCAGCAACACCTCGCGCTTGGACTTGGCCTCGTCAAGCTTCTGTTCCAGCTTTACCAGCGCGTTCTTCAACGTGTCCACCTGCGCTTTCTGGTCGTTCACCTGTTCCTGAAAACTCTGTGAGAGCCGCAGCGCGGTCTGGTAGCGATCCAGCGCGGCGCGCGCCAGGTCGTCCTGCGTCTTCTCCACGGCGACTTCCGCTTTCCGCATCCAGTCCTTGGCGGTGTCTTCCTGCTCGCGAAGTTTCTTTTCCAGGATGTGCTGATCGGCGATGGAGACGGCGACCTGCGTCTTGACCTGCAGGTATTGATTCTCCATATCCAGAATCACCTGTTTGATCATTTTTTCCGGATCTTCCGCGCGATCGACCATGTCATTGAGATTGGCCCGAATTAAAGTGCTGACGCGTTCTAAAAGTCCCATGGTGCTGCTCCTTTCGAAATTATCAATCCGAATTTTGTAGCTCACCCCTTTAGTGGTGAGGGTTTCCCGTGTGGCGAGGTGCTTGCCCGCGTTATGGAAACCCTCAGGCCTGAAGGCCTGAGCTACAGGCCCGGGCCGGTCTGAAGACCGGCCACTACATGAAATTCAAAATAGCGAGAAACAATGCGCCAGCGTGCTGTGGATCTGCGCCCACGCGACGCTGGCGAGCGTTGCCATGATCAGTATCCCCAGCGCCCAGAACAGTCCCCGCTTTTGCTGCGACGTTTGACTCATGACCCTTTCCTCCATAAGACACCCCCGTGGCCAACTTCGACTTCGGGCACAGGCTAAAGCCTGTGCTACTACGGCGCCGGAGCGCCGCTCGCGCAGCGCTCCGGCGGAACATGCTTACGCCTTAATCACCGGTGGCTCCGGCTTGGGCGCCTTGTCGCCAATCAGGCGCACTTTGCTGAGCAACTCCGACATCTGCATGCCGGAAAGCGCTTCGAAGAGCGCGGGCACCTGCGCCGCAATCTTCGTGATGTCGCCGGTGAGCTTGTACGCGCCCGCGGCATCGCCATTGCCGGTCGAAACGATGGTCACCTTGTCCACTTTGCCGAGAGGCCCGCTCAATGCGCGAACCACTTCCGGCAGTCCGCTAATGAGCTTGTCCAGCACGGCGGCCTGGTTGTATTCCTGGAAGGCCTCTGCTTTCACGTTCATCGCGCGGGCTTCCGCTTCGCCTTTCTTGAAGATGATCTCGGCTTCGGCTTCACCCTGCGCGCGAATGGAAGACGCGCGGCCTTCTGCTTCGCTGATCAGGCGTTGGCGTTCGGCATTCGCGATCGTTTCGATGCGCTGCCGTTCGATTTCCGCCTGTTTCAGCACGGTGGCGATCAGCTCGCGTTCGCGGCGCGTGATTTCGGCGTCTTGCACCTTCACCTGCGCTTCGCGTTCGACCTGCTGGATGCGCACCTGCTCAAGCATCACCGTCTGCTGCTGGCGGTTGGTTTCGATTTCATAGGCCTTGTCGGCTTGCGCCTGGGCCTTTTTGCTGATTTCCAGGTAGTTGGCTTTCTTGATGTCCAGGTCGCGCTCGGCTTCCGCCTGCTTCGCCATCGAAGCGGTTTCCGCTGCCACGCGTTCCTGGTCTGCCTGCGCCTTCGCAATCGCCGAGGCGCGCGATGCTTCCGCGCGCTTGATGGCAATGTCGCGATCGGCTTCGGCCGCGGCTACTTCGGCGTCACGCTTGATGCGCGCGATGTCCGGCCGGCCCATGTTGGTGATGTACTCATTTTTGTCGCGCACTTCCTTGATGGTGAAGCTCACGACTTCGAGCCCCATCTTGCTCATGTCGTCGGCGCACGTGGACCGCATGTGGCCGCCGACCATTTCCGGCTCCTTCACGATCTGCTCGACCGTGAGCTGCCCGATGATGCCGCGGAGATGACCTTCCATCACGAGGCGGATCAGCCCTTCGCGCTGCTCGGGCCGCTTGGTCAGGAACTGCTCGGCCGCGGTGCGGATGGACACCGGATCCGACTTCACCTTGAGCTGCGCTACCGCTTCCACGGTGACCGCAACGCCCTGATTGGTATAGAGGCTCTGTTGCGGCGCCACGTCGAACGACATCAATTCGAGGGAGAGCTCCTTGCACTGCTCCACCATCGGAAAGATGATCGTGCCGTCCCCTTTGACGATGCGGGTGCCGCGAAACCCGTAAATGATCAGGGCTTCGTTTGGACCCGCTTTTCGATACATGCGGGCAACAGTGCCCAGGATGAAAAGCAGGCTGACCACAATCAGGCCAGCAGTGATCCATACACCCGAAAACTCAAACATAAGAACCTCCCCTTCTACCCGACCGGACCTGTTAGCTTCGTTCTTCAGTCCGTCAAACTTTTATGAACCGCCGCGGCATGGAATGCACCCCTACACTTTGGTGAACTCATCCCATTTCTGGACATACGCGATTCCCTTTTCATAACGACTGATGACCACTTCGGCGCCTTTTTCGATCGGCGTCCCGTCCTCGCTCCGTGCTCCGGCACTGCGCCGCACGCCGTGCTGCTCGAAGATGATTTCCCCAGTACCCTCGGCGGGAATCGACATGCTCACTTTGCCGACGGAGCCTTCATGCCGGTAATCCCAGTCATTCATTTCGGCTCCTGTGTTTTGCAGCAACCGTGACATGAATCGGAATACGATCCACCCCCCGGTCAGTCCGGCCGCGATGGCGATGGCCAGGCAGAAGATCGCGATCAGGTTCGAATGTCTTGTCAGTAGATAGCCGGTCCCGCCAAACCACGCGAGGAAAGCCATCACGGTGGAAGCGTTAAACCATGACAAGTGCAGGCCACCTTTGTTAAGCCCGCCACTGCCGGCGTGATGCGCATGCGCCCCATGAAACGGCAGGTGCCATTTGAAAGGCAGGTGCAGATGCATAGCGCCGGATAGAAACGAAAGCACGCTGAGCGAGAAGCCCACCAGGAAACAGAAGAGATAGAAGTCAGACCAAGTCATACAACACCTCGTGGAGCGGCACCCCGCCACTCATACGAACCGTGCGTTGGCCCTTATCGGGCTAGTTCTGTGAAGGAATTGGCGGCGGATGGCCGGAGCCCGTTACCGCCGAAGGTTGCAGGACTTCGCCAAGGCGCTCGGCCAGGCCGGGCGTGCGAAGTATTTCCCCGAGGAGCAAAAGCGCACTGCGAGAATCCGGATGCTCCGCAATGCTCAGCAACGCCTTCTCAAGTTCCGGATCCGAACTGAACTGGTCGGCGCCAGCGTAGAGCCAAGCATCGACCGTCGAATCCGTCATCCGAAGCGCGGATTGCAGCTCGCGCGAATACCCTTCGGGATCGTCCACCAGGAAGCCCGGATAGACGCGGAAAAAGCGTGCCAGCAATTCGCGGGAAGTGTTGGTCATGTGCGGCCGGGCCCCGCTCTCCAGTTGCGAAACGTACGCCTGGCTCAGCCCGCGCCCCAACTCATCCTTCATGGCTTCCACAAGCTCAGCCTGCGTCATAGGCCGCCCAAAGCCGCGCAAAGAACCTTCAATGGCCCGGAGGGAGCGAAGTTTGTCTCCGAGAGTCATGGTAGGCGCCCTCCTTGAGTATTGCGATATGCTATTTCTATATAGCAATATGTAATTTGTCAAGCGAAAACGACATTCCACACTAACTATATTATATTCAATAACTTAAAAGGACACTCACGGGCTACAGATTAGCTTGTTGCTGACTTTCGCGGGCAGATTCTACTTTCGATTCCATTCGATCATGAGGGCGGCTCAACTCTGAAAGCGCGATGCTACGAACACAATAACTATGACCATTACCAGAATTCCGTCGCTGATCGCGTGAGCCGGATTGAGATAGTCATACCAGATGTTGGCCCCAACAAAGAGCGCGACTAAGAGCCAGAGGATGAGAGGATTTTTGTCTAACCAGTTGAACAAAGAATTGCGCATCAGAGCCTCTCCGAACTCCGAAATGTTACTCGGGTTTGCGGAGGGATTGCAGATCGATGCCGAGTTGCTGGCATTTCTTGTAGAGGTGGCTGCGCTCGAGGCCCAGGGCCCGGGCGACGTTGGTCATGTGAAAATTGTGGCGGCGAATCTCTCCCAGCAGGACGTCGCGCTCGAACGCTTCGGTGCGCTCCACAAGTGTTCCCTGCCCCGTCTGCGCATTGCCGCCGGAACTTGCCGCCTCTCCACCGGGAAGTACCATCCGGACTTCTTCTGCAGTGATCGCGTCTTCCGCAGCGAGCAGAACAAGGCGCTCGACGATGTTTCGCAATTCGCGGACGTTGCCCGGCCAGGAATATTTTCGCAGGACCACAATCGCTTCCGCCGAAAACAGTTTTTCCTTCCAGCCATTCTGCGCGGCTACTTGACGCGCAAAGTGCGCGACGAGGTCCGGAAAATCCTCGGCCCGTTCGCGCAATGACGGAAGGAATAGCGGGAAAACGTAAATACGGTGAAACAGGTCGGCACGAAATTCATTTTTTTTCGTGAGCTCTTCCAGGTTGCGGTGCGTGGCGACGATCACGCGGACATCCACCTTGATCGGCTTCTCGCCCCCGACGCGCTCGACTTCGCCTTCTTCCAGCACGCGCAACAGCTTGGCCTGCATAGCAACCGGCATGTCGCCAATCTCATCAAGAAAAAGCGTGCCGCCCTCCGCCTGTTCGAATTTTCCCAAATGGCGCCCTGCAGCCCCCGTGAACGAACCTTTTTCGTGCCCGAAAAGCTCCGACTCGATCAATTCCGCGGGCACGGCCGCGCAATTCAAAGTGATAAACGCATTTTCCCGCCGTGGCGACTTCTCGTGAATCGCACGCGCTACCAATTCTTTCCCGGTCCCCGTCTCGCCGAGGATGCACACCCGCGTTTCGCTGGCGGCAACACGCTCGATCTGCGCCATCAGCTTTTTCATCGCCGGGCCGGAGCCGACCAGTTCGTGCTTGCCCAACCGGTGGCGCAACTCGCGGTTTTCATCCTCCAACCGCGAAAGCTTCAGCGCATTTTCAACCGTGAGCAGCAGCTTGTCCGTGCTCAGCGGCTTCTCCAGAAAATCCAGCGCGCCCAGCCGTGTAGCCTTCACGGCCATTTCGATGTTCGCTTGCCCCGAAATCAAAACGATCGGCGTCTGCACGCCCGCCTTCTTCAAGTCCTCTAGCAACTCCATGCCGCTCTTACCGGGCATAACCACGTCCGAAAGGATCAGGTCGAACCGCTCGGCCCGCACCAATTCCACGGCGCGCGAGGCGCTATCGCAAACCGTAGCTTCGTGCCCTGCCAGGCGGAATGCCCGCGCCAGGGAAGCCAGCGTGTTCGGGTCGTCGTCAATCAGCAGCAAGTTGGCTTTGCGTGGCAATTTAATCCTTATGTCGGGAAGCTAATCCGTCGCAGTCGCGGCGCGCTCCGACTCCTTCTGCGCGGCTTTCGCATCTGCCTTCGGCTTCAGCGCTGCCCCGCCCTGGCGTTTCGGCAGTTCGATCCGAAAGGTCGTGCCGTGCCCTTCTTCGCTCGAAACGGAAATCGTTCCGTGATGATCGCTAACGACCGATTGAACGATCGCTAGCCCCAGCCCGGTCCCCATCTGCTTCGTCGTGTAGTACGGCGTGAACAGCCGCGAGCACTCTTCCGGCGTCAATCCCTTTCCGGTGTCCGATATCTCGATGCGCACGGTGTCTTCGCCGTCTTTGCTGCGCAGGGACAGCGTGCCACCTGCGGGCATCGCATCCATGGCGTTCAGCACCAGGTTCTGAAACGCTTTGTGCAGCAAATCCGAGTCGGCGTCAATTTCAGGCAGCGAGTCGCTGAGAAAATATTCCGTGCCAATGTGCGGTTTGCCCACAGCAGTGAATTGCGGATCGAACAAACGGACGGCATCGCGCAGCGCCTCGTTCACATTAACCTTGGAAAATTCCGGCGTCGGCATTTTGGAAAAGTCGCTGAAACGGGTGACGATGCTGTTCAGATTGGCAAATTCCGCCTTCAGCGTCGCGGTGGCCTCGGTAAACACCTCTTGAAACTGCTGCGGGCCAAGCTGCCGCGCTCGCTGCAGGTTTTCCACGGTGATCTGCAAGGGGAATAGTGGATTGCGCAGTTCGTGCGCGAGCCGTCGAGCCAGTTCGCGCCAGGCCGCAACGCGTTCCGTCTGCACCAACTTTTCCTTCTGCGCGGCCAGCGTTCCCGTCATTTCGTTGAATGCGTCCGCCAGTTGCCCGATTTCGTCGCTGCCCCTCACGTCAATCTTGGTGTCCCAACGCCCGGAAGCCACGTCGCGTGCGCCTTTGGCAAGCTCTTCCACGGGCCGCGTGATACGTCGCGATACCCACCAACTGAGAAACAATCCAATCACAATCGCAGCCAGGGAGACGACACCCGCGATCTTCAGAATCTCGCGCTTCAGCAGCACCAGTTCTTTCGCCGAACTGCCAAGCAGGAGTACGCCGAGCAGCTCCCCATTGCGGCCTTTCAACGGCATTGCGTGGAACGTCTCCGCGCTGGCCGGATCGTGGTTCCAGGAAATGGTTTTGATCAAATCCTGCGGCTGCCCCTGAATCTGTTCGATCAAAGATTGAAAAGTTTCCGCCTGGGGAACCCCGCCATTCGCGTCGGTAAGCGCCGATGCGGCAAACGTAGGCTCCAAATTTCTGTAAAGCAGAGCCCGCATGCCCTCGGGAAGCTCCAACGAGGCAAGGAAATTCTGGTCCAGGCGCCGCCCACCGATGATGTAAATCGTTTTATTGCCCACGGTTTGTGTGCGTACAGCGCTCAACGAGAGTGCAGGGGCATCCGGCAGTTCCTCCCGCTTCAGGAAAGCGCGGCTGCCGTCCCAGTTCTTCATGGAAGTCACCCAGTCATTTTTGTAGCCAACGCGCGCCGGGTATTGCGCCGAGGAAATCAGCGTCCCATCCGAATTCACAAACTCCACAAAATCCAGCGCCTGACTCTGTGCCGCGCCATTGGCGTCGTGCAGGTAAAGCGACGTGTCGGCATTGGGGCGCGCCAAATCGAGCACCATGTGCACGGTGACGTCGGCGTTGGTGATGTTTTCCACCTGTTGCACGATCATTTCGCCGCGCTGCGCAAACTCTTTTTCGAACTGCACTTCCAGCGCATGGGTGCGCTGCGCATCCATCTGCTCGAACGCGCGTTGCGTATAGAATGTGACGCCATAGGCCACCAGCGACACCGAGGCCAGCACGGTGATCAGGAAAATCAGGAATACCTTGGTACGGAAAGTCATGGTCTTGCCCCCGGACTGCGAGCCGTCGAGCTGTTCTTCTGCTGGCCGGCCGGCGCTTTCGTCGTCATCGGATCCTCGGAATCGAGCCACACGTCGGCCAGCCGCCAGTCACCCCACTGCGACGCATTCCAATTGTGCACGTTTGGGCGGATTCCGGCATATTCCGGCAGCAGCACTAGTGGCAGGATGCGGCGCTCTTCCAGCAACCGGCACTCCAGTGAATACAACTGCTCCGGATCCGTCGCGTTAGCCGGTAATTCCGTGCCATTCAGTAATTGCTTCACAAAAGCCTCCAACTCGGCGTGCGGCGACAGCGAATCGTAATGCCACCCAAAAAGATGCAACGCAATCGCCGGTGCGGCCGGATTGTTTGCATTTGCTGGCAATGCAACCTGCACCAGTAAATTGGCTTGCCGGGCGTTCACGGCCACACGTTCCCCAATCAACTTGAAAAGATCGCCTGGAGCGTCCACACGCAACCGCAACGGCTGATTCGCGCCCTGCACTCCCCCGGGGAAAGCGGCCCGCAACTCCCTCGAGCGCTGCAAATTCATCGGACTCTCGAAAAGGAAAGCATATCCCGATAACCACTGCGGCAAAAGAGAATCGGCGGGCTGTGCTTCCTTTTGCAGCAACACGTTGGCCATGGTGTCGCGGTCCAGCGCCAACCATAGGGCTTCCCGAAGCTGGTCGGAGGCAGGAGCGTCGAGTGCGTCATCAAATCGCAGCGCCACCAACGTCTGGGGCGCGGAATTCCAGATGCGCAGGCCCTCCTGGCGGCCTTTGCGGACCAAGTCCGGCGCGATTTCCGCGATGTCCGCTCTTCCCACCTGCAAATCAAGAAGCTGCCGCAAGGGCGGCTCACCCAAAACAACTTCCACAAAATCTACAAAGGGCCGCCCCGACCACGCCAGCTCATTCGCCTGAAATTTAATTTTCGTCGGTTGGATCGCCGCGGGATTCGTTGCCGGCGACGAGGCGCCGGCTGGCTCCGCCACAAAAAAAGGGCCGGTGCCCAACAGCGTGCCATCCGGCTGCCTGCGAAAGATGAAATTCCCGCCGGAGGCCAGCCGCTCGAGAAGATCGGGGGCGGAATGTGCGGCGCGGATGGAAACGCCATTTTCGGCGGCGGCCACTTCGAACCGCTTTCCCAAAGTCAATTGCAGAGATGCGGCAACTTCGCCCGGTGTGAGCGCTGAACCATTGGAGAATCGCACTCCCGAACGCAACTTGAATTGCCAAATCCGGCTGCCCGCGTCGTGCGACCATTCCGTCGCCAGTGCTGGCTGAAACTTGGCGTAATCGTCCAGCGTGACCAGCCGGTCGTAGACCAGGCTCGCCAGTTTTTCGCTTGCTGCCGAAGACAATGAGCCAAGTGTCCAATCGCCGGGATCGAGCGAGACGCTCGACGCGCGCAGCTTCACGTGCAACGTGCCACCGTAGCGCGGTGGCGCAGCCTGCGCCGCGCAACAGGTCAGCGCCATAGCGCCGGCGCTAATTGCCGCAAGCCAGCGTGATTTTGTAAATCTCATAGTTCCCTGTCCGCAAATTCTGGCTAACCACCAGCGCGCTGCCGGAATTTTGTTCCCCGCTGGTGCCGAGTATCGGCCCGGGAAATTCGCTCAGCACCGCGGCGCTGTTCTCCCGGAGCGCTCCGTCCGGAACAACCTGCAATACCCCCCTCGCGCCGGGTTCGCCTCCAGAGCTCAGCAATTTCCAACCGCTTCCATCGCACGGCGAAGTCAGCATCGTCGCCCCGCGCCAAACGGGCTTCTCCTCGGCAGCAGGCTTCTCCACAAGGCATTTCACATCGGAAGGCGGCTCCCAGGAGAACTCGCAAGACCGGCCCGTGAGTTCCACGGAGACAACGTTTCCCCTCGGTGTCATTTCCGCGCGCGGATCGCGCGAAGGCTTCAAATTCGCTGCGTTCAACGACACGCTCTGTTTGACGATGCCTTTGGAATCCACCCGCGCAGCCACAATTTCAAAATTCTTATAGAACAGAATCCCCCATGCCTCTTTCGCCGCCACTCTCAACGGTGGAAGCATCGAGAATGCGGTCGGCGCTTTCGTAAATCATCTGTCGTTCCAGCCGGATTGGCGCAACTGGCAACGAATCGAGTGGAAGGAGCGCGCGTGCCACCGCGACGATCCGGATTTCGTCGCGATCGGATACGCGCGTCTTCACGGTCAAGACCACTTGCACCGGAGTTTCTTGCGCAAAAACGGCCAGCGGGGGCGCTGCGGGATCTTCCGTAAGGCTCAATGATCGCCTGCCAAATTCGTCGCTGAGGATTTTCCGCCAACGCTCCCCTTCCCCTTCTGTCCACTTTTCATCGGGATGCCATTCCAGCCGCAACGCGCCATGCAGCCCGGGTATGCCGGAGACGCGCTCGGCCAGCCGCTGCGCGGCCTCTCGCAAGGCGTCATCGGCAAACGCCGGTTGGCCCGGGGATCCGGCAGTCGCAATCAAAGCAATCAGCCACAAATTTCTTAATAAATGAAAATGCGCCGAAAATTTTCTGCAGAGATTTTCCCGGGAAAATCGCACACTCGCTCCGCCGCGTCAAATCCTGCCTGTCCCGCCTCAGTGAGCGCGGAAATCCTTGTACAGATCCAGCCGGTTCAGAAGCCGGATCATTACCTGCGTATACGCCAGATACTCCGAAAGGCTTTCGTCCGAAATATTGTAGAGCGCCTTGCGCCGCGCTTCTCGCAATGTGTCGAAATCCTCGGCTTTGAGCGTGGCGACCGCGCTATTCTGAAACGCGATCCGATCCGCGATTCCGTAGATAGGCTCGCTCTCGGCCACGATTTTCGCAAGTTCGTCTTGGGTCGGCTTTTTCTCGCGCATCTGCTGGTCAAACTCCGCGCTCTTCGTGCTCATCACATCGTCGAACTCTTTCCGCGTGTGCGGCAGCCGGGCAATCACCTGAAGCACCTGCTCGCGCGTCCATTTTGGATTCGCGAACTCCGCCGGGTCCGGAGCCTGGTATTTCATCACCGCTTGGATGTCGTTGCGGCGATAGTCCTCTTTGATATCCGCAAGGCCGCTCCATGCGCTTAATGTACGAAACGCTTCCTCCGTCATCTGCTCCGCAAGCAGATGGGCCGCGGCGGCTCGCACAAAGGGTTCCTGCGCCTGGAGTTGCCCAACCAACGCTTTGCTGGCCTTGGCGGAATCCATGCTGCCGTAGAGCAAAAGCGCCGCCGTGTCCGAGTCAAGGTCGAGCGAATGTTCAGAAATATGGATGATCGCATTCGGAAAGAGCAGAAGCCGGGCCGCGAGCGATTGGATATTCACGCCGCGCTGCCCCAGATCGAGCGCAAGCGAAAGATAGTTCGCCGGGTCGGTCTCCTGAAAATCGGTCTGTACAATGGCGTCCCTGACCAGGTTCATCGACTCCGGCGATTTGTCTAGCTGAAACAAAAAAGAGGCCGCGTCAAACTGAAAAATGTGGTCGGTCTTCTCCGCCGCGAGCATCTCCTTCAGGCAACTGACGCCTTCGGGCCCTGCGGATTGAAGTTGCTTCCAATAGGCGTCGATCTCTTTGCTCTTCGCGTCAATCTGCGTTTCATTCAACTGCGTCAGGTGAAATCCGTAAACTTTTGCCTTCTGGGAACGCAATTCCGCGCAAGAGGGAGCCTGCGCGTGCGCAATTCCCGCCCCAATCGCCATCGCCCAAACTACAAATGCCGCCGCCCGTCGCCGCAATCCTCACCTCTCAAAGTTCCTTCAGATAGATGCTACCACCCTTCGCGAAATCGCCCGGGGACCGTGCCCTTGCAATAAATCTTCCATTGAGACGAAAGGGCGTCGGGCAGCTTGGTCAGGGCCGCCCGGCGGGTCAGTTGAGGGTTATCGTTTTTGTGTTTGGTGGAACTCATAGCGCATTCTTCATTCGAAGAAACCACGCGTAAGCTTTTCGCTGGAAGCGCGGTCACTCTTATCGTGACTTGCATCCGCCAAGCGCGCCGGTTTCCCGATTCGTGTGCCGCCAACGGTAGTGTCGCGGGGGTAGCGATGTTCTTGTATCTGCGCCTCCGCGATCGTCAAGGTCATGGCACCCAGCGTCCACATCGCCAGGCAAAATGTAATTCTCAAAATCGCCGGCAAAATCAGGCGAAACTTTCCCTCTGCCCCACGTAGCGCATTCCCGTTCACAGTGCCCTCCCCCCGAACCGCTATCAATGCCTGCCCAAACTCTCCCGCTCGTTCATTACTTCGTTGCCTTCTTACTTCTTTACCTGTTCTTCCACCGGCCGGGTGGCGCGGAGCGCGGCGCCGGTTTGGGAGCCGCCCTTCGCAAATCGATTCAAGCGCGGCGGTGCTTGTCTTTTTGCTCATGGCTGCTCCTCCAGCGACGCGGTCCGGGCCACCCGCAGGGGTTTTGACCGGCGTTCCTGAGAAGCGGCCTTGCTCGTACCGCCTCCCTGAAATTCTTTACTTCATCGCTTCGTTGCTTCTTTACTTCGCCTCACTACGGGCGCTTATTGCCTTTGCGCTGCGCCGCAGCCGTCGCCACCGGCGCGGGGCCTTCGGCATCGTCTCCGCTCGAACCCGCCCCCATGCCGCCCTGGAACGCGGAGCGCATGACGTCCGACGCGAAGAAGTTCTTGCCGTCAATCGGCACCATCATGATCTGCAGTTTGTCCGAAAGCCTCTCGGCGATAATTTTCTGGATGAGCATCGGATTCTGCTTCAACACTGCCGCCTCATACTTCATCCGTTCCGAATCGGCCGCGGCAGTGACGCGAATCCGGTTCGCTTCGGCATCCGAAAGGTTGTGCTGGCGTTCCAGTTCCGCTTTGCTGTCGATGATCTTCGCCTGCGCGGCGGCTTCGGCATTCTGCAAAGTCGATTCCTTCCGCGCCTGCGCTTCCAACTTGGTCTGCTCAATCTGTTTCTGTTTCAGCGGCAATGTGTACTGCATCGCATCCGCTTCCGCCTTGGCCTGCAGCACCCGCACCTGCGCCTGGGCTTCCGCCTGTTTGACCTCGCGAGCCTTCTGCGCATCCGCCTCCAACTCGGCAATCTTCACTTCCTTCAGCTTGATGTCCTGCTCCGTCCCCAGCCGTTCGTTCTCCTGCTCTTTCAGCAGAAGTCCTTCAAGCCCCTTGGAGTATTCCGCGGGCAACTGGATGTCGCGCAACAGCACTTCACGCACGACAATTCCATCCGAAGCCAGGCGCGTCTTGATCATGTCTGCCGCCTGGGTGCGCAACTCTTCGCGCTTCACGGCAAAAATCTCGCGGGTTACATAGTTAGGCGCAAGTTGCCGGTAAGTCGAAGAAACCACCGGCGCAACCACCTGCTCGCCAACCGGCTGCGGCAAGTTCTGATGAATGCTGGAAAGCTTCGATGGGTCGATGCGGTAACGAACGCTGACGGCCAACCCAAGATTCAATCCTTCGCGCGCCTGCACGGTCAGCACTTCCGTGCTCGCCTTGTTGCCGGCGCTCGCCGAAGTCGTGTACACCTGCTCCCGCGTGTCATACAACACCACGTCATCCACCAGCGGCGTTACCAAGTGGACGCCGGGATACAACGTACCGGGGCGCACGCCGGAAAGCTGGCTGACGCGAATACCCGCGGTGCCATCGGGCACCACCACGATGCTCAGCGCCACGAGCACCGGTACGATGCCGACCGCCGCCAATTGCAGCGCCAGTCTCCACCGCACCGGACCGAAAGGGCGCGCCGCCTTACGCTGCACCGCCTCCGTCCCCGGTTCCCCACTGGTTTGCTCAAGCAGCCACCTGAGCCTTGCGGCGATATAAATGTCGTACGCGACCAGAATCCCAGAGCTCCCGAAGAGGCCGACTCCGAGGATCATCAAAAGATATTTCATTGCCAGCATGTTCTTTCCCCTTTTCCCCTTCTTCCGGTGACCCTGTGAAGAACAAATCGCATCTTCGTTCAGGCGTTGTCCCGGAAACTCTCCGTGAAGCTACCTCTGCATCTGAAACGCGCGTGCAACCATCCGGGTGCCGTGCGCAACTGCTACTCGCACCGGGCGGCGGTCCGCGGTAGCCGGCTGCATCAGCCTGAGCGTGAGGTGAAGAAGCGCGGTCTGCAGGGCCAGCGCGGCAAACAGGGCCAGCAGCGTGATGACGACCACTCCAGCGAATCCAAGCATCGTTTCCATGTGTGTTCTCCCGAGGTGCGCTGGGCTGTGCAACTCTTCGCAGTAGCCAATGGCAGGTGGAGTTCCACGTCTAACAGATTGACAATGCAGGGCTTATTGCATAGGACAAGGCGGGGATCCGTGGCTGGCGTGACACGTTGTGTTCCGGCGGGCGCGGTCAGCCGCCGCCAACGTATTGGAAACAAGTCGGTTCTAGATGTGTCTGCTCTCAGCTCGATCTTCGCCCGCAAAAGGGCCGTTTAGCCGGAATAATTTCGCCCCAAAAACTGTCTACCAAGTGCAGGTTGCTTCCGGCGTGAAACAAACCTGAACAAAACACGAAGGTCTTTAGCAGCAATGATTTCTTGGATAAATCAGAAAAGGACACAACGAATGAGCAGCAAAACGATGTTGGTTTTAGGTGTTACCGTCGCGGTGCTGATGCTGGCCGCGATTCTGGCAGTCGCTCCAAAGCTTTCAGCAAATCCGCAGCAAGCAATGACTGCGGACGTGAAGATCGACAATTTCAGCTTTGGCCCGGCCACGATCACAGTCGCTCCAGGTACCACGGTTACCTGGGTCAATCACGACGACATCCCGCACACCGTCGTCAGCACGGACAGCGTCTTCAAGTCCAAGGTCCTCGATACCGACGAAAAGTTTTCCTTCACCTTCACGAAGGCCGGAACCTATCCGTATTTCTGCTCCATCCATCCGAAGATGACCGCAACCGTCGTGGTCAAGTAACCGGCCCATGAGCGTCCATCCCTTCGACCTGAACAACACCCTGTTGGCGAAGCATGCGCAACATGTGGTGCTGATCCACTTCCCGATCGCATTACTCATTACCGGCGCGGCCTTCGACCTCATAGGTCAATGGACGAAACGCCGCGGCCTGGCCGAAGCCGCCTATCTCAACTTCCTGGCGGCCGTCATCTCGACGATCCCTACCCTGGCAACAGGATTCCTCGCGTGGAGATTCGCCCTCGAAGGGCAAAAAGTAAAGGGCATCCTTCTCGAGCACATGGTTCTCGCCTGGACGTCGAGCCTTCTGATCTGGCTGATTTGGGCGGTTCACTTTCGCGCACGCAAGCATCCGCAGATGCCCCCCGCCTATCGCTTGTGGATCGAACTCGCCGCCGTCGCCGTCATCGCGCTGACCGGCCACCTGGGTGGGTTTCTGAGCGGCGTGAACGGACCGGGGTAGAACGTTGCGCGAAGGCTTCCTTGGAACAGCGGCTCCATTCCATTCTGAACTTGTTCTGCTCCTCGAACTGGCAATGGGCTTGGCGCTGCTCACAGGAGCAGTTCTAGCCCGCCGGAGAAAATTTCGGAGCCATGCGTGGTGCCAATCGACAGTCGTGGTTCTGAACACCGTCCTGATCGCACTGCTGATGCTGCCAGCGTTTAGCCACCGGGTGTGGCCCAGGCTCCCGCAGAAACTGGGCAAGTCGTACTACGCGTTGGCAGCCGCACACGCGGGCCTCGGCGCCATCGTCGAATGCGCTGGCCTTTACCTTCTGCTCGCTGCGGGAACAACGCTTATGCCGGAAAAGCTGAGGCTCACGCGTTACAAATTGTGGATGAGAATTGTCCTTGTGGGGTGGTGGACCGAACTTCTTCTAGGAGTAGCCACCTACGGGCGGTGGTACATCCCAAATTTGTTTCGGCGATAAAATCCCTGTCGTGTGGTGCTAGGATTTTTTCTTGGTACCTACAATCACCAACGCGATTCCCCCAACCAGCACCAACCCGCCGAGCGCCGGCGGAATTGCGACGTGTTTCTTCTCCTCCGCGGTCGCATGAATCGGACCCACGTCCAGCACTTTTTCCTGACTCGTGTAATCAAATCCCTGGTAAGCCAGCGCCAGTGCGCCAAGAACGATCAGAACTATTCCAACCCAAAAGATTGGTTTCATAACTCTCGCTTTCGTTGATAAACCGTCGCGCCTGGGAACGGTGCCGGGGTGATGATAGCCAAAGGATGCCCAACCCGCTCAGAAATGTCCAGAACATAGCTCCACGCAATCCTACGTACGGCTGCGATTCCACATCCGCACCCCCAGCTAGGTTTGCGAATTGGAAATCTCACCCCGGCGTGGTTTCGCGAAGGGCTACGAATGGTTTAAATTTGCGGTACGATGGAACAGATGTCTCAAGCACAAGGGATTCGCGTCGCCCGCATTCTCGGCATACCCATTTACATCGATTTCAGCTGGATTCTTGTGTTTGGCCTCATCACCTTCACCATTTCCGGTAATTTCGCCACCCAGCACCCCACCTGGACCAGCACACAGACATGGACCATAGGCATCATTACCACGCTTTTGTTTTTCGCTTCCGTCGTATTCCACGAACTGGCCCACAGCGTCGTCGCTCAGGGCTATAAAATCAAGGTTCTTTCCATCACGCTGTTCATCTTTGGCGGACTGGCCCGCATCAGCCGCGAACCTACCGAAGCGATTCAGGAATTTAACATCGCCATTGCTGGACCGCTCTCCAGCGGCTTCCTCGCAGCGCTTTTTTTCTCTCTGACGCTGTTATTCCCCGCCAGCCCTATGCTCGGGGCCGTCGCCACCTATCTCTGGGAGACGAATCTGACGCTTGCGCTATTCAATTTGCTCCCCGGTTTTCCGCTGGATGGCGGCCGCATTTTCCGCGCCGTTGTCTGGGGCATGACGAAGGATTTCACGCGCGCCACTCAAGTGGCCGGCGGCAGCGGGAAGTTGATCGCTTACGCATTGATTATTTTCGGCATCGGATCAATCGCGTATGGCAACTGGAACGGAGCGTGGCTGGGGTTGATTGGCTGGTACCTGCTGAATGCGGCTCAGGCCAGCGTGGCCCAGGTCACCATCCGCGGCGCGCTTTCCGGTTTGTCCGCGACCGACGTCATGAGCCAGGAAGTTCCCACCATCCCCGCCAACATGAGCCTGGAAGAATACAGCAACGAAGTGCTGCGCACCGGCCGCCGCGTGCACATCGTCACGATGGACGACCGCCTGGTGGGCCTGATGAATGTCGCCGCGCTGAACAAAGTCTCGCGCGACGAGTGGGACATGAACTCCGTTCAGGCCGTGATGGTGCCCCGCGACAAAATCATCTGGGCTTCGCCGGAAGAGCCTCTGCAGCGTCTGCTGGAGCGCCTGTTGGCCGCGGATGTGAACCAGATGCCCATCGTCAGCCATGGCGAAGACGGTTCCGCGCACATCGTCGGCATCGTTACCCGCGATGCCATCTTGCGCGTTATCCAGACGCGCAGCGAACTCGGCACGGCATTAGGCAATCGCTGACGCGGCGGCGGGGCGCTCTTTCGACGTTCCCTCCGCTGCCCGCCGCGCGCTCACGCGATAACCGCCGCTCCGGAAATCCACGGAAATCTTCGAAAAGCCAACCTTGGTGAGGCGCGCGAACGCGGAACCCGCTGATACCGGCGTAAACGTGCTCCTGAAATGCGCCACCCTGTGAATCCATCCATCGTTAATTTCAAACGCGAAAAAAGAGCCGCCCGGGCGCAGCACCCGGTGCACTTCGGCAATCGCGCGATCCTGGAGTTCCCTGCTCTTCAAGTGATGCAGCACCAAAATGGCCACGGCCGAGGAAAAAGATTGGTCGGCAAAGGGCAACCTCGCCGCGTCCCCGCAGAGCGCCGTTACTTCCGGGCATTCGTGCTTTGCCTTCAGCCTTTGCAGCGAGCGCGGATCGTATTCCAGTGAGGTGACGCGAGGCGCAAGCTTCCGCAACTGCCCCGTGGCCGCCCCATAACCCGCTCCGATTTCAAGCACGTGATCGCCCAACCCCGCCCCTGACAAGACCCAAGGGAGCAGAAACCGGTGCGTCATGCTCTGCCACAGCGAAGTGGAGCAGAAGAAATGTTCCATGCGGTTCATGGTCGTTGTGCTGGGGAAGCTCTATTGTAACGCAGCCAACGTTTCGGAAACCCCAATTACTTGGTCCAAAACGCGGCGGTCCTGGTAATCCGGCAATTTGTGAGAAATGCGCTAGCGCAGCATCGACCGGATTCGCCGCAGCGCCGCCGCGAACTCGTCGGCACTATACGAAGATGGATTTTCCAGCTGCTGGAACAGCATGTTGATCGCGCCGCGCACTTCCGCATCGTTCGCAGGCTTCGTGTCCTTTGAATAGGCGATGTACAAAGAATCCATCGCCATGGCCGCCTGCTCCGCGGCGCGTTCATCGGCGATCGCGATATTCTCCGCGTCGTCCGTGATGCGCTGCATCATGCGCAGCGTGACCGCCTGGTCATACTGCATCGTCGCCAGCCGCTCGGCTATTTGCTGCGCCAGCGGCGCGGCCGCCGAAGCCGCATTCGCAACGACCGCGCGGTCAGGGTTCAACTTGCTCATCTCGTTCGACACGGTGAGAAGATGTTTGTCCAACTCCTGCCCGTTCCCGGAATCGATCTGCTTGGCGAGCAGGCGGAACACCGCATAGCGGGAGGAGTTCCACGCCGGGTCTCCCGGGCGGCGCCCTTCGTAGCCATGCGCCTGCCGCCAACTGTCCTTCGCTGGCCCCAGCGAGTGGTGGCAGGCGAAACAGGAAAGCTCGGAATACTCCGGCCAGGCATCCTTCTTATCGAACCGCTCATTGCGTGCACGCCACACCAAACGTTCCATTTCTCCGCGAAGCTGCACGGCTTGCCCAGCGCTCCAATCCCGCACTCCCGCCCAGGCCGCTTCTTCCGCAGGTTTTCCCGGCGCCGATTCGCGCGGCACTTTCCAGTGGCGCGGCATCACCGCCGAAAAAGAGTCCAGCTCAAAATAAAGATCCGGGTGGCCCGCGGCGATCATCTCGTGATCCACAAACTTGTTCCTCGTCCCCAGATGGCACTCCAGGCATTTCTCCGTGCGGTGGATCACGTTGCGCGTGTCGTGCATTCCCAGAGCCAGCGACTTTTCGTGCGGCCAGTCCCTTGTGGTGTGTGGCCCTAGCCAGGCCGACGCCGGCCCGTGGCAATTTTCGCAGGAGACACCGTCGGCCAGCTCAAACGGACGCCCGCGCTGCTCCGCCGTCGTGTAGAGCGCGTGGCATGCCAGGCATTTCGGCGCCTCTTCTGCCTTGCCCTCAAGCTTCAGGATGCGCGCCATGCGCTCGCCAACGTCCCCCGTCAAAGCTCCGAACGCGTGACTGTGCTTGTCTTTCAGGATCCAGGTGGAATATTCGTTTTGCAGAATGCGGCTGCCCGCCACGGGCTTCACACTGCCATGGCAACTGGTGGCCGCGCAGGAGCCCGGGCCAATGTATTTGGATGGCTCCGGGGTATCCGTTGACGCTGAGCGAGCCGGAAGCAAACAAAAGCACAGTGCCGCAAGAACAAGGGCGGGCTGTGCGATACCAGGTTTGAGTTGAGTTCCCATTCAGGGAGTCGCGATGAGTTCTGATGCTTTATATCGTTCAACTGGCAGTGAAGTCAACGACCACGAGGAACCAGGATGATTTTCATCACTCGTTTACCGCTTTGAACTCCCTCATAAATCAATGTGGCTATTTACAACCGGCGCCTTCCCCCCTAGTATGCGTGGTAACAGTTCCAGGAAATGCGCCGGCCATTTGCGCACTACGGTGGAGTTTCGCGAGACCTATCAACGTGATCTTTGACGAACTGCGAGCCATACAACTGCGTTTCGGGTATCTGCCAAAAGCGGAACTTGAGGCCCTTTCTGAACGCACGCAAACTCCCCTCTACCAGCTCCACAGCGTGGCCAGCTTTTATCCGCATTTTCATCTGACCCCTCCCGCCAAGGCCGAAGTTCGCCTTTGTGACGACATGAGTTGCCATCTCAACGGCTCGTGCGAACTTCGCGCCGAACTCCTGCGGCGTTTTTCCGGCCTCCGACCCGAAGACGTGCAGGTGAAAGACGTAAGCTGCCTCGGCCGCTGCGATCAGGCGCTGGCCGTCGCGGTAAACGACGAAATCCATGTCCACGTGAATGCCGACAAGGTTGAAGAACTGGCGCGCCAGGCAATTCGCGGCGATCACCCGCGCGTCGAGCATCCCCACGAAACCCGTGTGGCCTGCGCCTCCGATCCCTACGGCGACGGCGAAAAATATGGAGTGCTGCGCCGCTTCGTCGCCAGCAAAGATTGGGACGGCCTGCTGGCTACGCTGAAAGAAGCCGAGCTGAAAGGCATGGGCGGCGCCGGATTTCCCACTTCGATGAAGTGGGACCTGGTTCGCAAACAGGCCGATCCAGTGCGCTACATCGTCTGCAACGCCGATGAAAGCGAACCCGGCACCATCAAAGACCGCTTCATCCTCAGCCACCTTCCCCATCTGGTGATCGAAGGCATGGCCCTCGCCGGGCTAGTCACCGGCTCCAAGCGCGGCATCCTATATATCCGCCACGAATACCCGCTGCAGGAAGAGATTTTCGGCGAAGAATTGCGCCGCTGCGCAAAAGCCGGCTTGATCGGCAAGAAAATCCTTGGCAGCGATCTTGATTTCGATCTCGAAATTTTCGTGAGCCCCGGCGGATACATTTGCGGCGAAGAAAGCGCCCTGATCGAAGCCATCGAAGGGCACCGCGCGGAGCCCCGCAACAAGCCACCCTTCCCCGGACAAATGGGACTATGGCAAAAGCCCACGGTGATTAATAATGTCGAAACCTTCGCCAACGTGCCCCAGATCCTGGCGCGTGGCGTCGAGTGGTTCAAGACCGCGGGAGTGAGTGGTTCCCGCGGATTGAAGTTCGTCGGCGTCAGCGGTCAGGTGGAGCATCCCGGAGTTTTCGAAGTTCCCATGGGCACCTCCATGAGCGAGGTCATCTTCGGCCGCGCCGGCGGCATTCGCGGCGGAAAACAATTGAAAGCGTTTGCGCCTTCCGGCCCATCCTCGGGCTATCTTCCTGCTTCCATGGTCGAAGTGAAACTGGACTTCAAGGCGCTGGCCGACGCAGGCTCCATGCTCGGCTCCGGCGCCATCGTGGTTTGCGACGACGCCACCTGCATGCTGGACATGGCCCTGAACGCCGTGAAATTTTATCGCAATGAATCCTGCGGCAAGTGCGTCCCCTGCCGCATGGGTTCGCAAAAAATGGTCGAGATCCTTACGCGCTGGACGCAAGGCGGCGTCAGCGAAACGCAATTCGCCGCGGACCTGAAACTCGTGGACGATCTCTCAACCGCAATGAGCCAAACCTCGATCTGCGGCCTCGGACAGATCGTTCCCGCGCCGGTGCAGTCGGTTCTGAAACATTTTCGGCCGGAAGTGGAAGCGCACGTGATGAAGGGGGAATGCCCCAGCGGCATCTGCTTCTCCGCGGCGAATCGCCTGGCGGAATTGCCGCGCGTGGGGATTCGCCCATGACACCCGCGGGAATGATCGAACTCACCATCGACGGCAAAACCGTTCAGGTGCCGTCGGGCACCACCGTCTTCGATGCCGCGCGCATGAACGGCATCGCCATCCCCACCCTGTGCCACCTGCAGAGCCAGACGCCCGTCGGCGTTTGCCGCCTGTGCGTCGTGGACACCGGTGCGCGCGTTCTCGGCGCGGCCTGCGTGCGGCCCGTCGAGCCGAACATGAAGGTGCAGACAAATTCGGAAAAAGTTCTGGCCGCACGCAAGACTCTCCTTGAACTATTAATGTCCGATCATCCCTCTCCCTGCGCGCGCCAGGAAAATTCTGGCGATTGCGAACTGGAGACGCTCGCGAAAGAAGCTGGCGTTGGCACGCCCCGGTTCCCGCGCCGCACCATCTCCCGCGGCCACGACGACTCCTCTCTCGCCATTGCCGTCGATCACGATGCCTGCATCCTGTGTGACCGTTGCATTCGCGGCTGCGACGAAATCAAAAACAACTTTGTCCTCGGCCGCATGGGCAAAGGCTATTCCGCGGGCATCGCCTTCGATTTGAACGCGCCGATGGGCGATTCCACTTGCATCTCCTGCGGCGAGTGCATGGTTTCGTGTCCCACGGGAGCATTGACCAACAAAAGCGTCGCGGGCACTGAGCTCACTGCCGGAACCGACGCCGCGCTCACCCCGGAAGAACTTCATAAGCTGCCGGTCTTCGCTGGAGTCTCCGGAACTTTCCTCGAACTGAATCGTGGCGCGATCGTAAAACGCCGCTTTCGCAAGGGCGATGTAATCTGCCGCGAAGGCGATTTCGGCTCCACGGCCTTTTACATCCTGGAAGGCAAGGCACAAGTATCAATTTCCACTCCTATCGCCCACGTTAAAACAGAAGGCGGCGCCATCGGCCTTTTCAAAAAACTGAAAAGCTCCCTGGTAGGCCGCGAAGAAGACAAGCGCGCCGAAGAAACCCGAGATCGCACCATCCCCATCGACGCCTCCGTTGACCTCGCCTACGGCAATCCCGTCGCCGAACTCGGCCCCGGTGATCTCTTCGGTGAAATGACCTGCATGAATTTCTACCCGCGCTCCGCCACCGTCCGCGCCGAATCCGATGTCGTCGCTTACGAAATGCTGCGAAACGTTCTCGACATCATGCAGAAGAACAAAACGTTCCGCGCCCAGGTGGACCAGAACTATCGCCGCCGCGCCCTCGAAAACCATCTGCGCGGTGTGCCGATGTTCTCTGATCTCTCGCCCGATTTCATCGCTCACCTGAAAGAAAGCGTCGAGCTTGTGCGCTATGCCCCCGGCCAGGTAATCGCGCGCCAGGCCGACCCTGCCGATAGTTTTTATCTCGTTCGCATCGGCTTCGTGAAAATCACCGAGGAATATCCCGGCGGCGAGCTCGTCCTGGCCTATCTTTCGCGCGGCGACTACTTCGGTGAAATTGGGCTTCTCGGCGGCGGATTCCGCACCGCCACTTGCATTGCCCTCGATCACGTCGAAGTTGTCAAGGTTTCCGGCGACGATTTCCGCCAGATGGTCGAACAATTCCCCAACATCCGCGCCGGCCTGGAAAAAGTTGCCGCCGAGCGCCGCGCCGCCAACGAGCAGCGCCTTCAAATGGTCGAACGCGTGCCGCTCGATCAGTTCCTCTCTCAGGGCCTGATGGAGGCGCAAAGCCTGCTCATCCTCGATCTGAAAAATTGCACGCGCTGCGATGCCTGTGTGAACGCCTGTGCCGACGCGCACGATGGTGTAACCCGCCTGGTCCGTGACGGCCTTCGCTTCGAAAATTATCTGGTCGCCACCTCCTGCCGCCAGTGCCGCGATCCGCTCTGCATGGTCGGCTGCCCGGTTGGCTCGATTCGCCGCCGCAATTCCCTGGAAGTGATCATTGAGGACTGGTGCATCGGCTGCGGCCTCTGCGCGCGTAACTGCCCCTACGGCAACATCAACCTGCACCCGTTCGAAGTGCTCGCCGACGATCCCGAACACGCCGGCCGCAAAAAAGCCGTCATCAAGCAAAAAGCCACTTCCTGCGATCTCTGCACGCATTTGAAAGAACCGAGTTGCGTCTACGCGTGCCCGCACGACGCCGCGCACCGCGTGGATCCTCGAACATTTTTCGGACAGATCCTCGGTCAGGGCAACGCAAGATGAGACTGCGCGCATGAGAATGGACCACACGCAACGCGGCTGGGCCCTGGGGTCGCTGGTGTTCGTCGCAGTCAGCGCCGTGGCGTACGCCATCTATGTACTCCAATCGCCCACGGAGCCAAGCGGCGGCAGCTTCATGGGCCTGGTGTTCGGCATTGTGGGTTTCGCATTCATGATTTTCGCCGCGTTGCTTGGCGCGCGAAAGCGCGTTCCCACCTGGCGCCTCGGCCGCGCGCAGGCCTGGATGCGCGGACACTTGTGGCTGGGCCTCTTGAGCTTGCCGATGATGTTGTTCCATGGTGGATTCCATTTTGGCGGCACGCTGACGCGCGTGCTGATGTGGCTGACGATCATCACCGTCGCCAGCGGCCTCTATGGCGCCATCTTGCAGAATTATGTGCCACGCGTGATGACCAACAACGTTCCCCTCGAAACCATCTACGACGAAATCGGCAACGTCCGCAAAGCCATGCGCATGGAAGCCGACAAACTTGTCGAAAGTGTCTGCGGCCGAATGGGACTCGTGAAAGAAATCGACGAAGGGCAACGCGCCGGCGGCTTCACTGCTCTTCGGCCAATCGCCGCCTCCGCGGCTCCCCTGCGCACATCGGCGGCCGTGAGCGCGGGCGCCAGCGCCGCTGTCGCCATGGCTCCGGAAATCGTTCTTTTGAGCGAAGAAGAGAGCAAGCCCCTGCGTCTGTTCTATTTTTCCGAAGTCCGCGCGTTCCTCGAAGCGCCCGCCTGGCAACGCCAGCGCCTCGGCGATCCCGAGCGCGCAAAAAGCGCGTTTGCCGCGCTCCGCCGGCTGATGCCGCCGGTCGCGCATCCCGCTCTCGACGATCTGCTCAGCATCTGCGATGAAACGCGCCAACTGATGCGCCAGGAACTACTGCACCGCTGGCTGCACGGCTGGCTGCTGGTGCACATTCCGGTTTCCCTGGCCCTGATTTTGCTTGGAGCCATTCACGCGGTAATGGCGCTTCGATATTAATGTAGCGGCCGCCTTCTGAGGCGGGCGCCTTTTGCCCGTCCCGGATGCCGTTGCGGGGCGGGCGCCTTTGCAAGTAGCAAAGGCTGGCCAACGTATTCGGGAGAGGCAAAATCGCCAGCTGGAAGCCGGCGCCACAAAACGTTTTGCGGGGTCGAAAAAATTCGGAGTAGACATTGCCCAGAACACGCACAACCAAAACGGTCGCGCAACGCATTGACCTGAACTATTTCAAACGTCCTACCCCGTTCAAACGCGCCCGGCTCATTCTGGTCGTGCTCGCTCCGCTGCTGGCCATCGGTTGGATCGCCTGGCGCGGGTTTTATCGCGATTCACGCGTCTACTCCAGTGGCCGAATGAGCGAACCGCACGCCGTCCTTGATAAACAATGCGCCGCCTGCCATGTGCAAAAAACCGGCGAATTTTCCGCCAAAGCCGCCGACTTGGCCTGCCTCTCCTGCCACGACGGCCCCATGCACCATGAAAATCAAGTCCGCGCCGATTTACCGAATTGCGCAACCTGTCACATGGAGCACCGCGGACGCGTCAACCTCGTTGCTGGAAGCAACATCAGCTGCTCGGAGTGCCATTCCCACTTGAAAGTTTCCGCAGGCACCACGCCTTACGTTATGAACATTCGCACTCTGGAAGACGGGCACCCCGAAATCGCCGCGCTCCGCAATAACTTCAAAGACCCCGGAACGATCCTGTTGAACCATTCCATCCACATGAAGCCCATACGCCGCGGCCCCAACGGCCCGCTCGTACAAATGGAGTGCGCCGATTGCCACCGCCCCGAAACCGTCAAAGCCCCTTGGCCCTACGCTGATGCAAATTACGTGGATGCCAAAGTTTCATACGACGCCAGAGAGGTCCTGCTCTCGGTAAAATCCGGAACGCTTCAGCCGCGCCACGCGATGGGCCGCGCTTACATGGCACCGGTGAAATTCTCCACTGCCTGCGCCGCCTGCCACTTACTTACCTTCGACAAGCGCTTCGACCTCGGCGTGCCTCACGACAAGCCGGATGTGGTCCACTCATTTTTGATGAAACAATTCCAGGAATACATCGCTGCGCATCCCGCGGAAGTTCGCGTTGTGCGCGATCCGCAGCGCGACTTGACCGGTAAGCCGCTGCCCCCGGAAGTACGCATCTTAACTCCCCCCCAGTGGGTCGCCGAGCGCACTGCCGACGCCGAAGAACTCTTATGGCGCAAAACCTGTAAGCAATGCCACGCGCTGAACGCGGTGAAAGACGCATCCCTGCCCCATGTTGCGGAAGCCCGCATCACCGAGCGCTGGATGCCGCATGCCCGCTTCGACCACGATGCCCATCGCGGATTTTCCTGCGTTGGCTGCCATCCCGGCGCGCTGACCAGCAAGGAAACCGCCGACGTCCTCGTTCCGCCAATCGCGAACTGCAAAACCTGCCACGCGCCCGGCCCGGACCACGCCGAATCGCGCTGCTTCGAATGCCACACGTATCACGATTGGTCGAAACGCAAGGAAGTGAAACCCACGTACCTCTTTCCAGGCCTGCAAACCGGCGGGAGATAGCACAATCCAAATCCCGTAGCTCACCCCTTCAGGGGTGAGGGTTTCCACTGCGCACTCGAATTTGCGCCATTAGCATGAAACTCCTCAGGCCTGGAAGGCCTGAGCTACAGATCGATCTTCCAATCAGCCATTCACCAGAGCCATCATCGTCTGCGGATACCGCGGCCCCGATGCCACTCCCTTCGGCGCCACCTCGTTAATCCGCCGCAAATCATCTGCGGAAAGCTTCACGCCCAAAGCGCCGGCA
>DATHMM010000166.1:0-25285 GCA_035487095.1 Candidatus Sulfotelmatobacter sp.
TTGCTCGCGTCGCTGGACAAAGTGGTGAATTGGGCGCGGCGGAGTTCGATTTGGCCCATGTCGTTCGGGCTGGCGTGCTGCGCGATCGAGATGATGTCGATGGCGTCTTCACGATACGACATTGCGCGGTTTGGCGCGGAAGTTTTTCGCGGATCGCCGCGGCAATCGGACTTGATGATCATCGCGGGGCGCGTTTCGGTGAAGATGGCTCCGGTAATTAAACAGCTTTACGAGCAAATGCCCGAGCCGAAATGGGTGATTTCGATGGGCGCGTGCGCCACGTCGGGCGGCGTGTTCAACAATTACGCGATTGTGCAGGGTTGCAACCAGGTGATTCCCGTGGACGTCTACGTGCCGGGATGCCCGCCGCGGCCGGAAGCGGTGTTGTACGCGGTATTGCAGCTGCAGAAGAAGATTGATGCGGAGAAGGGCTCGTTCAAGCGGGCGCTGAATCTGGCCTGAAGAATAGCCAGCAGCCGACAGTCTAGAGCCCACCGCTACCTGGTCAGGGAACTAGAAACCTCACCTCGGAGGTTCTTATGGCATCACCCATTCCTCAAACAGTTAGTGCACGGGATTTGCTGCGGCACTGCCTGGCAACGATAGCGTATCGGGGCGGCAAGGTGCTGCGCGACGCGCCTGAATCGTTCGCCAAATTCCAGCCGCCTGAAAAGGCGCGTACCCCGGAGCAGATTCTGGCGCATATCGGCGACCTGTTTGACTGGGCGCTTTCGATGGCCAAAGGCGACCAGGCGTGGAAGGACTCGCCGTCGCTCCCCTGGGCGCAACAAGTGGAGCGGTTTTTCGCCACGCTGAAGCGCTTCGACGAGTTTCTGGAGGGGAATGAGGCGCTGCATGCTTCACCGGAGAAACTGTTTCAGGGACCGGTGGCGGACGCGCTGAACCACGTGGGACAGCTAGCCATGCTGCGGCGGCTGGCGGGAGTCCCAATGAAGGGCGAAAACTACTTCAAGGCCGACATTGCCGCCGGCCGCGTAGGACCCGAGCAGCCCCCGCCAAAACGCGAATTTGACTGAAGTTTGTCTGGACGTAGACCCCGCCCATCGTTAGACTTTCGAACACAGCAAGGACGGGGCCTATGAACGTCATGGAACAAAGGGCCTACCCGCGGATCAAGCCGCCAACCAGTCTATTGGGTGCATGGCGGTCGGGCATGCAACGGGATGTTTCATATGTGGAAAACCTCGCGCTCGGCGGGGTTTTTTTGCGAACCAAGAAAAAAGTGGCGATACGCAGCCTGGTGCAGGTCCTTTTGGACATGCCGCAGGGGCAGGTGCGCGGGCGCGGCGTGGTGCGGCGACATCAGGAGCACTACGGAATTGCGGTTCAGTTCATTGCCATGGAGCCGGAAGACCGAGGAAGATTGGTGCGGCAGATTAGGGATTTGACGCACTCGGCGAGCTAGGTAGCCACAGGCTTACTCATCTGTTCTTCGGTGATAGAAGTGATCTGAAGAAGGAAGATCGACCACTCGCCTCCGTCATTCCCAAATACCAAAGTCATGCGGAGCTTTTGAGGGAAAGTGTGGGCAGGCAGATGAACCGTGTCCCAAAGTATGGTGCCCATCCACAGTTCGGCGGTGCGGCAAAGCTCCTTTTCCAAATGATATTTGGCATTCTTTGTTGCGAACGGGGCAAGCAGAGATTCGAGATTGGAGACGATCTCCTTGTGGCCGGACCACAACTTGCCATTGGCGTCGATAAAAGAAGCATTGTGGGCGAAGAATGCCGACAGGTCACGCCAGTTTCCTTCGCGCAAGAAAATGAGAAAGTGTTGAGCGGCCTGTTTCTCACCCTCTTCCGGGATCGAGGGCTGCAGTTCCGAACGAGTATAATCCGAGGCCTTTATTCCTAGCAGTTTTTGCCGGACTTTTGCCAGGTCGATTCCCTCTGCCTGCAGAACCGTCGCGGCGATGCTCGTCGGGACCTGCAGGAGACCCATCAATAGGTGTTCTGTTCCGACGTGGTGATGGCCCCAATTTTTCGACTCGCCCGCTGCAAACTTCAGTGCTTGCTTACTTTCGGCAGAGAGAGGTACTTCAACGGCGGTAGAAAAGCGTTCTTTCCGCGTAACCCGTTTCTCGATTTGCTCCTGAATGTGATCCAGGGACTTCAGTTCCGGCAGAAGGTGCTTCGCTGTTCTGTAATCCTCGCGTAAGAGACCGAGAAGAAGGTGCTCTGTTTCGATGAGGGGACTGCCGTACTGGCTGGCCTCGTAGCGGGCGAAGAAGATGACGCGCCGGGCCTTTTCGGTGTAACGCTCGAACATAGTTTGGCAAGTTTATTCCAGGGCTATGGGATTAGGCAATTGGCGTTGCTATGACCGTGGCGGAGCCGGCGGCGGGGAGATTGAGGACGGAGCCGGGGACGGAGTTTTCGCGGCGGACATAGGCCATGCCGATGGGAGCGTTTAACGCGGGGGAGAGGGCGGCGCGGGTGGTGTGGCCGGCTTCTTTGCCTTCGGATAGCAGGGGTGTGCCGGGGACTGGAAGAGCACAGGCAAGGGTGCCCGTGCCACCGGGGCCGGATAGGTCGTACTTCAGCGTGACGCGGACGCGATTGACTTGGCCGCGGGAGCGGACGCGCTCGACGATTTCTTGGCCGGTGTAGCAGCCCTTGGTATAGCTGATGTGGGAATCCTGCAGGCCCGCTTCGTGGGGAATTTGCTTCTCGCCGAAATCGTAGCTGTACCAGGGAATGCCTTGCTCCAGGCGCGTGGCGCTGAGCGCCTGATAGCCGGCAGGGCCGCCACCGTGTTTTTGCGCGGCTTCGAGAAGGATCTTCCAGAGCGATTCGGCATGGACGCGGTCGACGAGAAATTCGGCACTGGAGGCGCCGCCGGGAGAGCGCTTGCCGAGGCGGCAGGGAATGCGCTCGACGGAGACGAGGCGGGTTTCAAGTTCCGCGAGATCGGCGGGATCGACGCCGCTGAGTTCTTCGGCTAGGAGTGCGGCCTTGGGACCTTCCAGAGCGAGCGACGCGAAATCGGCGGTGCGGTCGGTGAGGGTGACGTCGTCCATGATGATGTATTTGTCCAGCGCGGCGATGAGCGGTTCGCGGATGAGGGCGTAAGAGACGCAGAAGAGTTTGTCGGGAAAATCGTAGGTTTCGATTTCGGCGAGGACGCGGCCTTGCGGGTTGAGAAAGAGCGAAATGATGCCGTGATTTTCGCGCAGGTCCTTGATGTTGTTGGTGAGGATGGCGTTTAGGTAGCGGACGCGGTCGGGTCCCGTGAAATCGAGATAGGCGCGGTAGTTTTTGTCGAGCAGGGCGACGCTGTCGTGAAGGTGGCGGTATTCGGCGAGCCAGTCGCCAAAGTGGTCGGGAAGGGAACAGCCGAACCACGTGCCGAGTTGCGCGCCGGATTGGGCGTGAAGCGCTGCGAGGGGTGTGGGAAGCGCTGTAGTTGGCGAATTGGTAGGAGTGCTCATTACATGTTCAGTGTAGCAAGGACTCTTGGAGTGCGGAGGCTCAGCCTCCGCTTTTGAGCGGTAAAGGGTGGAAATGACTGCAGGCGGTGCCCTGGCCGACACCGTAAAAGTGGCAGCTGAGCTGCCGCACTCCAAACAGGTACCAGAGGAAAATCTTACAAAAATGGATATACTGCTTTCCATGGACGCAACTCACAAAATGGCGCCGACGTCGGACGCGGCTCACCCGGACATGATCTACGTGAGGATTCCGGTGGGAATGCTGCAGTGCAACTGCCAGATCATCGGGGACCCGAAGACGCTGGAAGCGATTGTGATCGACCCGGGCGACGAAGTGGAGCGCATCCTGAGCATGCTGGGACGCTACAAGCTGAGCGTGAAGGCGATCATCAGCACGCATGCGCACATTGATCACGTTGGCGGCCTGGCGAAGCTGCACCTTTACACCGGCGCGCCGGTGATGATGCACGGCGAGGATTTGCCGCTGTATCACGGGATGGAAGAGCAGGCGGCGTTCATCGGGATCGCGTCCCCGGAACTGACGCAAGTGGATCACTTGCTGAAGGATGGCGATACGCTGCCGTGGGGAGGTTTCCACGCCAGCGTGATTCATACGCCGGGGCACACGCCGGGGAGCGTGTCGCTCTATATGCCCAAGGATTGCGGGAGCGTGAAGCTGGCGCAGCCGCAACTGTTTGCCGGAGACACGCTTTTTGCGGGGAGCATCGGGCGCACGGATTTGTGGGGCGGTTCGATGGAACAGATTATGGAGTCGTTACGGGAGAAGTTGATGCAGTTGCCGGATGACACTCTGGTGCATCCCGGCCACGGGGGCTCAACAACGATCGGCCTGGAAAAGGAAATGAATCCGTTTTTGAAATAGGCGCGCGGTAACGGTTGGTCGGAACTGCACCGATTGAATCCACGGACAATTTAGCAAGGAGGGCCGGCGATGGGGCAAGAAGTGGTTTGCACAGCGCGCTGGGGCGGGAAAAGTGTGCGTGGAAAGGCGCTGCTGGAGACGGCGGAGATAATTTTTCGGGGGGAAGAGCGGAGGAAAATTCCGTTTTCGACGATTCGCGGAATAGAAGCGAAGGACGGTGAATTGCGGCTGAAGACGGATGAAGAAATTGTGGTTTTTGAGTTGGGCGAGCGGGCAGAGAAGTGGCGGGAGAAGATTGCGAACCCGAAATCGGTAGTGGAGAAACTGGGAGTGAAGGCGGGGCAGCCGGTAGCGGTGTTTGGCCAGCTGGACGGCGAGTTTTTGAAGAAATTGAAGGCGCGGAAGTCGGAAGTGGCGCAAAGGAAGATCTTGAATGGAGTGAGCTGGATTTTCTTAAGCGCTGAGACGTGCGAGGAATTGAAAGAAGTAACAAAGATTGCGGCGAAGATGAAGGGGAGCGCGGCGCTCTGGGTGGTTTATCCGAAGGGGCAAAAGCACATCACCGAGATCGATGTCATCGGCGTGGGCCGCAAAGCGGGCTTGAAGGATGTAAAGGTGGTGGGATTCAGCCCGACGCATACGGCGCTGAAGTTTGTGATACCGGTCGAGAAACGGTAAGACCCGGCCCACCCCGTAAAACCATCCGGGATGCGAAATGCGCACTTTAGAAGGCGGGCCCTACATATGTCGAGAGAACCCGCACCCTGAAAACCGCAGGGTGCGGCACCCAAAAAGGGCATCAGTTGGCTTCGCGGAGTTTGCGGAGTTCTTCCATCACGGATTGGATTAGCTCTTTGGCGTGAGTGAGTTCCGTGGTGACCATGCGGAGGTCCATTGCGGGGACGGCGGGATTGCGCTGGCTGGTGCAGTAAACGCCGTGCTGGCCTACGAGGACGAGGGCGTTGGTGATGCGGTCGAGCGAGACGGCCAGGCGGCCGCGGTCACGCCCGAAGCGCTGTTCGGAGTGCTCGAGTTCGTCGTGATGTTCCTTGAATGCCGACATAATTGCCCCTGCTTTCCCCTGCCACAATTGGCCCAATTCCTGCAAATTTCCGGGCGTTGCACTTCGGGCACAGGCCCGAGGCGCGAATCTTTACCCTACCGCATGGCCAGAACATAATCCAATTGAGCCACCGCCCGACCCAGAAAGCAGCGCCACATCTATGAGTCTTCAGAAGCAAACCGGCAAAGAATTTGTTCCATTTGGCGACCGGCCCGGTGGAAATTGGGAGCATCCAAACATGCGACGTTCGGACCTTGTACAGCACAAAGAAAAGGAAAACGGGCGGATCGATCGGACTTCGCAGATCGTGTTCGGGGAGCGCCAACACCTTTTGCGGGTGCTGGATTCGCTGGAGGGCACCTCTCTGCCCATCGCGCGGATGCAGCAGGAGCGGCGCAACCTGGAAGAGTTGATCCACGCCCGGACGCGGGAATTGAACCAGATCAACACGGCCTGGGACGAGAAGATCGGGCTGGTGTTGAGCGCGGAAGCGAAGCCGGAGATGCTGGAGAAGCTGGTGAAGCAGGCTCCGGAAGAAGACTATTACATGCTGCGGCTGATCAGCGAGCATCCGCGGACGAACGCGAAGACTTTGAATAAGCTGGCGAAGCACCCCTATGGCGCGATTCGGGAAAACGTGGCGCGGCACCCAAACGCCGACGCGAATACGCTGACCTATCTGAGCAAAGACAAGACGCAACCATTGTGGTACCTGGTGGCGTTTAATCCGAACACGCCGAACCCGTTGCAGCGGAAATTGCGCGACCGGCTGAAGAAGCTGGGCGAAGCGCAGCCTATGCGGTAGCGATTGGCCCGCCTCGCCGCAGGCAAGACCATTCCTCGAGAAATACACCCACGAAATTGTCGTCCCGCATCCGCGTTTTTTGCGGGTGAGGGACCTGCTTTTTCTTCGCCTTTGTAGTGGCCGGTCTTAAGACCTGCCACTGCATGCGCGGGTTTTTGGCAGGGCAGCGGGAAACGATACAATACGGGGCATGGGAACGGATGCGGTGGTGACGCGCGAGCTTCCGGGTGAAGCATTGCGCGTGGCGGAAGAAATTCCTCCTTTCAAAATTCAGCGAAAAAGCGAATGGGGACTGGCGGTGCTGGTTTCAGCGGCGCTTTTGATCCCGTGCTTCTGGCAGCGGCATATTCAGGCAGGCGATTTGGCGAGCCATGTGTACAACGCGTGGCTCGCTCAAATGGTTGAAGCCGGGAAAGCGCCCGGAGTGTACACGGTCTGGCAGTGGAAGAATGTTCTGTTTGATTTGCTGCTGCTGAATCTGGGAAAACTCTTTGGATTCGGCGTGGCGGAGAAAATTGCGGTTTCGACGTGCGTGCTGGTGTTTTTCTGGGGCGTGTTCGCGCTGATCAGCGTGGCCACACGGAAGCGCCCGTGGTTGCTGACGCCGGGATTGGCGATGCTGGCGTACGGGTATGTGTTTTATATGGGCTTCATGAACTACTACTTGTCGCTGGGGCTGGCGTGTTTCGGATTGGCGGCGCTGTGGCACGGCGAGCGACGAGGGATATTGGCGGCGGTGCTGATTGCTCCGCTGGCATTGCTTGCGCACCCGTTGGGATTCTTGTGGCTGGTGGCGGCCGGCGCCTACCGGTTGTTATGGCCGCGCATGAAAGGTTGGGAGGAGTGGATTCCTCCGGCGGCGGCGATTGGGATTGGGCTGGCAGTGCGGTGGATGCTGGCGCGGCATCCGGAATACCAGCCCGACTGGCCGGACCCGCCGTTTTTCCGGTGGAACGGCGCGGACCAGTTCTGGGTATTCCGTCCGGCGACTTTGTACGTGTCGCTGGCGATGCTTGCGTTTGGCGCAGCGGCAACATTGTTGGATTTGCCTGCGTGGCGAAGTGGAAATGCAAACGGGAAAGAGCGGAGATTGTTTCCGGAATTTTTTGCCGTGGCGTTCTGCTTGACGTCGCTGCTGCCGGAAAATTTGCGGCCGGACCAGAACGCGGGTTGGATTGGGCTGCTGGTAACACGGCTCACGCTGATCAGCGCGATCTTCATTTTCTGCTGGTTTGGGACGCTGCGACCCCGGCGATGGCATTTTCTTGCGCTGGCGGCGTGCGCGGCGGTGTATTTCACGTTTATTTATCGGGATACTCGACTGGTGGGCCGGATGGAGGAAAACGCGGAGAAGATCACGCGGGAATTGCGGCCGGGGACGCGCGTGCTGGCGACGATTTTTGAGCCGCCGGATTACCGTATGGTGACACTGCACGTGGTGGATCGGGCGTGCGTGGGGCATTGTTTCCTGTATTCAAATTACGAGGCGGCAACCAAGCAGTTTCGTTTGCGGGTCAGTGAGGGAAGCCCGGTGGCGGCGGCTTCGGCGGACGACAGCGAGGACATGCAGTTCGGGTCGTACGACGTGGAGGACGAGGATTTGCCGCTGAAGGAGATTTACCAGTGCGACGCGAACGACCTGACGAAATTGTGCATCCGGGATTTGAAGGCGGGGGAGAAGAACGGGGCCGGCGGGATACGGCCGAAGTGAGTGCTGTTTAGGGCAGTGGAGAACAATAAGAAAACCCAGGAGCACGGCCCCTTCGACTACGCTCAGGGCAGGCAGGAATGGCCGTGCCACCGAGCCATTCTGTGGAAGACAAATTGGCTCTTTTGTCAGGCCAATTTCTGGTAGAATTGGGTTAGGGTGAGAGACAATGCTGCCATTACACCTTCAGCCCGAAAGCCACATTCCCCTCTACATTCAACTGCGCGACCAATTGCGCTCCCTGGTGCACGCGGGCGATTTGCGCCCCGGTGACCGCATACCCGCCAGCCGCGAACTGGCGCAGATGCTGGGCGTGCATCGCACAACGGTGGCGAACGCTTACGCCGAACTGGAATCGGAAGGATTGATCCAGGGACACGTGGGCCGTGGCACGTTCATTCGCAACAATGGAAATGGACTGAAGATCACGCCGCCCGCGCCGGCGAATTTGTCGAATGGCGACGGTCTGCGCTGGGAACTGCTTTTTGCGGATGAACGCAGCGAAGAGATTTTGAGCCGGCTGACGGCTTCGGCGCCCGTGAATTCACTTTCCTTCGTGATGGCACGGCCCGACCCGGAATTTTTCCCCGTGGAAGAATTGCAATCGTGCTCGCAAGCCGCGTTGCGGCGCGAAGGGCAGGACATCCTGAATCTCGGCGCGTCGGACGGGTACGCCCCGTTGAAAGAGGCGTTGCTGGAGCTATTGCGGCAGGATGGAATTCCCGCGAAGGATGAAACGCTGTTGGTAACCGATGGCTGCCAACAGGCGCTGGATTTAATCGCCAAGGCTTTTGTCCGGCCCGGCGACACGGTGGTGATGGAAAATCCGACTTATCCAGGGGCTTCGGCGGTATTTCATGGTGTGCGAGCGCGGTGCCTGGGCGTGCCGGTGCGGACGCACGCGGAACCGGGGAGCGCGCTGGGGATTGACCTGGAAGCGCTGGAAGCCACGCTGGCGGCGAATCGGGTGAAGTTGCTGGTGCTGACGCCCGACTTCCAGAATCCGACGGGAAGTTCGATGCCGCTGGCGTCGCGCCGCCGGGTGCTCGAAATGGCTGGGCGTTACCAGGTGCCTGTGGTGGAGGATCACATTTACGCGCGGCTGAACGCCCAGGAAGAGCGGATTCCTTCGCTGAAGCAATTGGACCGCGGGAACCTGGTGATCCACATCGACAGTTTTGCGAAAGTGGCATTCCCTGGATTGCGCGTGGGCTGGATCGTGGCCCCCGCGGCAGCGATCGGGCGGTTGCGCCTGGTGAAGCAGATGACGGACCTCCACACGGACCAGCTGGCGCAGGCGACGCTAGCGGAGTTCCTGAAGCGCGGGCTGTTCCAGAAGCATCTGACGAAGATGAGGAAAGTGTATGCGGACCGGTTGCGGGCGGTGGATGAGGCGCTGCGCCGGCAAATGCCGGAGGGCGTTCGGTGGACAAAGCCGGAAGGCGGGATGTGCCTGTGGCTGGAACTGCCGCCGGGATTCGACGCGAGCGAACTGATGATCCATGCGCGCGAGCGCGGCGTGCTCTTCGCGCCGGGAAGATATTTTTACGTGCAATCGCCCATGCCTAATACGTTGCGGCTGGGTTTCGCGAGCCTGAACGAAAAAGAGCTGGCGCGGGGCGTGGCGACGCTGGCGGAACTATTGAAAAGCGAAATGCGCAAGCGGCAACGGGGCACGCGACGGGCGGAACGCGCGCACGTGGCGCTGGTGTAAGGATGGCGAAAATCCTGAAACTCGAAACGCAGGAAGCGAACCGGTGCTTTGGGTGCGGCGGAGACAACGAAGCGGGCATGCGGCTGGTGTTCGAGCTGGACTTCGACGCCAAACGGATCCGGGGACGATTTGTGTTGGGAGCGAACTACGCGGGAGGTGCGGGCTTCGCGCACGGTGGGATCATTGCAGTGGTGCTGGACGAAGCGATGGGAAAGATTTCGAAATTGACGGAAGAAAAGGCCGTGACCGCGGAATTGAACGTGGTGTACCGGAAGCCGGTGCCCGTGGACCGGGAAATCGTGGTGGAAGGCTGGCAGGAAGCGGAAAAGGGCCGAAACCGTTTTCGCGTGGGGGAGATTCGCGACGCCGAGGGCAACCTGCTGGCGCGCGGCACGGCGCGGTTTGTGGCAATCGATAAAGAACACTTTGAGCGCGTTCGCGCTGCACAGTAAAGGATTTTGAGGATTCCCAAATTTTTCAGAGGAGAAGGAACATGCAAGCAAAGAAACCAAACGGAAGCGGCAACGGTCATGGCGGCAAGGCCAAGGGTTCGAATGAATGGCGGGTGAAGGTTGGCCTGGCGGAGATGTTGAAGGGCGGCGTGATCATGGACGTCACGAACGCGGAGCAGGCGCGCATTGCGGAAAAGGCGGGCGCTTGCGCGGTGATGGCGCTGGAGCGCGTGCCTTCGGATATCCGCAAGGAAGGCGGCGTGGCGCGGATGGCGTCGATCAAGGTGATCCGCGAAATCATGAAGACCGTGACAATTCCGGTGATGGCCAAGGTGCGCATCGGACATTTTTCGGAAGCGGAAGTGCTGCAGGCGCTGGAAGTGGACTTCATTGACGAGAGCGAAGTGCTGACGCCGGCCGACGAAGAGAATCACATCTGGAAGCATGACTACCGGGTGCCGTTTGTTTGCGGCGCGCGGAACCTGGGCGAAGCGGTGCGCCGGATTGCCGAAGGCGCGGCGATGATCCGGACGAAGGGCGAGGCCGGCTCCGGCAACGTGGTGGAAGCGGTGCGGCACATGCGCACGATCGTTTCCGAGATGAAGAGGCTGACCACGCTGCGCGACGACGAGTTGATGCGCACGGCGAAGGAAATCGGCGCGCCGCTGGACCTGCTCCGCGAGATCGCGAAAACCGGAAAGCTGCCGGTGCCGAATTTTTCGGCGGGTGGCATTGCGACTCCGGCGGACGCGGCACTGGTGCGGCAACTGGGGGCGGAGGCGGTGTTCGTCGGCTCTGGCATCTTCAAGAGTAGCGACCCCGACGCGCGAGCGAAGGCCATTGTGAAGGCGACCACGCACTTTGAGGACCCGAAAGCGATTCTCGAAGCCTGCGAGGAGCTTGGCGAAGCGATGCCGGGAATCGACGTGCGGCAACTGGAAGAGAAAGACATGCTCTCAACGCGCGGCTGGTAAGGTGGGCTTTGAAGGGTCGCGCCAAAGGTTGAAGAAGATTGATTCGAGGAAGAAGGCGGCCGGGCGGAGTGCGGCGAAAGGCGTGCGCGCCCGGCCGCGGCATTCGAACGAGGAAAGAAAGAAGAAGGGACCCGTGAAGATCGGAATCGTGGCGATACAAGGAGATTTTGCGGCGCATGCGGCGATGCTTCGGGAGTTGGGCGCGGAGACGGTAGAAGTCCGCACGGTGCAGGATTTGGAGGGTTGCGACGGAATCGTGCTGCCGGGCGGCGAATCCACCACGCAATTGCAATTTCTTAAGGAAGAGGGACTCTTTGACGCCATCCGTAAGTTTTCGCGAGCGGGCGGAGCAATTTTCGGGACTTGCGCCGGAGCGATTCTGCTGGCGACGAAGGTGAGCAATCCGCCGCAGGAATCCCTTGGTTTGCTGGACATGACGGTTCTGCGGAACGGATATGGACGGCAGTTGGCGAGCGACGTGTTTTTTGGGCCCAGCACGCTGAAACCAGAGCCGCTGGAGATGGTGTTCATCCGCGGGCCGATCATTGAGGAAGTAGGGAAGGACATCACGGTGCTGGCACGGCATGAAGGGAAAGCAGCCCTGGTGGAGAAGGGGAATGTGCTGGCGGCGACGTTTCATCCGGAGTTGACCGACGACACAACCGTCCACGCGCACTTTCTGGAAATGGCGGCGGCCCACGCGGCTGAGGGCGCGCATACGCGTTGATTTGCCTCTGGCCGAGATTCCTTATAAATTGAAATTCTGATGGAACAAAAGAAAACCCATGTTCTGTTTGTGTGCTTTGGGAATGCCTGCCGCAGCCCGATGGCGGAGGCCATAGCCAGAAGCGAAGCCGCCGATGTGATCGAAGCGGCTAGCGCGGGACTGTATCCGCTCGGTGAAATCCCCCAGCACACGCGGGAAGCGTTGCAGCAGAACGGGTATTCCGCAGAGGGATTGGCGTCGAAACACATAGCTCCGGATGCGTGGAAGCGAGCTGACCTGGTGATCAACCTGAGCGGCAGGCTGCGCGAACTGGAGTTCGAGGAATATGAAAAGGTGCAAGATTGGGATGTCGGGGATCCCTATGGCGAAGACGCGGCCACTTATCAGAGAATTTTGGAGGAGATCCGGGGTCGGGTGAGGGATTTGGCGCAACGTTTGCGAGAAGAGCAGCGCGCGGCGAGGTAACGCAGGGCGGCGGAGAAGGATTTGGGTTGGCGGTGCTTTGTGATTGGCCCCGACACGGTCGGGACCGCTACTAGGAGACTTGGTGCGACGCGAGCAGACGAGTGTATCGCAGGAAGATTACCTGAAGGCGCTCTGGGAGATGCTGGAGGAGAACCAGGTGCCGATCAGCGCGCGGCTCGCGGAAGAATTAAACGTGACGCCGCCTGCGGTGACGGCGGCGCTGAAACGCATGACCCGCGACGGCCACGTGAAAATCGAGCGCGGCGGGCGAATCCACCTTACGGAAAAAGGCCGGAAGAACGCGCAGCACCTGATGCTGCGGCACCAGTTGGCTGAGATGCTGCTGACGGAAGTGATTGGATTGTCGTGGTCCAAGGCGCACGCCGAGGCGGAGCGGATGGAGCACGCGATTTCCCCGGAAGTGGAGGCGCTGCTGCTGAAGCGGTTTGCGGCAAGGAAGACCTGCCCCCATGGCGTGCCGATGAACGGGGGAATCGCGCAACTCCGCAAGCAGGGAGGCGTGCTGCTTTCCGAGCTGAAGGCCAAAGAGAGCGCGGAAATCCTCTGCGTATATGAAAAGGACGAAGGATTCCTGGAATTTCTGGAAGGCTTGCGATTACTGCCGGCGACGAAGGTGGAAGTGCTGAAGCGCGAATATGACGAGACGATGACCGTGCGCGCGGGCGGGCACACGATGCACTTAGGCAAACCGGCAACCACCCGCATCTGGGTTAAGCGCGTGGCCGCGTAATTTTTTCCATATCGCAATTTCCTCTTGAATTGTTCTGCCAATGTGTCTAAGGTACTCCCACTCTGCTTAACCAGGCTCCGTTTGGCCGCGAAAACTTAACCTAGTGAGGTTTGGATGCCGGGAACTCCAAATTTGGGAGCACGCACGAGCAAGCCGGGGAATCACTGGATGCTGTACGTCCTGATTGCCTTCATCGGCGGACTGCTGACGTTTGCCGGCGCGCGCGCTCAACAGAGAGCCACCGACGATGCGACGTTCCGCAAATTGATTGACGGGTACTGCGCGGCGTGGAGCACAGGCGATCCGAACAACGTGGCGAAATATTATGCGAAAGAGGACGGGCTGATCTTTTACGACGTGACGCCGTTTTCCTACGGAAGCTGGAAAGAGTATGACGCCGGGGTACGGAAGGAACTGCTGGATCAGATGCAGACCGGCTCGTTGACAGCGGGAAAAGACTTGAAGGTGACTCGGCGCGGAAACGTCGCCTGGACCACTGTGCCGATGCACCTCTCCGCGAAAATGAAGGATGGCAAGACGATCGATACTCCTGTGCGATACACGGGAATCTGGGAAAAAAAGGGGAAAACCTGGCTATTGGTGCATGAGCACCTGTCCGCCCCGCTCGGCGGGTAATTGCTCATTTAAGAAAGGCAAGACCGATGTGGAAGACACTTCAACTTTACTGGATTGCAGCCCGGGGCTACCGGTTGCGGCCGTGGAACAGCCCGTATCTACAATGGCGGTTTGAGACGTTTCTTGGCAAAGAAGCGGCGCACATGACCGCGGCCAAATTTTTTCAACTGACTTGGAAGTACCGCGACCAGTTGCAGCGGTTTGCGGACTGGTCCGCCGAGCGGCGTCGCGTGCAGCGGCGGCACGCCTGAACTTCAGCAGAGAAAATACCGACAATGAGGCATTCCGAAGCCGGGTTTTTCGCCGGTGAGGGATGTGCTTTCCATTTAGCTGCGAGGTGGCCGACCTGAAGGTCGGCCACTACGGTTCCTCTGCGCTTGCCAGGCGTATACTGCTTGCAGGAGGAGGATCATGAGCGATCTGAAGGTCCTCCAGAAGACGGAAGCGCTGCACGAGGCGCGCTGGTGGGAGCCTGAGGCCGGCGGGCGGGTGCATTGTTTCTTGTGCCCCAGGCACTGCCATATCCACTCCGGGCAATCAGGATTCTGTTTTATCCGCGTCAATCAAGACGGGAAGCTCTACAACCTCGGGTATGGAGCTCCGGCCGCGCTGCAGATCGACCCCATCGAGAAAAAACCGCTGAATCATTTCCTGCCGGGGACGCGTGTGTTCAGCATGGGCACGGCGGGCTGCAACATGGGCTGCTTCTTCTGCCAGAACTGGGACATCTCGAAATCGCATCAGGATCAGGTCAGGTCGCAGCACGTGCCGCCGGAGGAGGTGCCGTTGCTCGCACTGAAATACGGATGCGACTCGATCGCGTTTACGTATAACGAGCCCACGATCTGGGGCGAGTATGTGATTGATATTTGCCGCGCGGCGAAGGGGTACGGCCTGAAGACGGTGATGGTGACGAACGGCTACATCACGCGCGAAGCGTTTCACGACATCTACGATCATGTGGACGCAGCGAATGTGGACTTGAAGGCGTTCACCGAGGGATTTTACGGGAAGATTACCCTGACGCACCTGGAACCGGTGCTGAAGACCCTGGAGTGGTTGAAAAACGAAACGAACGTCTGGTTCGAAATTACAAATCTGATGATCCCGACTCTGAATGACGATCCAGCGGAGACGCAGAAACTGGCGGAGTGGGTGTTGAACCATCTCGGACCAGACGTGCCCTTGCACTTCACGGCGTTTCACCCGGATTTCAAGCTGCGGGACAAGCCGGCAACGCCGCCGGAGACCCTGCACCGGGCGCGGGAGATCGCGCTGAAAGCCGGGCTGCATTTTGTATACGAGGGAAACATTTACAGCAACGCGGCGAATACGTTTTGCCCGGGGTGCGGGGAGTTGCTTATCCGGCGGTCGTGGCACGACGTGCTGGAGAACCGCATCAGGCACAGTAGCTGTCCGAAATGCGCGAGAGCAATTCCGGGCGTGTGGGAAGTGAAGTCGCAGGCATGTAGCTCACCCCTTTAGGGGTGAGGATTTCCCCAGCCCGGCAATCAGTCCAATCCATGCGACATTCCTTCCCCCCCGTTTATCACCGTGCATATAGCTATGAAAACCCTCAGGCTTGAAGGCCTGAGCTACAGGCGGCGATCTAACGTTTCGTGAGTTGGGCGACGAAGTGGAGTTTGCGGCCGAAAAGTTGAGAGAAAGGGAACGGATACAGCGGGAGAGCAGTGGAGATCTGCTTGACTTGCAGTCCGCATAAAGTGAAATGGCGTTCCCACTGGCTGCGAGACTGATAGTTGTATGTGAGCGTGACGCCATGGGGGCGGTTGCCGACCCAGTCCATAGCACGCAGCGTCGCGTGGTCGAACGAACTCTCGCTCAAGTGGTCTTTCAGGATGACGCAGGAACGCGCGACGCGAGCGGCTTCGCGCAGGAGTTGCGTCACGTCCGTGGTGTGGTGGAGCACATCAACGAAGAGGCAAACATCGAACGATTGATCCGGAAAAGGGAGTTGCGAGCCATCGAACGCGCGGCACGGCACCTGGCAACTCGGCCGCGGAATCACTTCCACGCCCTCGATGGCGACACCAGGCCGGCACTGCGCGAGCAGGCTGGCGATGGTGCCATCTCCACAACCAATATCGAGGACGGTGTGTGCGTCCGATGGAATAAGTGGGGTCAGGGCATCGGCAAGCACGCGCGCGCGGCGTCCAAAGACCAGGGCCCGGTGACTGCGGGCTATCCAGGAAAGCGGCCAGGACGGTGGAGGGGAAGTCATTGGATCGGCGGCGTCTGCAATTTATTCCACATTTCGCGAGGGATAATCCATTTCGCCAGAAAACGAAGAGTATGGGAAACTGCGATGCGGCACTTCCCGGCTAAAACTTTAGCACACGCGATGCGGGAAGGCATTGAGGCTCAATGGCGGAACTCGCTCAGGGTTTGGCAGGAAAGGGAGTTGATCCATGCAAAGCGGCGTATCTTCACATTGAGTCGCTGCAATGAGGAAGTCCGCAGGTTTACCCAACGATTGCGCAAGATGGAGGACGCCCGCACGGGTAATCTTCCGTCAAATGCGCAGCTGGATAAATTTGAAGCGAATTACATCGCCTGGCCAGAGCCTCCACCGAAGGTGATCTGTGGGAAAAGTGTGTCAGGAGAAACCGGGCTTAGCGGCATGCCGTCATCGGAATCGTCGATTTGCCCGTGCCGGTGGCGATAGCGGAACGCATGAATGCTCATGCGCGCAAGATCAAATCCGCCGTAAATAATGTTTCCGCGAACAACGTCGCTCTTGTAGACCAGCACCTGGGTGCGCAGATAGCGCACGAACCTGGAACGCGGACGAGCGGGAATCAGGGGAGCCGCGTGAGCGTAGTTTGCCGGCAGGTAATCGCAGTCGTTAAGTTCCACGACGGTGAGAGCGCCGTCAGTGTGCATTTCGTCGCCGGTGGCGTTGGTGACGGTCTTGCGCAGTTCGGGCCTGGACAAAAGGCGGACGGATTTCACGCAGCCCGCAAGAGTCAAGTCGCGAACCAGCATGTTCACCCCGTCATCGAGATCGGGGTCGATGTGGTGAATGAACTTGCGGTTAGCGATGGAGAGAGCGGCGCTGGTTTCCCGCGTGTAGGCGCTGAGCCAGGCCTCCTGGCCATTCACCGTATCGGCCTGCTCCTCCCACAGGCGCACGTGGTCGCGCTTGCCGTAGCTGTTGAAACTCTTCTGCCAGGTAACGTCCTGGCGCCGGCCATCCAAAAACTGCGTGGAGACGGGCGCCGTCGGATAGTTGGATAAAGTGAGGAAGGCGCCGAACTCGCGAAAGAAACTGCGCGTGGAAGTGTGGTCACTGTTCTGCCAATCCGCGGCACGAAACGCGGAATCAACCTGCTCGCGGGAGCCGACGAAAAGCATGTTGACCACATCCGCGTCCTTGCCCTTGCGGGTGGTTGTTCGAGAGGAGACGTTGTTCAAAAGCGCTTCCACATCGCCGCGTTCATACTCGTCCATTTCAAACGACGGACGAGGCAGTTCGGGCTGGTCGCCGACAAAGAGCGAGACATTTAATTGGAGGCGCAGGTCGGTGCCGGGGGGAAAATAAATTTCGGGCTCGGGAAGAATAGTGAACAGGCGGTAGACGATCAAGACCATGTCGCTATAGGGATCGTATGTGGGCAGGTGGCCAAGCCGGCTGGTGATGCGGCCCTGGGGCGTGTCCGTGGCGAGAATGCCCCGGATCTTGCCATTGCGAACCTTTTCACGGGCGTTGTCGACTTCCGCTACCTGCGCGGAGAAGGGAAGCACATTGCCATCAGCCGTGATGATCCTGTCGAATTGGATCTCGAGGGAAGCGGTGTCGTGGACGAAGCCAAGACCAACCTTGCGGGCGGAGAGCACGCGGCCATCGACTTCAAGTCCCGCGGGAAAAACCGGCGCACCGTCGCAATCGGGGGATTGGATGAGGATGGCGCGAACGAACGTGCCGGGCTTGGAACTGTAGGAGGCAACGGGATCGAGCAAACGAACCCAGAACGATTTGCCAGGGGGAATATTTTCGCAATTGGAGCGGGCGGGGCGCGGGGACACCAGGGCCATCATCGAACACAACAGGGTCACTGCCATGAGTCGAATCCGCGGAACGCCGCAGCGGGACGATCGAGGGTGATTCCAAAATACGTTTACCGACAAGCTCATCATTCCCCAACACCACATTCAATAAGATAGCTACTCTTTGATTAGTGTGCCGTGAGTGGCCAAAGAGTTGGCTCGGTGGGTAAAAGAATTTTCCCAGGGTGTAACTGGCTGAGAGGACAGGTAGGTGACTCTCAGCCTCGGGCAGCGTGCAAGCACCTTAGACTTTGAAATTAGAGTCGCGGCCTGCGCCGCGGGTTGCCAAAAAATTGTCGATACCGCGACGAACGAACTAGTGAGGCTCTTTGATCTCCGTGGCCGCTCCTATCTTGACGGTGCTTCCGTAACGTTTGTAGTTGGAGTAGCGGATGGTCATGCGAATGTGGATGTCGCCTGAGCGGAAGTGCAGATAATCGTCGGCGCGGGTGTAAACCGGAAACCAGTAACCCTTTTCGATGTTCTGGCGATAGGTGCGGAAGCGCGGGAAGACGTTTTCGTTGTTCTTGTTGATGATGTCGGGAACCGCCTTGCCGTCGGACATAACGATCTGCAGATCGTTGTCGTCCACCCAGACCCGGCCTTGAAAATAGCGCTGCTTTTTCTCGATGGTCTTCGGGGCAACATCGAAGATGTAGCAGGAAAGCTCGTCCACCTGCTGGCGGCCGACATAGGTGACGTTGTATTTGGGCAGGTCTTCGCTGTTCAACACAAACGGCTGGACGTTGCGCACGTCGTCGAGGTCCTGCTCGCTGAGCATGATGCGTTGCAGCGTGGGCTGCGGAGCCGAGGTGACTTTCTCAAAGCGTTTGCCGTCGGGGGTGAAGACGATTTCACTGGTCATGCGGTACTCGCCATCGGGGCGGTCGTCGTCGTCGATCGTCTGGATGGAGAAGGTCTGGGTGTAGGTATAGTTGCTGCGCTCAAGTTTGAATTCGGACTCGCGTTCCGAGAAGCGCTTGATGATTTGGTCCACAGGTTGCTTGGGCGGTTCGTTGAGGATGGGGCTGTCGCCAGGGGAATGGATTTCCTGCGGCGGCGGCGCGGAGTGGTACGTCTGGCTCGAAGCAGGCGGTGGCGGAGGCGGCGGGGGCGGAGGAGCCTGGGTGCGCGGTGAAGCTGGATGCGGCAGGGGCCCGGGATCTTGCGCGAGAGCGGCGGAAGTGATGCCGAGAGAGAGCCCGCCTGCCAGAAGAAGCGAACTGTAAAGAAACTGTCTGGTCGTTGGAGACACAGCAAACCTCGCAGGTGGATGTTTATATCCTTATAGAGTTTACCTCAAGGCGCAGGGTTGCATCGACCTCAGGTAGAGCGCCACTTAAGAAACACCGCGGCGAGGGGGGGAAGCGTAAGGGCGAGCGAATAACGGCGGCCCTGCCAGGCATGTTCCCCGGCGTTCATGCCCCCGAGGTTGCCGACGTTGGTGCCGCCAAAGATGGCCGCGTCGGTGTTCAGAACCTCCTCGTAATGGCCGGGCCGGGGAACCCCGATGTGATAGCCGTAGCGCACGACGGGAGTGGCGTTGAGGATAACGATGAGCATGTCGTCGGGGTTTTTGCCCCGCCGGATGAACGAGTAGACGCTGTTGTCGGAGTCGTTAGCGTCAATCCATTCGAAGCCCTGCCAGTCAAAATCGACTTGGTGCAAGGCGGGTTCGCCGGCCAGCAATTTGTTCAGGTCGGCGGCCAGCCGCTGAATGCCACGGTGCGAATCGTGTTGCAGCAAATGCCAATCGAGGCTGCGTGTTTCGCTCCATTCCTGGCGCTGGGCGATTTCCTGGCCCATAAAGAGCAGTTTTTTGCCTGGATGCGCGTACTGATAGGCTAGCAGCAGGCGGAGATTCGCGAACTGCTGCCACATATCGCCTGGCATCTTGTGAAGCAGCGAATTTTTCCCGTGAACCACTTCGTCGTGGGAAAAGGGCAGCATGAAATTTTCGCTGAAAGCGTAGAGCAACGAAAAGGTGAGCTTGTTGTGCTCGTAGCGGCGATAGATGGAGTCTTTCGAAAAATAGCTCAGCGTGTCGTTCATCCAGCCCATGTTCCATTTGAGGCTGAACCCGAGGCCGCCAAGATACGTGGGGCGCGAAACGCTGGGCCAGGCGGTGGATTCTTCGGCGATTGTCAGGACGCCGGGGAAGCGTAGATGCACGACTTCATTGAGGCGCTTGAAGAAATCGATGGAGTCGAGATTTTCCCGGCCGCCGTAGCGGTTGGGGATCCATTCGCCCGGCTTGCGCGAATAATCGAGATACAACATCGAGGCGACGGCATCCACGCGGAGGCCGTCGATGTGATATTTGTCCAGCCAGAAAAGGGCGTTGGAGATGAGGTAGTTCACTACCTCATTGCGGCCGTAGTTGTAGACGAGGGTGCCCCAATCGGGGTGGGAACCCTGGCGGGGGTCGGAGTGCTCGTAGAGGTGCGTGCCATCGAACTGGGCGAGGCCGTGCGTGTCGCGCGGAAAGTGTGCGGGCGTCCAGTCCAGGAAAACACCGATGCCCGCCTGGTGGCAGCGGTCGACGAATTCCATGAATTCGGCGGGAGAGCCATAGCGGCTGGTGGCAGCGAAATAGCCGAGCGTCTGATAGCCCCACGAGCCGTCGTAAGGATGCTCCATGATGGGAAGAAGTTCGATGTGCGTGTAGCCGAGTTCTTTGACGTAGGGGATGAGCTGGTCGGCGAGTTCGCGGTAGGTGAGCCAGCGATTGTTTTCCTCGGCCACGCGACGCCAGGAGCCGAGGTGGACTTCGTAAACGGAGATAGGTTGCTCGAGCCAGTTTCTGGCGGAGCGATGTTGGAGCCAGTCCGCGTCATTCCAGGAATGCTTGTCGAGGCGCGCGACGACTGAACCGGTGTTCGGGCGGAGCTCCGAGCGGAAACCGTAGGGATCGGCCTTAAGAGGAAGGACGTTATTCTGCGGGCCGACGATTTCGTATTTGTAGACCATCCCTTCGTCAAAGTCGGGGACGAAGAGTTCCCAGATGCCGGAATTGCCGCGCGAGCGCATGGGGCTGACGCGGCCGTCCCAACCATTGAAATCGCCGACAACACTGACGCGGCGCGCATTGGGAGCCCAGACGGCGAAATGCACGCCGGTGACGCCTTCGAGAGTTTTTACGTGAGCGCCGAGTTTTTCGTAAGTATCGTAGTGGCGCCCTTCGCCCATCAGGTAGAGATCGAATTCGGTGAGGAGATAAGGGAAGGCGTAAGTGTCGTGCGCTTCCCAGAAATCTCCGTATTCGTTGCGAAAACGCAGGCGGTAGTTGGACGGAGCGGGGGACACGTCGCTTGGAGAAGGAAGAGTCGTTTCGAAGAATCCCGTGTCGCGCAGGCGGCGCATCGGGATGGGATTTGGCTGGCCCGGGAGGATGATTTGGGCTTCAACGGCGCGAGGCTGAAACGCGCGAATGGACCAGAGTCGGCCCTGCGGCGATTCCACGGGATGAGGGCCGAGGATGCCGAAGGGATCAGCATTGCGCGCGGCGAGAAGGGAAGCGACACGCGCGCTGAAGTCGTCCACGGCCACGGGTCTGGCTGAAGAAGGGGTCAATTCGGGCACGGGGCCATTCTAGCGGAAGCGGTGCGCACGGCCAACTGGTGATGCAGTGAGTGTTGCACAGTTATATGGGAAAGGGCCGGAAGCAGGCTTGCAGGTGCGCGGGGCACGGGATAAAGTTGGCGGGCGGCGGCTGAGTTCGAACCTGCCGCAAGGGTCGTAAATTTGCCAGAGCGGAGAGGTTTCGTGAAAAGCAAAATCGCCTGGGGCGCGTGGATGGTGTCGGTGATGGGAACTACATTCGGATGGAATGCTGTGGCGCAGGACCGTTCGCAAGCGCGTTCGATGGTGATTTCGCGGGAGGGGATCGTGGCGGCGGAGTCGCCGCTGGCAGCTCAGGCGGGCGTGCGCATCCTCGAAAGCGGAGGCAATGCGGTGGATGCGGCCATCGCCGTGAACGCGATGATGGGCGTGGTCTCGCCGATGATGAACGGAATTGGCGGCGACCTGTTCGCGATTGTGTACGACGCGAAGGCCAACAAACTATACGGGCTGAACGCCAGCGGCTGGGCACCGAAAAACCTGACGCCGGAGCTGTTGAAGAAGAAAGGCCTGCGGGACATGCCGCAAACCGGCGTGAACACCATCACCGTCCCCGGCACGGTGGATGGCTGGCAAAAGCTGGCGGATAAATTTGGCCGCAAGAAATTGAGCGACGACCTGGCCCCGGCGATTCATACGGCACGCGCGGGATTCCCCGTCACGGAATGGGTGGCGATGTATTGGAATGGCACCGCCGATTACCTGCGCGGAGACGATGCAGCGGCGAAATTGTACCTGCCGCAGGATCATCCGCCGAAAACTGGGGAGATTTTCGCGAATCCGGATCTGGCGGGGTCGCTGCAGCAGATTGCCACGCACGGACGTGACGCGTTTTATAAAGGCGAAATCTCCAAGAAGATTCTTGAGACGATCCAACGCCACGGCGGCGTGATGACCCCGCAGGACATGGCGGATTTTTCGAGCGAATGGGTCGAGCCAATTTCGACGACCTATCGCGATTGGACCGTTTACGAACTGCCGCCGAACGGCCAGGGACTTGCCGCCCTCGAAATGCTGAACATCATGGAGACTTTTCCGCTGGGGCAGCAGAAAGATTTCGGCTATGGCTCCACGAACGCGTTGCACGCGATGATTGAAGCGAAGAAACTGGCCTACGCGGATTTGAAACGATACATCGGCGATCCGCACGGCCAGAAATTGCCGGTGGCGACGCTGCTTTCGAAGGAACATGCCGCCGCACGCGCGAAACTGATTGACCCTGACCACGCCAACTGCGAGGTAAGCGCCGAGGAGCGCGTTGGAAATGACACGACCTTCCTGACCGTGGTGGACCGCGACGGCAACATGGTTTCCCTGATTCAGAGCAACTACGACCTCTTCGGTTCGGGGATTGTTGCGCCCGAAACCGGCTTCGTCCTGCACAATCGCGGCGCGCTTTTCACCCTGGAGCCCGATTCGCCGAACCTGCTGGCGGGGCACAAGCGCCCTCTGCACACAATCATCCCGGCCTTTGCGCAGAAAGGCGACACGCGTGTGGCATTCGGAATCATGGGCGGGTGGAACCAATCGCAGGCGCATGCGCAATTCATCGCGAACCTGGTGGATTTCAAGATGAACATTCAGGCGGCGCTGGAGGCGGCGCGGTTCACCAAGCGCACCTTCGGCGGCTGCGATGTCCAGCTGGAAAACCGGTTTTCGCCGAAAGTGCGAGAGGAATTGACGGCCAAGGGACACAAAATCGAAGTAATGGGCGCGTTCTCCGCGGCCATGGGTGGCGGGCAAGCGGTGATGCGCGACTTTTCAAAAGGCGTAAATTACGGGGCTTCCGATCCGCGGAAGGATGGGGCCGCCATTCCGGAGTTACCTGTTCAGTAAAAAAGGGATATTTGTCTAGGGCGGTACTCCCCGCGACCGGTACGTTAGGGGCAGTACGGCAAAAAAATTCCATTGCTGCGCGCGGAATGTGAACTGGCGTTCCCACAAGCGACACAGACTGCTCTTTAATCAGTTTCTAACTGCTGCTATATCAACATGTTAAAGGTCAGTGTGGCTGGCGCGAGACTTGCACAGCAAAGGGCTTCCCTTGAGCAAGTGAATTGGGAAGCAAGAAGCGGGTGGGAGGGGTTCGGGTCATGCGCGTATCCAATTGGTTTGCCATGAAGTCTTTGATGATTGCCGGCGCGGGAATTCTGTTTCTGGCGTGCGCGCCCAAAAGCCGGGCGCAGAGCGACGACGTCGCCGGGCAATACGTCTGCTCCGAGGCGCGTGTGGCCGGAAAGTCCGTCGCCTGCACGGCGCCGCCGCTATCGTTGAAAAGCGATGGGAAGTTCGAACTGCAGGGGCGCGAAGGCGACTACCTGGTAAGCGGGAATTGGGTGGAACTGAACGGAACGGTTTTGAAGTCGCGTGCGAAAAGGGAAGCGGGACACAAGATCGTGTTCCGGTTTACCAACAGCAAGGGCGCTTGCGAGATGATCTACGAACGCCGGGTCGCCGAAATGGGCAAAACCAAACTCGGCTGACCTCGCGCAATGGCCCCGACCCGGTCGGGGCCAAGCTCCAGTTCTTGAGTGAGACAAACCGCGCGGGGGCGCTCCAACACAGCTCAGGGCAGCGGCGCGTCGTAGGCGGCAGCGGCGATTTCGCCGAGGGCTTGCCCCGCGATTTTCTGCGCGCTCTCCGGGTCCGCGGGCATCGCGACGTGATTTACGTATGCGGCAAAGGCAAGCGTTTTGCCGGACTTCGTCTGCACAAAACCCGCCAGGCCTTTGCCGTTGAGCATCAGGCGCGAATTGAGCTTGTCTTCCGCGGCAAACGTTCCCGTTTTCGCGAAGACGTGGCCCGCGCCTGGATTGTCTCTTTGAATTTTCGCCAGCGTCCCGTCTTTGCCAAGAACCGGCAGGCCGTTGAACAGGATTGGGAAATCCGGCCGGGTTTTCCAGTAGGCAAGATAGTGGCACATGAAATCGGGGCTGAAGAGATCGGCCCAGTCGCCGCCCGCGCCGTCGCCCTGCGACGCGCCGGAAAGATCGAGCTTCGCGTCGGTCAGAAAAGCGTGTTCGATCTTGAAGCCGGCGCCAAGCGGATCTTTTGCATTTTTTGCGGAGAGGAGCCCCAGAAAATAGAGCCCCATTCCGGCGTGAAGATTCTGGCTAACCTTTAGGGTAATTCTGATTTCCTCGCTTAGAGGCGGGGAAATATGCTCCGCCACTTGATATTCCGGCGTGTAGAAATGTTGGAACGACAGGAAATCCTTGATGACCGCGCCGGATTTCTTCGGCTTGATTTCGATTCCCTTGGCTCGCAGCGCTTCCTGCAACACCGCGGTGGCAAATTGCGTCGGGGAAGGGATCTGGAAAGCGAAAGTATGCAGCCCGCTCCCCTGCGGGACATTTCCGGAGATCGTGACGTCCCAGGAGCCGTCTGGCCTCTCCGCGGGATCGGTGGCGTCGAACGACAGCTTGGAGTCGGCCGGACCGGTTGCCAACGTGTTCAGGAAGTGAAAGTAGGAAGTCTGCGGCGAGACGCCGAACGCGACCGGGTCGCCCACTTTTTCGCCGGGTGTGGCCGTCAGGTCCAGGATGTTGTCGTTGACGATGATCGAGGACATCGTCACGCCGGTGCCGCCTTCGTGCTCGCCGTCGGGCATCAGGCTGGCGTCCACGTAAACGTTACCTTCGATTTTGCGGATGCCTTTGGCGGCCACCTGTGCGGCAAAATCCTTGATGATGGCGAGGGGATCGCCGGGAAGGGCGGGGCCGTTGTAGGAATGATCCTCGTCCACGAAGGCGAGCGTGCCGTCCGGCTGGATGCGATTGGAAAGATTGGGATCGCCGCTGGCGACGAGAATGAGATTGCCCTTCATGGTGCCGCGCTTGTCGATGGATCCGGTTCGGTAGATGCGCGTGTGAAAGCGATAGTCCGGGCCGAGTGTGGCAAGGACCGTGCCTTCCGTTAGCAGTTTGGTGGTGGATGCGGGAACGAATAGCTTGTCGGCATTCACTGC
>DATHMM010000167.1:0-89197 GCA_035487095.1 Candidatus Sulfotelmatobacter sp.
CCAATTCTCCTGATTTGGAGTGCGAGGGAATCTCTCCCCTCGACTTCAACCTCTTCTCGCCCGGCGCCCCGGCACTCTTTTTGATTACTGATCGGCGCATTTGGCCGCCCTGCGCAGGTGTGTTAACGTTTTTTGTTTATGACCCATCGCATCGGCGTCCTCCTAAGCGGTCGCGGCTCCAACTTCGAAGCCCTCGCCGACAGTGTCTCCGCCGGCCGCATCCCCAACGCGGAAATCTCCATCGTCATCAGCAACAAGCCCGGCGCCCCCGGTCTCGAACGCGCCGCGGCCCGCAAAATCCCCGCTCGCGCCATACCTAGCAAAGGCCTCGAACGCGAAGCCTACGACCGCCAGGTCGCCGCCGTCCTCCACGAACACAAAGTCGATCTCGTCTGCCTCGCCGGCTATATGCGCCTACTTTCTCCTTTTTTCGTCGCCGCCTTTCCCCAACGCATCCTCAATATCCATCCCTCTCTCCTTCCGTCTTTCCCCGGCCTCGAATCGCAAAGGCAGGCCCTCGATTACGGCGTCAAATTCGCCGGCTGCACCGTCCATTTCGTCGACGAAAATCTCGATGCCGGCCCCATAATTCTTCAAGCCGTCGTCCCGGTTCTCGATTCCGACGACGAGCACACCCTTTCCGAGCGCATCCTGAAAGAGGAGCATCGCATCTACACCCAAGCCGTAAAAATCATCCTGGAAGGGAACTACAAAATCGCCGGCCGCCGCGTCCTGCATCCCGCGTAGCGGCCACCTTCAGGTGGCCAAGCTGCTCTCGTAGCATCTAGCCGACCTGTCATCCTGAGCGCATCCGATGAGGATGCGCGAAGGATCTCAGCGCAGAATTTGTAGCGGCCGCCTTCTGAGGCGGGCGCTTTTTGCGATACTAGATACAACCATGACATCGAACTCTTTCAAACCCGTCGACGAACAACTCGCCTACCTAAAAAAAGGCGCAGCCGAAATCATCCCCGAACCCGAACTCCGCGCTGCCCTCGAAAAATCTCTGAAAACTGGCGTCCCACTCCGAGTCTACCTCGGCGTAGATCCCACCGCCCCCGATCTCCATCTCGGCCACACCGTCGTCCTCCGCAAACTGAAACACTTTCAGGACATGGGCCACACCGCCGTCTTCCTAATCGGCGATTTTTCCGCCATGATTGGCGACCCCACCGGCGTCTCCGAAACCCGCCCGCCCCTCACCCGCGAACAGGTGGACGCCAACGCCAAAACGTATCTCGCCCAGGTCTTCAAAATCCTCGATCCCGCCAAAACCGAAGTCCGTTACAACAGTGAGTGGCTTGGCAAACTCTCCGCCGAAGCCATCGTCCGCCTCTGCTCCCACTATCGCCTCGCGCGCATGCTCGAACGCGAGGATTTCCGCAAGCGCCTCGACGAAGGCCATCCCATCTCCGTCCACGAGCTTCTCTATCCGCTCCTCACTGCCTACGACGCCGTCTCCCTCAAGTCCGACGTCGAACTCGGCGCCACGGAACAAAAATTCAATCTCCTCGTTCACCGCGAAATTCAGCGCGAATACGGCCTCCCTGGCCAGGCCATCCTCACCATGCCCATCCTCGTCGGTCTCGACGGCCAGCGCAAAATGTCCAAGAGCCTCAACAACTACATCGGCATCACCGAGCCGCCCGCCGACATGTTCGGCAAAATCATGTCCATCCCCGACGACCTGATGTGGCTTTACTACGAACTCGTCACCGACCGGACTCCGCAGCAAATCGCCACGCTCAAGCAGGAAGTCTCTTCCGGCGCCCTCCATCCCATGGACGCCAAAATGCGCCTCGCCGAAGAAATCGTCTCCGGCTTCCACGGCCCCGACCCCGCCCGCAAAGCCGCCGACAACTTCCAGCGCGTCTTCCGCGACCGCCAATCGCCAACCGACGTCCCCGCGCAGAAAATTCCCGTAGGCCCGCCAAAAAAACTGATCGTGCTACTCGTCGAACTCAATCTAGCTCCTTCCAAAAGCGAAGCCGAGCGCCTCATCAAACAAGGCGCAGTCGAACTAAACGAATCCCGCGTAGACGACCCCCGCGCAGACCTCGATCTAACCAAGCCAGTCCAATTCCTCCTCCGTGCCGGCAAGAAAAAATTCCTCCGCCTAATTGTCGAATAAGTTTTGAGTGCGGAGGCGAAGCCTCCGCTTTTACGAATTCAACCCGACTACCAATTGCAACCTTGTGCCACTCATCAAGCGCATTGTCATCCTGGGGGCATCCGACAAGGATGCCCGAAGGACCCCAACTTAAAGCACTTCTACAAAATCAAAATTCGAAACGTTCTTTCCACCACTCACTAATCACCAATCACTTCCCCCACCAATCCCGCCACCACCCCCGCAATCGCCGCCGCCGCCGTCAATCCCGGCGACTCAATCCCCACCAGCTGAATCACCCGCGGCACTTCCCGATCCGCCTCAATCACAAAATCCGCCACGCCTTTTTCACCCGGCGCCTTCAGCTTTGGCCGCAATCCCGAATATCCCAGTTGTAAATCCTCAGCCGAAATCTCCGGCAACATCGTCTTCGCATCCGCCGCAAACTCCGCAATCCCCATTCGCCCGCGTTCGTAATTCTCTTTCCCATCCACATACGTCGCCGTCGGCCCCACCAGCGTCGTTCCCCAAAGCGTCTTCGTAAAATGCACGCCCAGCGTCAACTGGTCGTGATGCGGCAGGGGATAAACCAAATTCCGTATCAACTCCGCCTTCGCCCCGCGAATCTCGCAATACTCCCCGCGCACGGGATAAATCTTCCACGGCCGGGGCCCCAGCATCCCGGCCACTTCGTCCGCATACAATCCCGCCGAATTCACAACGCACCGCGCCTCAATCGTCTCTTCCTCCGACTTCTCCTCATCCCCAATCCGCAGCGTCACCCGCACCGAATCCTTCTGCGGTTCCATTCTCACCACCGTCGCGTAGTTCACAAGGTTCGCTCCCTGCCCCTCCGCGACCCGCGCATACGCATGCACCAATTCCTCCGCCGAGCAAATCCCCGTCGACGGCACCTCCAGCGCGGCATGCCCCCTAACATGCGGCTCCTGCCGGCGCATCTCTGTCGCATCAATCAGCCGCAATCCCGTGACGCCGTTCTCTTCGCCTTTTTTCTTCAGCGCCAGCAAATCCGTTTCCTCGCTCGCATCCTTCGCCACCACCAGTTTCCCCGTAGTCCGGTGCGCCACGCCATGCCGCGCACAAAACTCCTTCGTCATCCGGTTTCCTGCCACGCAAAGTTTCGCCTTCCACGAATTCTTCGGGTAATAAATCCCCGAATGAATCACTCCGCTGTTCCGCGAACTCGTTGCCATCCCAAACTTAGGATTCTTCTCCACCAAAAAAACATCCGTCCACCGCCGCGAAAGCGCCTCCGCTACCGCGCACCCCACCACCCCGCCCCCCACAATCAAAACATTCGCCCGATCCATATCTCCCTTTTGAGTGCGGGAGCAAAGCTCCCGCCTTTGCAGCTGATCCTTCTCAACCAATCCACCTGGGAGAACTTTTTAGCCGTTTTCCCAACTCCAGCGCCGGAGGCGCGGCAGACACTAGCCCAGCGCGTGAGCGCTGGGAACTCAACCCGAGACCACGCGAGCCCCGGAGGGGCGACACATCCTCTTTCGCCCCTCTCCTCGCATGCGGGCCCTGTTCACCGGCCACTCGCCCATGGCCACCGCCCCTACTGATCTCCCCCTGCCGCATCAAAATACGGCCGGCACGTCTCCAACCGGCTCCCCGTCCCATCGCACACCGCAAACTTCGCCACCTTCCCCGCTTCGTACCCATTCTTCCAAAGCGACGCCGACCCGTACTCCCCATCCTTATTCACCGCGTAATAATACAAATGAAACGTCGCCAATTTCTTCTTGTCCCCGTTGTAATTCCGTGCCACGCGTCCCAGCGCCTCCAGGCACGCATCCCCCGGCTTCATCCCCTTCCGCATCATCTCCACAATTGTGTGCCCGCCGGAAATCTTGATATTCTCCTCGCCCTTTCCGGTCGAGCCCGCCCCGCCCACCTCTCCGTCCACAAACAATCCCGCCCCGATAATCGGCGAATCTCCCACGCGCCCCGGAATCTTCCAAGACAATCCCGAAGTCGTCGTCGTCCCGCTCACTTCGCCCTTCGCATTCACCGCCAGGCAATTGATCGTCCCCGTAATCGGGTCCGCGATGCGCTTCTCCGCATACGCAATCTTCTCCGCGTCGCCGTCAAACAGCTGCGCCATATAGTCCTTCCACTCCGGGCTATCGATCCCCGGCCGCCAGTTGAAGCTGGTCTTCGCCTTCCACGCCAGCCAGATCTTCCGGGAATGCTCCGTCAGCAGGTTCATCTCCTCGAACCCTTCCGCCACGCCGAACCGCCGCGCGCCGTCGCCCACGATCATCGTGTGGTTCGTCCGCTCCATCACCGTCTTCGCCAGCCGCGCCACGTTCTTGATTTTCTGCACGCTCGCCACGCTCCCCGCCCGCCGCGTCGGCCCATGCATCACGCTAGCGTCCAGCTCCACCACGCCTTCCTCATTCGGCAATCCGCCATAGCCCACCGAATCGTCATTCGGATCATCCTCCACGATCGTCACCGCGGCCACCGCCGCCTCCAGCGTGTCCCCGCCCGCCTTCAAAACCTCCATCCCTTTCGGCAGCGCATTCACCCCATTCGCCGAAGAAATCATCACCGGCCGCGTCCCTCCAGCCGCCGCACCCGCCCACGCGTTCGCCGTTTCCTCAATCTCCAGCCCTCTCCCAAACAACCGCCCAGCCCCCGCCAACGCCCCACCAACCACCGAACTCACAAAAAACTTCCTCCGTGTCCACAGTTCCATAGCATCTCTCCTAATCTGGCCTTAGTCTGCTTACAATTCCCGCCGCTCGCGTTGCACTCTAAGCCAACTCCGCTACAAAAGAAACCACCTTCCTAAATCTGTTTCTACTTTTTGACTCGACACTCCTTTGGACTCGCTACACTTCTTTACCGACAGAAACGAGGCCGAGCACATAACTCCGGAAATCGAGATATTCTTGTTACTCAAATCTCGCTTTGGGCTGGAGACTTAAAGATGCGTATGAGAATTAATCTGATAAGCGTAGCAATTCTTTGGTTCTTTACCATGGGTCAACAGGGATTTGCGGCCCAGTCAAAAGATGATTGCTCATTTCCTTCAGGCCTTCAGGAAGAAATCACGAAAAGGTTCCCCGAAACGAGGCTACTACGGTTGACTGACTTGAGCGCGCATGACAGAAATCTCTTTCAAAAGGAGCACGGCAATCGATGCCCCGGTTTTGTGAAAGTCGATTTTTATGGGGACGGAAAGCCAACGTTTGCACGTGTGCTGATATCAATGGAAGCTCCGAAGAAAACGGCCGAGCTCATCGTTGCCAAGCAAATTGCGGGGGGATGGGACATTCACTTGCTAGAGAAGACAGACGGTGCGCCGGTGGTTTGGAGCCAGGGGCCGGGCACCTACACCGATGTTTACGGTCAGAAAACAATTCACTCTGCTAACCGTGTCATTGTCTTTTGCGGATATGAGTCGTGGGCAATTCTTTATGCGTGGACCGGAAAGGGAGTGGACAAAGTGTGGCTCTCTGACTAAATTTCGCTCGTCGTTCCGCAGCGTAACCTCTTCGGCTCACGGAACACGGGCCACGAACCACGCTCCCCTAATCGCCCCCCAGCGGCAAATAATACTGCGTCCCCTTCACCGGCTCCTGCAATCTCTTCAACAACTGCTGCAAATCCTCGCTGCGTTCCACAAAATCAATCTCCGAGGTATCCACCACCAGCAGATCCGCCGCCTCATACCGGAAAAAGAAATGCTCGTAAGCCCGCGCCACCTCTTCCACATACTCCGCCGCAATCTGTTTCTCTTCCGCCGCCTTCTTCTTCGCAATCCGCGCCCGCAGCACCTCCGGCTTCGCCTGCAGATAAATCACCAGGTCCGGCTCGGGAATCTCCGCCGTCAACGCCTCGTAATACCGCTCATACAGCTTCAACTCTTTGTCATCCAAATTCAGGTTCGCGAAAATCCGGTCCTTCTCCATCAGGAAATCGCTGATCACCGGACCCGGCGCATCCCCCGCCAGCCCCTCCCGCATCCGCTTCTGCCGCTCCATCAGGAAATACATCTGCGCCCGCAGCGCCGCCCCCGGCTTCTCCGCATAAAACTCCGCCAGAAACGGATTGTCCTCGCAATCGTAAATCCGCCGTGCGTGCAGCCGCTCCGCCAGGATCCGCGCCAGTGTTGTCTTTCCCACGCGCAGCGGCCCCTCAATCACAATGAATCGCGGAGCCTGCGGCCCCTTCATGGGAATCCGCGCCCGCTTCGCCGAAGACGATTCCGATCCGGCCATATCACCTCGCCTCCCCCTCCCCCTCCACCCGCCAATTGCGCGCGATTATAGCAGTTCTCCTCGCCCTGAGACTCATCGAAGGGCCACGCCAATTTCCCCGCCCGATACTCCGCACGTTGTGGGGGCTGGGCCCTCCCAGCCCGCTGTTCGGTCATGTAGTGGCCGAACTTTAGATCGGCCACCGCATCGCCAAGTCCGCGCCACACGTAAAGGCGCTATATATCGTGACCTCTTCGCCTTTGTAGGGGTGGCTTTACGCCGCCTTCTTCGGTTTCTGTCTCCACTCAGACCGTGCCCTTTGTAGGGGCCGGGCTCGCTTGCCCTGGGTCCGACCGAAGGGCCCGGCCCGCTCTTCGTTCGCGTACCGCTGACTGGCGCCTGTCCCGACCCGGTCGGGATGCCAGCCCTCCCTTGGAGGGCCAGCACCTCCTCCTCCGCTTCAGGCCCAGGCGCACATTTATTTGTGTCCCATCCATTATCGTACTGTTACTTGACTCGCAGGTACCCTCCTTGTATCCTCGCACCAAGGAGTTCTCTCCCCGTGTGGTACACGCCACGATTGATCAGCGGACACCCGCCCCTCGTTACTCGCTAGTCACCCATACCCTCCCATAATCTGCCCCCTCCTAACCCCTTCCTTTTCTACACGTTTGAAACTGACACAAAACAAGCAACTTTAAGGCCCTGCAATATCTATCACTTTCGAAAAACAGGGGGGAGGGGGAGTAACTCCTTCGTCATCGTTTTAGTCCCGTCCTTCAGTACCATTCAAAACGTGACCAATGGGCCAGTGACACCTGTACCGTGGTACAGCTAAGCTTCCCCTGTTGCAGCCCACCGCATCTTCACAACGGCCGGCAACACTGAGGTGCTCTTTGCTACTCTCCGCCGCTCTTCTTCTGATGTGGCTGCCGAACTCCGATCTCCCCAAGCCGGCCGCATCCGATTCTCCGGCCCTCGCTAACGCGGTCACCTCGGAATCTGCCAAAGACTCGGCCGCGCGTACCGCTCTCCCGGACGCTCCTATCGCCAAATCCGAACCCGTCGCTGAGTCGAGCTCCACCGCCGTCCAGCCGTTCTCCATTGCTCCGCTGAAGTCCGCCATGGAACGTCCTGCTCCCACGGCGCGCCAACAAAAACTCTGGTTCACCTTCATGGCCGTCGGCCACAGCGCCGCCGCCTTTGACGCCTATTCCACTCGCCGCGCCATCTCCGGCAACTACGGCACGGAAGGTAACCCGTTGCTCCGCCCCTTCTCGCACTCCAACGCGATCTACGCGGCCACCCAGATCAGCCCGGCAGTCATGGACTACGTCGGCCGCCGCATGTTGACAAGCAGCCATCCCACGCTCCGCCGCTTCTGGTGGATCCCTCAGGTTGCAGGCGCCGGCTTCTCTTTCAGCGCTGGAATGCACAACTACTCACTTACTCAATAATTTTCTTCCCTCTCTCTCCTAGTATCGCCCCCGCATTTTTCGCGGGGGCCGATGACTAACCCGTCTTCTCTTCTATCTCTCTCTCCCAAGCGCCTCTTTCTGCGTTATAGTATTTTCATCTCGTCCGCGCCGTGATCCGCCTGGCTCGTTCATCGCGACACTTTCTTGGCGGACGGGTTATGATTTTTTGACTCTGATAACTAACGCCATGGCGCCGTGGGGGCGCTGTTGCAAAAGGCGGAGGACAATACGGTATGAAGAAGCCAATCTTGGGAATGGCGATTATGCTGGGGGCTGCCTGCGGACTGGGCGCGCAACAGGCGAACATCGCACCATCCGGCAGCCGCGGTACTGACAACGTGGCATCCGCTTTCAACGACACTTCCGCTGCCCAGGCCAACCTGTTTGCGACCGACGCCAACGCACTGAGCAGCTTTACCCTCGCTGCGCCTGGCGCTTCCGAGGCCGCTCCGCCTCCCGCTGCCCCGGCTCCCAAGCCCAAATTCCTCTACGGCGATCGCGACGATTACCGCTGGCAATTAGGCCTCGGCGTCGAGTTCTACCGCTTCGAGTCGAACATTTTTACCGCCAGCATGGTCGGCACCAATACCACCGTCAATTACTTCACCAACGATTGGTTTGCCGTTGAGGGCGACATCGTCACAGGTTTTGCTCCTCCAGTGCTTCTCAACGAGCACGTGAAGTATTTCGGCGGCGGCGGCGGTATCCGCGTCGGTGGCCGCCGCAAAAGGTTCGAGCCCTGGGCGCACGCCCTGGTTGGCGGAGCCCACCTGCAGCCGCAAACCGCCGGCAACAGCCGTACCGCTTTTTCCGCTCAAGGCGGTATTGGCTTGGACTACCGCGTAAATTCCCGGTTTTCCATACGTGGCGAAACCGACTGGGTTCACACCACGTTCTTCAGCCAATCGCAGAATAATTTCCAGCTCGCTCTCGACGTGGTCTTCCACTTCTAAGCGCCGCGCCCATACAGTGCGGCACGCGCCGAATTCTCCTGGCGATCAACGAGAGTCGTAACCACCCAGTCTTAGAAAGTCAGCCGGAGCAAATCGCTCTTTTCGTCATATCCTCTCGGAAAAACAGGATGTTGGAGCTCGGTTGGACCCCAAACCAAAGGAGGAAAGTGGCACGAGTCTGCAAACTGTTGTAAATTATTATCTGGTTGTCCGTTCCCCGGTAGCTCAATGGTAGAGCATTCGGCTGTTAACTACACAGCCGAACACTATAAGCCTTTGTTTTGGCGTCGGTTAGCTACCAAGCTATCTCCTTTAGCTGTTCCCCAGGTGTGCCCCATGTTCTTGGCATATAGATGGGGTAGCCTCGCCCTCCTCGAACCCCGTTTCTGGCCAGCTAAAGGCACTTCTCCGGTTAGCCGACTTACCAGGACTTGACAGTCTTCGGCAGGTGTTGCCTGCGCCGAAACCAAATCAACAATCTCTTTCAAGGTTGATTATTGGTGGTTCGCGCGAGCGGTAAGCCCTTTCGATTGCGCGCCGCAGGGACTCAGGCAGGAAGAACTGGTGCTAATCCGTCAGATTTGTGTTGACACTCCTCTTTGGTTTGAGTGAGAGTACGAGGAGTTCGGCTATACGCCTCCTCCCGCCCGGGTCGTGAGGAAAACTTTTCTTGCCGATGCGGTTTGTTAAGACACTTCGATTTCTCTTACTCCTTTCGCTCACTCTGGGCTTATTTGGCGGCGAAATTGGTGAATCGGTTCGCCTGGCCGATGACACGTCAAATGACTTCGTCCAGGTGTCAGCTAAGCCCATTGACAATTGTGGGGAAATTGCACCCGGGGATTTTATTTCACAGGGAAGCATCGTAGTAACAGAAGGACTGGTTCCAAACTTCGCAGTCATTCCCTTTGCCAAACTTGTGCCCTTCTCCGCTTCAGACCTCCTTCGGTTGATCTCCATCCAGCGGAAATAGATTCCCTCCAACAACCGTAGAGTGTCCCGGCGAGTGAACGGAACTGCCTAAAAATGGCCCCGAACACTCCTTCTATTTCTCTATTTATAGTCAATATTGGAGGGCAATCATGATGTGCCGATCATGTGGGTCAGAAAAACTGATCGAGTTCACAGGAGAACTTGCCGTCCGTTTTCCAGGACTCAAAAACCCTAACAGGCCCGCTGTTTCGATCTCTCCGGAAGTTTGGGTCTGTTTGGATTGTGGGAACGCGGGTCTTTCTGTCCCGGAAAGCGAATTACGTGTTCTTGCGGCGGACAAAACGATCCCAGTTACGTTTAGTTCTGCAGTATCCGATGCTACTCGAATTTAACGAAGCCTGGAAAGAAGGATAACAGAGAGCGCCAGGGTACTGAAAAGGTGAGGAAAGGAAGGCAGGATGTGGATTTTAATGTCGATTTCGCTCGCGGTTTTGGTATTTCTTTGCATTACCGACAAAGATGGCCGTCCTTGGCGCCGCTTCGTGAAAGCCCGCCACGAGGTGAATCATGAAAATTGAGCTCGAATATCCACGTTGGCAGGAACCACTCGCAGCCGCAATTCTCGAATTTAATCCCCGGCACTTACATTGGAAGGCACAAAAGGCCGAGGAAGCAATTGCAAACAGAATGCAAGAACTGGGACGCGATAAGAACGACGCACACGAACTTCGATTACTTTTTGATGGGCTTTCTATTCTCCGAGGTGTGAAACAGGACCGCTTCAATTTCCTGGACCGGAAACCCGAAGGCCATTCGTGACGCACCTCAGGGAATGGCTTCTTTACGTGCTGACTGCGGCGCTGATGATTTTCACCTTCGTAGGCTCTTACTTATACGCAAAACACGAGGGGATCACGGAATACACAGCCGTTAAATGGCTGAACATCTTCACCACTGCGTTTTTTGCGTTCGGGTTTGCCGTGAAGAGGTTCTGGCATTTCCGTAAACGGTGGACCTTCTGGGCTGAACTGAGCGTCCTCATTGTCACGCATTTTGCACTACTCTCACGCCTTCATTGGGAGCAAGCCAGCTATTTTTGGCTGATGGTCGTCGTCGGCTTACCTGAGTTGGTAGTGGTTTATTTTTTGTTCGGATTAATGTTGGACCCGCATGCAAACTTGACAGAGGAGGACTCGCCTTGACTTGCCCGAACTATCGCGCTTTCTGACTAGGTCCTGATTAACGCCGTAACCGGAAAAGTGGGTACTAGCCCTCAATCTGGATTCCACTAACTATCTGCCTACAAGCGCTCCAAGCCGATTGGGACACTGCTGGGGCAAACCCGAGCACTTGAGCACCGATATTTCGACCAGTGCGCTTATCTTCAGGTACGCCTGTCCTTGAACTAACCCTTCGTACAGCTTGCAGACTGCTGACGGAAGCCTACTCTGACAAAGTCCAGCTATATCCCTTATGCGCAGTTTAGGAGGCATTATGCGTGCCTTGAAAATATTGCTTGCCGCCTTGGCGCTGGGTGCGCTGCCCCTGAGTGCATTTCCCCAGCAACCGTCGAAGCTGACTGAAGTTGTGGACAGGATTGTGGCCCAAGAACATGCGGAAATGCAGTCGCTGCACCAGTATTCCCCCATAGTAGAGACCTACATCCAGGTTCTCCATGCGAACAAGAATCAAGAGGCAGTGCCGAAGGGCGACAAGTATTTTCTTGGGCGCGCAGAGTTGGCGAAGGGCGTGGAACTCGAGCCCCTGATCACTGACAGTCACGCGAAGCACAACATGTTCGGGGGTATGGGCAGATTTGTCTCGATGGAATTTCTCCCGCGCGGCTTCCTGCAAATGATCTACCTGGACACAACCGGGTTTAACCGACAGCATTACAAGTTTAACTATGTCGGACGGGAGTTCCTAGGTCAGGTACGCTGCCTGGTTTTCGACGTTGACCCGGTTTCGAAGGACGACAAAGGGCGCTTTGTCGGCCGGATTTGGGTAGAGGACCAGGACTATCACATCGTGCGCTTCAACGGCGGCTATAGCAGCCGGTCCAAGACCAGCTACTACTTTAATTTCGACAGCTGGCGCACGAATGCCGGAAAGGACAAATGGCTACCGGCTTTCATTTACAGCGAAGAAGCGAACAATCCGATGGTACAGTCCTTCAGAGCACAGACACGCCTTTGGAGCTACGCCCCCACCCTAGATCGGGAAGAGCAGGAGCTAAGCAAGGTGGTGGTGGAGGCCCCCAAGCCGGTGACGGATCAGACAGAAGTCGGGAACGACTATTCGCCGCTCGAAGAGAAACGCGCGTGGGAACGCCAGGCCGAAGACAACATCGCCTCCAAGATGGAGCAGATGGGTCTGATGGCGCAGTACGGGGACGTGGATAAAGTGCTGGAAACGGTGGTTAACAATATTGAGGTTACGAACAACCTTGATATAGAGCCGACGGTCCGCTGCCGCGTTCTGATGACCTCGACGATGGAATCCTTCACGATGGGCCACACCATTGTCTTGAGCCGCGGCCTGGTAGATGTGCTCCCTGACGAGGCCAGCCTTGCGGCCATCCTCGCCCACGAACTCGGCCACATCGTGCTCCGGCATCGTATGGGCACCCAATATGCGTTTTTCAATCGCCTGCGTTTCGACGAAAAAGAAACGTTTCGGCATTTTGGTTTTACTCACACAGCGGAAGAGGAACAGGCGGCGACCCAACAAGGGATGGAGTTACTGAAGAAGTCACCCTACAAGGATCATCTCGGAAGCGCACAACTCTTCCTCCAAACGTTGAATGATCGTTCGAAGGAGATTCCCAATCTGGTTAGCCCGCACCTGGGGAACAGGGTGGTGATTGGTGTTACCGGCACATCCGCGACTTCAACCGCGGAGGCGTCGACATCAAAGCCAACGGGTGACCTTATTGCCGCTCTGCCGCTTGGCGGACGTATCAAGATCGAACCCTGGGAGAATCGGCTGCAGATGCTCAAGACCAAGCCAGTTGGGACAGTGGCCAAGGACGAGGTAACGCCGTTCGAGCTCACTCCGTTCTTCCTGTATCTCACACGGCAGGGAGATACTGCATCGCCCGAAATTCCTGGCGCAGTAGCGGTGAAGTCCGGCGCGGATACGGACCTATCGGACGCCAAACCATAATCGCCGCATACTGGGCAAACCTGAATCTAGATCGATACGGGTACCAGAGAAGTCGACGCTAGTACCCACTTGATTGCATAACAATGTCGGCGGCGTGGGAAGGGCGATGGGACGATGTCCGTGCAATACCTCTTTAGCTAGACTCTGATCTAACCGTGGGCGCTGATTTGTATGCCGTCATACCTTCTAATAATCCTCCATGTGGTCGGATGATCCTTAAGCATTACTCCGATCCAGTAGCGTTTGTCCGCGATTCTTTGACAATAGACAACACTTCCGCTCGCCGTTTCTTCGTTAAAAGGAGTTAGCGTCATCTCCTCTCCGGGCTGCCAGTTGCGTCTGAAGAATACGCGAGCCCCACGTGCGCTGATGTTATCTGTGAAGGTCCACTCTGTTTCGTCGGTATCCGCGCGTTCTAAGCATGCAAGATTTACCACGACGATGATTGGAAGCCGCCTTTCCATCCTGCCGACGAGCGTGCGTTCTTGAGGCATGTGTCTCTAACCAATAGGTTCTCACTACCAGTTGAGCCGTCAATTGATGAAAGACCTGAAGTCACGGTTCAGGTGTTTCCTCTATTCCTCAAACTTCTTTGCGGCGGCGGACTCCTCCTCAACGAACATACCAATAGAAAAGTTACGTGACCGAGGGACGTTCCCACTCCGAGAGGGCGTCCCTCACCTTTCCGAAATCGCTGTACACGTACACTTCGAGAGGGACACCAATCGACCCAGTGACTCGCCACCACCGACCAGACTCGTCGTGGGGCATCCTGAAAGTCAGAAATCAAAGGTTCAACTCCTGATTAACGCGCTACCGTCCATGTGGGTACTAGCCTCCACTTCTCCGGTTAGCCGACAAACCAGGAGTTGACTCAGTGTGAGACACCCCGGACGGCCCCCTGTCATTTTTGACGATATACCCTTGGGGCAACATAGGCCACGATGCTCGCTCTAAGGGGGAGCAGATGAAGAGCAGACGGGTCTTGCTGGTGGCCTTGACAGTGGCCGCTGTTGCGACCGTATCTTGCAACAAGGAAAACGGTCCGGTTCGTGAGGCCGTATCCAATAAAGAGGTATATCAGGAAGCGTATATCTACGCCTTTCCGATGATCGCCGCGTACAAGGCGCTGTACCAGTTCAATGTTGACACGACGAACTCGCAGTACAAAGGACCGTTTAACACAGTCCTCAACGAGGCTCGGGTCTTCACCTACAAAGACACCAGCATCGTTACGCCCAACAGCGACACCCCTTATTCGCTGGTGCAGATGGACCTACGCACCGAGCCTATCGTCCTGTGTGTTCCCAAGGTCGAGAAGGGTCGTTACTACACATTCGAAATAGCCGACTTGTATTCACAGAACTACGCGTACATCGGCAGCCGCGCAACCGGAAATGATCCGGGCTGCTACATGGTTTCGGGGCCGGGCTGGAGCGGTACAACGCCTGCTGGTATCAAAAAGGTCTTCCGATCAGAGACCCAGTTCTCACTCGCCGTCATCCGCACGCAGTTGTTTAACCCGAGCGACATGGAGAATGTAAAGAAGATTCAAGCGGGTTATAAAGCACAGACGCTGTCGGCGTTCACCCATCAGCCACCGCCACCCGCGCAACCGCTGCCTGATTTTCCGAAGTTCACAGATGACGCCTTCAAATTGGACTTTCCTGCGTATTTGAATTTCCTGCTCCAGTTCTGCCCAACGCCTACTGAAGAAACTGCGCTGCGGGCGAAGTTCGCAACGGTCGGAATCGAAGCCGGAAAACCCTTCGATTTAACGAAATTTTCTGAGGTGCAAAAGGCCGAGCTAGGCTTAGCCGTTAAGGAAGGCTACGAGGCGATTGAGAAAGCGAAACTCAACATCGGCAAAGACATCAACGGTTGGATCGTCGGTGCCGCGTTCGGCAATCGTGCGTTCTACAACGGCGACTACCTGCTCCGTGCTGGCTCAGCGTTGGCTGGCATCTACGGCAACGACGCGGTTGAAGCTATGTATCCCGCAGCTAAAGCCGCCAGCGACGGCCAGCCCCTTGATGCCAGCAAGAACAATTACACGCTGACTTTCGCTGTTGGACAATACCCTCCCGTGAATGCATTTTGGTCCGTCACGATGTACGATGGCAAGACTCAGTTGCTGATTCAGAATCCAATCAACCGCTACTTAATCAACTCCCCGATGCTGCCGACCCTGAAGAAGAACTCTGACGGCTCACTGACGATCTATGTTCAGAAGGACGCCCCATCGGCTGACAGGAAAACTAATTGGCTGCCAGCGCCTAATGGGCCAATCTATATGGTGATGCGGCTGTACTGGCCGAAGGACATACCGCCGTCGATACTTCCACCAGGTTCCGGCACATGGCAACCCCCAGCCATCCTGGTCGCGCCGTAGTCGCTAGACCGACATAAATCGAGAGGTTCATCACCCGATACCTGGCCTCAAGTCCTGATTAACGCTGCCAGCTCAGACGGTCGACGCAACACTTGCTTGAAGTTTACTCGCGGGTTTTGGAATCCTAAGGTTTTTCTGGGCCGTTGATTCAAGCGCTGCGAGACGTGGTCGAGCTGCGCTTGAGAGATGGGGGACAGGTCGGTTCCTCGCGGGAAGTATTGCCGCAGCAGCAGGTTGGTGGCGAGCTACCTCCCGGCTCACCGTCGAGGTAGCGCGATTCAGGAGTCGAGCGATCTCACGAAGCGACGAACCAGAGGCGACTCCTCGTGAGATGTCCTCGCGCTCAGCCAGAGTCAGGGCGACACGAGAGCGGCGGCGGGCGCCGGGCGGGATCCCCCCGCGAGGTAGCAACACTGCGCGAATCGAAGTATGCAGCTTATCGTAGATACGCCCAATTTCATGCAGTGTCTGCCCAGCCTTCCAGCGGCTCCAGACATCGCGCTTCTCGACCTCAGAAAGCCCAAATCGCATCCCTGGTCTCATACCCACACCAGCTTTCGCGAGACTGACCTATGTCAGATGGTGTTGCATCGACCTGTCGAATGCACCGCCCTAATCGGACAAGTGGGTACTGGGACTGGTTCCGAAAACACGACTTCATCGAGTGCTGTAAACCGCGAAGCGGATCTCCGCGGTTGGGCTCGACTCTTCCCAAGAGCGGATGCCTCTTTACACGGGTGGGTGTTTTCGGCTCAAAGCGAATTGCGAGCGCTAGGACTTGACCCTGAGGGTAATCGGTTCAGGGCGATCCGAGTAGTTTTTGCCCCTCGCGAAAAAGGCTCGTTTAGTGCCGGCTAAGTCAGCCAATAGAGCCCGGGCTGTGGTGATTTTTCTCAACAGTTGATTTGATGGTGGCGTTGTGGCTTCGCGGTATTCATCGGCCATGAGGCGGTCACACCGGCGCAGGCGGTCGCTCAGCAGGGAGGAACAATTGCGGCACAGCCCGTTGCTGTGGTACAGCCGATTCTTAATCTGACATCGGATGCACCCGTAGAGTCGAAAATACGTGTGTAAGCGCTTGTGATAAATGTGAGGAAGCAGCTCTTGGACCTTTCGATGAGACTTCCTTGACAGGAACCAAGGCAAAAGTAGGGGACTCTTTGATGGACAACGGGTTTTCATGGAAGAGCGTCCACTTTCTCGCCACCTAATTTTCTGAGTCACTGATTCTGCTGCGCGGATGACAGCGGATAAAAGTGTCCGTTAAGGCCGCCTTGCTCACGTGCGTGTACACCTGAGTGCTGCTCAACCGGCCGTGCCCCAACAACTCCTGGATGACCCTGATGTCGGCTCCGTGATCGAGCATGTGAGTGGCATAACTATGTCTTAGAAAATAGGGAGTGACGCGCAACCCGATCCGGGCTGCTAAGTTGCGAACGGCACGGCTAATCGAATCCGAGCGGAGCGGCAGATGGCCACTAGGCCGAAGCAAGTTAGAGGTTTTCGCAATTCTCTGGAATCTGGCCAACGCCGCGGCTTTTGTCAGATGCTCCTTATAGCCGATGAACGCGGATCGGATTCGTTTTATGCGCCCGCTGTCGTCATACTCTTTCCAGCGGCAGCGCCAGCCTCCGGAAGCCGCTGAGTAAACGCAGATGCGTTGCCGGGGACGGCCTTCCGTAAAAAGAAAGCCGCTTGTCCTGCCGGAAAGATAGCGGCGGATCGCTTTTGAAGCAGGTTTCCCGAGCAGGATGAAACGGGCACCTCCTTTCCCGGTGACCCGAATCCGACCGGCATGAAAATCAATCTCCTCGATCCGCATGGTCGAAATCTCACCCGGCCGAGCTCCGGTTCCGTAAAGGACTTCGACGAGAGCGCGTTCTCTTGGGTTGTTTGCCGCTTCGAGGAGGCTACGAACCTGGGCCTCGGACAATACGTGCGGCACGCGTGGCCGGGGGCTCCGAATCTTCACAAAACGTGGGGCGACCCAGGGCACGAGCCCACCCATATTGAGAAAATCAAAGAATATTCTGAGGGCGTGCAGCTCGTGCTTGAGGGTGTATGTCGCGTGTCCCTTCCGGGAAGCCACGACCAAGAATTCCCGGACATCAAAATGATTGGCATTCGTGACCGGCCTGCGATTCATAAATTGGGAGAAATCTTTAACGGTGCGAGCGTAGACGCGCCGAGTCTCGGAGGAGTAGCGTTGTACCGTGAGCCAACGCTCGTAGCGGCATCTGAGTTCCCCGTTTAGTTTGATGGGCGAGAGTAAACTCATATTCCGGAGAGTAGATACCGACGCTGAACGAGTGTCAATCCCACCCGCTGTGCAAATCGGAGCAAATTGGTATACAGAACAGGTACGATATGCTACAGTTACGGATAATCGGAAGGTTCAGTAACCGATATGGTTACATGTGGGGAGGAGCGCGGATGCTTGTATGTGAGCGGATTCGGCAACTACGGGAAAGCAAAAATCTATCCCAAGGGGACATTGAAGAGCGCACAGGGTTGCTGCGCTGCTACGTCTCTCGAGTCGAAAACGGGCACACTGTGCCCTCGCTCGAAACCCTGGAAAAGTTCGCACGAGCTTTGGAGGTGTCGCTCTACCAGTTGTTCTATGAAGGACACGAGCTCCCGCCAGCTAAGAAGATATCCCAAAATGGGACAAGCGATTGGGCATCCCGCGGGAGCGGCCTTCGGGCCTTTGAACGGATGCGTCAGGCTGTCAGCCAAATGACGGACCCGGAAAGAAATCTTTTGCTCGAGATTACCAAAACGGTGGTGAGGCGGAAAAGAATCAAGAAGTCATAGCTTAATTCGCTCGGCGAGCCTGTTTTAGATCCCTTAGCAATTCCCGTGCACTTAACCGGCGTTTCAGGAAACGGGCTGATATAGGATCCGGGTGTGCTCCATATTCCCGCTTCATTGCCCTGTCGGATCGCTGCAGACGATGATTTATGAAGCCATGGCAAGGAATGCAAAGCCCGCTGCAGCTGTAAGGGACGTCGTTCCTGCCGCAACGCACGCATCCGTAAACGTCGAAATAGAATCGAAATCGTTTGTGGTAGTAATAGGGAAGCAACGCCTCAATTTTCTTCATGGTCGCTTTGGTCAAGAACCATGGCGGAAAGAATCGCAATTTTCTAGGTCTGCTTGGGTTTGCTTTGGGCATTGGCCACCTTCCAATAGCAGGGGACGCGATCATTTGCGAGGATGGCATTGATCAAAAGTGCGTTGAAGCTGCTTCTTGCTCACGTGAGCATAAACTTGGGTGCTTCTAATAGAGTTATGGCCCAGCAGTTCCTGAATAACCCGCAAATCGGCTCCGTTGTCGAGGAGGTGGGTGGCGAATGTATGCCGGAATGAGTACGGATTGATTCTGATTCCGGCGCGCAATCCAATCTTGTGTACCGCGAGTTGGATCGCTGAATGGCTCAGTGGGCGCAGGCCGAGAGGGCGCAGCAAGCGATCATTCTTGGCCAGGTTTGAAAAATAGGCGACGGCATCCCGGTAACCGAGCTTCTCTCTGGCTGCAATAAAACCGCTCTTTGTCAATACGTGCCGACCCTTATCATCATAGGTTTTCCAGTTGCAGTGCCACTGGCCGTTGGGAGATCGTTGAGGCCGAATTCTCTGCAGCGGCTTTTGATCCACGAATACAAAGCCTGTTTCTCTGGCACCGAGGTAGGTTCGAAGAGCTTTGGCGGCAGTCGCGGTGAACAGAAGAACGCGAATCCCGCTCTTCCCGGACACACGAATTCTTCTCTGGTTGAAATCTATATTTTCAATGCGCATCGTTTGGAGTTCACCAGTCCGACAGCCAGTGCCGTAGAGCAGTTCAACTAACGCTCGTTCACGTTCCGTCTTGGCTGCCACGAAAACCTTGCGAAGTTGGGCTTCCGTCAGCACCTTCGGGACGTGCCGTTTTAGCGGCCGCATTTTGACCTGGCGCGGCGGCACCCACTTGATCAACCCGCCAAGGTTTAGAAAATCAAAGAAAACCCGTAAAGCATAAAGTTGGTCACGAATCGCCTTTGGAGTTTTGCCCAGGCCGGCCGATTCGGCCAAAAATTCCTGAACGTCGAAATGGGTCACCTTCAGGATATTTGTTTGGCCCATGAATTTCGTAAACTGACGCACAGTGCGCGGATACTTGTAGAGGACACAGCTCGAGTAGCCTTGCACCCCAAGCCACCGCGAGAACCGGTTTGTCAGTTCTCCATTTAGCGCACGATTGGATTCGAGAGTCACAAAGCGAGGAGTAAACAACGATCCGCCAGGACTGTCAAGTTCAGGAATGCCAGGGCGTGGATCGTTGTTTCCGTGGCTTGGAAGTTGGCCAAGGTAATTCTTAGGTGTGACCGGAGCGTTATAAAGTCAGATCCGAAGAACGGCGCTGAGCTCGAACTCAAGGAATCCACGGGGGGAAGTGCAAAAACAGACCTGACACTCACGGGTTATGAGGAGAGGATTAATCCGTGTTGTCGGGTTAGGTTTCTGGATGGGGCAGTTTTGAGAGCAAAAGCAAACGGCCGCGGCTGCACAGCCGAAATACGCAGACCTCTGGCGAGGAAGAGTGCATAAAATCTATCGAATATGAGCGGACTCGAGGCCCTTGCGCGTAAGTGGTCTCCAAACATTGTCGCCGCGCAGATACTGCCAGAGGCCCTGCAGCCGCCAGATCATGTGCAGTTGGCGGTAGGGAAAATGTTCCAGGAAGCAGTAACTCACGAGGCGGGCGACATCCTGCCAGTCGTTGTATCGTTTGTAAGTGATTTCCTCTTGCAAGACCGAGCCGATTGAAATCATCGTGGCAAACGCGTACCCGAAAAGCAGGAATTGCACGAAAAATCCCTGGCTCAGGGCGCCCAAACATGCCGCAAGCACGATTGTTACGATCCCTCCTATCTCGATTGCAGGCGCCAATAGCTCAAAGATCCACAGGTAGGGAAGCGCCAGATAACCGATCCTGCCGTAGCGCCTTCTGAAGAGCATGTCCCGGCAGGGCCACAGCACATCCAACAATCCTTTTTGCCAGCGCGCCCGCTGCCTTCCCAGGGACCTTAAGTCGGAGGGGGCTTCCGTCCAGCACATGGGATCCGGAACGAACTGGATATGGTAGTCCATCTCCTGCTGGCGCAGATGGCGGTGCAACCGGGCCACCAGATCGAAATCCTCCCCAATTGCCGTTGCTCGATAGCCTCCTACAGCACGCACCAGGTCGGTGCGAAAGACGCCGAACGCGCCTGAAATAATCATCAGCATGTTTCCTTGACCCCACGCTTCCCTCCCAATCAAGAACGCGCGGAGATACTCAATCACCTGAATTACTTCAATGGCCTTGCGTGGAAGTCGCACACGTTGCAACTGGCCTCCGGCGATCTCCGATCCATTCAACACGCGGATGATTCCACCAACTGCCACTACGCGCTTTGGATCCTCCAGGATGGGCATCATGATTCGCAGGAGCGCGTCGCGCTCGAGGATGGAGTCGGCATCAACCACACAGACATAAGGCGAGGTTGCTGCATTCAAACCCGCATTTACTGCATCCGCCTTACTCCCTCCCGGTTCCTTGTCGACGACCAGCAGGCTGGCGTTCACTTCGCTGCGGTACAGACCTCGCACCGGCGCGGTCTTCGCTTCAGCGACGTACACGGCCCGGACGAGTCTCAGGAGAAACTCTTCCCGCATTTCATCGAGAGTTCGGTCATCTGATCCATCGTTGACGACGATCACCTCGAGTTGCGGATAATCGAGCTGCAGCAGGTTTCGCACTGCCACGCGGATGGAACCTTCCTCGTTATGAGCAGGCACAATGATTGTGATTGGGGGGGCCAGCGGAGTCTCCTTAATCCACTTCAGCCGATGGCTTTCGAGTCTCCGTTGATGGGCCAAACTCGTTTTCAGAGCCACGATCAACATCGTCAGATAGGCGACATTGCTGGCTAGGTAATACCAGAACAACGCGTGGTTAGAAATATCCAGGAACCGAGTCATCGCAGTTCCATCGCGCTGTTTGGGAGGCTTGCCGCCGTTGCGGGTTCTTCTACCGGCAGTGTCCCCGTCTCAAGCACATTCCGCAGACGCTGCTTCACATCTTCAATAGTTCTGGTGTTTGCTTGGAGTTCGACCTCCAACTGCCCTCGCATGCCAGCATTTTCGAGCGCAGTCAGGTAGGCGTGGAGGCCATAGCGGTCTCGTGCCGCCACAACCTTTTCGAAGATTGGAACCATCTCCGTCTTGAATTCCACGAGCGCTTCCGCCGCGCGCCATCGTACCAAACGGTTCGAATCCATCAGTCCTCGAAGCAGCGTCGGAATCGCACGGCAATCGGACAACTTGCCAAGGCTAACGATCGCTCGCAGGCGCACGAACCAAACTGGGTCCGCTGCCAGCTCACTCAGGACTTCCGGGGCGAATGCCGAGTGTGTCTGTGGCATGGCCCGTGCCGCCGCCGCCCGCAATTCATCGAGGTCATCTCCCACGAACTGCAGCAGGTCCGGACCCAATGAGGGAGTCGCCACCTCGCCGAGCACCCGTCCCAGCACTTCGCGAAGGTGACTTTCCGCATTTTTTATATAGGGAAGCAGCAACTGGGGGCGCTCCGCACAGCACTGGACGAGCGCACCTTGCAACGGCAGGTCTGGGACGGTCAGCCCCTTCTCTCCCAACCATGCCAGGATCTCTTCGGCAGCCTGGGGACAGGCCATCCGTCCCAATCCTCGCAGCGCAGCCAGCCGAGTTTCCAGATCACGATCGCGTAAACCTTCCGCGAGCGCGGGGATACCTTCCGGTGCACGGGTGCGACCGAGTGCGACCAGGGCCCGCATCCTGCGCCAGCCCTTGAGATGCCGGGCTTCAAAGATGCGTTTTTCGATCAACCCGCTAGTCCGCAGAAATTTCAGCAATCGAGCGGACTGCTCTGGCCCGGCGGCTTCAAATGCATCGAGAGCGATTGCCTCGACGATTCGGCGGTCGAAAGGTTTACTTCGCCAGGTGTCGAAAGGAATCTCGCCCGAAACGAGCGCGTCCCAACTTTGACGCAATTCGTAGACACGTGCATCACGCTTCGCGAAATACCGCTTCCGGTAGGTTCGGCGAAGGAGAATGAACGCGAGCAAAAGTCCATTGGCCACGAGGGCCGCGATAATGGCCTTCAGCACGAAAGCGGCCGGGCCTAGCCGCCACAATTTTTCAAAAATGGATGCCATAGTTTAGTCCGAACGATATGTCCGTTCTGTCTTGCGTGCGCTTTTGATAGGAGCCGTAGCCCGCCAGATCCTGCCGCGTGGTGATCTGGATCCGCAAACCTCCACCGTAGGTTTGCGAGGAAAAGCGCCCAATCTGATCGACCTGGCCGAAGTCTTCTGTGCCGGCCGCATAGAACACGTTCCCAGAGAGCGCACGTGCGCCCCAGTTCGCCAGTGGAAATCCGAGACGCGCGATCCCGGAAGGGCGCCATTCGGCCGGCGTGCCGGAAAAGGCACTGCGCGCACCCGTTGCTCCGAGCGACAGTGTCCACTCCCGAGGCAGATAGGCAATTGCGGTGCCAGTCAGAGTTAAGATCCTGGACGACTGATACCAATACCAATGCTGCCCATAGATCGTTTCCACGGAGCGCACGAAGGTGGTTTCGCCGCCCTTCCACCCATGGTCCAGATCGAAAAAGGCTTCGCTCTTGGGGATCACTGCGTTGTCATCCCCGATCCCGCCGCCCATCGTTAAGGCGCCCCAAGAGGACTGGCGCCCGGTAACGCTTCCCACAAATTTTGCAGCGTCGACGCCACCGCGCTGATAAAAACTGCCGGCAACGCTGGTGGCCCAATGTGGCGTCCATTGCGATGCGAGGCTTGTCCATTCGTCATGATTCGCACTGGAAAAATTGAAAAGGTCGTTGTCCTGGCCGAACCGCAGTTCATGTTTCGGCTCCGGGAGGACGGAGGTCAGGCCGGCGCGCGCTTCCTGGCTGGTGGGGTCCAGATTGAGCGCATTCTGAAATTCCAGACGCGCTTGGTTTCGCTCTCCCGCCGCCCGCAACGCACGGGCGCGGGCAGAACGCAGGTCGGACCGTGCGGGATCGAGTTTTACAGCAGTGTCGAGCGCGCGCAGGGCTTCCGTTGTTCTTCCCTCCCGCAAGTACACATTTGCAAGGCCCAGCCAGTTGTCCGGGTCATTCCGAGAGGCGTTCAGGATTTCCAGATACTCCTTCTCCGCTTCGGGAAGACGTCCCGACCAAGTGAGAACGCGCGCGCGCCAGGCCCGCACATCCATGTCATCTGGGGCGCGGGAAACCTCCTGGTCCACAACGCGCAAGGCTGAAGCCCAATCTTTTGCTTCGGAGCACTGCCGAACTTGCGCTCGCCAGTCGGGGGTTTGGGACTGCCCCCAGAGGGAGGAAACCCCTAACAGCGACCCCAGGAGCAAGCCGTGAACCAGCATCTTGCGAGAAGAGCGCGGCTCACGGATTGAGGAGGAGTCAAGATCGGTCATTTGGTCCCGGAACATTCGCTGATGAGTTATCTTGCACGGGGAGCGCCATTGACGCTGCCAAGTAAAACTGATGTGTTAATGTAAGTGGCGTATAATGTGTATCTTCAATGCCAGTAACTTGGATAGTAACAAGCTCCGTCAGTGCCAGTCCCGCACAAGAAATAGAATTGTCTCAATCTGATACGAGGCGCGACAGATTGCGACAAGCCGGTCATACTCCCGGCCAAGATATGGAGCAGGTTGTTTAACGCAATCATCGTCCAAATCCCCGCGTGAATCTGAAAGCCCAATTTCAGAAACGTGAATCGTTTGGGACTTTCATCGGGAATCGAGAAAAACTCCTACTAGGCGCCCTATTTGACGAGCGGGATTTGGGTGCCGAAGGCGGAATTGCGCACCTGAATTTGCAGTGGTTTGCAGGAGGAACCCTCCACCAGAGCGAGCGCGACAACGAGGGGTCGTATTCCCGCGATCGCAGACACCGAGCCGCGCGGTTCCGATAACGCTTCTTCCTCCCGAGAGAAAAGAACGAAAGTTGGAATTACTTCGCCGGATGGCTCCGTGTATGATGCGGACCCAGCCGGTCGGAAAGAAATGTTCAGAAGAGGAGAACCCGCCATGATGATTGGGGATCGTCTGCGAGCCCTTCGGGAGGCCAAGAGGTTGTCACAAGGTGACATCGAGAATCTCTCAGGACTCCAGCGTTGCTACGCATCTCGAGTGCAAAACGGACACACGGTCCCAGCCATCGATACGCTGGAGAAGTGGGCACGCGCTCTGAAGATTCCCATGTATCAACTATTTTATGAAGGCGAAGCGCCGCCGAAAATACCTGACGAAATCCGGCGCCTTGGAATGTCGTCGAGGCGGGGACCGCGCGGGCAGGCTCATCGTTATCTCTCCCAGATGCAGGGATGCCTTGCAAAACTCGATCGTAGCGACCGGGATTTGATACTTCAGCTAACAAAGACAATTCTTACGACCCGGAGGAAGGGAGGAGCCTAAGCGAAATCGTCCGGATACGCCAAGCGTGATTTGTATGAGTTGGTAACCGATCGACAGCTGGACGAGCGCAAGAACGGGAAATCCATGAACATGCGCAGTTCTGCTATGCTTCCCTGCGGTCCAACGCTTCTCTCACCTTGTGGGCCAGCTGGCCGGCGTCGAATGGTTTTTGCAGGATCGATGTTTTCTTTATGTTGCGCAGACACCGAATATCGGACTCCGTGTCATAGCCGGTAATGAAAATGAAGGCGAGATGTGGATTGATGGCGGATATCCTGACTGCGGCTTCGGGGCCATTGAGGACAGGCATGATGATGTCGAGCAATACCAAGTCGACCGGCGGCTTGGCCTGGAGGAAGAGCTCGACGGCTTCCGATCCATTGCGCGCCACGAAAACTGTGTAGCCCAGGTTCTCGAGAATGAGACGTGTTGTCTCCCGGACGTCGCGGTCATCCTCGGCGATTAGGATTGTCTCTGTGCCTATTTGTAGCTGCACCTTGGGGGGTTGGAGCGGAGGCGACCCTGCGGCTTCGGCGACTGGCAAGTAAACTCGGAAAGTGGCCCCATTACCCTTGAATGAATCCACCTCGATGAAACCATTGTGTTGCTTGACGATTCCATAGACAGTCGCAAGGCCTAACCCGTATCCGTTACTCTCCTCCTTGCTCGGAAAGAATGGTTCAAAGATTTGATCGAGAGCGTCTGGATCGATTCCGACTCCTGTGTCATACACACTCAGTTGGACATAGCGACCTGGACGGGCATTTTCATCAATAGGCTGCTGCTCCTTGCCGATGAGGATGTTTTCTGTCGTTATGGTCAGTTGTCCTCCCTTGGGCATGGCGTCTCGCGCATTGAGACAAAGATTCATGATTACCTGCTCGATCCTGGCAGAATCTGCCCAAATCGCGAATAAGTCATCCGCGAGATTCAGCTCGAGTGTATGGATTCCGCCAAGGGCGCTTTTCAAGAGGGAAGCTTCCTCTCGTATCAACTCGTTCAGATTTGTTTCACGAGGCTGAAGAAGCTGCTGTTGCGCGAAGGCGAGCAATCGACGAGTGACCGCCGCTGCACGCTCTGCTTGCCGCCGGATTTTCAGGAAGCGATCCTGCAACACACCATCCGGCGGTGCTTCACTGCATCCGATTTCCGCCCAGCCCATGATCGCGGCGACGACATTATTGAAATCATGAGCGGCGCCACTTGCCAGCCGACCGATAGCCTCAAATCGTCGAAGTTGGTGAACCTGGTGTTCTAGGCGCTGCCGATGATTTCGCTCTTTAGCTCCGCGTAATTCCCGTCGCACAGTGAGGACTAACCTGTTCAAATTGTCTTTCATCAGATAATCTTGCGCACCCAAGCTGAGCGCGTCCGCCGCGGACTCATCTCCGAAAGTTCCGGACACAAAAATGAATGGGGTTTCTAACCCAAGCTGTCTGATCAATCGGAGCGCGTCGGTACCCAGGAAATAGGGCAGGGAGTAATCGGAAATTATGAGGTCCCACGGTTTCTCAAGCACTTGCCTCAGAAGGTCGCGAGAATCCACTCGTTCCGAGTCGACCGCATAGTCCGCCTGTCGTAAGAGGCGCAACTGCAGTTCGGCATCGTCGGCAGAGTCTTCGATGAACAAGACTCGAAGCGGGGTTCCCAAGAGAACTCTCCTTAACGGGAGAATGGGTCGGTCGTAGGCGGCAGGTACGTACCCGGCGGCCGGATTGCCTCACTCAATTGACCAAATTCGACAGGTTTATGCACAAAGGTGTTTACGTTTCGCATGGATACGCCGAGAGATTTTCTTGGGAAGTCGCATGGAACGGGTGACGTACGCTGCGCATCGGAGCGGGCGACTACCGAGAATTCGTCCAACCGCATGCGCTTTCTCCTCTAAGCTCTTACCCAATTGCAGGCGGACCGATTCACGCTGCAATCTTATCTTCATAAGTATCAAGCTAATTAGTATATAGAGCCCGTCGGAGCGGGCGTTGCTTCGTGTGCGAAGCAGTCAGGCCCAACCTGATGAGTAGGGCTTCGCTTTCCCTAACCTGAGTCCGCAGTTTGGGTACCATTTCCAACCCATTTTCACGATGAGGAGGATACAAATGTATTCAAAAAGGGAAGTCTGTTTCACAATTACTCTGGTTCTAGGCGTTTGTTCCAGTTTCAATCCCAGACAAGACACGATCCGTTCGAGTTCCCACGGCCCATGTCTTACCTTAGTTGACGGCGTGCATCCTCCGCCGCCGACAAAGCCACCCCTGAAGTTCGGAAGCACAGTAGAGCTTCGGGCAGACGGCGTACATCCACCGCCGCCGACAAAGCCACCCCTGAAGTTCGGAAGTACAGTAGAGCTTCGGGCAGACGGAGTGCATCCACCGCCACCGACAAAGCCACCCCTGAAGTTCGGAAGTACAGTAGAGCTTCAGGCAGACGGCGTACATCCACCACCACCACCGACATTGCCCCCGTCGAAGTCCGGAAGCAGAGAATCGATTCAAACGGCTGGCGCAGAGCCGTTGCTACCTCCTTGGCTTTCTGGTCCCAGATCGGCGAGCTAGTCCTAGGAGGAGGGGAAGACAATGGGAGTCTTCCCCTTTTTCCGTGCTAGTATACTCAGGGTTTCCCCGAACATATGACCTCGTACGCGCTGAGTTTCTGGCTTGCGGGAGTCGCGCTGGAAGGCACTATTTTGGTACGCGCGTTGGTCGTCGGATGGTATAAAAAGTGCCCGTTCTTCTTTGGCTATCTGGCCTGTGTGTTTGTCCAGGACGTGTTTTTCCTGTCGGTTTATAGCTTCAAATTCAAGTACTACAAGCCGATCTATTGGTACGCAGAATTTTTCAGTTTGCTGATGGGTTGTGGTGTCACTTGGGAGATTTTTCGCTTGATACTCGGACGCTATCCCGGCGCAGGCCGGATGGCCCGCAACGTGCTCGCTATAGTATTACTCACGGTTTTAACCAAAGGTCTAGTTGGCGCCTGGAATGGCGACATTCCTTGGACAGTGACCATGGTTGAGCTTGAACGTAATCTTCGTGCGATACAAGCGCTGTCACTCATTGTGCTGGCCCTGCTCATTGCTTATTACCGAGTTCCCCTAGGTCGCTATGCAAAAGGTATATATGCTGGCTATGGAATTTTTATCGCGACAATGGTGATGACTCTAACTCTGCGCGCTTCGATTGGTCAGGCGTTTCAGGCCGCGTGGGTTTTCGTGCAACCGCACTGCTATGCCGCGTCCCTGGGCATATGGTGTGTCGCTCTCTGGAGCGACGAGCAATCTCCGGTGGAGCAATCGCAATCAAAGATCGAGGAAGACTACCAGTCACTTGCGCTTCTAACCAGAAGAAGCCTGGTTCAGGCACGCGAGTTCTTGGACAGAGCCATACGACCATGACCGGAGCGCTTACTCTGCTTGCGATCGGTTTCTTGCTAATTGCGTCGTTGGTCTATCTATTGCGCCGCCGCGGATTGGAGGAAGAGGATGTTCCATGGCTTCGTGATGAAGACTCAGGCATTCCGTCGGCGCACTCTGAGGACCACCGCAAGGGGCAGCTGGATCGAATCTTCGGCTGTGAGGATTGGGATTTCATCCGGAAAAGCACATCAAGCCGGGTTCAGCAATTGTTCCTCAAGGAGCGGAAGGGGATTGCGCTATCCTGGCTCTCTCGACTACGAAGGGAAGCGAGAACTGGCATGCGTCTTCATGTGGCTCGCGTGAGAGCATCGGAGGAACTCGATCCACTCGCGGAGCTCAGGCTGGCGATCGATTACTATGCATTCCAGGCAAAGTGTGGGCTCATTGCTGCGATTCTGTTGCTGGGTGGTCCGATGGCGCTGCGAAACATGGTCGGGCAGGCCGAAAGTCTTTCCAATAATCTTAGAGGAATGCTCGAAGCCGCGTTGAAGCCCGACGCTTTCTCGCAGAGGACAAGAGTCCGCTGATCCCCGAATGAACGGCAAGCCGATGGAGCGAAGACCAAACCAGCTCACTTCCATGGCAGTCGAGGACGGCCTCCGCGATCTGCGGAACCGGACTCTAGCGAAGCTCGACGGAGACTTTGCCAGGTTGGTTTACCTCGCTTCGACGCGTGACTATAATACGGGCCGCTACGCTCACGATGGGCTAAGCTTCCGTTTTACGGAGTCGGTGGCAGAGCGGGTTTTGGCAGAAGCCCATCGCGAAGTGTTTGCAAGTCTGGCGCTCAGTCCCCTGAAAATCTTGGTAACCCAGCTCGAACAATACATTCGTTCCGGGTGCGCCCGCCCGGATGAGCTGCTGGCATCATGGCGCGAACTGGAGCCTTTTCGAATTCTGGCTCCGGAGCACGACGATCCAATAACCGTTAAACTCTTTGCTTCAAACATCAGGGTCGCTTTGGCAATTGTGAAGGAATCTTGGAGAGCGAATCAGCTGCTATAGGATCCACAATGCGCATGGCCACAGCGGTGACCTGGCCGATAATCTCGGCTTCGTGGGCGGAAAAAGTACGGTGGGGACGTGAAGAAAGAGGGTGGGGGATCAACAGAAGCTCGTCTCCTCTCCGCTCGCACCAGCAGCACGCATATCCCGAGCGAAGCTCAACGAAGTAAATGGGCCGGTCGAATTCAGTCCGCCACTGGCTTGCGCGAATATCCCGCAGATGATCGTCGATGAACACAAAACTTCCCGGTCGCAACAGCGGGTACATTGTGGAATCCTGTAGCCCGATAAAGCCATATTGACCATGCCGAATGTCCAACTGTTGGAGCAAGGCGATCGGCACCTCCCCCCAGACCTGTACCATTCGCGACACTAAGTTTGTCTCCTCGACCCGGAAGCCGGGGTCGAAGCGGACTGGGAAAGTAGCGGTTTTGGTCGCGTCGATTTCTTCCAGATTGACTAGGTGTGTGCGGGAGGGGGCGGTCTCGATCTGGTATTTCTGCAGCAATCCGAGGTCGATACCGAACATGGGGAGCAGATCGGAAAGCCTTACGCGATAAACAGCGCTCAAACTGAACAATTTATGAATGCTCGGAACGGCATTTGAATTCTCGAGTCTGGTAAGCCAATTATTTGAAACAAAAAATTCGGGGTTTGATTGTGCGTTCGCGATCCGTTGGCTTTCCTCTTCCACCTCGCGCACGGTTATTCCGAGGCGTGCTCGGAGGTCCTTGAGGGTTTTACCAGAATTCATGGATCTAATAATTCGAATAGTAATCCCTGCAAGTCTAGCAGAATTTGAAAAAATCCGGTCATGCCGGAATAGCGGAGGATCCGGGCTTACAAGATTCCCTTTTTGCTTCCCGTACGAAGCATCTTTCAATTATTCCCTAAAGGCATCGCTGCTGCTGACACAATCTTTGATCGACGCCCTTGATCTGCCCATTCAGTCGTTGGAGAGAAACTCGAGAGTTCCCCCGAATGCACTGTGGGGCAGCCTAACTTTTGATTGAGCGAAGCCTAAGAGATAAGAGTCAGGAGGGAATCGGCAAATGAACATGCGAAAAGGGGAGAAGTGGGTTTGTTCGAATCCCACATGCCGATGCGAATTCATCGTCACCATTGCTAGCGCGCCTGAAGACGGCGTGAACCCAAGGTGCTGTTGCGGCTCCAAGATGAAAAAAGTGTACGCCGCTCCGGCATTCTGGACCAGACAGAATCCCGGGAATTTGGAGTCCGTGGACAAAAAGGCTCTATCGACGGTGCGCTAATGGTGTCCAAGCGGGTGGCCCATATTCACAGCTTCCGTGGTTTTCGGAGTGAACGTCGTATGGCAGCCTATTTCATAAAATTCATGATTGTTTCTACGTTGATTCTGATTGGGTTGGGAGGATTCTTGCTTTATGACGCGGTATCGCAGCCTACCAATTCCGCGGTTTTGGAAGTCATTGGCGGTGCGGTGCTCGTGGCACTCGGATTGACAATATTGTACCCCCAGGGGCAGATGGCTATCCGGTGGCTCAGGGAAGTCCGAACCCACTCCAGCAGGATCTTATAAGGCGATTGCCAAAAAGACGGCACGAGAGAGGTCAATGCGTCAGGCCGCCGGGGCGGAGGTCTGCTTTTCGGCACTTCTTGCGCGCTACAGGCGGGGAATTGGTTATTCGGCAATGCAGTCAAAGAATGCACTTTACGGTCTGGAGGTGCTTCGCATATGAAGCACTCCTAGCTTCACCTCTCTCAATAGTTCAATGTTTGTTGGTTGTTCTGCCAGCAGGAATGGGGCTCTCCGCTTGGTTTTGACTCCCAGGGAATGCCCATGACTGTACCCTCAGGGATTGAGACTTCCATGGGTTTGGTACTAATCGTTGATGATGAACCGTCGATGCGGAAGCTTTTGGCAGCGATGCTTGCAGATTCGGGCGTGGCTTCTGGCACGGCTGCCAGTGGCGAGGAAGCCCTAAGGGTATTGGAACAAGAGGAGGTCACTGCCATTCTGGCGGACCTGCATATGCCTCGCCTCTCGGGGATGCAACTTTTGATGGAAGTTCGGCCCCGGTACCCGGATTTGGCCTTCATAGTTGTGACTGGAGAGGACGATGTAAGAGTGGGTATCGAAGCGATGAGAAATGGGGCGGACGACTATCTCGTCAAGCCCTTACAACCGGAAGTAGTTTTGGCGAGTCTGCACCGCTCCCTGGAAAAGAAGCTTTTGCAGAAGCAACTCGAGAAGTACAAGCGGCAACTTGAGGAGATGGTCGAAGAAAGAACCAAACAGCTTCAGTCAGCACTCCAACAATTGGAAGGGAGCTATGGAGAAACTCTTCATGCCCTTGGTGCCGCGATCGACCTTCGCGATGGTCCAACAGCTGGACATTCCCGGCGCGTGTCTCTGTACTCACTCAAAATTGCCGCAGCATTGGGCCTTTGCAAGCAAGAACTCAGGACGCTTTCGATGGGCGCATCGCTTCATGATATTGGAAAATTGGCGATACCCGATTCCATCCTTCTGAAACCGGGAGTGCTATCTGAAGAAGAGTGGCGCATCATGCGCAGTCACGTTCGAATCGGATACGACCTCATCAAACAGATCCCTTTTCTCGCCGAGGCCGCCGAGATTGTTTTGGGGCACCATGAACGATACGACGGTACCGGATATCCGCGTGGCCTGAGGGGTAGGGAAGCCCCGTTGGGCGCAAGGATATTTGCTGTTGCGGATACAGTGGATGCCATGACCTCCGATCGCCCGTATCGATGTGCACTTTCTTTCAATGAGGCGCATGAGGAAATTCGACGCGGCTCGGGGATTCGATATGATCCCCAGGTGTCTGACAGTTTTCTCCAGATTCCCCTGGATGTCTGGGAAACAATTCGGATTGAAGCTGCCAAGCGTTAAATCGACTTTCTCCAATGGAGGATCCGATATTTACTCAAAAGTGAAACCCTCAATCGATTTCGAGTCGCGGGAATGTTGCCTATGTTTAGATGAAAAGGGGCAGCCGAAGAGTTAGATGGCTTCAACTTCAAACAGCGCGGAGCGATGGGTAGACCATGTTAGCGACCGCACCACTGCGGTCCACAATGACCATTTAATCTCACGTCATTTGCTCTTTGGTTTGTCGGTCATCCTATTTTATCTACTCCTCAACCAACCCTGGGTCATTTTGGTTTCTCCCAGCCTAGGGTTTTCGGCCTGGTACCCCGCGGCAGGATTGATCTTTGCGGTCATGCTGTGCATTGGTCCGCGCTACTTCCCTCTATTGGTCTTGGCTGACGTACTCGCGGGACTCGTGATCTACCACCAACCGTTGTTCTCGTGGGGTACGACAGTCGCGCCCGTCATCGGCGCGGGCTCGTATGCAGTTGCGGCGTATCTGCTTCGTGGCCCGTTGAGGATCGATCCGGCGTTGCGACATCGGCGTGACGTTGTGCGATACATAATGCTAACAACGGTTGCGGCTCTGCCGGCGACACTTGCGGGAGTAGTGTCTCTGGTGAACGACCACACGATTGTGTGGAGCCAGTTTTGGAACTCGGCGTTGCAATGGTACATCGGTGACGCAATTGGTCTAATCGGGTTTGGGCCATTCCTCCTTGTCCATGTGTTTCCACGGGTAGTGCGGGAGCTGTCGACTTTTCGGCGGGAGGCGATACGACGCGACGACAGTCGGGCGACGAGGGTGCGGAGGAATCATTCTGGAGTGATTCTGGAGGCTGTTGGACAGGTCAGCTCTATTCTCGTGGTTTTGTGGGTCATGTTCGGCCGTACGTTCGGACCCAAGGAATTCTATTACTTGGCATTCGTGCCCATCATCTGGATCGCGATGCGGCAAGGTATACGGCGAGTGGTCACGGCGCTCGTGATTTTCAACTTTGGAATCGTGCTGGCGCTGCGTGTCTTTCCTTTGCCCCCCGATTTTCAGCTGAAGGTTGGCGTGCTCATGCTGGCGGTGTCGGGGACGGCACTGGTCGTCGGGACGGAGGTAACGGAGAGACACCGGACGGCCCGCCAATTGAGAGACCGAACTGGCTTCCTAAACTCACTGATTGAGCACAATCCACTGGCGATTGCCATACAGGACGGCGAGGGGTGCGTGCGCTTCTGCAACGACGCATTCGCAAATCTCTTCCTGTACTCCCACGAAGAGGTCGTCGGGAATCGGCTTGACCGGCTAATTGGTCCTTCCGGGAGCGTGGCGGAGGATTCTGGGTCATCAGCCGCGTCAAGACCGGGAGAATCTGTACACAAGGCAGTCCGCAGAGTTCGCAAGGATGGAAAGGTCCTCGATGTGGAACTGCATGAAGTCGTAATCAATTTGGAAAGCCGGCAGTCAGGTGAGTATGCGATCTTCCGTGATATCTCGGAGGAGGTCAAATCGGCGGTAGAAGCTGAGGAACACGCAAAGTCGTTGAACAACCTGGTGACGGAGCTGCAGCTGAGAAGCATGCAAATGTCTTTGCTTAACGACATGGGAGGCTTGCTGCAGTGTTGCGGAAACATGGATGAAGCGTTTGCGGTTGTAGCCCAATCCGCAAGAAAGCTCTTCTCGGCATCGACGGGAGGGACCGTGTTCGTCTTCGGACCGTCCAGGGAAGCGCTCGAGGCGACAGCGACGTGGGGAGAGGGCTTTGCGTCCGAGTCAGTCATTGCTCCGTCCGACTGTTGGGCGTTGCGACGGGGACAACCGTACTGGAGTGAACAACCGGGAGACGGATTGATCTGCCCGCATCTGAAAAATCCTGTTGCGGCCAGTTATCTGTGCGTCCCTATGGCGGCTCAAGGGGAGACACTGGGGATTTTGCACGTGCAGTACAATCGTAGCCAAAGCGCAAAGGGAACGGAGGCCTTTGAGTCCTTGCAGCAATCCCAACAGCGGCTCGCCATTGCCGTAGCCGGACAGGTGGGGCTGTCCTTGGCTAGCTTGCGGCTCCGTGAATCACTCCGGGAGCAGTCGATTCGCGATCCTCTTACGGGACTATTCAACCGCCGGTTTATGCAGGAATCACTGGACCGGGAATTGCTGCGCGCGAGACGGAAAGGGTGCCCGCTCGCCGTTGTCCTGTTGGATATCGATCACTTCAAGCGTTTCAATGACACCTTCGGCCATGACGCCGGCGACGCGGTCCTCTGCCTAATGGCAGAGACGCTGCGCCAACACTACCGAAGTGAAGATGTGATCTGCCGCTATGGCGGAGAGGAATTTGCGATCGTTCTTCCGGAAGCAAACGCAGAAGATGCCGTCAGGCGATCGGAGGGTTTGCGGGAGGCGGCCAGAACACTGAAAGCCCGGCACCTTGGAAATATCCTCGATACGATTACCGTCTCGATCGGGATTGCAGCTTACCCGGAACACGCCTCTGGTGGCGAGGATTTGCTGCGGGTGGCGGATGCTAGTCTCTATCGATCGAAGGCCATGGGACGAGACCGCATAACCGTAGCAGAGAACTCCAAGGGGTAACATTCAACCCTTTCTCTCGATTCGCGCTCTGATTACATTTCACTTCCGTTCCGGCGCGGGTTGCCTTGGCAAGCGCGAGCGGCATCGAGTATTTCGACTGTTCAGACTCACACGGGATTCATCACCCATTCGCGAGTGCTTTCCAGAAATTGAAACGCATACCGCTGCCACGGCGTGTGAGGAGATTCCCTGCGCACAACGCTCGCGCGCCCCACAAAAGTGTCAATTCCAGTCCCAAGATGAATGCCAACAACGGCGCCAATTGGAAGCATCAACGGGCAGGTGCAAAGGAACCCGCCCGCGCTCACATTCTCAGTAATTGTCATTTCTTCGATTGCCGCTCTTCCTAAGTCACCCCCCTTGAGAGTGACGATAACTCGGAGGGACACGCGGACATGAGCGCGACGCTCCGGGCGTTCCTGCTGTAATTCGATGGCCAGCAGTGACCTGAGCAGATCAAAGTCCACAGGTTTTTCAATGAACTCCTTGGCTCCCAGATTCAGGCAGTGGGTTTTGTATCGTTCTGCCGACTCGCCTGTAACCACAAAGAGGGGAGTGCGCGAGGTGTAACTCAAAGTATGGAGGCACTGACAGAGCTCAAAGCCGGAGTATCTGGGCATCATGAGATCCAAAAGAATTGCCGCGGGTTTGTGTTTTATTGCCAACGCCAGCACCTGTTCGGGGTCATCGGCCGAGATCACATTGTAACCGTCCGATAAATTGAGGCTAAGCAATCGGAGCATGGATGGATCATCATCGACAATCAAGAGTGTGTGCATGAAGCGTAGCTCCTAACTAGGGCTTGTTGGCCCAGGCCTCAGTCGTCGCGGCGAAAGGGAAACGCAGATTCGAAACCCGTGCAAGTTGATCGCCGTGTAGAGCGGCGAGTCGAGACGTCTTCCTTCAACCGAGAGAGTCCGATGGCGCTGAGCTACGCTGAACAGCGCGGGAGAACGATTCGGACTTCCCTTCAGAGTTATAATTCCCATCTGCATAAAAACTTGATTCCTGGAGACAAGCATTTCTGGTAGTTCGGGTGTCGCATACCGTTGTCTGGTTCAAGGCCGCAGAGCTTCGAGTGGACACGTACACAGCTGATAGGTACGCGGTGAACCTGGTCGAGCCCGCGTGCCTCTTACGGGCGCGTGGCACTTCCTGCGCCACCATAAGTCACCGCGCAATGCCACAAGCGACGTCATTATACGCATATTTCCGAAGCGCGGGCGTTCGAAGCATCACCCGGATGTAAAGAGCGGGAAGATCGACTTGATTCTGCTTCGCATTGGAAGCAAATGGCCCGTCGGGGCGTACTGGACCGAGTCTTCTGCGAGACTGCCTACCGTGCCGCAAACTCTTAACGGTGGTACGCATTGTCATCCCTTGTTCAGGAACCTTCTGAACAAGGGGCAGGCGCTGCTTGGAATAGCGTTTCCCATTCCGGGATTGCTCCAGCTGGCAGTAAAGAGTAAGCGAAGGATGTCCTGGAGCGTAGAGCCGCAGGCCGTGCAAAACTCGCAAGATCCCATAAGTCAGATTGCCGGTGCAAGCGTTGGGCATCCTTCCCCTGAGTCCAGGGCTCTGACGCCGTACGATTTCCGTTTTTCAGGGAATCCTTCGGATCGAGCGGAGCGTGAATCTACTCTTGAACACGCCAGATCCAACCGGAGAACACATGAAAGAGATTCGGATTCTTATTGCGGATGAGAGCGAGTTCGTCCGACGCCGCGTTCGATCCATCCTTGGTGACCAACAGAGCTGGAGAATCGTGGGTGAAGCGGTCGCAGAAGCCGATCTTCTGGCGAAGGCAAACGAAGAAACGCCTGACGTTGTAATCATGGACACCGCCACGCCGGTCCTCGGAGGCTTAGATGCCGCGAAGAAGATCCTGGAGATCCGGCCGGACGTGAAGATAATTGTTTTGAGTATTGAGGATGATGGTGCTTTAGTTTGGTGTGTGCTCCGCGCTGGCGGACGCGGCTATATTCTGCAGCCGGAATTTTCACGGAATCTCGAAGCCACCGTCCGCTCAGCCTGTTCGGGCCAGCTCGTCTAGCATGCTCGCGTGTCAAAAATTGGAATGGGAACATCTTTGAAGCGCGTCGCACAAAGAAATATCCTGCCCGCCGCTTGTTCCTACCTGACAATGCCGGACCCGGAGTTCACTGGTCTTCTCGCGTTGGGCAAGGCACTCAACCGGGTCGCAGCGGCACTCAGCATCAAGCTACGAACTGTACGAACACATCGTGTGAATATCCTGCGGAAACCGAATCCCCACGGATTGGCGGAATCCATCGAGTGCATATTCTCTCTTCAGATCGTCTATGTCCATTCGATCCCCATTCTTCAGATGGCCTGCAGTGAGCCTCCTTGGCGATTTGATTTCGATGAGGATTTGGCAAAGGCAAAGGGCAAATCCAACGGATGAGGTGATAAATCCCAACCAACACGAGTTCGTGAGGAACACTACCATGGGAGCATCATGAAACTGGAAAATCCCGTCGATTTTGCAGGGGCGATAGAAGGAAACCAGGATGAGCTCGGACGGCGCCTTCGCCGAGTCGAGCGTCAAGAGTGGATCCTCTGGGGCACGGCAGTAACGATTACCCTTCTCTTGACGGCTGGGATTGTGTCCTTCCTATTGCCCTTGTTACGGACGACGGAAACGGGAGATGCGTTTTTCAATTTGCAGACGGAATTGATAGGACTCCTAGCGATCGTTTTGCTCTTTGATTTATATACCATTTATCAGCAATTGCAGATCCACCGCATCCGGCGCCAACTTTCGGAAAGCCAGCAAGTGTTTCGTCTCATAAGCGAAAACGCCGCCGACATGATCGCCGTAGTGGATGTCGAGGGTCGGCGCATCTACAACAGCCAATCGTATGAGAGAGTTTTGGGGTATTCCCCCGAGGACCTGCAGAGGTCGTCTGCTTTCGAGCAGATCCATCCAGAAGACCGTGAGCGGGTGAGGGAGGCTTCCCTTGAAGCGCGGCGGACGGGAATTGGAAAGACTCTCGAGTACAGAATGCGCCACAAGAACGGCTCCTGGAGAGTGCTCGAATCCACTGCAAGAGTTATCCCGTCAGCGAGTGGTGCGCCCGAAAAAATGGTCATTGTAAATCGCGACATTTCGGAAAGGAAAAGAGCCGAGGAGGCGCTGCGCGTATCGGAAGCCAGTTTTCGTTCCGTGGTCGAAGATGCTCCTTACGGTATCTATCAGGCCGATGATGAGGGACGCTTTTTACGAGTCAATCCTGCCCTTCAACGCATGCTCGGTTACTCCACCACCGATGAATTGCAGAATGTCAACCTGGAGAGGGAGATTTTCAGACGGCTTGAGGATTTTCGAGGAATGCGAGAGACGTTGCATTCCCAGGACGAATTCAAGGAATTAGAGATTGAATGGAGGAAAAAGGACGGCTCACCGATCACTGTGCGATGCAGTGGCCGACGGGTGAAGGAAGAGAATGGAGGATCGGCATTTCACGAAGTGTTTGCGGAAGACGTGACTGACAAACGTGTTCTCGAGGCCCAGCTGCGGATGGCGGGGAAAATGGAAGCGATTGGACGACTATCAGGAGGAATCGCGCATGACTTCAACAATCTTTTGGGGGTAATGATCGGCTATAGCCAACTGTTGAAACGCAAAATGCCATCCGAGCCAAACCTCTTGGAATATGCCGAAGAGATCGAGAAGGCCGGCCAGCGGGCGGCGTCCCTGACAAGACAATTATTGGCGTTTAGCCGCCAGCAAATACTGACTCCGACGGTCTTGGACCTGAATACATTGGTCGCTGACATGGAGAAGATGCTGCCGCGGTTGATAGGTGAGGATATTACCGTCCGAATTGAACTTGCCGACGGGCTGGGGACTGTCCGCGCAGACCGGGGACAAGTCGAACAGGTGATTATGAACCTGGCGGTCAACGCTCGTGATGCCATGCCGGCTGGCGGGACTCTCCTTATTCAAACCGCAAATCGTGACTTGGACGAGCTGTATGCGCGCGATCACCCTGGGGCAAGGACTGGACGCTGCATCATGCTCTCCGTGCGTGACTCCGGTGTTGGCATGGATCGAGAAACGATCACCCATATCTTCGAGCCGTTCTTTACGACAAAAGAACTGGGGAAGGGCACAGGTTTAGGGCTTGCAACCGTCTATGGAATCGTAAAGCAGAGCGGCGGCTACATCGGCGTGGACAGCAGCCTGGGCCAGGGAGCCTGCTTTCAAGTGTTCCTGCCTCGCGTGGACGAACCCGTAACGCAAGCTCCGGAGACCTCTACCTCTGCGCCAGACGCCAAGAGTTCAGAAACGATTCTCCTGGCGGAGGACTCAGACCCCTTGAGAAAGCTCGCACAGTCGCTGCTCGAGGGCCATGGGTTTGAGGTATTGACTGCGCAAAATGGAGAAGAGGCGCTCGGCCTAGCAAGACAGCACATCGGACGTATCCACTTGCTGCTTACGGACGTGGTCATGCCAGGCATTAACGGGAGAGTGCTTGCCGAAAGGTTGCTCGTGACGCGGCCAGGCACGAAAATCCTGTACATGTCGGGGTATACGGATTCTTTTATTGCGGGCCACGGGGTCCTCGACCAAAGCACGAACCTTCTATACAAACCGTTTACGGAAGAAAAATTAATCGAAAGAGTTAGAAGCGTCCTGGACGCAGGAGTGGATCGGGTTTCGACGGAGCACAATTCATGGCAAAGGTAGCGGAAAGGTAAAAATGGGCAGGCTTTTAATTGTCGACGATGATGAAGCATTGCGGCGCCTGGTGCGGCTTAGTCTCGGAGATTCCCACGAGATCGTGGACACAGGCGATCCGGGAGAGGGGTTGGCCCTTGCTCTCGAACACAAGCCAGACGCCATACTTCTAGACCTCAGAATGCCCAGATATTCCGGCTTCGAGTTGTGCCAAACATTTACTTCGCTGAGTTCCACGCAGTTGATTCCCGTAATTATCATAAGCGGCGAAGCCGGGGCGAAGACCAAGGAGTTTTGCAAGGATCTGGGCGCTGTGGCCTACTTCGAGAAGCCCGTAGATTTTGATGCGCTTAATGAATTTATTGCGACGACACTAAGGAATCGGAGGGTGGAGCGCCGCAGTGAGGTGAGGGTCCGCTTGCGAGTTCCTTTGAAGCTCCAGGGGAAAGATTCCCGGGGAGAGTCGATCGAGCTTATAACGGCTACGGAAAACGTCAGCAGGAATGCCTTCTTATGTGCATGCAATTTCGTTCTGGAAGTCGGATCGACATTCAGAGTGTCGATGGCCAGTTCGAATGTGGAGGTGGCTGGTGACGCGAGCGTGGCGCGCGCCGAGTGGACCGAGACGCAGTATCCCCGGTACGCTTTCCGTTTTCTCAAAAAAACGGGAGTATGGGTGTTGGAGTGATTTGCCCCACGACCGCACCCAGTGTCACCAGTGAATCTGCGCTGTCCGGATTGCCATTGCCTTTGAACGGCTTCAACCAAGAGCCCGGAGAACATTCCGGCAACTGTCTATCCCGGCCCGCGCTTATTCGCTTTAACTTCTCTGCAAGCTGTACCTACAATTGACGTATAATTCCTGCCACTATGGCCAAGCATTTATTCTTGGCCGTCACCTGCCGTACTCCCGACTGTACAACAGGATGCTTGGTCAAGTACGTGGGCCTTTATTCGGGCGAGTCCAAGTTTCAGCATCTGGCACCCGAATGGTTCGAGTCTTGTTGTAGCGAGTGCCTGCAAACTCATCGGTACATGCGTGAGGAGATATATCCCGTGCTATTGAATGAGGCACCCTCAGTTGGATTCGAAAGTGCGTTCTGAAGGTGGCCGCATACCCAGGATGTGACCTAAAAACGCCCCAGAGTGCTGACTCGAAACCTCTTGGAGAAGTTCGGACGGTCAAATGATGTTCACCCTGGCCGACTAGATGGATCAATGTGAGCCCCGACCAATCGAATACCTTTCCGGTAACTGGGAATGGCGTGCAGAAATGTGATTGGACGGGGCGGGAGTCGCAAATCAATGAATCGACCCCAGGCTGACGAACCGCTCCATATTGATGAAGAAAAGCCTCGCGGTACCTCAGGATTCGCTGGTATTGCAGCTCAATGAAGCGAGGCTTGCTCTTACTACCATGCCCAGCCAAATAAATTGCGGTCCTGGCTTCCGTCATATTCCGACCCTTTGATCCTTATTTCGCAGAACCCACCTAGCTTGGGACATTGTGATATCCATTTCCAAAAGTCCAGTCATAGCTGGGAACGTAGGTCTTGGTAAAGCTCCCAGTCAGCCCCATCGTGTTCGTAGTAGATGAGCATCTTTCCGTCGTCACTGATAACGGAGCACTTCAAACAAGCTTAGCTGAAGATCAACGGACAAAGCTCCCCAAGCCTCGGACGTAACTTTGACTGTTCACCAACTGTGCAAGAATCCAACGTTTTCATTCCGTATGGGTTAGCTTTTGAGCGAAAGCAGGTTCCCCGATTTGTTGGAAACGTTAGTAGTTAAAGTTTGCTGTGGAATGCTTGGAGACGAGTCCGGTCCTTTGCAAGCAGGCAGGCTAAATCACACAAGTGCCGCATCTGGTGTCGCTTACGCGGAAACATGCGGTGCAACCACCCTCTCGAATTGGTGGCGTTGGACCGAAAGTCTGCCTGAGGTACTTGGGGAATGCAGTTGTGGGTGTGCCATTTGTCCTCTCACCGTCGGAATATCCGGGAGCACCCCACCCCGCAATCCTTCGTTCATTACCAAATGATTTGTCCGTATCCTTTCTGAAAGTCGTCAATCCGCTTAACGCGTCGACGAATCATGTGGCGGGTGACTTACAAGGTCTCTGGGACTCGGCGAGCCAAGAACAATCCGATCAAGGGAACACCAGGAAATCTTTCGTTGAGTATCCTTTGCATGGCTTTGAAATGAGCGCCCGTGGTCAAGACATCATCGACGATAGCTATCGACCTAGGCACAGGTTCAATGAGAGCTTGGTCGATCTGATATCTCTGATAGAGTTCATCTGGACCGGGCCGAGAAGCTGCTACGCCATGTGAAGCATCGTAACTTTCGGATTGAACGATTAATTCTCGAACATCCACGTTATTGCCAAATTGTTGAAGAACTTGAACCATTCTATCGTCGTAGAGTGGGTTGCCCTTTGCTCTGCAAGGCGGTACAGGGATAAACGTTGCGACGCGAAGATAGTCGGGATTCAATGAATCTCGGAGTTGCAATGATGCTGTTGCGATTGCCCATGTTTTGTATCGCCACTCCGGGCGATCTCTTCGCTCCATACCCTTTTTTAAGTTGTGAATTAAATCGTTTGTCGCGCTGTAGCTGTACCCGGCCCTAGCTGTGTATTCACCAACAAAATAACACTCGTCGGTGCCGTCCAGACGGTAGTGGTCTGGAAAAGTAAGATCATCGATTTTTGTAAGCATGCTGCGGTGGAAGGTATTTGCGGATGTCGTCGTATTTTGTGATCCGAATAGCGCCTCGTTCTTCGTAATACTTCGGCCATGTTAGGGCCGGATTCTTGAAGCAATTGTCCAAGATAAACAATTTTCTATTCTGTGCGAGGGCCGCTCGTGCCTGAATCAACGTTCCAGACGTTTCACCAGCTTCGACAATTACTGTGGCCTCGGTAAGCGCCGACATGGTCTTGTTGCGCTCGGGAAAGAAAAATCTGTTCTTTCGGTAATCCTGATGAGCGTAACGATAAATAGGTACCTGAGAGATAAGCAAGAAGTTCTCTGCAATAAGTGCCTGCAGCGCTTCATTTTCCTTCGGGTAATTCCGGTTGATCGGCGTACCAATGACGGCAATCGTTTTTCCGCCAGCATCAATCGCGGACTTATGCGCCGTCGCATCGACTCCTGTCGCAAGACCAGACACTACGGTGTACCCGTCCTCGACGAGTCGGCGAGCAACACTGGCCGTTCTCTCAATTCCTTCTGGTGAAGGATTGCGCGTACCTACGACGGCAACGGATGGAGCCTCAACCAGATCCCACCATCCTCGATAATAGAGAAGTTCGACTGGGTCCTCGGCATCTCTTAATTTGTCCGGATATTCGCCTGCTCGATGCACCCGTACTCCGTATTGCTTGATGCCGGATTCCTTCAGCATGTCGCGCACTGTATCGGCGAAATGCTGAGCCCACGGGTGGTCCACGAAATCCGAGGGAAGCTTGTCTGGATTCTCCCGAAACAGTGCGGCGAGGGAGGCGAAGCTTGCGTTCGGTTTGGCCCACAGACTTTCGTAGGCCCCAAGTTCAAGGACAGGTGAAATGGCGCGAATTGTCGGAAGTGGTGCAGTCGTCATTGTGGAGCATACTACTTCAAGCGCTTCGAAAATTGAACAAAAACTGCTTCGATTTGAGATTACAGTGACCCAATGTTGGAGTCAAAATTGACTCAGTTCGTTACCGCCTCACAACCGCTAGCATGTCTCGAACTTTCTCAAGCCTAACAAATTATTCCAGGCCCTCTCACAAAGGGTTTCGCGGCGGGATCATCGGACTTGGCTGCAAATAAGGACACAAGCGTCACACCTCCAATCTTGCTTGTTCGTCCTAATCCAAGGAGAAGGAGGGTCCAAAGTGGGGTCCGACTTGCCCGTTTTCGGAGGTCAATTTTGCGGTTAAACGGCGCAGAATCAATGGCTAGTTAGGAAGTGAACAGCCGAATGCGCGCTGCCAGCATTCGGTTCTCTGCCGAATGCTCGGCGATGACCACGCGAGGGTAGGACGGACGCCCCTGCCTCGTGAGCAGGTGCGCTGGGTGGGCAGGGGGGATCGAAGGGCGTCTCTCTTCTGGCAGGATTGGTAACGTTCTTCTGGTATCCCGACATCGATAAACGTCGCAGGCTGGTGTTGTTATTTGACGGCGCGGGGCTCGGTCTGTTTGCCGTCGCCGGCACACAAAAGGCGCTCATCGCGGGGCTCAATCCGGTGATGGCGATTTTTATGGGAGTGCTAACCGGGATTGGCGGTGGCATATTACGTGATGTGCTTGTGAACCAAACGCCTACGGTGCTTCAGGCGGATATTTATGCCGTTGCTGCGCTAGCCGCTGGCGTCGTAGTAGTGATCGGATATGTTTTGTATTGTCCGGCTTTTCTAATGATGACCGTGGGCGCACTCCTGTGCTTCTGGCTGCGAGTTATGGCGATATACCGAGGATGGCATTTGCCCGTCGCACGGTCGCAGAATCAGTCGGATTGAATCATTCTCGTGTAATCGATGTCCCCACGAGTTGCCTGCCATAGCGGTCTCCCATACTTGGGTTGGAGTGGCCCATCCAGCAATCGATCAGGATTTGCCCGTAACCGAATGCTCGACCAGGCATGCAACATGTCGACACGCGATCGTCGCGGATGGCGCAAGAACCCGTGAGTTTGCATAACTGATAGACTGAGTCAGAGTTCGGAGCGGAGGAATTGTGAAGCCCAGCGAATCGCACCCGTGGGTCCAGCTAGAAATTGAACCGCGTTGAGAATTGGAAGCTTCTCGCCCCGAAACGCGGCACCATTGCCAGCGGGCTGCCGAAGTGCGGATTGAGATCGGCGTGCCAATTGCTGTTATTGACACCGCTGTCAGGATCTTGAGTCAGGGTGTACTGCACATTGTCCAGGTTGGTCTGTTGGAAATTTGCGTGGTTGAAAATGTCGAATGCTTCCGCGACAAACTTCAGGCTGTAACGCTCTCCGATACGGAAGGTCCGTGACAGATTCAAGTCCACGTTGTTTACGCCCGGTCCACGGAAGCCATTGTATTTCTCGCCGGGGACGATTGAGAAGTTTACTTCCGGGTTGTCGAACACAGCGGTGTACGGCCGGCCGCTGGCAAAATTCAGCACGGCCCCAAATTCAAACCCCTTCACATAGCGCTGTGTCGGTGTCCAAATGCCAGTTGCGACAAACCTTTGCGGCTGGTCGAGTTGCGAAGGACCCTTCTGGGCCTGCTGATCGAACTGATTGAAGTAACCGGTCCCTTGATCTGTCACGTGCGAATAGGTGTAGGCAACCGAACCCGAAAATTGTTTTTCCTGGTGGCGCAGCGAAATCAGCAATCCGTTGTATATGGAGTGGCCGGAATTATCCACGGCATTGATTGGCCCAAAATTCGGATTCACAAAACCGTCGATCGCGCTGAAATCGGGAGTGACATACGTTTTCCCGTTGGGCAACGTGACTGTGGCTGTGGCATAGGAACCGCCGAACGCCGGCTGCTGATCGGGCGGCACCAGGTTCAAATCCAGGCCAAAATTACCGTTTGCCTGGCGCGTGACTCCGTTGGAATTTCCGAGCAATGCCAAGCCGTGGCTATACACGTAGCCCACACTGAGAGCCGTGTTTGCACCGAATTGGTGTTCAACAGCGATGTTCCCCTGTTCGACATAAGGGTTGCGATAGCTCGGCGCGAACACAACAATGGACTGCACGCCTCCGGCGGCCGTCGGGAAGGAGCTAAGGCTATTGGGATATATGACGACTGGGGTGAAGTTGTGAAACGCAGGACCGGTGGCAGCAAGAAACTGCCGGCTGACTCCGTTGGAAATCGACGCCGAAGAAACGTCAAGCAAATCTGTCTGGATATAGAAGAGGCCGAACGCTCCGCGGATGACGGTGGAGTTCTTTGAATCCAGGGAATACGCGAAACCCACTCGGGGAGAGAGCATATTCTTGCTGTAAGGAATGTGGCAGGTCGCTTCGTACGCTGGATTACAGGGATTCGGCTGCGGCAGGACCTGCAAGTCATACCGAAGGCCGTAATTCAACGTTAAGTGGCGCGTTGCGCGGAATTGGTCCTGTGCGAAGAACGAGTAAGTGGGGGAAGTAAAGAGCGCCGTCGATTGGCCGAACGACTGGAGATAAAGCTCGAAGTTTCCCGTTACCACGTCATTGAGATTGGCGAAGCGGTATTCTCCCTTCGGTCCATAAACAAAGTAGTCTGAGTCGTGATTGACGTTGATATCCACGCCGAATTTCGCGGTGTGCCTCCCCAATACCTTTGTAAGCGTGTCCACAAACTGGTAGCGCTTGTCGGTTGTGGCCAGCTGGAAGCGCGCGCCTCCAAAAACAAAGCCGCTGTCAGGATTCTGGATGGTCACCGCGGGAGAGGTCACCGGCGATTGGGGAAGGTCGAAGTGGTAATCGCTGCCGAAGTGGAAGCGGAAATCGTTGACGGTGGAAGTGCTGAAAGTGGTCTGCAGGGAAAACTGGAAAAATTGGCTGGTGGCGCCGTCGGTCAGCGCCAGCCCGTCGCCGGTTGACGTAGGGGTGTTGAAGTAGCCATGCGGGCTGCGATAGCGCTGGAAGTTATAAGTTGCGGCAAAGGAGTTTTTGTCGTTGATGTTTCCGGTAAGCTTGCCGAAAGCGGTGTTCTGGTTGAAACTGCGTGGGAACGATCCAGAGGCGGCATTGACTTGGGCAGCTATACCCGGGTTGTCCTGGAAAAAGGTGGGGGACAAACCAAGCAGGGCAGGCGCATTGTTTACGGTTAGCGGCTCGTTGCGGACCTGTCCTTCATAGTTGGCCAGATAAAATAGCCGGTCCTTCTTGATCGGACCGCCAACCGTTCCCCCGAACTGTTGGCGGCGGTTTGCCGGCTTGGCAATTCCATTGGCGTTGTTGATGGAATCGTTTGCGTTGAAGGCCGAGTCGAGGACGTAGTAGTAGGCGTCACCGTGCACCATGTTACCGCCGCTTTTCGTGACGGAGTTGACCAGCCCGCCGCCTGCCTGGCCGAACTCGGCTTCATATCCAGTGCTGGTTACCTGAAATTCCTGGATCACATCCTCGCTGAATTGAAAGGGAATGCTGGTGCGGCCAATCTGTTGCGCGAAGAAGGCGTTGTTGTTATTGCCGCCGTCCACGGTGTAGTTGTTGAAGTTGCCCGCGATTCCGTTGAAGCTGATCATCCCGAAGTCGCCGTCCGTCGTCGCTCCGGGTGTCAGAAGCGCAAAGTCCGTAAAGTTGCGTCCGTTCAGCGGCAAGGATTGTATGCGCTGGTTGTCGACGACCGTTCCTAGTGATGATTGCGTCGGATCGACGGCCACTGCGGACGCGCTCACAATGACGGATGTTTCCACCTTCCCGACTGTGAGACGAGGATGTAGCGCCGTTGTCGTTCCAACCGTTACGGCGGTATCTTGCAGCACCTGCTTCTGAAACCCTTCCTTCTGAATCGAAACTTCGTAGATTCCCGGCGGCAAATAGAGCGCCACGAAATGCCCGTCTTCATCCGTCCTTAGGGTTGTGGACACCTCCGTCTTCTTATTGGTGATTATTACCGTCGCGCCTGGTACTCCTGCACCCGATGAATCCTGCACCACACCTTCCAGGCGCCCGCTCGTCGAAGCTGCCTGACCATAACTACCCACTGGGCAGATGAGAACAAAAAGCAATACCAGTAAGAAAAATGACAGTGCCAAATTTGAATTCGAAGTGTACGAATTCCTGCGCGTGAACATTCAAAAGCCTCCAGAACTAAAAAAGGGTATAACGTTCCAGATCAGTTAGCTGCCTTTTCCCATTACCCACAGAAAATGGAAAGTCCCCTGAAGTTGGACCACGCCCTTGAAACCGAGACACCAAGCATGACGGGTTTCTGTACTTGCGTGTGTTTTCTGGTTCAAAAGCCGAAAGAAACAGGTCTCAGACACATTCCCTTATACTGGAAATGCTTCTTTAGAACGTGTTTCGCGTTGCCAGAAACGCCCTGAACCGAGGGAGCGGGCCAACTTTGGGCCAAACGGTGACAGACGGAACATAAACCTGAGATTAATTTGCACAGCTCCACCCCACTCGCTCCGTTACGCGTAACCCTACCTACCCGCAGTCAGCTCTTCAATAATTTCAATCACGACCACCTTCGATCTGGCGCTTTGACACACCTTGCCGCTCACCATCAACTTTTTCCCCCTGCAACGGTCTCAGAGTTTCACTTCAAGCTTCCCAAGCTGCGGACGTAACTTAAACTTAAAGGCTTTTCCATCGAATTTGACCGGGAGAATGTCAAAGACTTCGATTTGGTGGGCAGGTATAAGACGGCAAGTGCCTGGTGAGCGCCGTAGCCGGTAAAGTGGGTACTGGGTCAAACATGCCCGGTTGTCCCACTTGGCTGGCCCTGACTTTTTTAGGCCAAGTCAAGGATGAGTCTTCGGCAGTTTGTGAGCCAGGGAAATCGTGGCTAACGCATCCCGCAGAGACGGCCTTCTCATCCCCTCCGATCAATGCAATTGCCGCGCCAACTCTCCCACTGAAACCTACCAACTCCTCAGCCTTGATTGACTTGAGCGTTTCTCGCGACGTAGGATTTCAGCCGAGTTATTTAATCATCTCCTAGTTTCCCGAAGTCGATAGTTCGTTGGGTTCGGAGGAATTGCATGCCACATTCATTTTTCCATCATAGAGGTTCTGCAGCGGTTTTCGCGATTTTATGCATTGCCCTGACAACAACCGTGCGTGCGCAAAAAACATCTGGTCCTTCGCCAGTGCCACTGCCTCCGCTCATTGCTCCTCCGTCGGACACGCCTTATCCCGGCACGATTTCGCTGCTCGTCGACGTCAGCAACGTCACGGGTCGCGTGCTGAATGTGCATGAGATGATTCCAGTCAAAGGGCACGAGATTACGCTGCTCTACCCTGAATGGCTACCCGGGACGCATTCGCCTTCCAATCCAGTAGGCGAACTTGCGGGTCTGGCTATCATTGCGAATGGAAAACGCATCCATTGGCTGCGTGACCGCGTGAACATGCACGCATTCCATCTCGAGGTGCCACAGGGTGCAACGGCGCTGGAGATAGACTTCCAGTTCCTGGCTCCTATGGATCCCAAACGAGGCCGCATATCCTCGAAGTTCGCCGACGTCACCTGGAACAGCGTGCTTCTGTATCCGGCAGGATATTTCTCACGGGATATCAAATTCGAAGCTGCGCTTCGCTTGCCAGACTCATGGAAATTCGCCTGCGCGCTGGACGTGAAATCACAGGACGGCAACCTAGTTCGGTTCAAAGAAACGTCTCTGAATACGTTAGTCGACTCTCCGCTTTATGCTGGCGTCAACTTCAAGCGTTTAGATCTGTCTACCGGGCCGGACAACCTGGTGTACCTCGATGTCTTCGCCGACAAGCCTGCAGATCTCGAGCTCACTCCGGAACAACTGCAATACCATAAGAACCTTGTCATCGAGGCGCAGAAGCTTTTCAATTCGCATCATTATGATCACTATGATTTTCTCTTTTCGGTCAGCGACACGGTTGGTGGCAAGGGCTTGGAGCACCACCAATCGAGTGAGGACGGCCTGCGTGCCAACTACTTTACGGACTGGGCAGCAGGAGTCCCTGGTCGCGCTCTGCTGGCACACGAATACACCCATTCGTGGAACGGCAAGTTCCGCCGGCCTGCCGACCTTTGGACACCCAACTTCAACGTGCCGATGCGCAACGACCTGCTGTGGGTTTATGAGGGCTTGACGGACTATTACGGCAACGTCCTTACGGCGAGGTCCGGAATGCGTACTCCCGAGCAGGCCCGCGATGTATTTGCGCAAATCGCTGCGTCCTTTGAAATCAGTCCGGGACGCACGTGGCGCTCTCTGGAAGACACCACCAATCAGCCCATCATTTCGTCTCATTCCGCCGCGCCGGAAACTTGGCCGAGTTGGCAGCGTTCGTTTGACTACTACCCGGAATCGGACCTTATCTGGCTCGACGCTGACACGAAGATCCGCGAGCTCAGCAGCGGAAAGAAGTCTCTTGACGATTTTGCGAAGTTGTTTTTCGGGACCGAAAATGGGAGCTACATCACCATTACCTATTCGTTGGACGACCTTGTAAAAGCGTTGGAGACTGTGCAGCCCTACGATTGGGCAGAATTCTTCCGCACGCGAGTTCACGAGGTCAACCCGAATGTCCCGGAGAACGGGTTCACGCAGGGTGGTTATCGGCTCGTGTACAACGATAACGAGCCGGAGTGGCAGAAGAAGCCAGACAGTTCTCGTGGAGTGAGCTTCGCTACCTCACTGGGCTTCTCCATAAAAGCAGAAGCCGGTGCTGATTCTCATGGTAGCCTTGATTACGTGTGGTGGGACAGTGTGGCCTTCAAAGCCGGCATAACGCCGGACATGCAACTGCAAGCCGTCAACGATCAGAAGTACACTGCCGCAGGCCTGCGGGAAGCGGTCCTCGCTGCCGAGAAAAGTAAAGATCCAATCAAACTTTTGTTTAAACGTGGGGATGAGTTTGTCTCGGTCTCTCTCGACTACCACGGCGGGATGCGTTACCCGCATTTGGAGAGAACCGAGACAACACCAAATTGGCTGGATGCGATCCTCGCGCCCGCGAAATAGAAATTAAAAGCCGCAGACCGATTGCCTGCCGGTCGTAGACATAATCGGCGCGGGACGCCGTAAGTCCCGATTCACAGTTACCGACCATTTCTAACAATATCGGCCCTGTCCAGTGAGGTCATACTTTATATGTCCGGTAAGCCGTTAACCGGGAACAATCGCGATCACTTCCTGTATGCCGTTAGCTACGGTGGGAAGCGGGCGTGGAGGAGCTAAGGAGAAGCTTGTAATAAAGACCTGGGGCAAATTTATCTTCTAGTTAGCTTTGGGCGAGCATCATATTCTCAGTGGCGGACATGAGTTTAGCGAACCCTTGAAGACGACATGTCACGGTCAAGTAATCGACTTCATCCTGCGGTTATTTTGTAAGTTTATGGACTCATTTAGGTCAGGCACAACTCCTGGGACACCTGCGACGGTAGGAGTCCCGACGAAATTGCCGCCGCCACGACATTCACTACCAGCGAACGACGCTGAGAGGCTAAAGAGAGGTTTAACGATGAAAACCTGGTGCGCGGTTTTTCTTGCAGTCTGCCCTTCGCTAATGCTTGTCGGAAATGTGGTCCTGGCAGGTCCGCCTAAGAGCGGATATCGTCTGATAAAAAGCGTCCCTTTGAAAGAGACACCGGGCGACTTTGAGTATTTCGATTACGTTACTGTCGATTCCGCTGGGCGGCGTGCGTATATAGCCCGAGGCACAGAGGTCGACATCCTCGACGCGGACAATTTTTCCGTGGTGGGATCGATCACTGGGTTGAAGCACTGCCACGGGGTGGCTTTAGTTCCCGAACTGAACAGAGGGTTCATCACTGACGGCGGTGCGGCAAAAGTCGTGGTCTTCGAGATCAAGACTTTGAAAGTCGTCAATGCGATCGATGCCCCTGCGGGCACCGATTCCCTTACTTATGATCCATCGTCGAAACTCATTTTCACCTTTAATGGTGAGAGCAAGAACTCGTCAGTCATCGATCCGGTTCGGGAAACCGTAGTTAAGACAATCGACATGGTTGGTGGCCCGGAGCAGCCGGTCGCTGATGGCAATGGGACGATCTACGACAACAATGGAGAAACCAATGACGTGGTTGTGCTTGATACCCACGCGCTAGCTGTCAAGGCGCGGTGGCCCACCAAGCCGGCTGGCCAGCCCGTGGCGATTGCAATGGACCGGGAGCACCATCGGCTATTCTCTGCGGGGCGGAATCCATCAACTCTGGTGATGATAGATGTGGACAATGGGAAGGTACTTAATTCATTCCCAATATCCGACGGAGTTGATGCTGCCATCTATGAGCCTTCATCAGGTTTCCTGTTCATCTCCACTCGCACCGGATTGCTCCACGTTTTTCACGAAGACTCGCCGGACAAACTATCCCCGGTGGAAGAAATCAATACCGAATACGGGGCCAAGACCATGGGGCTGGATCTGAAAACCAAGAATTTGATTTTTGTTACCTCGGACTTTACGCCACCGAGTGAACCAAAGGGAGACAGGAAAACAATCAAAGGAACCGCCCGCTTGCTGATTTTCGGGCGTTAGGTGTACGGCTGCCGTCAATGAGGTTTCACCGGAGAAAAACGAAAGGTTAAGTTCGAGCAGCTTGCGTTGTGAGGTCCCAATTTTCCTATACTCTAGAATTCGGATGCATTGCAGTCGCTGGTTTTCCTCGAGATATTCACAATGGTCCCGGGGACTTTAAATAGCGCTCGACAATTGCATCGGCCGTGCGACTGCAAAGTGCCAAGATGGCTAATGTTGGGCGGGCCGATGAACTTTGCGGAAAGGTCGAACCACCCACTACGAAAAGATTCGGTACTTGCCAGTGCTGTAAAAAAGTGTTGACTACGGACGTCTCAGGCGACGTCCCCATGATGGTGCCACCTTGGAGATGAGTGGATTGGTAAGTTCGGGTGTCATAAGTTCCTAAGCCGGGCGAGGAACTAAACTCCTTTGCACCCATCGCCCGGACGATTTCAATGGATCGGGCGATTGCGAACTCCGCCATGCGGCGCTCATTGTCTCGCCAGTCAAGCGTCAGGCGAAGAAGTGGATCACCGCATTTGTCTTTGTAGGTGGGGTCCAGATCCATGTAGTTGTTTTTGTACGCCAGGTGCTCCCCTTGAAAGGCGAGTCGTCCTGTGCGGTCATAGTAATGGATCGCCGCCTTTTTCCACTCCGAGCCCCATTTGGATTTTATCGACGGAGGGACCACTCCGAAGTTGCCGAGCGGACCGTATCCGTGACTTGGCGCCTGTAAAGTTCCGCCGCGAATAAAGGGAAGCTTTGTGTGGTCGAGTACGTTACCGCTGAAATCTCCTATAAGAACGCCAGCAGCTCCCGATCCCATGAACCTGTTGAGTGGCTTCTCCATGAAAGCCGTGACGGTTGAAAGGCTGACTTGGTGCGTGAGATTGCGCCCTAATGTCCCCTTGCCGGTCGAAGGGTTATAAGCCTGTCCGATGTCGGACAGGAGGAGGAGTTTCGTGTTGTTGAGAGTCCAGGAGGCTAGAATTATCAACTCCGCTGGCTGCAAGACCTCTTCACCCGTTCCGTCCACATATACAACGCCACGTGCTTTGCCCGCCCTCTCGCTGCCATTGAACACGATGCGACGGACCCACGCGCCTGTGCGAATGGATACATTCTTGTGCCGGGCGATCACTGGCAGGAGTACGTTAGTAGGTTGCGCCTTGGCGCCTATCATGCAGCCGAATCGCTCGCAAAACCCACAATAGGTACAGGCGGGGAGATTCACGCCATCGGGATTTGTGTACGGCGCGCTCATCGTGGCGGCGGGCGAAGGATAGGGATGATAGCCAAGCGATTTCGCTCCTGCATCAAATAGCGTAGAAAAATATGGAATTTTTGTCGGAGGCAAAGGGTACTCGGAGCTGCGCCAGCCTTCGAAGATGTTGCCGCCTTCGACTAGCTTTCCGCGAAGATTTCCTGCTTTGCCGCCCGCGCCGATCATCCTTTCAGCGCGCGCATAATACGGTTCAATTTCGTCGTATGTAATCCCCCAATCCTGAACGGAATGGTCCTCCGGCAATCGCTTGCATCCGTACTTTTCTACGGTCTGCGAATACAGTTCGAAGCAGTCCGCGGACATCCGGTCGCACACCGCGCCCCAATGTTCGCCTGCGCCACCGACACCCGCTCCTGGTAGAAAAGATCCAGGCTGCCGCAAGGGGAGGGCCCGTTCCCCGTTGCTATGGCGAAAAGTAACGGTCTCTAGGGAGAAATCCTGCACCAATCGGTGACGCACCCAGTTATCAAGCTCATCCATCGTGCTGAAGTAATCAGTGGTCTTGCGGGGGCCACCACGCTCGAGTACCTGTATGGAAAGTCCCGTGCGCGAGCCGAGTTCCTTTGCCATCGACAAGCCAGCCCACCCACCGCCTATGATTACAACATCCGCAGCCGCTAAGGTTTTCATTCCTCATTCTCACTCGAAAGGCGGCCACTACTCAGGCTAACGGGCCCGGGGCGGAAAGCCTCGCCGAAGTGCTTATCGACGTCATCATAATTGTTCATCTGCGGGCCAGGAAATCCAATCAGCCGCCAACCGCGCATGGCAAGGTTTCCACCGTGAATTGGATCAGAAAACATGCCCTCCGAAGTGTGCTGGCGCAGCAGGGAGAAAAGGAGGGTAGACTCTATTTCCTTGAGAGCACGATCCTGCTCAGCGATCTGCAGGTGCTGAAAGCCTGCCAGGCCTTTTAATCCTTCGCGATATATCTCTCTTGGAGTTGGCTTACCTTGATATCCCAATTCCGGGCGGCCAGTTTCGAATGGTTCCGAAGTGTAGCGATGGCGATCGAAGCCATAGGGACCCGCGAGATGACGGTCGATGTAAATGGCCACGCCTGTCTCTTTCGCGCCAGGGCCCGAATCATCGGTCGGGAAAATTCGCGAAACGGCCGCGGTGACGATCTGCGCTTCGGAACTCTCAAAGAAATGGAGAGGAATATGAAGAATTTTCTTTTGGTCCGGAAGTCGAAAGAATCCTTCTTCGGGCGAGTAGATTAGGAATCCACCAAGAGCAGCCGCAGTGATTGTCAAAAAATGACGGCGTGATTTCTGCTGTAGGGCGTCGCCTTGTCTTCGTTCTAGTGTCGAGATTTCGGCGGTTTTTTTCGGACCGAAACTTGTGAAGTCCATCTACACCTCCTACCGACTGTTGTGGCCCGCTAACAAGAGATCCTGTTGACCGGCCCGCGGAATGTTGAGTGTCAAGACGATTGATAAGATGTCTGGCATGTCAACTCCAACGGTGACATAGAATCGCGGCCTGTGCCTGGAGTGCGGCTCTGCCTTACGTTCTTTTTCATCCCTATTGAGCCGTCCATCCGCCGTCGACTGCCAAGCTCGCACCGGTAATCAGAGAGGCGCCCGGTGAGGAAAGAAAAACTACCGCGCTGGCGACTTCCTCCGTTCGTCCTAGGCGTCCAAGTGGAATCCTGCTTGTGACCCAATCTCGGAACTCCGGGTTTCGAAAGAATGGAGCGGTCATTGGAGTATCCAGAAAAGTTGGTGCAATGGCGTTCACCCGAATATTAAGCGGTGCGAGTTCGACCGCCATGGCTTTCGTGAGGCCTTCAAGCGCGTGTTTGGTCATGCAATAAACTGCCCGCCGAGAGGCGCCCACATGACCCATCTGAGACGACATGTTCACAACCGATCCCCCCCGCTCGCGCCGGTCGGGGGCCTCCAGCATCTTGCGAACGGCTGCTTGCGCGACGAGGAACGCAGACCGGACGTTAAGAGCGAGTTGTTGATCGAGGTGTGCTTCTGAAACTTCGACAAAGGGTTCGGGTATGTTCATGCCAGCACTATTGACCAAAATATCGAGTCTCTCGAGACGCGCAATTTGCGAACGCACCTCTACGCTATCGGTAACGTCGCAGACCAGCAATTTACTTTGGCCCCCGCCGGAATAAATTTGACTCGCAATCTGCTCCAGCTCTTCTCCTGTTCGGCTCATTAAGACCACTTCGGCGCCGGCTCGGCTGAGGGCGAGTGAGGTCTCCGCGCCTAATCCACGGCCTGCACCCGTCACAAGGGCTATCAGCCCTTCCAGTTGTCTCGCGGAATCCGTACTAAATTTTCTTGGAGTAGTAGTTATGCGGCACCCCCAGTCTCAGGTTCGAGTCCTGCATTGCGGCCGCCATAACGCCGGAGGCGAAGATCGGCCTGTTCTTTATGTCCCCAGAAGTGTTCGATCGCGCACAAGCGAGAGCAATAGTCGCCGATCAAAACGCTCGCTTCGGCCGTGCATTCCTGATAGGTAACTGTCTTTATGAACTTCCCGACCCACAATCCCCCTGTGTAACGTGCAGCGCGTCTCGTTGGAAGAATGTGGTTAGTCCCAATGGTTTTGTCTCCATACGCGACATTTGTTTCAGGGCCGAGAAACATGGCGCCATAGTTTCGCATCCGGTCAAGGAAGTAGCGAGGCTCCTTGGTCAAGACTTCGACGTGCTCATACGCCAAGTTATCCGCCTCGCGAACGGCTTCGTCGAGATCTCGCACGAGGATGATTTGTCCTTGCTCGCGCCAGGCGACTCGCGCAACGTCAGCTGTCGGCAAGAATTGTAGTTGACGCTCGATCTCCGCTTGCAATGACAGAGCCAGCTTTTCTGAGGTAGTGATCAATACCGCGGGTGACGTTGGGCCATGCTCCGCCTGACCTAGCAAATCAACGGCAATCATCTCAACGTCTGCGGACTCATCGGCGATGACCAGGATCTCAGTTGGACCGGCGATCAGATCGATGCCGACCTGGCCATAAAGCTGGCGCTTGGCTTCGGCGACGAACGCATTTCCGGGGCCCACCAACATGTCCACTGGTTCGATCGTCTCGGTGCCCAACGCCAACGCAGCTATCGCTTGAACTCCACCCATCACATAGATTTCGTCCGCTCCCGCCAAAGCCATCGCAGCAATCGTCTCGGCGTAAGGCTTGCCCATGACTGGAGGAGTGCACGCCACGACGCGGTTTACGCCAGCGACCTTGGCCGTTAGAACGCTCATATGGGCGGAGGCCACCATTGGGTATCGTCCTCCCGGAACGTAGCACCCAACGCTGCCGACGGGAATGTTTCGGTGGCCCAGTCTTACACCAGGAAAAGTTTCCACCTCGACGTCCTTTAAGGTCGCCTTCTGCGATTCGGCGAAGCGTAAAATCTGCTGCTGTGCGAATTTGATGTCTTGTATTGTTTCCCGAGAAACGGTGGCCATCAATGCTTCGATCTCTTCCTTCGTTAACCTGAAGTTAGCCGGCGACCAATGATCGAATTTCTCAGACAGCTCCCGGACGGATTGATCTCTGCGCTTCCTGACATCAGCGATGATTCGTTCGACCGTTTCCCGCACGGAGGCATCTGCGGCATCGGTTTCTGCCGTGCCCGCAGCTTTCTTCAGATAGGTCGCCATTTTCTCTCCTCTTTTTGTCTAGTTTTGCAAGTCTTCAGAATGAATGCTCGACGGTTGGCAAGCGCTAAGGATTTTAGGGCGGAGGCCGCGAGCTCCCGGCGCTGAATTTCTCCGATGACGAAAAACAATTGTGGTCCCGGAAGATGCGCGGCAAGACGGCCAGAATCTCCATGCGGCAAAGTCGGTAGACTTGCAGAATGCATCGACACGTTGAATTCTCCCGGCGCGGACTGCACGGCCGGCGCAGATAGTAACACAGTGCCGCGAACGAAAATCCAGTCAATGTCGTTTTTTTTGCGCCGTGCCCGTGAATTTGTCGATTCCCCACTTGGGGAGGTGAGATGCATTCGTCCGCGTTATCGTTTCACGTTCCAGCGAGTCATATCAAAAAATCGCGTACCATCGAGCGGATTTTTTATTTCCTAACTTAGGAACGTCCAAGCGATCTTTGTTTTGTGCTAGACGCAAGGATGGAGTATCCGCTTAATGGTTCCAAGAAACACTAGGGTGACAACGGTCGCCAGGCTGGAATCCTCACGAGAAGATTCTGCGGACTGTTTTGTTTTCCTGGGATCGCGGGGGTTCGGGGAGCGCGGCAACGAAACAATCATCTCTCGACATTTTGGGCTCGGCGGTCAGTTCGTTTTGGGATTGAACCGTGAGTAAAATACCCTGCGTTAGAAAACGAGGTTCGGTAATGTTTTGTCTGAGCCAGTCAAGAAAGTCATTATACGCTTTGCAAGTGTTCTTGTTATTGGGCTGCATCATCTTTCCGGCCGGCGAAGTCAGGGCGCAAGTCGCGGGAGCTACGCTCTCCGGCACTGTGACCGACTCGAACGGCACGGTCATACCGCAAGCGAAAGTCTCGATCAAGAACGTGGCTACCGGAATTGTCGTCGACGTTGCTGCGAATTCGGACGGCCTGTACTCCGCGCCCAATCTGTTGCCGGGAACGTATCAGGTCCTGGTCTCCGCGTCGGGCTTTGCAACCCTCGAGCGGAGCGGGGTCACACTTACGGTCGGAGCGCAGCAAGTGCTGAACTTAAGCTTGCGGGTTGGCAAACTCAGCGAAAAAATTGTCGTCACCGGCGAGGCTCCGGCGGTCGAACTGGGGACTTCAGAGATCAGTGAGAATGTAAGCGAGAGGACCATGCGCGAGTTGCCTCTGAACGGCCGCGATTGGAGCCAACTTGCGACCCTTCAGCCGGGGATTGAGACTGTCCGGACACCCGTCTCCCTCCAAAACAACGGCACCGCGCGGGGGCTGGGAGCGACTTTGACCATCTCAGGCAATCGGCCGAATCAAAATAATTATCGCCTTGACGGAATCAGCGTAAATGACTACTCGAACTCAGCGCCGGGAAGCGTCCTGGGCCAGAACTTGGGCGTAGACGCGATCCAGGAGTTTTCCGTATTAAGCAGTAACTATTCCGCTGAGTACGGCAAAACTTCGGGCGGGGTCGTCAACGCCATTACGAAATCGGGCACGAGTCAGGTCCACGGCACGGCTTACGAATTTTTGCGCAACAGCGCCTTGGACGCCCGAAATTTCTTCGACGTCGGTGGCGTTCCACCGTTCCGGCGCAATCAATTTGGGGGTTCCATCGGGGGGCCGATCAAGAAAGACCGGCTTTTTATATTTGGCGATTATGAAGGTCTTCGGCAATCCTTGTCGACCACAACACAGGATTTCGTCCCTAGCGCCACCGCGCGGGCTGGGACTCTCCACTACGATCCAACAGGTACACCGCCAAGCGGATGCACTGTGACTGTCACTGGCACATGTACGGTGACGGTGGATCCGCAAGTCTTGCGCTTTACGAATGCATTCTTTCCGTTGCCGAACGCCGGTCTGTTGGGGGCGGGGGACACCGGACTCTATAAGTTCGCGAGAAATCAGGTTGTTCCGCAAAACTACATGACAACCAAGATTGACTACAATTTGTCTCCAAAAGACACTCTGTTTGGGACCTACCTCTACGATTCTTCGACGCTTACGCAGCCGGACGAATTCAACAATAAGATCGAGGCATTTCAGGCTGGTCGCCAAAGTGCTGTCCTCGAAGAAACGCACATTATCACTCCACAGCTCGCGAACACGCTTCGCCTTGGTTACAGCCGGAGCAGGGCGTGGGGTGGCTTGACCCAAGCGGGAGCTAATCCGGCAGCAACGGACCCGTCCTACGGCAGTATCCCGGGCATGACGGCGGCCCAGGTAACGGTGCCGAGCCTCACCGCATTCTCAGGAGGGGTAGGAGCCCCCTCGAACCAAAAGTTCGATCTGAATGCCTATCAGGTTTATGACGACGCATTCCTCACAAAAGGGAATCACGCTCTGAAGTTTGGTTTTGCTTACGAACGGGATCAGAACAATATGCTGACGCATCTCTTCCCGGACGGGCAAGCTAATTTCGGTTCATTAAGCTCTTATCTTCAGGGTCAAGCCCAGAGTTTCACCGCCATCCTGCCAACAGTCCCGATAACGCCCCGCGACATGCGTCAATCAATTGTAGGTACCTACTTTCAGGACGATTGGCGTTTGCGTCCGAATTTGACGCTGAACCTGGGCATGCGGTATGAGATGGCTACCGTTCCGACCGAGGAAAAAGGGAGGCTTTCCCGGCTGCTGACGGTCACTGATTCGCAGCCCTTTTTGGGTTCACCCTTCTTCTCGAACCCCACCTTGCGGAACTTTGAGCCGCGCGTGGGTTTTGCATGGGATCCCTTCCGCACGGGTAAGACTTCCGTTCGCGGCGGCTTTGGCATGTTCGACGCCCTCCCGCTTACGTATCAAAACTGGGAGACCACCTTTGCTTCCGCGCCGTTTACGGAAAACGGCACGGCGACCGGCTATGGGCCGAATGCGTTTCCGTCCCAAGTGTTTTCAGCTGTCAATGGGGTGCCGAGTACCTTTGCTCAGGAATTCATAGAGGCCCACCCTCACCGCAACTATGTGATGCAATGGAATCTGAACGTGCAACGCCAACTTACCAACGATTTGTCGATCTTGGTCGGATATGTTGGCTCGCACTCGGTGCACAATCCCTTCCTCAACGACGACATCAACATCGTGCTTCCCACGCTGACGCCCCAAGGCTACGCGTGGCCCTTGCCAATTGGGAGCGGGACCGTCACAAACCCTAACGTCGGTCAGATCAGAACGTACCAATGGAAAAGCTCGGCTTCCTTTAACGGTCTCGAGACCCAAGTGACAAAGAAAATGGGTCACGGAGTACAAATACAAGGCTCCTACACTTGGAGCAAGACGATTGATACCTCGTCTGCCAGTCGAGCTGAAGACCAGTTCAATAATTCTTTCGCGGGTCTGCCGTTTTGGGACAACCGCTTGAACCGCGGTCTGGCTGATTTTAACGTGGGCCAGAACGTGGTAATTAATTTCACCTGGATGATTCCTGCCCCTAAGGTCAAATCCCAGGTGGTGGAGCTTATCGCCGGTGGTTGGCAGTTTGGCGGAGTGTTCGAAGCAAGTAGCGGCGTTCCCTTTTTTATGAATCTTGGCGGGGATCCTACGGGTCAGAACAACTCCGACCCTTTTGATGTTCCCAATCGTCTGGGCGGGCCGGGTTGTAGTTCGCTCGTGAATCCCGGCAACCCGACCAACTACGTCAAGCTACAGTGCCTCGCCTTTCCGAACCCGGTAAACATACGCGGAAATCTCGGTCGCAATACCATGATCGGTCCCGGCCTGGTGAACACGGATCTCTCCATCATCAAGAATTTCCCGGTGAAGCGAATTTCTGAGGCCTTTAACATGCAGTTTCGTACGGAGTTTTTTAACGCCTTCAATCGGGTCAACTTTGCTCCTCCTCTCGACAACCTCACGGCTTTCGATCAATTCGGCAATCCCGTACCTGGCGCGGGGCAGATTGATTCAACACAAACTCCGTCACGCCAAATTCAGTTTGGACTTAAAGTAATTTGGTGATTATCGAAGGCGAGTGGAAATTGGGATGATTATCCCATCCAATCGCCGGGACCATGGGAAAGAGGCCTTGATGAATAGCACCTATTGGAAGAGTGCGCTCGCGGTTCTCGCAGGGTGCATTCTTTGGCAGTTCTGCGGCGCGACCTTCCTGCACGAAGCGGCGGCTCAAGAGGCTACCGAAGGGCCAAAGTTCAAAGTTGACCCACTTTGGCCTCAGCCGTTGCCTGACCGCTGGGTGACCGGATCCGTCGGGGGCACTTGCGTCGACGCTAAAGACCATGTGTTCACTGTCAACCGCGGCGATTTATCCCCAAAGGAAAAAAAGAACGCAACCCAGGCGCCACCCATCATCGAGTATGACCAAGCGGGCCAGATGGTGAATGCTTGGGGAAATTACGAGACCTTTCCCGCCAGACCTCACGGTTGCTTTGTGGACTACGAAGGAAACGTATGGATCGGCGGCAACGAGGATGCCATCGTCCAGAAATATACTCACGACGGCAGCAAATTGTTATTGCAGATCGGCACCAAGGGACTGTTCGATACTTCCGACGGTACGATGGCCGGGGCACCAATGAACTCCAGCCATACCTTATTGAACCTCCCGTCGAGCATCGCCGTCGATCCTGCCAATGGTGACGTCTATATTACCGATGGTTACGGCAATCGCCGCGTCGTGGTCTTTGACCGTGATGGGAAATACCTTCGCCAGTGGGGCGTGCAGGGAACGGTGGCTCAGACCGATGAGGGCGTCCCGGGCGTGTTCCTGAAGGTCGTGCACTGCGTGGTCATCGCGAATGACGGTCTGCTCTATGTCTGCGATCGACTCGGTGGCCGGATCGAAGTGTTCGACAAGCTGGGCAACTTCAAAAGGAATATTTTGATCCCGAGCAAGACAGCTCGATCCACCGGGGTTGGCGCAGCGTGCTGGGTGGGCTTCTCCCCGGACAAGGAACAGAAATACATGTACGTTGCGGACTGCGGCGATGAAGAAGTTCGCGTGATGGACCACGCTACCGGAAAGACTCTTTCCTCATTTGGACGTCCTGGCCACCAGGCGGGACAATTCGAAAACCTGCATAGCTTGTCCGTGGACTCCAAAGGCGACATCATCATAGGTGAGACACTCGGGGGGCATCGCGCCCAGATCTTTCGGCCTGCGGCCCAGTAACCAAGCTTGGTCTCGGGTTCAGCACTTGCGCCCTTGCACTGTTGATCCTGGATTCGATCCGGGCAATCCCTGCCCGCTACGTTGCTCGTTGTTTTTCAAACGAACTTCCGTAATCTAATCGCGAGGGCCGAGGACCAACAAATGTTGACACGACGTCAGTTTTCAATGTCCCTCCTGGGCACGGGCGCGGCCATCGGTACTCGGGGCTCGCTCCAGCAACCCTGGGAACTGCTTCCAGACCTAAGCACAAGTGCAGACCAGCCCTACGACTTGTTGGTTCAAGGTGGGACGGTAATCGATCCGGCGCGAAATGTTCACAGTGTGCTCGATGTTGCCGTCAGAGACGGAAAGATTGCGGAAATCTCTCCCAACATTGCACCCGAGAAATCGCGCAAGACAATCTCCGCGGCCGGCAAACTGGTTACCCCGGGTCTTATCGATATTCACGTGCATGTGTACGAGGGCGCGACGGAAGCGGGCATAAACGCTGACCGTTACTGTATCGGACACGGCGTCACAACCGCGGTGGATGCCGGCTCGGCAGGTTATCCTTCGATTGCTGGACTTCGCAAGTACGTGATCAATTCCTCAGACACCCGGCTCTATGCGCTGCTGGACATCGGAGCCCTAGGCACGCTCGTGGGCGTTAAGGATGCGATGGAAAACCTGGAGTGGGTGAATCCCGAACGAGCGGCCAAAGCGGCTAATGACAATAAGCCAGTGGTGATTGGGATCAAGGCCAGGCTTTCGAAGGATGTCGCCGGTACGAACGACATCGAAGGCCTGCGAAGAGCAAGACGCGCCGCGGAAGACTCGCGACTTCCGATAATGGTGCACATTGGCGACACGGTCTCTCCGTTACGAGCAATTCTGGAGCTGCTGCGTCCCGGTGATATCGTCACGCATTGCTATACCCCTCGGCCGCACGGGATCGTGGACGAAAATGGCAAAGTGCTTCCGGAGATTCGGGACGCCCGCCAGCGAGGCATACTTTTTGATGTTGGTCACGGCACCTTTCACTTTGGGTTCGATTTGACGGAAAAGTGTTTGCAGCAGGGCTTCCTCCCCGACTCCATCAGTAGTGACCTCGCCGGAAGGAGTGTCAACGGGCCTACGTTCGACCTGCTCACAACTGTTTCGAAGTTTCTTCTGCTCGGATTGCCCCTCGACAATGCGCTCGAACTTGTAACCAGCAAGCCGGCTCATGTCTTCGATTTTGGTTTGGAACTCGGCGCTCTGAAGCCCGGCGGCCCCGCGGACATTTCCATCCTGGCACTTCCGGACGGAAAGTTTGAGTTTGTGGACTCCCTGGGAAGCAAACGCGCGGGACGCCAGGAATTGTTCGCTGTGGCCTCCATGCGGGACGGCAAGCTGATTGAACTCAATAAGGACACTCAACCCGGCAAACCCGAGAGCCGATGAACTTTGGCTAGTAGGTTCCGGGGGATACGTAAGGCAGCGTCCGCGCGAAAAGCCACATCAGGAACAGTACCAGTGGAATGTTGACAAGCAACTGCAGCGCCGTGTACCCGACGATATCGCGCGCGCGAATCCGCAATAGCCCTATGAGTGGCAGCATCCAGAAGGGGTTAATGAGGTTGGGAAGTGCCTCGGCCGTATTGTAAATCTGGACCACCCACCCCAAGTTTACGTGCAGTTGATTTGCCGCCGCAAGAATGTAGGGCGCTTCAATCACCCACTTGCTTCCACCCGAAGGTACAAAGAGCCCGAGGGTGGCCGAATATATGGCAATCACCACCGGGTAGCTGTTATGGCTGGAAATATGGACGAAGAATTCCGCGATTCGCGTCGAAATGGACGATTTCGTGATGATCCCGAAAATCCCTGCATAAAACGGGAATTGGATGAGCACGCCTGCGGTCGCAGGTACCGACGCGGTGACGGCCCTCGCGAATGATCGAGGTTTCCAGTGCAGTAGAAGCCCCAACATAATGAACATAAAATTGTAGGTGCTCAGGTCGAACGCGGCGAGTACCCCTCGAGCAAGGAAAATCTTGGCCAGATAGCTGAATCCCAAGGCACAAATCAGAACGGTCAAAATACCGTTGTGCTCCAGCCACTCTCCAGGTGTCTGCGCCTTATCGGCCGTCGGCGCCTCCGCCTCGAATTTGACTCCCAGCATTTCCACCGTTTTCGCTTCTGCTGCAGCCGGAGCGGACAGATAGGCAACCAACACAGAAGCGGCAATCAGCACGACCGCGGTCATCAGGCTTTGCCAGGTGAAAATCGTATGAGTTAGCGGAATCTGGCCGCTGATCTTTAGAATTGCCGGTGGGATGGATGTTGGGGTGGCCATCATCAGCGCGGCAGAGGAGGAAAGCCCCAGGGCCCAAACAGTACCTACGCCGAGATACGCCGCGGCGCTGGCCGCGCGGTAATCCACGCTGCGGTTGTTTTGGGCTATTTCACGCACCAGCAAGGCGCCCAGAATAAGACTAAATCCCCAGCTGAGCAGCGAACTCGTCGTCGAGATCAGGGCCACAAAGGCCACGGCTCCCCGGGGGGTTTGCGGAATGCGCGCCAACCACCGGATGGCTCCCCTGACGGCGGGGGAACTCGCCACAACGTATCCTCCGATAATAATCATGGCCATCTGCAACGTGAAGGGGGCTAGCTCCCAGAATCCGTCGCCGAAATTTTTCGCCAGGTTCCAGGGCGTTTCTCCGTTGCTAAGGCCTGCCAGGAAGACAATTACGATCGCGACAAAAGCAAAAACCAATGCATCGGGAAACCAGCGTTCCGCCCACTCAGCCAGTGCGATGGCTAGCCGCGGAATCTTGCCAGTAGTGGCCGTTGGGGATGTTGAAGGATGGTTGGTTTCAGGTAGCATGCGCACCTCTGAATATCACGATTGAGTTCGACCAGGGAGGAAGGCCCACGATCCATCAACGAGAGGGCCGTCGGAGGCACTGTTTTTGAGCATAGTTGTAACAAAAACACACGCGCCCGCAGAGTTTCTCGCCGGGTCAGTGTGGGAAAGGCACAAGAATGGATTCAGCGTCTTTTTGCCCCGGCGTTCGCGCCACATTCATTACCATCGAAAGAAAAGTGTAGTAGCCGTTGATGCCAACCATGTCGATGATGCCCTGTTCACCGAACTTCGCCAGTGCCTTTGCGTAGATGCCATCGCTGACGCTCTTGTTGTGGTGTAACTCGGTACAGAAGTCATAAACGATGGCCTCTTCCTCAGACAGCCCTGTGGGGCGTTGGCCATTGGCAATCGCTTTGACGATCTCGGGACTTATCCCGGATTTGAGGGCAATCGCGGCATGCACGCCCCATTCGAACTGTTGCGTCCATTCGCGGGCTGTAATCAAGATGGCTAACTCGCTGAGTCTCGGCGGCAGCACGCTCTTGAACCGCAGATAGTCCCCCATAGCCTTGGCCCGCAGCATTACTTCCGGGCTGCGCAGCATCGGAATGAAGGGACCCAAGGGAGGCGTTCCGCGTCCCGCGACAAACTCAGCCACCGCTTTCTTCTGGGCTTCTGTCAGCTTGTCGGACGGGATGTCTGGCATACGATCCTGCGCCGGTGTGGTCATACTGAGGCACGCGAGAGTTAGCGCGAGCAGGATTAAGCTCAAACAGGCCATCCTCGTCGTGATCTCCTTCACCTTATATTTGTGCACATCTAGCACCTTCGGCCTCCCGGGGAATTAATCTCTAAGTAGAGGGTAATTAAACAGAACGCCCGTGAATCGGTCTAGCACAGGACAAAGAACCTTTGGACACAGTTAAGCTGAGTCAGCGCGAGCATGTGGGCTTCCCGAAACGAAACAGGTCAGGTGAGTCGGCTCGGCAAGTGACTGTCGTAGGCGTGGCCCTGGGAAAGGCGACATGACGATTACCGCAACCCGGATTTGCCGGGGGGGCGCGTTCCCCCGTTTCAGTGCGCCAGGTTACTGAACGAGACGCCCTTATTCTCCGGCCCCAGTGCAAAGACTAAAGAACCCATAAACAGCACGATTGCGGCGAGGGTTCCCATCGCTTGCGCGTAGCTCAGATGCTCGCCCAGCACCGCTTCGAAGTAAGTGATGCTTGAAGCGCAGAGTACGCCAGTCTGATACGCGAGACCTGGGAAGAATCCACGCAAGCTGCCGGGAGTGAGCTCGTTCAAATGCGCCGGAACTATGCCGGCCGTCCCTTGTACAAAGAACTGCATCAGGAAAACACCCAGTACAATCAGGGCGACGTTGGGCGCGGCGATCCACAAGGGCACCACAATGAGTCCGCCGAGCGCCGCGGTGACCATGGCGGATTTTCGCCCGAAACGATCTGAAAATATCCCAAAAAATAACCCACCCAGCAGCGCCCCGATCATCGAGAGGATGGTAATATCGGCGGTCGTGCGAGCGGAATAGTTTCGGCCGTGCTGCAGAAATGTAGGATACATATCCTGCGTTCCATGGGCCATGAACGCAACCATCGTCATCAGCAGCACAAAGTACAAGAACCGCCGCCAGTGCTGCAGGGCCGCGCGCCCATAGTTTTTCCAATCCGTGCGGTGCTCGTGCCACACGGGCGATTCCTTCACCTTCGAGATAATGAACAGGGATAAGAGTGCCGGAAGCCCTCCGAGGTAGAAAAGGGCTCGCCAGCCGTAGTGCGGATAAATGGCGCGAAATGCCACAGCCGCCAGCAGATTCCCGAGCGTGTAACCTTCCTGAAGGAGGCCAGAGAAGAGTCCCCGCCATTTCGAGGAGACCGACTCGAGTGCCAGTGCCGCGCCCACGCCCCATTGGCCGCCCAAGGCAACGCCAAACAGCATTCGCAACACCAAGAAAGTTCGATAGTTGGGCGCCAATCCCGATAGCACCGAAATGACTGCATAGAAAAGGATATTCAGCACCAGCGGCACGCGCCGGCCAACACGGTCGGCCATCACTCCAAAGATCATCGCACCGACCGGCCGCATTGCCAGGGCGAGTGCTATGGTCAACGCAATCTCTGGGCGGCTCCTCGAGAAAGTCTTCGCCACGTCGTCAATGACGAACGTCAAGACAAAGAAATCGAAGGCGTCGAAAGTCCATCCAAGGAACCCCGCAAGGACGGCGTATCGCTGATTCGCGCCTTCTGTAGACCCCGGCCTGGTCATGTTCTCACGATTGCGAGCCGCGCAGGTCGCTGGACTGTGCGCGGCTCTGGGCTGCGTCGCACTTTCTCATCGCGCGGGTGGGCTTTGAATCTCATGGACGGTGCTTGCTTCGCCTCTTCCGAGCGGATCCGTTTGCCGCAGACCCACGTCTGGCTTGATCCAGAACGCCAGAATCGCGCCGAGCAGTAGCAGTCCCATGCTGCCGATAAATGGCAGGTCCCAATTACCGGTTTTGTCGATCACATAGCCGAAGATCAACGGGGAAATGATGGCGGCGAGGGGCGATCCAATGTTCATGAGCCCGCTCGCGGAACCCGAGTACTGTGGAGCTATATCCATGGGTATGGCCCACATTGGCCCGATTGTGAACTCCGAAAAGAAGAAAGCCAGACTGAGGCAAATGGCAACCCAGACAAGATTATGCAGGAACAAAACAGGCGCCATAGCGGCCAAAGAACAGAGAAAGCCCCCTACGACCAAGTTCCGTCGCGCTTTAAGCCGCTTCCCGGTCTTTATCAGGATGCGATCGCTGACGATCCCGCCAAGGGTGTCACCGATTACACCGGCAAAGAAAACTCCGGCCGAAAAGAGCGCGGAGCTCTTTAAGTTTAGTTTGTAGTTGTGAAAAAAGAAGGACGGGATCCATGCCAGGTATAGCCACAGCGTCCAGCCATAACAGAAATAGACACCAGTGACCGGAAGCATCCGGTGCGCCAGACGCATCCAGGGCACAGGATCTTTGTTCCTCTCCGTCCGCGAGGCATACGTCGGGAGCCATGCCAATTCTTGCGTGGTGATGGCTGGGTGATTCCTTGGATCGTCAACGAAGTAAAATACCCAGGCGATCGCCCAGATGAGGCTGATGATTCCGAGCACGATGAACGATCCTCGCCACGTGGTTGCCGCCATCAACCAAGTTACGAGTGGCGGCGTTAGCGCCGTGCCCAGGCGAGAACTTGAATGCGTGATGCCCTGGGCGAACGCTCGTTTGCGTTCTGGCATCCAGTCGCACATGGCTCTTGTCGCGACGGGAAAGGTTGCGCCTTCTCCCAACCCAAGCATGACGCGGGCAAGCAGAATTCCCGTCAGGCCACTGACGATGCCGGTGAAAAGAGTTGCCGTTCCCCAAATAATAGCCGCCGCAGTCAACACCCTTCGGGGTCCAAATTGGTCGCTCAGCCATCCGCCGAAGATCGTGAAGATTAGATAAGGGTAAGCAAAAGCGGAAAACACCAGCCCGACTTGGGTATTGGTGAGATGAAGATCCACTTGAAATATGGAAGCCGCGGTACTCACGTTGACGCGGTCGATGTAAGTAATGCCATACATCAAACAAATTAAAATGAGCACGATGGTCGTGGCCGATAGCACTTTAGGGCGCACGCTTACTTCCGCCAATTGAATTGCCACAAGTCGCTCCGTTCGAATGGCTAAGGCTGTTGGCTCGGCTCACTCATCATCTTTGGAGCGAGGTGATTAAGGGCCGCGGTTACGCCGCCGCTTTGGTGGGGGACGCCGGCAAGCCGGAGACCCATTTCGATTCCACCCAGCGTCCCGGCCAGCATCAGATCGTTGAAGCTGCCAAGGTGCCCGATGCGAAATACCTTGCGCGCAAGTTTGGACAGCCCCGCGCCGAGGGACATGTCAAAATTCTCGAGGATGATCTTTCGAAGTTGGTCCGCGTCATGTCCGTCAGGCACGATCACGCCGGTCACGGAACTGGAATATTCTCGAGGTTCTTGGCAAACGATTTCGAGACCCCAGGCCCGCACGGCTGAGCGAGTTGCCGCCGCGTGCCGCTCGTGCCGGCGAAATACGTTCGATAACCCTTCTTCTTGAAGCATCAAAAGCGCTTCCCGCAAACCGAACAGCAGATTTGTGGCTGGTGTAAAAGGGAAAAATCCAGCTTGGTTTGAAGCCAACATCTCTTGCCAATCCCAATAAGACCGCGGCAGCCGGGCCTCCCGGTTGGCGGATAGAGCTTTGTCGGAAACAGCATTGAAGCTGATACCCGGTGGAAGCATGAGTCCCTTTTGCGAACCGGCGACGCAAACGTCCACCCCCCATTCGTCGTGCCGGTAGTCGATGGAAGCGAGGGAAGAAATCGTGTCTACGAACAGGAGCGCGGGGTGGCGGGCGCGATTCATGGCCTGCCGGATTTCGGGGATGCGACTGGTCACGCCCGTGGAGGTCTCATTGTGCACCACCATGACCGCTTTGAATTCGTGGCGGACGTCCGACTTTAGGCGGGCTTCCAACTCTCCGGGATCGGCGCCCGTCCGCCAGGTTCCCGGCACGTACTCGACCACGATCCCGAATCGTTCGGCAAGCTGCCGCCAAAGTTGTGAAAAATGTCCGGTTTCAAACAACAAAACACGATCGCCCGGACACAGCGTGTTGACGATTGCTGCTTCCCACGCTCCGGTCCCCGAGGCCGGATAGATGATTACCGGACTCCGCGTCTGAAAGATTTTCTTCAAACCTTCTAGTACTTCTTTGCCCAACATCGCAAATTCCAAACCCCGGTGGTCAATGACCGGACGATCCATGGCGCGCAGGATTCGTTCCGGAACATTCGTGGGCCCGGGGATTTGCAGGAAATGGCGACCTGAGTGAATCATCTTCATGGGGGGCAAGGCTATGCCGATGGAGCAGTCTTCAAAAATGTGTGCCATTTGTCTGAAGCCTGTGCCTAGTGATCGACTCCTGCTGCCCGACCTTTCTTCTCGTCTCCGCGATTGCGAAGTGAGATTCCTATTGTTCGTGTGCCGGTGCCACTTCAAAAGATGTCAGTTGATCGTACGCAGGCAGAGTGAGGAACTCGATGAAGTGTTGGGGTTCGATCAAATGGAGGAGTAATTGGGAAGCCTGACGATAATTCCCGGCTTCAAGAGCCGCGTCACCCGCGGTTCTCCGCACATTGGCGAGCTCTTCGTCCAGGAGCTTGTCGCACAGAGCAAAATCGATCAGGCGGCCGTCTTTCAGATGAGCCTTGTGATGTATCCACTGCCACAGTTGAGAGCGGCTGATTTCCGCGGTGGCGGCATCCTCCATCAGGTTGAAGAGCGGGACACATCCGACGCCGCGCAACCAGGACTCCAGATACCCCAGACTCACCGCTATGTTTTGTCGCAGTCCGGCTTCCGTGATGTCCCCTTCCGGGACGGTGAGTAGGTCCGCAGCGGTCGCTTGAAATTCTTCCAGCTTGCGATGGATTTGGTTCGCCTGCGGCATATGCCGGTCAAAAACCTCCTTGGCGAGCCCCACCAAACCGGGATGGGCGACCCAGGTACCGTCATTTCCGTCGGTGGCCTCCCGCTCCTTATCGGCGAGGACTTGCACCATGGCTGTCTCGTTCGCCGCCGGATTGTTCTTGATGGGGATGAATGCGGCCATGCCGCCGATCGCGTGCACTTCGCGCCGGTGGCAAGTCTTGATCAGCAACTTGCTGTACGAGCGCATGAAATGCGTCTTCATGGTTACCAGGCCGCGGTCCGGCATGACAAACGATGGGTCGTTTGAAAATTTTTTGATGGCGCTGAAAATATAATCCCAGCGGCCGCAATTCAATCCGGCGGAATGCTCCCGCAACTCGTAGAGGATTTCATCCATCTGGAAAGCGGCGAGGATGGTCTCGATGAGGACGGTGGCTTTGATCGTGCCGCGCTTGAGTCCAAGAGCCTCTTCGGCGAACAGAAACACATCGTTCCACAGCCGGGCCTCGAGGTAACTCTCCAACTTCGGCAGATAGAAATAGGGTCCGGTGCCACGAGAAAGCTGTGCCTCGGCGTTGTGCCACAGGAACAATCCGAAATCGAATAGCGCGCCGGATATCGGCTGGTTATCGACAATGAAATGCCGCTCCGGCAGGTGCCAGCCGCGGGGTCGCACCAGCATCACGGCGAGGCTTTCGTTCAACTTGTAGACCTTCCAAGTCTGCGGATCTATGTAGGTCATGGTGCGGCGGACGGCATCCTTCAGGTTACGCTGGCCCTGAATCAGGTTTTGCCAGGTGGGAGTATTGGAGTCCTCAAAATCCGCCATGAACACATTGGCGCCCGAATTTAGCGCATTGATTACCATTTTGCGCTCGACTGGCCCGGTGATTTCAACGCGCCTGTCCATCAAATCGGATGGCAAGGGAGCTACGGTCCAATCGCTGTTGCGGATTTCTGCGGTTTCCGGCAGGAAGCCAGGGCGTTCGCCGGCATCGAGCCGGGCCTGGAGTTTCTCGCGATCCGCAAGCAACTCATTGCGCCGCGAGCCAAATCGCCGATGCAGTTCCACGATAAACTTCAGAGCATCCGGAGTCAGTATTCCGTCGAACTCTTCATTGGGCGCAGCCAGGATTTCGACTCCCGGCAGCGGCGTGGTTTTCGCAGGATTCATAGCAGTCCCAGCCGGGATTTAAGGCGGTGCGCCTTCAGCATCCCTGATTCCACTTTCTTGCTTCTCTTAAGAGCATTTAGCGTTGCGCTTTCGAGTCGCGCATATGCTACGACGGCAGTTAAGCGGATACCGACAGCGTTCGTCTAGCACGAAACAAATGCCCTTGGCACGCGCCTAAGCTGGGTAGGGATTTCCTCGGTTCCCGCTGGCAAGGCAAAAAATGAATCGAAATAGGCGTTTAACGCGGCTTTCGCTCGTACCTTGCACACCATCAGGCGGCAACACCTGCCTTGCGGAGAGTGGCCTGAAAAAAATCAGGAAAACCTGCATTATAATTCGCAACGGAACGCTGCAAACTCAGATAGGGAGGGAAAGTGAAACGAGCGATTGCGTTTTTCACAATCTTGGCCGCTCTTCTTGGAGCTGAAGCCAAATGTCAGGTGCCGGGGCCGTTGCAGTTGACTCAAACAATTCCAATGCCAGGGCTCAAGGACGGTGATTTTGACCACTTTGCATTGGATGTTCCGGGCCAGCGAATGTTTCTCGCAGCCGAAGAGAATTCGGCTGTCGTCGTTCTGGATATGCGCACCAACAAGGTTTTGCGCATCCTTCGGGGTCCCAAGGCGCCCCATTCCTTTGCGTATGATTCCGATGCCAAGAAACTCTATGTCGTTGATGATGGCGGTCCGAATCAGGTCGAGATCTACGATGGCACAACGTTTAAGTTGTTGGGGACGATTCCCATGGAGGCGCACGCCGACGCCAGTGTTTACGATGCGGAGAACAAATTATTTTACGTGGGTAACGGGGGGAAAGAGGCGGAGAAAGACTACTGCTTGATCAGTGTTATCGACACCACCCGCGGCGAGAAAGTAGCCGACATCAAGGTGGATGACGACCGGGTCGAGTCCATGGCCATCGAGAAATCGGGCTCCCGATTGTTTGTGAACATGTACAACAAGGGCGCCATTGCAGTGATCGACCGCAAGGAACGAAAAGTCATTACGACTTGGTCCATCACCCAGGAAGGTCGTTTCAATGGACCAATGGCGCTTGACGAACCCGACCATCGCTTGTTTGTGCTGGCTCGCGATCCCGGCAAGGTGGTCATTGTCAATACGGACTCCGGCAAAATAGTTGGCGCCCCGGCCTGTGTGGGCAATTACGACGACGCGATCTACGATCCTGAGACCCGGCGTCTGTATCTGGTGGGTGTTCCTTTCCTTAAAATATTCCAAAAGAACGAGGAAGGTGACCGCTACGACAATCTGGGCCAGGTCCCAACGGCCTTTCATGCGGAAACTGGAATTTATGTGCCGAAGCTCAAGCAACTCTATATGGTGGTTAGCCACCACGGTGCCACCGACGCGGTGGTGCAGATTTACAAGGTAGTCCCTTAAGTTATCTTCATCATCTTGACAACCGCTTGCTGAGGGGCCCGGGTGGATTTAGGCGAGTGTTTCTCGATCCACGCGAGCCTCTAAAAATAGTCTCGAACCAATAGGGGGATTCCGTATGTGGAACTTTCAGGAACATCAGGTGGCGGGCGCCAAGAAACTGCGTCCGCACTTCTTTGCCGTTGCCACCGCCGTGATTGCTTGTTTGTTTTTTGTGCTCACCGGGCGCCTCTTCGCCCAACAGCCGACACTGCACTTGAATCCCGCCATTGAGAAACTGGCTGCGGGGCAACCCATGATTGGCATCCAGACCGACGATATGTCCCTGCAGAACTGCCATTCACTCGCCCGGCTAGACTTCGACTACGCGTACGTCGACATGGAACACGGGCCGTTGAATCTTGATGGCCTTTCCTTCTGCATCGCGGCGATGGTTGACAAAGCCGAAGCGCTCAAGAAGGGCAATGCGCAGCCTAAGGTGGCGCTGTTTGCCCGATTCCCGCCCTATGGACGCGATCTTGAAAGTAATGACTGGTTCGTGAAACAGGTTCTCGACATGGGCCTTATGGGGATCATCTTCAATGGTGTCGATAACAAGGAGCAAATGACCGGTCTAATCCGATTCATGCGTTATCCGCAGCAAAAAACGTCGAAGTATCAGGAACCTCCTGGCAAGCGTGGGTACTATCCCGGAAATGCTATCTTTGCGTGGGGTATCTCTCCGGCGGAGTATGAGCGGCACGCTGACGTTTGGCCGCTCAATCCGGAAGGTGATCTCCTGGCAATCGCCATGATCGAAACAACGGAAGGGCTGAAAAATGTCGATGAGATCGCGGCCGTTCCTGGGCTCGGCGCAATTTTTGTCGGTGCAGGGGGAGATTTACATCAATACCTTGGCGTGCCGCAAGACTCGCCGGAGGTGGAAGCGGCCCGGCAGAAGATTCTGGCCGCCTGCAAAGCCCACAACGTGCCTTGCGGCATCACCGCGAAGACCAAGGCGGATGTCGACAAGCGGCTCAAAGAGGGCTGGAGGATGATTCGAACGGGTCGCGGCGAGTAATTGGCACTTGGCAGTTGCCCGCCACGTTCCTCGCGGCCGGATACCAGCGCTGCCGTCGTCACGCTGGATTTATCTTGTTGGGAACCGGAATTTGCGGCAGAAATCTACGCTTATAAACCAGGATTGAGCGCCTAAATTCGATTACCACGGTGCCGTCCTGTTTGAACCCAGTTGTTTTCACACCCACGACGCCCATTGTGGGCCTCGATTTCGATTCCCGCCGGCTCAGCACTTCGGTCTGGGCGTAAACCGTATCGCCCTCGAACAAGGGTGCGGGCATCCGCACTTCCTCCCAGCCTAGATTGACGCCGTATCTCGAGACGTCCTCCACGCTTAATCCGGTAACCAGGGCCAGGGTTAGCGTCGAATTCACTATCGGCCTGCCGAACTCGGTTTGCGCCGCATAGTGCGCGTCAAAATGAATCGGGTTGGTGTTAACTGTGAGCAGGGTGAACCATGTGTTATCGGTCGATGTAATCGTGCGGCCAAGGATATGGCGCATCACCATTCCGACTTCGAACTCCTCAAAGCAGCGGCCTTTGCCGTAAGGTGAATCACTCATCTGTTCTTCCTCCCGTCAATTGATGTGTTCCAAAGATTTGATGTGCCATGCCCAGTTTGGCCTGGCGATCCTTATCCCATGCACGCTTGTGGCGCCCCGTTACAACTAATCAGCGGCACGCCGGCCGGAGCGGGATCTCGTTTAGCGGATTCCTCTCATCATTCCATCCTCCAAAGGCCCAGTTCGGCCAGAATCTCTTGCGAGTGTTCGCCGAGGGCGGGGACGCCCATCATCCGTGCGGGGGCGTTCCGGAGATTGTGCGGCGGTACCAGCGCGGGAATTGTGCCGTTCGGCGAGTCGACCTGGACCCAACGGCGACGCGCGGCAAGCTGAGGATGTTGTATTACAGCTGCCACATCGTTCATCTCACCGTGGGCGATTTGCGCTTCCTCGAGGCGCCCGAGCACCTCTGATCGCTTGAGCGTACGCAAATACTGTTCGATGATGGTTTCGAGCTCGACGCGGTGACGCACACGCACCTCGTTGGTTACGAAGCGCTCGTCGTTGATTAGCGTTGGCATCGAAAGTACAACACTTGAGAAGCGATGCCATTCCCGGTCGTTCTGGATGGCAAAATTCACCACTCCATCGGCACAGGCATATACCCCATACGGCACAATCATGTTGTGACGCATGCCGGCGCGCTTCGGGATGCGCCCCGACCCTTGGTAAGCATAGAGCGCCGGCGTGACCCATTCCGTGAGGCATTCCAGCATGGAAATGTCGATGCGTTCTCCTCTGGCACTCCGTGCGCGGTTCAGCAGGGCCGCGAGAATCGAGGAATATCCGTATAGCCCGGCGGCGATGTCGGCGATCGAGATGCCCACTTTGGCGGGAGTATCGGGGCCGCCCGTCAAATTCATGACGCCTGATTCCCCTTGAACCATGAGATCGTACGCTTTTTTATTGCGGTAAGGTCCATCGGAACCGTACCCCGAGATGCCGCACCAGATCAGTCCCGGGTTTGTCTGGGCGACGGATTCGTAGGCAAAGCCAAAGCTCTCCACCGCGTCGGGCGTGAGGTTGTGGATGAACACATCGGCGCGTTCAACTAATTTTGCGAGGGCTAGGTGATCCTTCGCTTTTTTTAGGTCGAGCGTTATACTTCGCTTCCCTCGATTGAGCCACGCAAAATACGCTGACAGTCCATTGAGCGCGCCGTCGTACGCGCGCGCGAAATCGCCGCCGTCGGGCCGTTCGATCTTGATAACGTCGGCCCCCATATCCGCCAACTGGCGGGAGCAAAACGGCGCGGCGACCGCTTGCTCGAGCGCCACCACGCGAATATCCTTCAACGGCAAATTGGAATCGGCTGTCATGGATGCATCACGGGCGTTCAAAAGGAACGCGGCATGCCCAATACGTGCTCTCCGAGATAGGCGAGAATGAGATTCGTTGACACCGGCGCCACCTGGTAAAGACGGGTCTCGCGGAATTTCCGTTCGACGTCGTATTCGGCGGCGAAGCCAAATCCCCCGTGCGTCTGCAAGCAGACGTTCGCGGCATTCCAGGACGCGTCCGCTGCAAGAAGTTTGGACATATTGGCTTCGGGCGCGCATTTCTCGCCGGTGTCGAATAACCGGGCGGCTTCATAGCGCATCAAGTCCGCGGCGCGGACGCGCACGTAAGCATCCGCGATGGGGAATTGCACGCCTTGATTTTTCCCGATGGGACGGTCAAAGACCACTCGCTCATTCGCATAGTTGCGCGCCTTGTCGACGAACCAGTATCCGTCCCCCACGCATTCGGCGGCGATCAGAATCCGTTCCGCGTTCATGCCGTCCAAGATATAGTTAAATCCAGCGCCTTCCTCCCCGATCAAATTCTCCGCGGGGATTTCGAAGTTGTCGAAGAATACCTCGTTGGTTTCGTGATTGACCATGTTGCGGATGGGGCGCACCGTGAGCCCCTTCAGGTGGCTGCCGCGAAGATCGACGAGGAAGATCGAGAGCCCAGCCGTCTTTTTCTTGACCTGCGGCAATGGGGTGGTGCGCGCCAGAAGCAGCATCAGATCCGAATGCTGCATCCGCGAAATCCAGATCTTTTGACCGTTGACCACGTATCCGTGGCCCCTACGCTCGGCAAACGTCAAGGTCTTGGTGGTGTCTGTTCCGGTGGATGGCTCGGTGACGGCGAATGATTGTAGTCGCAGTTCGCCCGCGGCGATCACCGGCAGGTACCGTTGCTTTTGCTCCTCGGAACCATGCCGCAGGAGCGCGGCCATGATGTACATCTGCGCATGACACGCGCCGGAGTTGGCGCCCGAACGATTTATCTCTTCGAGGATTACGGAAGCTTCGCAGATCCCCAGCCCGGCTCCGCCATAGCGTTCAGGAATCAGCACCGCCAGCCAGCCGGCCTTGGTCAGGGCGGTGACGAATGCCTCTGGATACGCCCTCTGCTCCTCGATTTCCTGCCAGTATTTGCTGTTGAACGAGCCGCACAATTCTCGGATGGCTTGGCGGTACTCCGGGAATTGACTGCTTTTGGGATTAATGTCGATCATCGTCTCGCGTGGACCTCGGCAAATTATTCGAGCAATAGATTGCAAAATAGGGTGGACATATCCTCACACTCTTCCACGGAGTGCGTGGCTCGGAGCGCGGAGCTGGCGGTGTCGTACCCGAACCGGGACTCCACCAAGGCCAGGAATTTTTCTTCCAGTTGCCTGGTAGACACCGGGTTTTCCGGATTGCCTCGCGGGTAATCGCTCGATCCACGGAACACCGACCCGTCATTGAGGGTAAGAACAAGACGCGCCGGCCAAGCCGACGGAAACTTCTGGGTCAGGTCGTCAGCTACCCGCACACTCGTGCGCTGCAACAATTCTGCGACCGCGTAATCGCTGATCCCCTCAGGTGTGAATCGTTGCGGAGAAAACTGCTCCAGCGTCACGCGGCCTTCGAGTAACCCCGCTGCCACGCAGTAGGCAATGCTGAATTTCGCCTGAAATGGCGAACGGGGATTTGTTTCTTTGACGATTTCATATCCCGGCCCGTAAGTTTCAACCTGGACACCGGTCACCTTCCCCAGGACATCCTCCGACGACCATTTGCGCTGCGACCGGAGGTCGAGTGCGATGTCAATGGCGGTATGTGTATGCCCACAGCACGAATGCAATTTGTAACAGTTCTCGCTGATCTTCCACGTTTTGCCGAGACCCTCCGTAATGCGCGTGGGGTCAAACGAGGCGCTCATGGCTTGAAAGAATCCTCGTTCCCCTTCAAGGATTTTCGCGGCTCCCGTGAAGCCGGCGCGAGCCAGATCGGCCGATAATACCCCATTGAATGCTGCTTTCCCGGGGTGCAGATGCTTGCTCATGGTACCGTCGCTGTTAAATTCCCAGAGTCCCGCTGCCTGGGTGCCCGCGTTGCCGAGGGCATCCGCCATTTGCGTAGCGCTCAATTTCAGCAGGGAACCGGCCGCAACGGCCGACCCAAAGGTGGCCACTGTCCCGGTGGGATGCCAGTAGTGGTAATGGCTGGGAATCACGGCCTCGCCGATCCGAAGCGCAGCCTCGTAACCCAGGGCAACAGCCAGCAGGAACGCGTGTCCGTCCGCGTGTTCTTTTTCAGCGACGCCGAGGGCCGCGGGAATAATCGCGGCTGCGGGGTGAACGATGGATCCTTTATGAACGTCGTCGAGTTCGAGGATATGCGAGGCCACCCCATTGACCAGGGCTGCATTAGCCGCCGAGGACCTGCCGCCCGCGAACACCGTCGCTTCCTGGGCGCTGCCGAGGCATTTGGCGACTCCTTGCACCATGCGTGCCGCCGGTTCGATCGCCCCCGCTAAAGCCGATCCCAGCCAATCGAGCACGGAGCGCTTGGCGTCGGTGACGACCTGTGGTGGCAAATCAGCGTACCCCGTACACGCCAGCACCGTCGCCAATCGCTGGCTCAAACTCTCCTTATCGGAAGACTTCCCCGTAAGCTTGTCTCTTTCCGAAAGCATGGGTCTCACCTGTATCTTAAGGCTGGTCGTTTCAACCTCGCAAAACGCGGATAGTCGATCGATAGGTCTCTGGATTTATTTTTGCCGCGATCAGCACCGGGCCCGAATGGGTGGCCGTCTCTCTCAAGCAGGCCCTCAATGTCTCTTCGCTATTTGCCGTTACGCCCAACACTCCAAGGCCCGCACCCACGGATTTCCAGTCGATTGGCCCCATCGAAATCCCGATCGGTTGATACCCACGGTCGACTTGCTTGATTTTGATGAGGCTCAATTCACTGTCATCGAAAACAATAATGCGCAAGGGGAGTGCTTCCCGGGCCGCGGTTCGCAGATCCCCCAAGCACATCAGCAATCCGCCGTCACCCGTGAATGCCACGGTAGGTTTGGTCGGCTCGAGTAGCGTTGCGCCGATGGCAGCAGGCAGCGCAAAGCCCATCGTTGCGAGGCCGTTGGAAATCAAGACGCCGCTTGGTTCCAGGGCGGGCCACAATCCCATGACCGGCAGCATGAACGCGCCGGCGTCGACCGTGGCACGGCTCCCTCGATACACTTCCGCCACAAGTTCCACCACCTGGTGTGGCAAGAGTTCGCTGGCTTTGCCGCACGGGCGCAACTTTTCGCGATTCCTCTGGACCAGCGAAAACAATTCTTCTGACCTCCACCCATCACGGGATGGCAAGAACTCCGCGACCCCTTTCAACCAGGCCACGACATTACCCACTAATTCACAGGTGAGCGGGATGTGCTGTTGGTTTACGGACCAAGACGAAATCGCGATAACCGGTTGCTTGAGTGCCCAGGGCCTTGGGAGGAGTTCTACGGGGTCCAGGCCGACGGCTAGAAAAGTGTCCGCACGCTCGAGGAATTCGCGTTCGAGAGTTCCGTTGGTCAGTACGCCGGCGAACCAGGGATGAGAGTCCGGTACTACCCCCTTCGCTTTGTAGGTCACCAGGGCGGGAATTCGCAATTGTTCACATAGCTTCCGGACTTCGCTCGAAATCTCGGCAGTTCGGGCGCCCAACCCGATCAAGAAGAGGGGACGTTTGGCCCGGCGAAGAATCTCTTGGACGTGCAAAGGCATGCTCGGATCCGTCTGAGGCCGGAACGCCAAGGAGGAAAACTCCGCGAGATCTGGCGACTCCGCTGGGGCCGAGGCAATTTCGGACGAGACATCCAGATGAATCGGTCCGGGAGGGAAGCTCGCGATCGTCTCCACGGCGTCTTGCAGCTGTTGATCGATCTTTTCGGCGGAGAGCCTTGCGCTCCACTTCACCACGGGCGAAAAGACTTCTCCATGGGCGAACACCTGATGCTGCATCACGCCAGCGCTGGCCGCGAGGCAGTCCGTCAAAACGACCAGCGGAACTCGGTCAAGGCTCGCATTGGCGACACCGTTCATCAGCGAAGCCGCTCCCGGCCCGAGCGTAGCCATGCATGCGCCGGGTCTCCCCGTGATTTCCGCTTGCGCAGTGGCCATGAACGCGGATGCGGTTTCCGTGTGCGCTAGCGAAAAGGGCAATCCCGCGCGCAGAGCCGCTTCTATCAGGTCGGCGTTGCTTCCTCCTCCGGGCATGCCAAACAGGTGCTGTACGCCCATACGCCGGAGCGTGGCAACGATCCGGTCGGCATAACAGGTCTGCAAGGTGGTCTGAGATTTTCTCGAGCCTTCCACAAAATAACTCCCATTCTATAGCTGACATCTCCGGTAACTACGTATGTTTCAAGCGCGCGGAAGTGGACCCAAAGGCGTGCCCCGCGGAAAGGTCATCCGCAAACTGCTTGTCTCTCGCGTGCAACTCCTCAGCGAGGGTCAAGGCATCGGGGAGTCGCTCGGCGCTCACACAGACCACCCCAGTTTCATCGCCAATGATGAAATCTCCTTGATCTACCCCGACTCCGCAGACGGTTATGGGTATGTTCACCCCCGTCACGTTCACACGTCTTTGGCCGGAAATCGGCGTAATGCACTTGCTGGCGACCCACAATCCGGTTTCCCGAATAGCTGCCAGGTCGCGACATCCGCCGTTGATAACCACGCCCGCCGCTCCCTGATTGCGTGTTGCCTGGGCGGCCAGTCCGCCAAAAGTAGAAACTTCAGCCCCGCCCATTTCGATCACCAGTATATTTCCTTCAGAGAGCGCGTCGAGGAAGCTGCCGACTGCAAAGGCTTCTCTCGGGAAGGCCTGCAGCGGACCAACGGTTTCTTGTACGGTGAGCGCCACTCCGGCGACGCAACCGGAGCCACTTTGCAGCGCTAGTCCCTCAATCACGCCTGCGATCCCCAACTGGTCGAGAGCGTCGCTCCATGTGCTCGTCGCCAACGCGCAACAGCGCCGCAATAGGGCGCTTGTTGTCAAGTTCATCTTCATCGTATCGGCCTATCTCTGGTCCATTCGGAGAACCGATCGGTCGATGCTGGCAATCGTTGGCCGGCCCGTCAAGGCCATGGCCACCTCAAGTTCGCTACGCAGAATGTCCACCACCCGGCTTACGCCAAATTTTCCTCCGACCGCGAGCCCGTAGACGTAAGGCCTGCCAATCAACACCGCGGTAGCCCCGAGCGACAGTGCCTTCAACACGTCTGTCCCGCGACGAATTCCCCCGTCGACCAGCACGGGAATCCGGCCGGCGACCCTTTCTGCGACCGCGGGGAGTGCATCAATCGTGGCCGATACCGTATCGAGTTGCCGAGCCCCATGGTTGGAGACGATCACACCTGATGCACCGGCGGAAATCGCCGTTTCAGCGTCGTCAGGACTCAACACCCCTTTTAACAAAATGGGAACGCGGGCGAACGACCGGAGCCATGCGACATCGTCCCAAGTCACTTTGTCGGGAACAACGGGTTTATACCCGACTCCCGGTGGGCCATATTTTGCACTCGTGATTCCTGTGCGGTTTACGGCCTTAATATTGGGCGAGGTACTTTCGGCCCGCCAGATTCGATCTCGAATGCCGGTCACGGCGTCGTCGACGGTCACACAAAGCGCTTGGCAACCCACCCCTTCGACTCGCTCCACGTAGCTCCGAGTCAGGCCGCGGTCCGGCTTGATGAACATCTGGCACCAGAACGGCCCCGATGCGGCCCGCGCAATCTCTTCAATCGGGTAGGAAGAGGCGGCGCTGATCACCGCGGTCGCATAGGACAAGCCTGCTCCGCGTACGGTCGCGAGTTCCCCTTCAGGATGCATAACTCCCTGTCCGCCTGTCGGTGCCAGCAAAATCGGGAATGGCAGTTCATGTCCTAGCAATTTGGTGCGCGTATCGAGCGACGAAACATTCATCAAAATCCGCGGCTGCAATCGGATGCGTTCCAGGGCTTCACGATTCCATCGCAGGGTAGTTTCATCGGCCGCGCCACCCGAAACCCATTGATAAACATCCGGGTTCATGGACTCGCGGGCCATTGCCTCGATTTCCGGCAAGCTGTTAGCTTGCTCGAAGCGGGGGACGGATGTGGATTCGCTCTTGGAGTCTCGATCTGTGCCATTAGATCCGGGCCGGGAACTTTCCGCGTTCGGAGCGACTATGGCTGTTGTGGTCAGGCTGAGTCCTGACAGCAAGAGTTGTCTGCGAGAAGGCCGCGTCATGAAACTCCTGGAAAGGGCGTCACGCAGCAAGCTGCCGGTGTGGAGCTTGTCAGCATTGGTTCAGTTGCCCACCAAACGAAACATTTGGACCCGATGGCCGCCTCCGGTTGCCACGCCCGCTTCACCGCTCACAATATTGCCCTTCGAATCTACCGCTAGGCTATGCAAGCCGTTGAATTCCCCGACCTCGAAACCGGAGCGCCCAAAAGTGCCGATTTGTGCTCCGCTCGCATGATCCAGGATTCGTATCTCTTCGTCTCCGCAATCGCAGATGTACATGTATTTTTGCGCCGGGTCGGACGAAAAGCCCAATTGGCAGACGGCCCCGATGCCGGTGAGCCGGGCCGTTTTGCTCTCGATTTTGATGTTCCTCTTGAAGTTGCCCATCTTGTCGAACACTTCGATGCGGCCACCCAGACGGTCGCACACGTATACCAGCCCATCGTTCCCAAGAACGACGTAGTGCACTACTTTTAAGAACACTCCGCCTTCCCCTGCGTCCACTTCGGACAGCGTGCCTTGCCGTCCCCACTGGCGCAAATAGTGGCCCTCGTGGTCAAAAACGACAATCCGCCGGTTGCCGTAACCGTCCGAGATGTACACGTCGCCATTCGTTGGATCGACGGCCACACTCGAAGGAAGATTCAGCAGTTCGTGGCTCGAGTTCAGTGGGGCTCCGGCAATTGTTCCGTCGGAAGTATCGAATCGTCCCTTGGTGCCGATTTGCAATAACAATTTGTTGCCGTCATGAGTATATTTCTGAACGATGGCATCCTCGTTGCCGGCGATCCATACATTCCCCTGGTAATCGACGAAGCACCCGTGCAACTTATTCGGAAGAATCTTGCGATCGCCCCAGGAGTTTACAACTTGGCCGTTCGTATCAAACTCGATGATTGCCGGTGATGTTACGCCGAGGACCTGTTCTTTTGGCGTAAGATTCCCGCGGTTAACTGTGAAAAGGTGATCCTGCGCGTCGAAGCACGTGCCGCCGACTTCGCCAGTGATCCACCGATCGGGCAGGGGCTTCCGCCATTGTGGTTCGACCACGAACTTCGGTATCTCGCGCGTTTGTAAATCTTGCGCTCTGATAACCAGGGTCCACAAACTGGCTAGGAAAATGACAACTCCGAGACACATCAGCGCCACGTGGTTTTTTTTAATACGTATCGTCGTGTTTTGGGAATTCATGGTGCTAAGTAATTCTCCTCTACCCCTATCTTGGGAAACTCTAGGCTTTGGCCGGATAAAACACTTTGCCTGCCTTAACAGTTGCCGATGGCTCCAACTTCTGATGGGCGGTTCTCGTTTGACCTTCCGAGTCCACGAAGTTGAACTCACCGGAGCGGAGTTCAATAATGGCGACATCGGCTTCGGCGCCGGGTTTCAGAGTTCCGATTTCCAATCCAAAGTTGAGGGACCGGGCCGCATTAATCGTAGTACGCTCGACGACCTCGCGTAGATTCATGCCGAGGACCATCATTTTCGTCATGGTCGTCATCAGGTCAAAGACGGGGCCTCGCACGCTGCCGTTGCTTACGTCACTCGAAATCGTGTCTGGGATGAGCCCTTGTCCCATGCATTTCTCCGCCACCCGGAAAGAAAAGTTCGTTCGTCCATGGCCGATATCGAAGCGCACGCCACGCTTCTGTGCGTCCAAGACTTCGGGCAAGAGTTTCCCGCCATCATCTAGGATGCTGTTCGGACGGGGATTATAAATGTGAGTGACTATGTCGCGTTCCTTCATCATTACCAGGAATTCCTTCAGCGGCGTGTAGGAACCCCCGATGTGGGTGGTCAGCGGCAGGGAGGTCTCGTCGCAGGCAGCTCGTGCGCGCTTCATGGCCTCCATGTCATTGCTTCCAGGAATTGTGAACTTCCGGTCAATTCGAAGTTTGAAGCCCAACACCAGATCCTTGTTCTCGAGGGCCGCTTTGGCCGCGCGCTTGGGATCGCAAAACCGCAAGTCTCCGAGTTCTTCCATTCCCGGAGTGATCGACACGATCATCCCGATGGCTACGATATGTACCAGCGAGCGAACCCTGGTCTCCGACTTCTCCACGACAAACTTTCGCAGTGCAGGGAGTGTAAATGCCCCGGCGGATCCAGCATCGACAACCGTGGTAACACCGCGGCTTACGCAGCAGGGATCCGCTTCGGTCCCGGTCTCCCCTACGTAAGGGAGAACATGAACATGCAGGTCAATAAGGCCAGGCGTAACGATTTTGCCTTTTGCATCGAGGACTTGCTGGGCCTGTGAGGCGGGGATGTCTCTTTGCAGGAGTACAATCTTCCCTTCGCGGATGGCCACGTCGAGTTCTTCCTCGATGTTTTGCGATGGATCCACCACCTTGCCGCCCTTGATGAGCAAATCGTACGGCACGGAGTTAGGTGTGGTGGACTCGGCGTCAGGGGGGAGTGCCGACAAAACGATCGGAGTGGTCATCAAACTCAACATGTCACGGCGCGTAAGCAGGCGTTCAGACACAGGTTTCACCTTTGAATTGGGGCCCTTCATCTTTAGAGAACCTCTCAGGCAATCGTTCGATTGCCGCCAGCCGCAGCCAAAAAATTTCAACTTGTGACTGCTCAACTTGCCGCTGCGCTGTACTTGCTGAGTGGCTTGACTCTGAAGGTTATCATCACTTTTCTATTCCTTCGGCCACTTAGTCGTGGATTGTCACAGTTAAACGACTTGAGCTCCAGGTCGTCTAGCACGAAACAAAGGCGTTTTGGAACGCTCTAAGATTTTGACCAATTCTGGCGGAAGCTGCTCGGTGTGAAACCGGTAACTTGCCGGAAAGCACGGGAGAAATGGCTCTGGTCGAAGAAACCGGTCGCGAGTGCAACTTCAGAAAGAGGTATACCGGGCGTCTTGGACATCATCTGTTCGGCTTTTCGGATGCGCATCTGGCGTTGGAATTCACCCGGCGTGGTGCGGAATGCTTTTTTAAATGCCGTAACCAGGTACACCGGATGAACGTCGGCAGTTTTTGCCAGGATGCCGACAGAAAGGCCTTGCTCGCATGTGTCTTCGAGCTGTTGCTTCACTTGGGTAAGCCAGGCCGGGATTCGTTGGACTGCTGGAGCACGCTGCCGCGTAACCTGCGCCAGCATCTCCATCAAGATGCCTTCAACGGCCAGCGCGGAACAGGAATCGGCAACCAGATACTCCGACCAGAGTCGCTTGGCGAGCCAGGTCAGTTTCCCGTTGGAGAAATTGGACGAAACGTCCAGCGCGCAACGGTGTTCCGCAATCCGTCGCAAGAAGCTTAACGTAAACTCAATGACCAGGATATGGGTGGCGACATCATGGAAATGCACCGAATGCCTCTCGCCGGCCGGTCGAAATACTGTTTCGGCAGGGCGCCCTTCTTGAAACTTGGATCCATACTTCCCAGCGTAACTGCCCTTTAGAATGGAACAGAAATAAGGCTTTGTATGTACGTGATCGGGGAGGATGGTCTTCGGTTCGAATTGAACCTCTTTGGCGGTCACAAATTCTATGCCCGATGATTCCATGTGTGCCTACTCCATTAATTTAAAGTCCAGCTTTAGAGTTTCCCTGCGCATCTTCGGTCGCCCACAAGCAGTCGAGGCCCGTTGAAGCCATTTTTTAATTGTGGGTGAATTCTCTCCGAATCAGCGCTATACTCCCGCTCTGCAAAGATCGTAGGGAACAGGCCGCGATGCTATGGGGTATAGCGTTCGGCGTCCTGTGAAATCGATAAAAAAAATGTTAAGAAACTCTTTCGCTCTATATGCCTAGCTGTATCAAGCATTTATACCGCTTCGGTCCCTTTGAGTTGGACCCTGCTGAGCGCCTCCTTTCCTCTGACGGGCGCTCCGTTCCGGTGTCCCCAAAAGCCTTCGATATGCTGGTAGTTCTTGTGGAACGCAGCGGACACCTTTGCCAAAGAGAAGAATTGATGAGCGTCCTCTGGCCCGATTCCTTCGTGGAAGAAGGCAATCTTTCTGTAACGGTCTCCTCCCTCAGGAAAGTGTTGCACGACGACTGCGGTCAGCCGAGTTACATTGAGACGGTTTCCAAGAGGGGCTATAGATTCGTTGCCAGCGTCAGTCATGTGGTCGAACGCGGCAACCCGGAACCCGCAACCGAAGTTGCCCCTCAGGAACAGGTCATCGCAGGGCAAACGGAATCCGGGACTGCACGCGCGCCGAAGGGGCTCAGCAGTAGGCTCGCCACGCTTGCTGTGGTTGTCGTCATTGCCACACTTTTCCTTGCGCGCATCGTGAGGGTACGGGGTGGAAGCGCTGCCGCACCCGCTGGGAGCCCCATGGTCCGCTCATTGGCGGTTTTGCCGTTCCAGACCGTTGGCGACAAGAATGGCGGGGAGTATGTCGGTATCGCGATGGCCGACGCGCTTATCACCAAGTTAGGCAACACCGGGAAGATCGTCACCCGGCCCACCAGCGCGATTCAAAAATATGCGGACGGAGCGCAAGATGCCAGAGCGGCGGGGCTTGAGCAGGGGGTGGACGCGGTCCTGGATGGGCGCATCCAACGCGACGGGGACCGCGTGCGCTTGACCGTGCAATTGACTAGGGTTCGCGACGGCGCGCAGCTTTGGGCAGACTCTTTTGACGAGAATTTTACGGATGTATTTGCCTTGGAAGATGAGTTCTCCGACCGAGTCACCAGATCCATCTGCCTGAGACTTACGGGGGAGGAGGAGAAGCGAAAGCTTGCGAAACTCTCGACTAAGAATAATGACGCCTATCAGGCTTATGTTAGAGGCCGCTATTTCTGGAACAGGAGAACGGAGAAGGCTTTAACCACGGGTCTGCGCTATTTCCAACAGGCGGTGAAGTTGGATCCCCAATTTGCGGAGGCCCACGCGGGAGTTGCCGATTCCTACGCGTTGCTGGGGCTTTACGGTATACTCCCTCCGACAGAAGCGTTTCCCCCCGCGGAAGCCGCTGCCAAAAAAGCCCTGAGCATGGATGATAGTCTGGCCGAGGCGCATGCCACCCTCGGCTTCGTGTACTTCTATTACGATTGGAACGGCTTAGCTGCCGAAAAGGAGTTCCGGCGCGCACTCGAAAGCAATCCCAACTATGCGATGGCCCACTCCTGGAATGGACAAGACCTGGCAGCGATGGGACGCAATTCCGAAGCGCTTTCCGAAACGCAACTGGCCCAGCAGGACGATCCTCTTTCCTTGATCGTCAGTAGCAACGCCGGACTAATTTTGTGCTTGGCCGGGCGTTTCGAGCAGGCCATTGAAACGCTAAACAAGGCCGTGGAGATTGACTCCAACTTCCCGCGCGCTCATTTTCGGCTTGGAAATGTTTACGAGCAGAAAGGTATGCCCGAAAAAGCTATCTCGGAGTTTACCGAGGCTGTGCGGCTATCCGGAGGCGACTCTTCTTACGAAGGATCACTAGGACACGCCTACGCCCTGGCGGGAAACGTGGAACAAGCGAGAAGGATACTCGGCCTTTTGAAACAGCGGTCCGGTCGACAATACGTCCCAGCCTATGCAATAGCCTTGATCTACGCTGGTTTGGGCGATCGAGACTCGGCATTCGAATGGCTCGAAAAGGCGTACAAGGATCGCTCTGCCTCCATGGCACTGCTCAAAGTGGATCCAGCTCTCAATAACCTTCATTCCGATCCAAGGTTCAAGGAGCTGGCCCAGCGCGTTAATTTTTAGCGCTCGCATCCTTCATATTCTCTCAACTTGAGTAGGCCATCCATACGGAAAACTCCATTTGCAAGCAATGAGATTAGCCGGTGCTTCTTTCCGGTCTCGGATCTTTGCCTAACGAGATTTCGCGAATCGCGAATTACTAGGGGCTGAGCCCGCTCTGCTGGGTTGTTTCAAGCAAATCTTCAGAGTAACGTGGTGAAAGACATTGGGTCTTCACTCCTTTTCTGAGCTCAGAATTTCCCTCCGTAGGGTCAGCGGTGTTACATGCGAACCCTATTCCAGATGCCATCCTTCTCCCGGAGGAAGGCTTTGCGCGTCGAAACGCCGGAGGGGGTTCGAGTGTATTGGAGTTGCGCAGGACGTAGCGATGTTTCGCGCATTCGGAACCTGAGTTTTAGGGGAGTCTTTGTTGAGACAAGTACACCTCAGTCCGTTGGGGCGAAAGCAGAGATTGATTTTCTCGTAGAAGAAGGGCAGATCAGAACCAGGGCTGTTGTGCGCCACGTGGAGGGCGCTAGCGGAATGGGGTTGGAATTCACTGGCGTTGCTCAAGAAGACCGCCCCCATTTGGGAGCGCTGCTCACAAGGCTTCGCAGTTTCTCTCGGTCCCGACCCGACTTGCCTAGTTAACGCACAAGTGGAGCACTGGGGCGGCAGATGGTCCGCCATTACGGCCACTCCGCACCTTCCGCAATGCCATGCTAGTATTTTCTCGTGCCAGATCGTCGGTTTTATTCTCTTCGCTCGAAGAAGCCCTGTCGTTGTAAGCACGGCATCGGTGCTCATCACAAGAAAATCACATTGGGGGTGTTGACACATCCATGCTGGTTCCCGGGATGCAAGTGCCGCGACTATCGACCGGTCAAGAAGTAATTGGCTGTTGCCCTGTCAACGTGCCGTGATAGTACGTCCCCGCTATCCCACTTGTTTGATCGAGGTCGAAACAAAATATCCCTCGGGAAGTTCTTTCTGACAATGCTCGCAAATCAAACCGGCAAGAGCCAACTCCCTGGCGTCCTCGGGGTAATCGGCAGAGATCGTTATCGTGTTCAGGTTTTTTTTGAGGCACTCCGCCTCGGGACAAGTGAACCAATACTGAACTTCAAAGATTTTCGCCATGACATCCGCCCTTCCGAGCCCCAGACTATCGTAGATACGAACAGCCCATTTACACCATGCTAATATTTTGCGATGCTCGCTCCCGCTCTTTAACCCCAAGCTCGAAGGAATCTTGCCGTTGCAGCCACGGCATTGCCATCCATCACATCAAACGCACTCCGAAAGGAATCACTCATCCAGGCAATTGGACCTTCGTCGGTTCGATCACCACCGATAGCGTTTGATGCCCCGGCACCGTGTCGAAGGTCGCCAGACTCTTCGAAGAATGCAGAGAACCGCATCGGAACCGCGAAGAAGCGGGGGTAGAAGCAATAGAAAAGGCCCGGCGGCGGGGCCGGGCCTTGGCGTAAGCTGCCGCATCACCATTCGTGGGCATGACGCGGTACTTAAGCGCGGCATGTTTGCACCAATTAGAGCCGCTGGCAATAGGATTTTATAAAAGGAAAAAGCCCAGCTTGCACCGGGCTCTTCCAACCATTCGAGATTTGGAGATGCTGCGACTATAGCACGGCAACCCTGCCACTCTGTTGAAGTTCAGAGCGACGAGCGTAATTCGGATCGCTCTTCCTATTGTGCCGATGAGACTTTAGGTGGAAGGAACGGCCCGGCGACGATTGCGTCGGGAATCATCACCTCAAAATACTTCTCGCACCTTACACACTTAACTGATTGATGCGCCATTTGCCAGAATCCGGTTCGGGCTTGCATGTGTACGACCTGTTCTTGCAGACAGTGGTCGCAGGAAATAGTCATGGGGATGTAAGACGGCTTCATTTGTACTTGTGGCATGACCGACCTCC
>DATHMM010000168.1:0-3772 GCA_035487095.1 Candidatus Sulfotelmatobacter sp.
GTGCTCGAACGCCGCCATATCTTAGGTGGCGCTGCCTGCACCGAAGAAGTCTTTCCCGGCTTCAAGTTTTCCGTCTGCTCTTATGTTGTCTCACTACTGCGGCCGGAGATCATTCGCGACCTCGACCTCCCGCGCCATGGCCTCGAAATTCTCCCGCTCGACGGCACATTCACGCCCATGCCCAACGGAGATTACCTGTGGCGCGTGAACGATCACGGCAAAACTCACCGCGAGATCGCCCGCCACTCCCGCGTCGACGCCGAAGCCTACGACGAATTCGGCAAGGCCATGCAAGCCATGTGCCGCTTCGTGAAGCCGATTCTCAGCATGGTGCCGCCCGATCCCAATACTCTCAACCCGCGCGAATTGATGAAGCTGCTCTTCATCGGACGCCGCTTCCAGGGAATGTCAAGCTACGACAAATACAACCAAGTCCAGCTCATGACCATGAGCGCTATCGATTTTCTGGATCAATGGTTCGAGACTGACGTCCTCAAAGCCACGATGTCAGCCTCCGGCATCATCGGCACGTTCCTCGGCGTGCGCTCGCCCGGCACCGCCTACGTTCTACTGCACCACTACATGGGAGAAATCGATGGAGCTTTCCGCGCCTGGGGCTTCGCGCGCGGCGGTACCGGCGCAATTTCCAACGCTATCGGCGACGCTGCCCGCGAAGCCGGCGTGGAGATTCGCACCCAGGCCGCCATCGCAAAAATCATCGTCAAGGATGGCGAGGCGAAAGGTGTTGTCCTCACCAACGGCGACGAAATTTACGCCGAAACAATTTCTTCAAGCGTCGATCCCCGCCTCACCTTCAACAAGTTCATAGAAGCCGAACACTTGCCCGCCGACTTCCTCGAAGACATCAACCGCTTCAAGTATCGAGGATCTTCGGGCAAGGTGAACATGGCGCTCGACGCGCTGCCGAATTTCAAAGCCATGCCCGGACCCGGCGCGCACTTGCGCGGAGCAATCTCAATTTCTCCAAGCGTCGAATACATGGAACGCGCCTACGACGACGCCAAGTACGGCAACTTCTCGCGCCGACCATACATCGATATGGTGATCCCGTCGCTCACCGACCCGTCGGTCGCGCCCCCGGGCAAGCACGTGCTCTCCTGCTTCGTGCAGTACGCGCCCTACAAATTACGCCCCGGTTTGAACTGGGACGATCAGAAAGAAGCCTTCGGCGACACGGTGGTCAACACCATCGCCGAGTACGCGCCCAACATCAAAGACATCATCCTTCACAAACAAGTCATCACTCCGCTCGATCTCGAACGTGAGTGGGGCTTGAGCGAAGGCAATATCTTCCAGGGCGAACTGTCGCTCGAACAGCTCTTCTTCCTGCGTCCGGCGCCAGGATATGCGCGCTTTCGCACGCCCATCCAGAATCTCTACATGTGCGGTTCGGCGACGCATCCCGGCGGTGGCATCATGGGCGCTCCTGGGCGCCTTGCGGCTCTCGAAATTCTGAAAGATATCAAGGGAGCGGCCTGACATGCCCGAGACCACAACCGGCGGACGCGACATCGTTATCATCGGCGGCGGCCACAACGGCCTGGTCACTGCGTTCTACCTGGCTAAAGCAGGATTCAAGCCTCTAGTACTCGAGCGTCGATCCCAGGTCGGCGGCGCCGCGATCACCGATGAATTTCATCCCGGCTTCCGTTGCTCCACGCTGGCACACACCGCCGGACCCATTCGTCCAGACGTCGTCCGCGAGATGCAACTGGAAAAACACGGCTTGAGGCTGATCACGCCGGATACTTGTGTCACCGCGCTCTCACCCGACGGTCGCGCTCTTTCGCTGTACCAGGACGAAAACAAATCCGCGCAGTCGATCGCGGCCTTTTCGCAAAAAGACGCAGCCAAGTATCCCGAGTTCGAAAAATCTCTGGGGAAGATCAGCAAAGTAATCGCCGAAGCACTCGCTGTGACTCCACCGGACATCGACCGCCCCAGCGGCGGCGATCTCTGGAGCATGCTCAAGACCGGCCGCGCTCTGCGCAACCTCGGCAAGCGGGATATGTACCGCGTCCTGCGCTGGGGACCGATGGCCGTAGCCGACCTGGTAGCAGAATATTTTGAGACTGAATTATTGCGAGCCGTGATAGCGGCGCGTGGAATTTTCGGAACTTTCCTCGGACCATGGTCAGCCGGAAGCGCTTTGCAGTTGCTGATCCGCGCGGCCGGCGATTCTCATCCCGCAGGTGCGGCATTCTTCGCTGCCGGCGGCATGGGCGCACTCACCGAAGCCATGGCTTCCGCCGCAAAGGATGCGGGAGTTGAGATTCGCACCGCGGCCGAAGTCATCGAGATTCGCGTGAAAGACGGCACAGCCACTGGCGTTCTGCTCTCCACCGGCGAAGAAATCAGCGCCAAGGCGGTAATCTCCAACGCCGACCCCAAACGCACCCTGCTCAAGCTCACCGATCCCACACATCTTTCCCCTGACTTCGTGCAAAAGCTGCAGCATTACCGCGGCAACGGCACCGTCGCCAAAGTCAACCTGGCGCTCTCCGCCTTGCCGAATTTCACTGCTTTGAAAAACGGGGACGGTGCCGCGCTCAAGGGACGCATTCATGTCGGCCCCGAAATCGACTACCTGGAGCGTGCCTTCGACGAATCGAAGTACGGCAATTTCTCGCGCCAACCCTATCTCGAAGTCACCATCCCGTCGCTAACCGATCCCACGCTCGCTCCAGCAGGCAAGCACGTGATGTCGATCTACATGCAGTACGCGCCCTACAAACTCAAAGGCGACTGGGAAGACCAGCGCAAAGCGCTAGGACAAACCGTGGTGCAGACCCTCGCCCAATACGCTCCTAATCTTCCCGAGATGATCTTGACCCATCAGATCATCACCCCGCAGGATCTCGAAGACGTCTACGGATTAACCGGCGGCCAAATCTTCCACGGCGACCTCGCCCTCGATCAGTTCTTCACCATGCGCCCGCTGCTGGACTGGGCGCGCTACCGTACGCCGATCGAAAACCTGTATCTTTGCGGGAGCGGCACGCATCCCGGCGCGGGCCTCACCGGCGGCTCGGGAGCGAACGCTGCGCGGGAGATATTGAAACAGTTGGGGAAGAAATGAGGTCAGCCAGTGAAAAAGACAAAAGGGAAGGCGACCAAAGTTCCTAGGACGGTGGACGAATATCTCGAACGCGTCCCTGAACCCGCCCGCGCGACCTTGAACAAAGTTCGTGCTGTCATTCGCTCCGTTGCGCCGTCCGAGGCGACCGAGGGCATCAGCTACGGCATCCCGACCTTCAAGTACAAAGGCATGCTCGCGAGTTTTGCCGCATTCTCAGATCACTGCAGTCTGTTCCCCGGCGCCGGGCCGACCATCGAGTTCAAGAACGAACTCAAGAACTTCCAAACTTCGAAAGGCACCATCCGTTTCGCACCGAACAAGCCCTTAGCCGCCGCTCTTCTGAAAAGGCTGGTAAAGGCGCGGGTCGCGGAGAACGAACGCAAGAAAGGCCGCTGACCCGCTGCCTGTAGATATGAAGAACTCCGCCATCCTGCTCGTCAGTTGCCCCGACGCCAAAGGCGAGGTCGCCACCATCGCCGACTTCGTCTACCGCCACGGCGGTAATATCCTGCATGCCGACGAGCACGCTGACGAAGAGTCCGGACTCTTCCTGATGCGCGTCGAGTTCGATCCCAGAGACTTCGACATCGATCTCGCCGATAAAGATCTGGCCGATTTCGCCAAACATTTTTCACCGATCGCCGAAAAGTTCCAGATGAAATGGCGGCTGGC
>DATHMM010000169.1:0-7803 GCA_035487095.1 Candidatus Sulfotelmatobacter sp.
GCAAATGACAGGGGGCTACGCGTGGTTCCCGCAATTTGACGGGGAGCTTCCGGGGATCATGCGGGAAGTGGCGGCGTTTTTGAGGCACCAGTACAGCATTTCGTATACGCCTTCGAACCTGAACCAGGATGGAAAATTCCGTAAGATAAAAGTGGAACTGGTGGCGCCGGACGGCGGACCGCTGGTGGTTACGGATCAAAAAGGAAAGAAACAGAAGATCGTGGTGTACACGCGGGAAGGATATCAGTCGGTAAAGGGCGGGGTGGGAGATTAATTGACCGCTGCGTGTGGGATTTTTCTTGTAGTGCGGCTCTACCGCCGCTTTTGACACTTAAATTCAATTTGGGCGATGGGCTTACTGCGTAAAAGCGGGAGCAGAGCTCCCGCACTCCAAATTCGGCGCGCTCCTGTTAGTAGCCGCGGCGGAGATCGACCTGGTTGAAGAGTTCGCGTCCTGCGAACCAGCGTTCCAGTAAATCTAGAAGCAAGGCGGTTTGACGCGGCCAAAGGCGGTCGCTGATGGCGCTGGTGTGCGGGGTGATGAGCAGGTTGGGGGCTTTCCAGAGCGGATCAGTGGCGGGCAGGGGTTCGGGATCGGTGACGTCGAGGGCGGCGCCGGCGATTTTTTTCTGCTGCAGGGCGGTGATGAGGGCGGATTGATCGAGCAGGGTGCCGCGCGCGACGTTGATTAGGCGGGCGGTGGGTTTCATGCGGGCGAGTTCGGTTGCGCCGATGAGATGCTTCGTCTCGTTCGTTTCGGGCGCGCTGATGACCACGAAGTCGGCGTGTGGCAAAACTTCGTGAAGCTGGCTGATCGGGACGATTTTTTCGGCGAGTGAGGCATTGCCTTTGCCGGAGCGCGAGACGCCCCAGACGCGCATGTCGAAGGCCTTCGCGCGGCGAGCCAGTTCGTGGCCGATGGAGCCATAGCCTACGATGAGCAATACTTGGCCATTTAATTCAGTGAGATGTTGCGGCTGATCCCAGAGTTCCTGTTGCGCCCACTTTGCCTGGTCCTGGTAGCGGACCGAATCCGGAAAATTGCGGGCCATTGCGATGAGCAGGCCCAGAGTGTGTTCGGCCATTGGCACGGAAAAAATGCCGCTGGGATTGGTGACCAGGATGCCGGAATCGCGCAGTTCTGGGTACATGAGTTGCGCCACGCCGGCGGCGGTGGAGTGAATCCATTTTAATTTTTTGGCGTCGGCGAGTTGCGTTGCGCGCAAGGAGTAGCCAACGAAGATGTCGGTGTCGGGGAGTTCCTCCGGGAGTCGATCGTAGTCGGGAAGGTGCACGACGCGCATTGCGGGCCAGCGATTGCGAATTGCTTCGGCAAGCGAAGTCGGGGGGCGCCATTCGGTGAACGGGTGCCAGACGCAGATGGTGAGCTTGGTGGATTCCGGAGCGGTGCGCGTCATTTACGTTTGTGGCTTGAGGCGGAGGTCGCGGCCGGTCATGTCGGCGGGGGCGGGCTCGCCGAGGATGCCGAGCATGGTGGGGGCGATGTCGCGGAGGGCGCCGCCGGGGGCGAGTTGGAGCGCATCGTTTTCAGTGACGCAGATGAATGGGACGGGATTCGTGGTGTGGTAGGTGTGCGGGCCGCCGGTGGCGGGATCGATCATGGTTTCGGCGTTGCCGTGGTCGGCGGTGATGATCCAGGCGCCGCCGCGGGGCTTAAGCGTTTGATAGATGCGGCCGAGGCCGGCGTCCACGGCTTCGACGGCTTTGATGGAGGCTTCGAGTTTGCCGGAGTGGCCGACCATGTCGGCGTTGGCGTAGTTCATGATGATGGCGTCGAATTCGCCCTTTTCGATGGCTTTCACGACAGTGTCGGTGATTCCCTCGGCGGACATTTCGGGCTTGAGATCGTAGGTGGCGACTTTCGGGGAGGGCACGAGGATGCGCTCTTCGCCGGTGAAGGGCTTTTCGACGCCGCCGTTGAAGAAATAAGTGACGTGGGCGTATTTTTCGGTTTCGGCGCAACGGAGATTTTTGTACTGCAGCTCCTGGAAGACTTGCGCGAGGATTTGCTCGAGCTTTTCCGGCGTGATGACGCACTTGAGCCAGGGCCAATTTTTGTCGTACTTGGTCATACCGACGTAGAAGAGATTTTGGGGGCGTTTGAGGTCGGCGAACTTGTCGAAGTCCGGCGCTTCGAGGGCGTAGGTGATCTGGCGGGCGCGGTCGGCGCGGAAATTATAGAAGATGACCGCGTCGTCGTCGCGAATCAGGCCGACGGGAGGGGCGGCGGGGCCGGTGCCGCGGGTGATTACGATGGGCTTGACGAACTCGTCAGTGACGCCCTGTTCGTAGCTCTGCTGCAGGGCGGCGACGGGATCGCTGGATTTGAGTTCCGCTTCGCCGTGGACGAGGGCGCGGTAGGCGAGTTCGATGCGCTCCCAACGGTTGTCGCGGTCCATCGCGTAATAGCGGCCGACGAGGGTGGCGATTTCGCCGACGCCCAATTCGCGCATTTTCTGCTGCAGCTGGCGGACAAAGTCGCGGCCGTTGTTGGGCGGAGTGTCGCGGCCGTCCATGAAGCAGTGGACGAAAACTTTTTCGACCTTCGACTGCTTGGCCATTTCGAGGAGGGCGAAGAGATGGTTGATGTGGGAATGAACGCCGCCGTCGCTGAGGAGGCCGATGAAATGAAGCTGGCGCTGGCGGCCGCGCTCCATGGCTTGCTGGAAGAGAGGGACCTGATCGAGCTGCTTGTTGGCGATGAGGAGATCGATGCGGGTGATGTCCATGTGGACGACGCGGCCGGCGCCGATGTTGAGGTGGCCGACTTCGCTGTTGCCCATCTGGCCTTCTGGAAGGCCAACGGCGGGGCCAGAGGTTTGGATGAGCGTGTTGGGAAATTTGCGGAGGAGTTCGTCGTAGGTGGGTTTGCGCGCGAGGGCGATGGCGTTGCCCTTGGTTTCGGCGCGGTAGCCCCAGCCGTCGAGCACAGTGAGTACGAGTGGTTTCGGTCGTTTTGCCATGTTTCTCCAACGATAGCAGGTATTAGATTTATTCTCTCAGGAAGCGCTCGATGAAATTGGCCCCAACTGTGGACGATTCTTGCCGTAGAGGCTGCGCTCCTTTGAGAGGAGCTCTATCTCAAAGAATTTGTAAAGAAATTCATGGTCGATGGTCTCTTGATATTCCCCATCGTTATTGACCAGCCAGATGCAGTCCAATCCGTCTTGCCGGCTGTAATAGCCGATTCGAAAGCGTTTATTACCGTTTCCCTTCCACTTTTTCGCCCGGGTATCTTTCACGTGCACCACAGTGCCCGGCGGAATGGGAGTTGGAAAAGAGTATTTCTTTTTTGGGCGGCGACTGAACGGAGGCAGCGCACCTTTTTCCGGTTTGCGGGTTTTAGTTCTGGGGTTGGATCGGGCTGGCATCGATATTCCTATCGCGCTGCGAATTCGCGGAGGGCGGCGAGGAGGCGGTCCACTTCTTCGGCGGTGTTGTAGTGGACGAGGCCGATGCGGAGCATGCCACCTTGGGATTCGACGCCGAGGCGTTCGCTGAGATTGAGGGCGTAGTAGTTGCCGTCCCAGGTGAAGATGCCGCGCTCGCCGAGGAACGTGGCAATGGCGGTGGGATGGTGATTGCCGATGCGCAGGGAAAGCGTGGAGCAGCGTTCGGCGGAGCGTTGCGGGTCGGTGATGCCGTAAACGCGCGCGCCGGGGATGGACTTCAGGCCTTCGATCAGGCGCCAGATGATGCCGGTTTCATAGGCAACAGTCGAGTGATAAGCCGCGGCGAGGGCTTCGCGGCGCGTTTTCGCATTGGCGTCGCAACGGCGGCCGAGTTCGGCTAGATATTCGACGGCGGCGCCGATGCCGGCAATCAATTCGTGAATCTGCGTGCCGCTTTCCCATCGGTCGGGAAGCTGGTCGCTGCAAGGACGCACTTTATAAGGACGGAAGGACTGGAGGTGCTGGCGCTTACCGTAGAGCGTGCCCATGTGCGGGCCGAAGAATTTGTAGGGCGAGCAGACGAGGAAATCGCAGTCGAGGGCTTTGACGTCGATCAAGCCGTGCGGGGCGTAGTGGACGGCGTCGATATAAATCATCGCGCCCGCGGCGTGGGCGAGGCGGGTGATTTCGGCGACGGGATTGATGGTGCCGACGGAATTGGAGGCGTAGCCGACGGCGACGAGGCGCGTCTTCTCGTTGAGCTTGCTTTTCAGATCGTCGATGTCGAGCGTGCAATCGGCTTCTCGAATATCCACCTGGCGAATGACCACGCCTTTTTCTTCCAGCGCCTTCCAGGGCGAATAATTGGCGTCATGATCAAGCGTGGTGAGCAGGATTTCGTCGCCGGGCTTCAGTTCGCGGGCGATGGCCCGGGAGATCGCGTAGGTGATGGTGGTCATGTTCTGGCCGAAGACCACTTCATCTTTTTCGCAGTGGAAGAGGTCGGCCATGGCGGCGCGGGCGTGGGCGATCATTTCCTCGGTGCGGCGGCTGGTGAGAAACGCGCCGCCGGTATTGGCGTTCGAGGTCAGCAGGTAACTTCGAATCGCGTGGATGACCTGGGTGGGCACCTGGGTGCCCGCGGGGCCATCGAGGAACGCCGCGGTGTTGCCGTTGACCTGGGTTTGCAGCGAGGGGAATTGGGAGCGAACCCAGGCAATATCCAAAGCGGGTGTGGCGCGAACGTTCAAACCAGGTGTGGTCATAACTCTTTTCTCGGGCGAATTTAAAATCGTGTTCGTTCGACGATTATTTTCTCACACTGGCCGGGGCCAATGCACTGCGAAGCTGGCGGCAATCAAACCTTGCGGGCATATGCGGTTAATCGAATTGTATCCAACTTGCAGTGTTTTCCATCCTATTATCAAAGCGCGGGTCTGACTTCGAACGTTGTGGCGGAGACAAATTCGAATCAGAAAGGCATCTCAAATGAGCGAAAGCACAGAGGAAAAGACTGAGCAAAAGACAGAGAAAGAGGTACTGACACGCAGGGGATTTATCGGCGTAGGCTCGGCAGCGCTTGCGGCGGCGGGCATCCTCACCGGGAGCGCCGCTGCAGGGCAGGACCAGGGGAATACCAAGCAGGACCGGAGCAAAAGCATTCCCGGCCCGGCGAACGCGCCACTGGACGCGCAAAATCCGGATTCCATGTGGCCGCCATCGACCGATTCGAAGAGCCTGGTTCAAGCGTTCAAATATCCGTTCGCGTTTGCGAACAAGCGGACGTATGAAGGCGGATGGTCTCGCGAGGTGACCGTACGGGAACTGCCCGTCTCGAAGACCCTTGCGGGCGTGAACATGCGGCTCACCGCCGGCGGGGTTCGCGAACTGCACTGGCATACGGCGGACGAATGGGCGTTTGTGCTCTATGGGAATGCGCGGATTACGGCCATCGATGCGGACGGCAAGAGCTTTGTCGCGGACGTGAAGAAAAACGATCTGTGGTATTTCCCCAGCGGGATTCCGCATTCGATTCAAGGGCTCGATCCGGACGGCACGGAGTTCATGCTGGTGTTCGACGACGGAAATTTTTCGGAGTCGGAGACGGTGCTGCTAAGCGACTCGATGGCACACCTGCCGCGCGAGGTCCTCGCCAAAAACTTCGGAGTGGGTGAGCAGGTTTTCAATAATCTCCCCAAGCAGGAGCTGTTCATCTTCAAGACAGATGTCCCCGGGGCGCTGGACGCGGACCAGAAAGCGGCAGCGGGGGCACTTGGGGAGTCGCCGGCCGATTTCGCGTTTCGCACGATGGAGATGCCGCCGACGAAACGCACGAAAGGCGGGGAAGTGCGTATCGTGGATTCGAGCAAGTTCAAGGCCTCAGCCAACGTCGCGATGGCCATGGTCACTCTTCGGCCGGGAGGCTTGCGGGAACTCCATTGGCATCCGAATGCCGACGAGTGGCAGTATTACATTTCCGGCAAGGGAAGGATGACTGTGGTGGCAACAGGCAACAAGGCTCGCACCATGGACTTTCAGGCGGGAGACGTAGGGTATATAGAAAAGACGCTGCTGCATTACGTCGAGAATACCGGGGACACGGACTTGGTGTTTTTGGAGATGTTCAAGAGCAGCTACTACCAGGATCTTTCGTTCTCGGAATGGCTCACTCACACGCCACCGGAACTGGTGATGGCGCATTTGCACGTTGATAAAGCAACTCTCGACGCGATGCCGAAAGACAAAACGGTGATTGTGCCGGAGTAGCTGTTGCGTTCGGACAATTTCATGCCGGGCGGCCGGGATTCCCACGCTGCCCGGATCTCACATCTTCGAACCACCTAAAATCCACATCACAATTCCCTTTCCTATCGGAATTTTTTCGCAGACGTCAGACTTTTCAAACCGCGTGATACCATCGAAGCAGTTGTAACCCACTCATGCCGCGATGGCGCCGGCTATCAACTCCGCGCCGTGTTTCATCCCGAGGTCTTCCATGCCTGATTCGTTTGCCGTGAGCGACCGCACGCGGGTGGTGCGCGAGGCCAACCGCGCCGTGTACGATCGCGAGGCAATTTACAAAATTCTGGATGAGGGATTTGTGTGTCACGTCGGATTCGCCGCGGAGGGCCAACCGTTTGTGATTCCCACGATGTTCGCGCGCGTGGGTGATGCGATTTATTTTCACGGTTCGGCGGCGAGCCGCATGTTGCGCGGGGCGGCGGGCGGGTTACCGGTGTGCATCACAGTGACGCTGACGGACGGGCTGGTGCTGGCGCGGTCTGTGTTCAACCATTCGATGAATTACCGGTCGGTGGTGGCGCTGGGCACCGCTACGGTGATCGGCGATCCCGCGGAAAAACTGGCGGCGTTGCGGGCGTTCACGGAGAAGCTGATTCCGGGGCGCTGGGAAGATGCGCGGCAGCCGAACGAAAAAGAGCTGAAGGCGACTAGCATCCTGAAATTGCCGCTGGCGGAAGTTTCGGCGAAGGTGCGCACGGGCGGCGTGGAAGATGACGCCGAGGATTACGCGCTTTCCGTGTGGGCGGGCATCATTCCGCTGCGGCTGGTGGCGGATGAGGCGATTCGTGACGAACGGTGCGACGCCTCGATTCCAACACCGGTGTACGCGGCGAATTTTCGCAGGTGAGAGATGAGCGAATTTAAACCGGCATCGGTAAAACCAATTGTGGCGTTTGCGGCGCTCGAAGCGCTGGACATTCGCGTCGGCACGATTCAGAAAGTCGAAGAAGTACCGCGCTCGGAGAAGCTAATGAAGCTGACGGTCAGCTTCGGCGATCACACGCGCTCGATTTTGGCGGGGATGAAGAAGGAACGAGAGAATCCGCGGGAGATTGAGGGTAGGCAGGCGCTGTTTGTGGTGAACCTGGAGCCGCGAAAAATGGCCGGCGAAATTTCGGAAGGAATGCTTTTCGATATTGGCTATGCGGATGGGGTTACGCCGGTGCTGGCGATGCCGGAAAAGCCGGTACCGGATGGAACGCGGGCGGGGTGAGGCGTTGGGAGTTGCGATTGTTTGGAGTGCGGCTCTGCCGCCGCCTTTGAGGATCAGCGTTTACCTGCAAAGCTGAATTGAGAGATTGTGTTTACTCGGTAAAAGCGGGAGCTGGGCTCCCTCACTCAAAAGTAAGAGCGGCCAGCCTCGGAAGGCAGGCCCTACAACAAGTCGCCAATCGCTGACGACAATCAGGATTGCGCGGCGCGGAGAAAATCGGCCAGGAGGCCGTAACCGGTGGCTTCGATGCCGGGATTGTGCTCTACGAGAGAGATGCTCATCACGTCGAGATCGAAGCGAATGGCGGAACTGGTGCCTTCGAGGCCGGCCATAGGGTCGGACATCAGCAGGAGTTCCGGGCCAACGCGGCATTCG
>DATHMM010000170.1:0-46912 GCA_035487095.1 Candidatus Sulfotelmatobacter sp.
AGTTCATTCCGAAACCTTCATAGAAACGATTCCGCCTGATTCACCGCTTCCCTGGCTCTTGCGATAGGAACCAACTGGTCCCTCGTCGGCTCCGCTCAACAGTACCAGGGCTCGTTCAAGTGGGGCACGCCCTTCACGGCAGCGAGCACAAGATTCTCCTTCTCGATCCCGCGGTCCGCAGCGCGATTCGCGGCTCGCCAGATCTTCTCGAAGATCGTTGCTCGCTCGTGCTTCAATTTCTCCTCCGACGCCACGATATCCTGCAACTCTTCGCAGAGCCGGTCAATCGCCGGCACGCTGTGCTCCCAGGGATGGATCAGCGACTTTGCGTCAAACGGCCCCACGCTCGTTCGCAATTCTTCGAGGTCCAACAGCCGCGAACCCGCCGTGATCAGCAACCGGATTGCCAGCTGAATCGGCGCAACCGCCCCGATCAAGTCCAGACGCTGGAGCTGCTCCAGCAGATCGAGGTAATTTTCAAATGTAGTCCACGGCGTGAATGGGACAAACGTCGGCTGCAGCGCAATTCCCACTTGCCGGCACTTCTCTACAACCCCGAAAAAATCTTCCCGAGTATGCCCTTTCTGCAATATTTCCAGGATACCGTCGTCCAGAGACTCGACCGCCGAAACAATGAAAAGGCAACCGGTGTCGCGAAGCGTCTTCAGCAGCTCCGGATTCTTTCGCAGGTGTTCCACTTTGATCGTGACGTCATAACTGAGTGCGGGAAATTCCCGGTGCAACGCTTCCACAAGAGGTACTGCGTGGCCTACACCATTGAAAAAGTCTGGATCGCCAAAGGTGATGTGCTCCGCCCCGGCATTCACCTGTTGGCGAATATCCGCAAGCACCACTTCCCGGTCGACAATGCGGAACACTCCGTCGTAAACCGGCACGATCGGGCAGTGGCGGCACAAATGCTTGCAACCGCGCGACGCCTCCGTATACCCGACCAGCCGATGCTCTCCCGCCGGCATCACCAGGTGCGCGTAATTCTTGAGGGCAGGCAGGTCTGAGCGATCCGGCGTTACGAAGCGAAGCCGCGCCAGCGAAACATTCGAATCGAGCGGATGAATCTGTGGAAGTGCCGAAAGCCCGGACAGGTGTTCCGCCAAATCCACCAATGCCTGCTCGAATTCTCCGCCGAACAGGCTCTCGACCCCGTGCGCCGTAAGGGTTTCCGCCGCCAGTGAAGCGTACAATCCATACGCACAAAGATGTGCGCTGGGATTGCTCCTCCGGATCGGCGCCAACAGCTCCACAGTCAGCCGTGTGGCCGTGTGCATCGGAACATAAAACGCAACCAGCCCCGCTTCCCGCACCGCTTGCTCGCTCAAAGCCTGTCGCGACAAATCCAGACAGGAAACCTCATGCCCGCGTTTCCGCAGCCAAGCCGCTGGTGAAGCCAGCCCAAACGGCTGCCTTCCCAGCTCATACGTCGATATCAATAGAATTTTCACAACGCCTCATTATAGCCTCTCCGCACAGGGCCGCGATTTCGGCTATTATAGAAGTTTCAAGCCATCTGGAAAGGACCTCCGGTATGACGATCTCCGCTGCCAATTCCTTCGGAACACGAGACAAACTGAACGTTGGCGCGCAATCTTTCGAAATTCATCGCCTCGAAGTTCTCGAAACCAAGGGAATCAGCCATCTCGCGAAACTTCCTTTCTCGCTTCGAATCCTTCTCGAAAATCTCCTGCGCTGCGAAGACGGACGGTCCGTGCGCAAAGACGATATCGCCGCGCTCGCAAAATGGACTCCAAACGGCCCACAAAAAGAAATTGCGTTCATGCCCGCCCGCGTCCTTCTCCAGGACTTCACCGGCGTTCCCGCGGTTGTCGATCTCGCCGCCATGCGTGAAGCCGTTCAGAAAATGGGCGGCAATCCCAAGCGCATCAATCCGCTTTTCCCTGCGGAGCTTGTGATCGATCACTCCGTGCAGGTGGATAATTTCGGCAGCGTCAACGCGTTCGGCTTGAACGCAGAACTCGAATTTCAGCGCAACGTCGAGCGCTACGCCTTCCTCCGTTGGGGCGCAAAAGCGTTTCGCAATTTCAAGGTGGTTCCACCCGACACCGGCATCTGCCACCAGGTGAACATCGAATATCTCGCGCGCGTCGTCTGCGCCATGCCGAACGGGAATCGCGTCGAGGCTTATCCCGATTCGCTCGTCGGCACCGATTCGCACACCACTATGGTCAATTCCCTCGGCGTCTTCGGCTGGGGCGTTGGCGGAATCGAAGCCGAAGCGGCGATGCTCGGGCAGCCGCTCTCGATGCTGGTTCCCGAAGTTGTCGGTTTCAAGCTGCACGGCCGATTGCCGGAAGGCACCACGGCGACGGACCTGGTCCTCACCGTCACGGAAATGCTGCGCAAAAAGGGTGTGGTGGGCAAGTTCGTTGAATTTTACGGCTCCGGCCTTTCCACATTGAGCGTCCCCGATCGCGCCACGATCGCGAACATGGCTCCTGAATACGGCGCAACGATGGGCTTCTTCCCGGTGGACAACGAGACGCTCGCTTATCTCCACTTCACGGCGCGTTCCCACGAGCAGATCGCTCTCGTCGAGGCGTATTGCAAGGAGCAGATGCTGTTCCGCACCGACTCCACACCGGAGCCCGCGTTTAGCGACAAACTGGAACTCGACCTCGCCAGCGTTGAGCCCACCGTAGCGGGACCGAAGCGCCCCCAGGATCGCGTCGCGCTCAAGAATGCAAAAGCGTCGTTCGTTAAAGTTGTGGAAGGCGCCTCCGCAAAACACGTTCCGGTTAAAAATAATGGCGACACGTTCGACCTCTCGAGCGGCGCGGTCGTGATCGCCGCCATCACCAGTTGCACGAACACGTCGAACCCCTCGCTGATGCTCGGCGCCGGCCTCCTTGCGAAGAAAGCCGTCGAGCGCGGCCTTGACATCAAGCCTTGGGTGAAAACCAGCCTCGCTCCTGGCTCGAAAGTGGTCACCGATTACCTGCTGGCTGCGGGCCTTACGCAGTATCTCGACAAACTAAAATTCAATCTCGTCGGCTACGGTTGCACCACTTGCATCGGCAACAGCGGCCCGCTGCCCGATTCCATCGGCGCGGCCATCAAGGAAAACAATCTCGTAGCCGTTGCGGTGTTGAGCGGCAATCGCAATTTCGAGGGCCGCATCCATCCTCTTGTGCGCGCAAATTATCTGGCCTCCCCGCCGCTCGTCGTCGCTTACGCGCTTGCCGGCCGCATGGATCTCGACCTCACCACCGAGCCGCTGGGCACCGACAAGGCTGGTAAGCCTGTCTATCTGCGCGAAATCTGGCCTACTCCGCAGGAGGTCGAATCCACCGTTCGTGCCGCCGTCTCGACCGAGCAATACCGCAAGGAATACAGTGAAGTGTTCGAAGGCGACGCTCGCTGGAAAGCGATGCCCGTTCCGGAAGGCGACCTTTATAAGTGGGAAGAGAACTCTACCTATATAAAGTTGCCACCGTATTTCGAAAACATGCCCAAGGCGCCCGGGCCGCTCGCCGATATCCATGGCGCACGAGTGCTGGCTGTGCTCGGCGACAGCGTCACGACGGACCACATTTCTCCCGCAGGTTCGATCGCGGTCGATTCACCCGCTGGGAAATATCTGGTCGCCAAAGGAGTGAAGCCGCACGAGTTCAATTCCTACGGCGCGCGCCGCGGCAACCATGAAGTGATGATGCGCGGCACCTTCGCCAACATCCGCCTGCGCAATCAACTTGCGCCCGGCACCGAAGGCAGCTGGACGCTGCACCTGCCCGACGGCGAAAAAATGTTTATCTACGATGCCGCGGTGAAATACCGCGAAGAAGGCGTGCCACTTTTCGTCATCGCCGGAAAAGAATACGGCTCAGGTTCCTCGCGCGATTGGGCAGCTAAAGGCACCCGACTCCTCGGCGTCCGCGCTGTTCTTGCGGAAAGCTACGAGCGCATCCATCGCAGCAATCTGGTCGGAATGGGCGTCCTGCCGCTGGAATTCAAGCCCGGCGAAACTCGCGAATCCCTCGGCCTGACTGGCCACGAAGTGTTTGACGTCGAAGGTGTCTCTTCCCTGACTCCGAGAAAGCAAGTTACCGTGAAAGCCAAAGCTCTCGACGGCACCGTGAGAACTATCACTGCGCTGGTCCGTGTCGACACGCCCGAAGAGGTCTCCTACTACCAGCACGGCGGCATCCTTCAATACGTCCTTCGCCAAATGCTTGAGTAGTGTTGACTCATACCGATGAGTCATTTATACTCATCCTATGACTAAGCGCCTCCAGGTGTTGCTCCCCGACCCGGAATACCGCCAGATCCAGAAGATTGCACGATCTCGCCGCATATCAGTCGCCCAGTGGGTGCGCCAAGCCTTGCACGCGGCTAAACGTGAAGAACCACTGGGTGACGTCAGTGATAAGCTCGAAGCTCTTCGCGCGGCGGCAAAGTTTGAATTCCCGACCGCCGATATCGAGCAGATGCTGGCCGAAATTGAGCAAGGCTACCTGAGTGGCGACAAGCGTTGATTCTCATCGATTCAAATGTCCCGATGTACATCGTGGGTGCTTCCCATCCAAACAAGGTCGCGACGCTTCGGATTCTTGAAAAAACAATCATGGATCGCCAGCGTCTGGTCACCGATGCGGAGGTGCTTCAGGAAATCCTGCACCGGTACATTTCCATCAAACGGAGTGAGGTGATTCAACCAGCGTTCGACGCCCTGCTCGCATTGGTGGATTCCGTTCTGTCAGTGGATCAAGAAACAGTGATTGAGGCGAAGCAGATTGTCCTGGGCTATCCGAAGCTATCCGCGAGGGACGCTCTGCATCTGGCGGTAATGCGGCTGCACGGGATCGATCGAATTCTGAGTTTTGATTCGGGCTTTGACGGGATTCGGGGAATTACACGCATCTTCTGACTCTGCCGGGAGTCATGCGTCAACGAAAATGTCGTGGCTGACTTCAGATCGGCCACCCTTGTGTTCCTCTACGTGATGCCTCAATCGAACAGCGCGGCCCAATCCGCAGGTTTGGGCATCTTCCGGGGAATTCGTGACCGGTGGAGCTTGTATAGCTTCTTGCGCAGCCCGCGCAGCTCGAGGTCATCATTCACGAACGGAATCAACCGCGAGGCGCGCCGTGCCAGTTGTTCCCGTCTCTCCCGAAATTTCTCCCCGTCATCCGGCCGGAATTGCGCCCAGGCTATCGAGTGGACAAAGCCAGCCACCCCAAACCGATTAGACCGTAACATCTCTTCAACGAAAACCCGGATTGGACCGGAAAAGACGTTTAATGCGTCGTGCAGAGCTATAACTCCGCCCGGTTGCACATGCGGCGCAAAACCATCAAAGTCCTCCTTCGCACCCCGATACGTGTGGTCGCCGTCGATCCATAAGAGGCGGATTGGCTCATTCCAGGAAGAACTCACTTCCTTCGAAAGCGCGTGGTGAAATTCCACGTGATCCGTTACGCCAGCCGTGCGCAAGGAATTCAAAAAATCATCTTTAGTCGATTCCGACCGCGCTGGCGAGTCTCCCCCCCCCCGCACTTTTTCGGAGAGATTGAAATTGTGTGGGTCGATGGCGACAACTTTCCCGAGACTATAATGGTCGGACACTTTCGCCAGCATCACCGTGGAACGACCTTTGAAACTTCCGATCTCGACGATACGCCCTTTGCCAGGTGTGCACGCGGCCAGGAAGCCCAGAAACCTCGCTTCATTTTCAAGCAAATAACCCGGAATCGACTTTGTGGCTTCCCAGGCTTCGTCAATGACTTTTGGCAGGCCTTTTGGAATTGTAATCATCGGCAATTTTTCATCGGGAAGCAGCCGGTGCCAGTTTCAAACGCAACAGCAGCGCACAGCCCGCAATCACCGAAGCCACGCTGGCAACTTGCGCGTTGGAAAGTCCCAGTATCCATGGCGGATTGATTCGGATGATCTCAACCAGGAAACGCGTCACGCCGGTCAGAATCAGGTAATAGCAGAAAATCTGGCCAGAGCGCCGAGGGTCCTTCAAAATTCGCGCGCCCAATCGCCAGAGCAGCCATCCAATCGCGCTCCAAATCAACAATTCGTAGAGGGGCGCGGGATGCACGCGGCAATTCGCCGGAGAGCCCCATTGCACGCAGGTCTCGGTCGTCGGGACCACGCCGTTCGGAAAAGCCATGCCCCAGGGCAGCGATGTCGGCCTTCCATAGTCCCCATCACCTGAAAGGAAGCAACCGATGCGCCCGACCGCGTAGCCAAACGAGGCCGCGGGCGAGCACGCATCCAGAAACTGCCAGAGCGGCAACTTTGCGCGCCACCTCATCACCAGCAGAGCGCCAAACCCGCCCAAAAATCCGCCAAACCAAGCGAAACCATAACGACTCAATAATAAAGGCAGAGGATTGGCAAAAAATTCAGACGGCGTCTCCAGCAAATGGTAGAGCTTCGCGCCAAATATCCCGATTAGCCCGGCGACCGTGATCATCGTGAACGCGTCAGAGTTCATTCCGCGCCGGTCGAAATCCGCCTGCAGTACATACGCCGAGATAATCAGCGCCAGCGCCACCATCAAGCCAAATGTAGGGAGTTGTAGCGGACCGATGTGAAGGTAAGGAATCATTCGAATTGCGCCGCCAGGGCGTCTTCAAAAGTATACACGACGCGCTTCAGACGCCCATTTTCGCGCGGCGATGGAGGAGCAATCCAATCGCCAGCCATACTCCCAGCGCGATCCACTCGGCCCCGGTGAAATGCCTGGGGATCGCAGGCACCAGCTTCATCAGGATGAGGAGGGCGGAAATGATCATGCCCAACGCCGCGATCGCGCGCAATCCAGCGCGGGCTTCGACCATGAATAACGAAATGCACGCCGCGAACCAGCCCAGCGCCGCGGCCATGGATCCGACTTCCGTCACCGGCACCAGCAGCGAGTCTCCAAACAATAATCCAATCAGCGTTCCCCCGGCCACCGCGAAGATGGCCACCGTTGGCGTCTGGTTGAGCGCATGAATCCTGGCAAACACAGGCGCGATGGTTCCTCGCCGGCCATAGGCAAATAACAATCGCGAAGACGCCACAAAATTTCCGTTGAACACCTGAAACAGCGCCACCAGGGAAATCCCGAGGATCAGCCGCACCAGCCACACAGAATGCGTTCCCTGCTCGAACGCAATCGCGGTGGCAAATCTCTTGCCCAGCAACCCCTGCCACGGCGCAATATAGGAAACCGCTCCCACAGCCAACACGTAAAATCCAGCGCCCACCAGCAGCGCCATCGCGATGGCCTTGAAAAAATTACCGGGCGGGAAACCCGGATGTGCCTCCTCCGCAACTTTGGGCACCGACTCAAACCCGGTCACGAAATAGGGTACAATCTGCAACGTCAATAAAATCGAAACCAGCGGCGTGTGGCTGAACACAGGTTTAAAATTCACGGGAGCGCCGCCGTGCGCACTGATCAGCAAGAGCAGCAGGAATACCGCCAGCACGGAGGAAGTAGCCCAATTCTGAAACAGTGCGCTCGCGCGAATTCCTCGATAGTTCAGGTAGGCAAGAAACACCGTGAGGCCAATCCCCACAAGCAATCGCGGCAAGAACACCGGCTGCCCCGCCACGCGATATAGCTCCATCGTGTCGAGTCGCGGAAAAATGTACGCCGCCAGCTTCCCCAGCACCACCGCTTCCCATGGGCACACGATAAAATACGCCAGCAGCATCATCCAGCCTGTCAGGTAGCTAACAAACGGCGGAAACACCTGCGCGGTGTAGGCCGCTTCGCCCGCCGCATCCGGCAAACGCCGCACCCACTGGCCATAAACATACCCGATGGGCAGCAGAAAAATTCCGCCGATCAGAAACCCGATCATCGCACCCAGCGGCCCGCCGCGCTCAAGCCAGTCGTCCATCAGGATGACCCAGCCCGTGCCGATCATCGTGCCGAAGCCAAGCGCGAAATAATTCCAAAGGTTCAGCTTACGCGCGAGCCCGGCCATCTAAAGGACACACAACAATTCGTAAAGGAGATTTGCAGCCAGAAGTGATGTAATTCCGCCGTTGTCGTATGGCGGGGAGACTTCCACCAGATCGCACCCCACAATCTTCAATCCGTGCAGCGCCCGCACCAGCTCCAGCATTTGCGCACTGGTGAATCCGCCCACCTGCGGCGTCCCCGTGCCCGGTGCGTACGCCGGATCCACGCAATCGATGTCCAACGTGATGTACACCGGTTTGCCGCGAAAGGCGTGCAGATGCTCGCGAAACATCTTGATGCCCCCCGCGTGAAACTCCTCGGCGGTAATCATGCTCACCTTGTGTTTGCGCGCAAAATCAAAATCGCCTTCGCCATAGACCTGCCCGCGCAAACCCACCTGGAGGAAGCTGTTCTCCCGAATCAAACCTTCTTCGATCGCGCGGCGAAACGAAGTTCCATGCGAGAGCTTGCACCCGAAATACTCGTCCCAAAGATCGTTATGAGCGTCGAATTGAATCACCGCCACCGGCCCGTATTTTTTGGCCGTGCCTCGCAATAGCGGCAAGCTCAGCGAATGATCCCCGCCAACGGCGGCACACCGAGTGCTCGCGCCCATTAGCGGCTCCATGTGTTCCTCGACGCGCCGAAACGTGTCCTCGATGGACAACGGATTCACAGGAAAATCGCCGAAGTCCGCGATGCGGTGTTTCGCAAACGGATTGATCTGCAGCGCCGGATTCCATGGACGGATTAACACCGATTGGTCGCGCACCTGCCTGGGGCCGAACCTCGCTCCCGGCCTGTACGTCGTGCCTCCGTCGTAGGGAATGCCCACCAGGGCAATATCCAGTTCCTCCGGGTCGCTGATGTGCGGCAGCCGCATGAAGGTGGCAATTCCGCCGGGGCGCGCATGTTCCAGCGCGTTCAGCGGCGCCGGGTGCGGCAGCTTGTGTTTCTTCGAATGGTCTTTCATGCAGCCGTATGCTATGAGGCGTCACTTAACAAGTCAACGAATGAAGCGATTTTTTTTCCTGCGGGCAGGTTTCCGGTCGTGTACATCCCAAGTAGCTGCTTGTCCCGGAAAGTCCCAAATCCTACGAGCAATTACTTGGCGCGGGGACGCCCGAGAACCGCGCCTTGATCCAACTGATCTGTTCGCTGACGGAATCTCCCAACACTCCGCTCGCGTTGAGCCCGGCGTATTTTACGAAGAGCACCCGGTCTTTCTGCCCACAGAGTTGACTAACGACACGTTCGGACAGCGTTGTAGGCACAGTGGTGTCCGTTTCGCCGCTAATTACCAGCATTGGGCTGTGCGCCGGCTTTCGGCCGAGCATAGTCCGTTCCCAAAACATTTTGACGTAAGCATTGCTTTCCCACCCGGGATTTAGCATCTGGTTCGGGATCACGTCCGGAGCCGGCCTCGCTTCACAGTCATGAGTGAACTGCCGGTACAGTGGAATCGACTTTTCGGCCAGGATTTCCTCGATTTTAAACTCAGGAAAAACCGTCTTGATTCCTTGCGTCAGAAACACCAACATCAGGGGATCCGTCCCTCGCGCGAATTGCTCAAACAGTTCCTTTGGCTGCGCGACGCCAGCAATGCCGACCGCCCCCAAGTAGTTGGGGTCGTTGAGTTCCTCGCCGGCTTCCGCGACTCCGACAGCAACGATCGCTCCTTGCGAATATCCAGCTACCACCCATTTCTTCCCGAGTTGCGACAACGCTACCCGTGCCGCAGGAATCGAGTAAATCAGGTCCCGCGCGTTCGACCGCACATCGAAGACGGCGTGCGGAAAGTTTGTCCCGAGTCCCGCATAATCGGGGGCAACGACGGCGTACCCGAGGCTCGCATACATAGAGAGCAGCGGACCTTCACTCAGGTTTTTCGACAGCGACGGGGCACATTGCCGGGCCGACCCCACAAATTCATGAGCCCAGACAATGACCGGCCAACCTCCCGCCGGCGGATCGCCGTCTGGCACGAGCACGACGCCGGATACAGCCACATCTTTTCCTTGCGATGAGCGCGAATGATAGAGAATGCGGTAGGTGGAGGCCTGGTACGACAGGTGGTATTCGTATGCCTGCTCTGAGCGGATTAATTCGCCAGGCTTCCCGGCAGGCAGCGGATCAGGTGTTTCATAGAACTTGCTGAGGGGCAGCCTCCGCGACGCGGGGTTGGCCTGTGTAGGAGGCTTGGGCGCCTGAACTTGCGCGTACGCTCCTAGGCACGGAAATAAGGCCGCTGCCCATATGATCCTAAGGACTGTCGGGAAAAGTCTCATTCATACCGGACCGGGAACAGATAGGCACTCAATCGCCGATCGGGGCAGTCAGCTGCTCCGGCTACCAACCGTCGGATTGTGGCGCGTCATCCGCCGACCTGACTTGATTACGCTTGTGATAGAGAACAAAAATCATTGCGACGGAAAGCAAGGTTGGAGGAACAACTAGAACGAGGATCCCACTCTGCAGTGCCTGAATCATACGGTTCCCAGAGGACGCCGCCGAGGTATAGCAAAGCGCACAACTCTGCCCGGCTGCCGGGCGCGGAGCGGCAAGCATCAGCAGCGCCACACCAAAAGGAAGAAAAAATCTGCCCATCCTTATTCTTGAAACCATCCTTATACCTTTTCCGCCGCTACCCTAGCTTCGCACTTTTCGATTACTTCGAAAAGGGCGCGCCAACCACCATGCGCGTGCTGTCGGTCCACCCGTATTGCAGCGCCAGCAGCACAAATATCGTGAACACCAGGACGAACAGCGTGAAGCCGCGCTTTTCCGTCCCAAGGTGCATAAAGAACATCATGGCCAACCCTGCCTCAACAATTGCAACTGCCAGCATGCGCACCAGCATTTGCGAAGTGTCGATGTTCTCGAAGGCGAGCGCAAATTGAAACCCCGCCAACGCCAACAGGCAAAGATACACCACCAGATACTTGCCCATACCGCTGCTCTTGCTTGCTTCCGCTATTGCCATGGTCGCTTCCTCCGCATCCTGCTTTGATTTTCCTGGCTCTTAGTGGGCGAGATTCAACAAATAAACCAAAGGCACGACGAACATCCAGACCAGATCCACGAAGTGCCAGTAAAGCCCCAAAACCTCAATGTCGTCCGCATTGTAGCGGCCGCCCTTGTAACGCACTCCCACAGTCAACAAGGCGATCACACCGCCAGTAACGTGCGAAAGATGCAGGCCCGTGATACTGAAAAAGGACGCTCCGAAGAGCCCGGTTCCCCAGGGGTTCTTGAACAGCGTCATTCCCTCATGGATCAGCCCGAACCATTCGCGGATGTGCAGCAGCATGAAGACAATGCCCAGCACGGCGGTAATCATCGTCCACAGGAAAGCGCCGTTCTTGTCACCGCTGCGCGCGGCCTTGAGGCCAATCAGCATGGTCAAGCTGCTGGACAATAGGATAAACGTCATCAACGCGACGTTGGTGATGCTATGGAACGGCCGGGGCCAGTCCGTTGACCCGTTCCGCAGGAATCCGTAGGCTAGCAGGCATGCCGCAAAGGTCATGGTATCGGCGATAATGAACAACCACATCGCAAACTTTTTTGTAGGAATCGAAAACGCCGGCCCTGCCGACAGTCCTGTCGCGTGTCCTTCCAGTGTTGTGTCCGCTTGGCTCACGGTGCCTCCTGAATTTTCGAATCGTTTACAGCTTCATCCAAAGCAGCAACATCAGATACATCCACAGCAGGTCCATGAAATGCCAGTAGCGCGCCGTTGCGTCCAGGGTGCTGCGTCGCAGGGTTGACTTGCCCAGCTTGCGAATCACGTAAACGAGTCCGGCAAGGCCTCCCACCACATGCAGCGCATGGGTGGCCGTCAGCACATAGAAAAACGAACTGCTGGGATTGGTGGCCAAATAGAGCCCTTGCGCGCGCAACTGCGACCAGGCAACGTATTGCCCGACGACAAAAACCAATCCGAGCAACAAGGTTATGTACAACCAGCGCGCCGGGCTTTCCACATCCTTCCGTAGCTTGCCCATGAATGCGGCAATACGTCGGCGTGAAACCTCCAGGGTAGCGCTGCTTGCCACCAGAACCAGGGTGTTGAAAAAAAGGATCGTCGGCAGCTTAAAGGTACGCCAATCCAACGATGAACCTTTGCGAACAATCAAAGCGCTGGTAAATGCCGCGAACATCATCGAAATCGCAAATAGCACTACCCAGATAGCGGTCGACGACGGCGGCGGTGCGTAGTCCACCGCCAGCCGCGGGTCCCGGCCGGGAGGAACCAAATCCCCACCGCCGACGTTTCCTTGACCGGGTAGGCGGCTGGGGTCCAAACGCGGTGGTTCATAGATTGTTGTAGCCATAAGCTGCTGTACTCCCTCTTTCCAATCCTCTCGCCCGTCGAGAGTTCAACTATTTTTCGTCGTGCTCTGTCTTGACCTGCTCGGGCGAGGCTTGCATCACGTAATCACCAACCGAACTCTCGACCCCGTATTGATACGGATCGTGGTAGACCACCGGGTGGTTGCCGCCAAAATTGTTCCAGGGTGGCGGCGTTGCCGTACTCCATTCGAGCGAGGTGGCTTCCCACGGGTTATCCGGCGCAGGCTTGCCCCAGAAGCGGCTGTGAATCAGGTTGTAGACAAAAATCAGCTGTGCAGCACCGGTGATGAGAGCGGCGACCGTGATGAGACGATGAACGGGGATCAGCGGGACCAGGAAGTCATCCACGAAGGTAGAGTAGCGGCGAATATTCCCCACCAATCCCAGATAGTGGAACGGCATGAAAATGCAGTAGGCCCCCACAAAGCTGAGCCAGAAATGAACCTTGCCCAAGGTCTCGTTCATCATGCGTCCGGCCATTTTCGGGAACCAGAAATAGGTTCCTGCGAAAATTCCGAACATTGCGGCGACGCCCATCACCATATGGAAATGGCCCACAACGAAGTAAGTGGCGTGAAGCATGATGTCGATCGAGGGTTGCGCCAGAAAGAATCCGCTGACGCCGCCGGCCACGAACATCGAAATGAAGCCCAGGGCGAACAGCGATGCGGAGTTGATTCGCAACCGCGAACCATACAGGCTGAACACCCAGATCAACACCGTGATGGTGGCTGGGATGGTAATCACCAGCGTCGGGAAGGAGAACGCCAAGGACGAGACTGGATTCATCCCGCTGACAAACATGTGGTGGCCGTAAACCATATAGCTGAGGACCGCCAGTGCCCCCATGCAATAGATCAACACCCGCTGGCTGAGCATCGGCTTGCGCATATTGGCCATCAAGATGTGGGAAACAATCCCGATGCCGGGAACGATTGCAATGTAAACCTCCGGATGCCCGAAGAACCAGAACAAGTGCTGCCAGAGCAATGTAGAACCGCCGGAATGCGGTACCAATTGATCGTTGAGAACCAGACCCGAAGCGACAAAGAAACTGGTCCCCGCCACGTGATCCAGAATCACCAGGATGCAAGCAGGCATTAGCACGGAAAACGCGGTCAGGCCCATGCAGGAAGTAATGAACCATGCCCACGCGCTCAGCGGCAGCCGCATCAGGCTCAATCCCTTGACGCGAAGATCAAGCGTCGTGGTGATGAAGTTCAGCGAGCCAAGCAACTGGCCGATACAAAACAGCGCGATGGAGGTTGCCCAGAGGACTACACCCAACCCCTGTCCGGGACCAGTCGAAGAGCCAATCGCGTTGAGCGGCGCGTATTGGGTCCAACCGCCTAACGTGGGCCCGTCACCCAGGAAGAATGAAGAAACCAAGACCAGGAAGGCTGTGAATGTCACCCAGAACGACATCATGTTGAACCGGGGGAACGGCATGTCTTCCGCGCCGACCTGAATCGGCAAGAAGTAATTACCAAACGCTGCAAACGGCGCGGTTGTCAGAACGAAGAAGACCATGATCGTGCCGTGCATGGTCATCAGTTGCAGATAATACTCCGGCGTCACCACTCCGCCTGGCGCCCCGTTGGGAGAGAGAGTCTGCAACCCCGGGATCGCCGCGTTCCCCCACCCGAGGTGGATGCGCATGATCCAAGAGAGGCCCATGCCGATGAGGGCCGCGGCCAGAGCCAGGCCGTAATACTGTTTGCCGATCACCTTGTGGTCCAGGCTGAACACGTGTTTGCGAATAAAGCTTGTAGGTGCTTGATGCTGAGCTGCGTGGGCTGACGTGTCGGGCATTTATGCTCACCTCAAATAAAGATTCTGCGATCACCGCACAAATGCGGGGAAAAGCTACTGCAGCTCCGCCTGTTTCTTGAGCCAAGCGTTAAAATCGTCCTGCGACATCACTTCCAGATACGCCTTCATGTTGTAATGCCCGAGTCCGCACAGTTGCGTGCAAACAATTTCGTACTTGCCGACCTTTGTTGCGGTGAAGTGCAGCGAAACATCGAGCCCTGGAACGAAGTCTTGCTGTACGCGCAATTCGCGGACGAAAAAGGAATGGCCCACGTCCTTGGCGTGCATGAGCAGATGAACCTCCTTGTTCACCGGCACCGCCATTTCAGCGGTCACGATGTCGTCTCGCGACTCGACGTCGTGCTCTTTATCGAGCCCAAAGAATTCCTGGGAACCTTCGTTGATGCGCTCCGGGTGAAGGGGGCCGAACTTTCCATCGGGACCGGGGTAGCGAAAATAGAAAGCGAACTGTCCGGCCTGAACCTGTATAGGCATGGCGTCCGCAGCCGGCGGAGTGAGATATTGGCCGGCCCACGCTTTCACACCAAACACTCCAAGGGCCAGCACTTCCACTCCCACCACCAGCACCGCTGCAATTACCAGAGCCTTGGCTCCGCCAGGGAAGCTCTTAAGCTTGGTTTCCTTACCGCGGTTAGAAAACTGCCAGACAAAAAGCGCCAGAAGGAGTTGCGCGGCGACAAAAGAGATTCCCGCTTCCGCCATGGTTTCCGCCATCTGTTCATCGATCAGATGGCCGTGAGTCGAAATGTCCGCCGGCGCTTCCCAGGTGTGCATCAGGATGGGTATTGCCGACAAGATTGTGATCACAACGAGAGTTATTGCAAAAAATTTGCCCACAGTTCCCCGCTTCCGCCCTCTTCCGGGGCGCGCCACTGCTTTGGGTGCTCTTGCCAGCTACCATTTGATTTCGGAGTTGAACTGCCAAGCCCTAAATTAATAGGGCTTGGCTTTGAATACAAAGTTGACGGTTTTGGTTTCGCTGCCACTGATGGTCACATCTTGGGATTGATCCCCATACGACTCCTGCCAGGCCGTGATCGTATATTTGCCCGGAGGCAGATTCGCCAGGGAGAAGGACCCACCGTCGCCTGTGATTGCGTAATGAGAGTTCTTCAGCACCGCGAAGTTGCCGTGCATCCAGGGATGGACGTTGCACTTCACGGGAATGAACTCCGCCTTGTCGTACTTCTCGCTGATCGGCGGCGTCCCCGGCGGCTGTGATTTGTTCCACTCCCGGTTCAGCTTCGGCAGCGGATGGATGTTGTGGGAGGTCTGATCCTCGTTCGTAATCTTCAGTTCCTGATTCACTTGAAACGCCAGAACGTGGGGTATGTATCGGCAGCCCTTCTGGGTGAATACCGCCGCGGTCGACGGTGCTGCTTCATCCGGGGCCCCAGCAGAAATATAGACCACCACATCTTCAAGGCTGTTGCCCGCACCGGTCTCCACGGTCTGGACGAGAGGCGGCGTGGTGTACATCTTCGCGCAAGACGGTTCTTTCGACATATCAATCTGCTTCATCTTCGCGGGCGTTCCCTCGTAGGTCACTTTCCCACTGACGGTGCCGCCGGCAGGCCCCGCCAATGCCACAGCCGAGGCTGCCAGCATCACCGCTCCTGCCATTACTACCGCGTGCTTCTTGCTCATTCGACTCCTCCTCCCCTGACTTGCAACTCCAATTTACGGTTTCACTCCGGAGCCGGTGTAGGTGTTTTCCACCTTCTTGGCGTTTACAATTTCCGCGCCTTCCTTCGTGCTCAACCACAAGGCCAGCTCGGGGCTCTTGTTGTTGTACTGCAGTGTCCGCAGGAAGTGCACAAGATCCCACGCATCTTCCGGCTTAATCACGTCCGCGAAAGACGGCATAGGTGTGCCATCCAATCCGGTCATGAAAATCTTGTAAAGGTCCTGGTTTGTCCGTCCGCATTTGGAACGATTGTCGGACGTAAAGTTGTAGGGGCGAATGGGCTGGTCGTTGCTATCGGTCAGCGTCGAGGCTGAGGGGCCGTCCCCCCGGCCTTCCTGGCCATGGCACTTCCAGCATTCCAGCTTTTGGAACAGTTCGCTGCCGTGCTTGATGCTGGCCACGCTCAGCGCGGGTTCCGCCGGAATCTGGATTGGGTCGCCGGGTTTTTCGGTTTTCCAACGTGGAGAGAAGGTTTTGATGAAGGCAACCAGATCAGTGCGCTGCTGGTCCGTCAATGCTGACCAGTTCGGCATGTTGGTGAAGTTAATTCCGCGCCCCAAGGTGTTGTACAGATCCGAATCCAAGGGCAAAGTCCCCGTCGGCGTGGACCGGCATTTAAAAGTGGCGATTACGAAGTTGCGCGGCAAGATGTTCAGGTACGGTGCGTTTTCGCCGTCGCCATTGCCGCGGGCTCCGTGACAGCCCCAGCAATAACGGTAGTACAGCTGTCGCCCCGAATCGGAATGTCCCGTAAGTTTTCCGATGTGGGATTCCATCTGCTGCGCCCCGGCCGCCAATGGCAACACAGCGGCGAGAACAACGTTTAGAGCAATTCCTGCTAAATTGATCCTCCGCATATGTTCTCCCTTAGAAGTCGAAGTCGATGCCGCCCAGCAAGCTGCTGCTGGTCAAGTCTGTTGCTGTGACAGGTGATCCGCCGCGAATCCGCGAAATGGCATATTCAGCGTGATAGGCAAAGCCTGCTCGGCTGGAAATGAATGGGTAGTAGCGCAGCCCAAAGGTCAGGGTGTCGACGTTACCCAGGTTGCTCGGGTTCGTCGAGAACACCTGCTGCGACATCCGAACCAACTCGTACCGATTGATCAGTATCAGTTGTGGGTTCAGGTTGTAGTGGCTCTCGAAAAGTCCGCCATTCCATGAAGGAGAACGCGCACCTATTGTGCTTGCCGGGGGAGGCGCTGTGGTGCCCAGGCCCGGTGTCGTAATCGCGGCCAAAGTCCCGTTGTCCCCGCTATGGAAGTACATCGTGGTGATGTCGAATTTCTTGAGGTACCACATCCCAATCAAGCCGACGCGGTAAATGGTCTGGTTCCCTATACCCGTGCCCGGTATTGGGGCTCCGCCGGTCGAATATTGGAAAAAGGTCGGCTGTTGGCCGATATAGGCAAAACCGCCGACGCGCTGCAATCCCATGCTGCCGAGCTGGAAAGCCTGGCTGGCCGCGAAAAAGCCGCCATAGCCCCTGTTTGTCGGCAAGCCGGGCGTACCGTCATTATCGCTAATGAGGGCCGCAGAAATGCGGGTGCGGTCATTCTTGGAGTGCCCCATCCACTCGATGCCGACTTGATTGTCTCCAATTCCGAAGGTGTAGGAAGACTCCTGAACGGTCTTGGAAATAAACGGCTGGAAGTGGTAGTTCTCGTAGAAGCCGCCTACTTGCGACAGCGTAAGGATTCGCTTCTCGGACAAGAGGTTGTCCAACTCGAACTTCCCGAACTTGATGTTCAGCCAGCTGCTTCCGGCGATGTTGTCCACGCGACCCCATACCGATTCGAAGTGGAACGCGCCTGTGTTATCCGAGGACGGCAGAACATAGAACGAGTAATTGTTGGCGAGAGTTCCGGCTGTGTGGAAGTCCAAACCACTCCAGTCAAAGCCGTGGGTTGTAACTTGCGCTTCGCCACTTGCCGTCTGGTCAACCGCGGCTTTGTCGGTGCTTTCCCGATGCCAGAACGGTGTCATACGGAATGTCACAGGCCAGTAGGCAGGATTCTGGAAGATGGGGGCATCGCGATCGTTCCCCATCTGGTATCCGTTGTCCTTGAACTGCTGTCCGAACGGGCTCAGCTTCGGCCACGCCTCATGGCAGGAAGAGCAGGGCATGCCATATTTTCTTGCGAAAGCCGGAAGAGCGCTGGCAGAACCGCACGTGGAAAGAAAAATTACGAGGACTGCCGAAACATACAAAAGAGTTTTTACCGGAAAACAAGAAATCCGATTCACCCCACTGCCACCCCTAACATCCATACTGCCTCCTCAATTACGTTCGGTAAAACGCTGAGCAGACAACGCGAATCCATCGCGCTCAAATTGGGTGAAGGGTATTTGGAAAGGGTGCTGAAGGCAAAGACGTGCGCCGGCGCTCCCAACGCGCCGACATCCACATTTGGCCGATTCGCTCCAAACCAATTTCTGAATTTCGCGCCTTGCCTCTCCGTCAAGAGAGCTACGCGCGAATTTCAGTCCCTGAACCGTTGCGAATCCTACTCCCTCTCGAATCAAGAATGCAAGAGATTTCTTACATTCATTTGAAAAATTTTCACCAGCGCGGTTTTGGTACTCTGTTTTTCAGCATTTTCGGTCCTCCTCTCTCGTCCGCGTGACGCTGGATTTGACACGACCCCGGCCTTGGAGGTACCACAATAGGTAGAAAAAAATGTGGATACGAATTAGAATCTCGCGCGACCGGCTTTGCCACCCTCTTCGTTTTCTTCAAATCGCCGCATTTTCAGCCTTGATAGCGCTTCTTCATCCCGCCGCCAGCCTACCAAAGGAGACTCTCACGACTCCCGGGCTCATGCGCGAATTCACCGGTTCGGTGGAAGAAATTCGCCAGGCGGTGCAATTCGTGGTTCACGATCACATCATCCATGGCACTCTGATTTTCGATAAGGAACCGATTCTGAATGGCGCGGAAGTGGTGAACTCCTCTCCTCTTTTCGATACCTGGCAAGGCCCCGGCGAGGTGTATTTCAAAATTCGCAAAGACGCCATCGCGCCACGCCATTTTGTGGAGTCGGCAGATCAGGGCACCATCGCCGTCCGCTTTGTGATCATTCCCGTGGACGAAAATCGCACCCGCGTGAAGATCGATGCGATTTACCAGGAAACCGCGCATCGTGCCTTTCACGCTTCCGATGGCACCGTGGAAAAAAGCGAAATGAAGGAAATCAAGGATGAACTGGAATCCCTGCAGGAAGCGGCCGCCCAGGCCGCCGACGCACGCCGGCGGGAAACCAGCGCCGCACTCGTTCGCCAATCGCTAGTTCGCCAGCGTGAAGATGAAACCAGACGCCTCAGCAACGCGCAGTCGTCTGAAAAAGATCTCCAGCAGCAGGTCTACACGCTGCACCACGATCTCGAGCGCCGCGTCAAATCTCCGGGCGCCGATTTGAAAGCGGCTCCGTTCCAGTCCGCCGCCACGCTCACCACGCTTTCCGCATCCACGGATGTCGTCATCCTGATCGTGACCCCGCATTGGCTGGGAATCGAGACGCCCGATGGCCAGCGGGGATGGCTTCCCCTGGAACAATTGGAGCCGTTGCCTTGAATTTTCTCTCGGGTCGCTTCGCAAGAATTCTGCTCTGCATCGTTTCCCTGGCTTTGATTTCGCGCGAAACTCGCGCTCAGGCAGTCCCATACGCCAGGAATTTCACCATGCCCCGCGCGCAGGTGGAGCAGGCGCTCAAGGATCTGCAAGCGTATACAGGCCAGAAACTTCCGGTCCTGGATGGCTTTGTTGCCGCCCCGGAAAAGCCCCTTGACCGCTACGAACGCGGCTTCTATCAGTTTTCAATCGAACTGCTGCCCGGCGACTCCGGCGGCACCATCGTCCGCCTCTCCGCAAAAGTCACCGCGTGGTATGCCGATCGGGACGTCACCAAATCCGGCTACCAGGTTCTCGCCTCCAACGGCCGGCTCGAACTCGACTTTCTCGATCGCCTCGAGGAAAAACTCACGGGCAAGCCCGTTGCGTCCGCTTCTTCAGGGTCCAATTCTCCTCAAGCGCCCCAGCCAAAGCTCGATCTTTCCGCCGCACGTGACGCCGCAACCATGGCCGCTCCCCTTCCACAAAAAGCTCAGCAGCCCGACGAAGTCGCCTCGGTCCGCAACCAACGTATCGCCGGCGAGAAGCACGTTCAACAACTCACCGCCGAGCTCCAAAATCTTCAGGAGCTTCAGCGCACGCAGGCACACCCCAGAAATCTGATCGTCGTCAAGAAAGCCCCCACCCCCATCTATGCGAAGAATGCGGAGAGCTCCCGCGTCCTCTTTGAGGCCTCCCTCGACGATGAATTCGAATTCCTTGACGTGGAAGGCGAGTGGATCCACATCGCCATCTCCGGCGATTCGCGCGGCTATGTCCGCAGAAGCGCTGTCGAATTGCCGGAAGGCATCGCCGCCAAACTGCAATCCGCCCCCGGGCCGGAGGAAAAATTCATCGGTTTCCGCATTGAACGCGAAGACTTCGGCAATTTTCCGGGTGACTGGGCGCCGCTTAAGGGCAAAACCGTGAAGATTTACACCGTGCAACTGCTCTCTCAGAACCCGAAAGAGACCGGGCCGATCGTCCGCCTGAACTATTGCCTCGCGTTGTTCGAAAAAGGCTACCGGGAAGGCGCCAACGCTGTTTCGGCGCCCGATGGGGTGGTCGTGATTTTTGACGCGGCTGACGGCGGCATCGCCTCGGCAACGTCTGCCAACATTCAGCAACTCATGTCCGGTTCATTGAAAGGCGAAGCCTTCTGGCAGCAAGGCTATCTGGATCCGCCGGACGCGTTCACCGCCGCTCCCAAATAGCTGCCAACGTATCCCTCTGGGCTCTTCCTCTGCGCATTCTGTTTTAAAGTTTTTAGTTTTTAGTTTTTAGTTTTTCTATTTTCGTTTCCTATTTCAACGCCCGCGTGGATTCTCTCACCACCAGTTCCGCGGGTATCTTTCTTCGCACCAACGGAACATCCTGCTTTTCATCCATCGCCTTGATTGCATCCAGCACCATTCCCGCGCTCAGGGTGCCCATTGCTTCCATCGGCTGCCTCACCGTCGTCAGCGACGGTACTGATAAACGCGCCTGCGCCACGTCGTCAAATCCAATCACCGAACAATCGTCCGGCACGCGCAGTCCCTTTTTCTTCAGCGCGCGCAACGCCCCCAACGCCGTCATGTCGTCATAGGCCACAAGGGCCGTGAATCCTTTTTCCTGCCGCAATAATTCTCCCGTCAACCGCGCCCCCGCCTCGAAACTTGAATTCGGATCCAGCGACTCCGGCAACTCCAGAATCTTCCTGGAATCCAGCTGCAACTTCGCCGACTGGGCGAACGCGCGAATTCCCTTCCACCGCTGTCCGCTACTCGAAAGCGCCTTCGGCCCCCGCAGGAAGGCAATGTCCCGGTGCCCCAGCCGGTAAAGATGCTCCAGCGCCATGCTTGCGCCGTTTTCATTGTCCACGGAAACAGTGCTCACGGAGTGGTTCTCAAAACTTCGCCCCGCGATCACGGTTGGAACGCGGCACTCCGTCAGATCCGCCAGCAACTTGATGTCCGTCACCAGCCAGTTGGCCACCACCACCAACCCTTCGACGCGCCGGTCCAGCAGCATTTCCAGGTAACGTTCGAAGCGGTTCGGTTCGTTGTGCGCGTCCGTGATAAGCGAAAGATAATTTGCGTCGTAGAGTGCATTTTCCAGTCCGCGCAGGATTGGTGTGCAAAACGGATCCGTGATGTCGATCACCATCACCCCGACGATGTTCGAGCGTTGGCTGCGCAACGAGCGCGCCAGAGGATTCGGCCGGTACCCGAGCCGCTTCGCCGCGGTCTCGATTCTTCCCTTCGTGTCTCCCGGGATATAGCGAGAGAGGGGCGCGCCATTCAGCACGATCGAAACGGTGGAAGCCGAGTAACCGCACTCCCTCGCCACGTCTCGGATCGTGACGACCTCCGTTCTCCCCATCCGTTGCTCCTTATTTCGGCGCGGTATAGCTGTATCGCAGATTTCCCGGGAGGCGGTCCGATCGCGACCGCGTGTTGTATTCGAACTGATAATTCAAATGGTCATCGTCCAGCGGATACTCTTTCCCGGCTTGGTAGGGATAAGAGACCAGGCCGTGCTTTGGCAATGGCTCCACTGTAAACGCGTACGCGGCGTAAAAATCGAAATCCTTTTCGAATCCGTTCGCGTAGAAAAAGTAATCGCGCGTCCATCCAGCGGGAAGTTGCGGCAGGTTCTTCGGATCGAATTCCAACTCCATGCCCTCGCCCGACCCAAACACGGCGAATTTGTCGTCCGCGGCGCTGAGCAGTTCCTTCACGTCTCCGTACCGCGTATAGTTTCCCGCGGCCCGCGCATACGGCCCTGTCGGGCTGCGCTGCGAGTACGAGTAGATTGTGTCGGTCGCCGGTTGCAGCCGTATCTCTTTCGGATAGCCGAGGAAAGCGAGCGATGCGGTCGCCAGCGGCACCTCCTCCACGCGGATGCCTTCCACCGGCGGCGTCTGGTCGATTCGCACGGCGTCCCAGTAAATTTTCAGATTCGACACGATACGGATTCGCCGCGTCCCAAGCGGAATCTTCCCCGTAAGATCCGTCACCATGGTCCGCGCGAGCCCAGCCGGAAAGCCCATGTCTTCCACTACGCGTTTCCAGTTTCCCTGGGCGCCCTGTGCCTCCACGTATGGCGCAATCACTTTGATCCCCGCCTGGTCCGCCGCATACATGGAAGTCGCCGTGAAATAGTCCGTATACCCGTCGAGCAGCAGCCGCAGCGGTTTCTGCGCGTCCCAGGCGCCCAAATCCAGCTCGATCCAGTGCAATTTAGCGAATCCCGCAAACGGCAGCCCTTCGAATTCCGTCACGTATTTCCGATCGCGCTTCGCCAGCAACGGCAAGATATTCTTCCCTTTGTCGTCCCACGCGCCCGCCGGCACTTTTGCATTTTCCGTCGCAATCACGCGAAATTCCGGAAACGGCGGCGCGCTCACGAATCGCTCGTTCGGATTCACTTCCACGTTCGACGGATGATCCACCGACACAAGTCGCACTTGATCCAAGTACACCGTTTCTTCCATCGGCTCCATAAACCGGAAACTCAATCGACCATTCTTCTCGCGCGCACTTTTCGCCGGCACTTTCAGATACTCATCCGGGTCCGGCACATCCCGCTCACCCGGTGCCACCCAATGCCCCACAACTCCCGGCCCAATCATGTCGGCAATAAACTCATACTCCTTCCCGTTCCACGAAAACAAAATCGGGCAGGAGCTTCCTCTTCGATCGAGTTCCCCGATCCCCTGTGTTTTCCCGGCAGCCAGATTTATTTCGTCCTGCGGCACGCCTGTCGGCCAGAGCAACCTCACTACATCGGTGGCTTTTTCCTTCCCCAGCCCCACAAGCAGCCCGGGCGCATTCTGCCCCAGATAGCCGGATGCTCCCGAAATTTCCCACTTCTGGTACAAGCCGCCCGCAAATATTTCCAGCTTCGTTCCTATGCCGCTCTTGTTGTCGTTCAGCGCTTTCAGGTCAATTTGCATCCAGTGGTTCTGGTTCGCTCCCACATTTTCCAGCACCAGCGTCTCGCCGCCCGCCTGCGTCACCACAAAATCCGGGCTCCCCTCGTTTTTCAGATCGGCCACTGCAATCGTGCGCGGGTCTTTTAATTTCAATCCGTCGAGATGGACGCTCTTCGTCACATCCGACCATCCCGCATCGCCAAGATTCCGCAGCACGCGAATCTCTCCGATATTGGCGCCTTCTCCCACCGCTGCCAGATCCAACCATCCATCGTTGTCGTAGTCCACCCACGCAATTCCCCATCCCTGTTTCCAACCAAAATCCGGCAGCGCCACCCGCTCCAGCCGTTTGCCCTCCACATTCCTCCAGAGCGAAATCCCCGGCGCACCTGCATGCGTGAACGCCAGATCCATCCAGCCGTCTTTGTTGAAATCCAACGCCACCACGCCGACAGCAGGCGGCAACTTCTCTTTTGCAAAATCAATTGCAGGCAACTCCGAGAACTTTCCCTCCCGCGGATTCAGATACACGTCCGCCCCGCGCGCGCCGCCCGCCAGCACCAGGTCAATCGCTCGATCGTTATTGAAATCCGTGCTGACCGCGCCGCCGCCCGTCCCCTCCACGCCCAGCCCCGTCTCCTCGGAAACATCCGTGAAGGTCGAATTCCCATTGTTCCGCCACAAAACATTACGCGCTTTATTTCCTTCCGCGCCTCGGGCGGCAAACGTCAAATACAAATCCAGATCTCCATCATGGTCGTAGTCCACAAAGGTAGGCGAAACACAGCCACCCTCGCGCCGGATTCCGGTCTTCTCGGTCACGTCAGCGAATTTCCCGCCGCCTTCGTTGTGAAATAAACGAACGCCGTCGGCTTCGCAAAACGCAAAGTCGGTCTTCCCGTCGTTGTCATAATCCCCAGCCGCACAGCCAAAGCCGACGCCAACTCCGCCCAGTCCCGCCTTCTCCGTGGCATCTTCAAATCGTCCGCCACCCACGTTGCGCAGCAATGCACTCTTTCCGTTCCCGGCTCCCACCAGAAACAAATCTGCTTTCCCGTCTCCGTCAAAGTCCAGAAAGCAAGCCCCGTTCATGCCTGCCGCCACTTCCGGGCTCTTCTTGCCCCCGGTCAACAGTTTTTGCAACGGGCTAACTTCGTAACGCACGGCGATTTCAGCCGGAACGCGGGTTTCGCCTCCTGCTACAAATTCCGCCAAAGAAAATTTCCCCTGGTCTCCGTATCCGGCTCCAAACGGAATCCCCAGGTGCTCCGAAGTTATCTTCTGGAATTTTTTCATGCCTCCCCGCGCGGCTTCCGTATCGCCCTTCCTCTGATACGCGCGCGCCAGCCCGAACTGCGCAGAGGCGTGATACGGCGCCAGCTTCAATGCATTTTCAAACGCGGGAATCGCCTTGTCATATTGCTGCAGCTGCGAATTCAGGTAGCCTTCAAAATAGAACGCGTCCGGCTCTTCCGGCGCAATCTTCTCCACATGCTGGAACGCCGCAATCGCCTTCGCCGGCTCGCTGGCGTCCTTGTACACCAGCCCCAGGTTGTACCAGGCATATGGATTGTCGGGCAGTTTGATCGCCGCCTCTTCCAGTGCTGCGCGCGCCTGCTCCATTTTTTGCTGCGCCAACAACGCAATTCCGAGATTCATTCTCGCGATCGTAAATTCCGGATCGGCCGCCAGCGATTGTTCAAAATATTTTTGCGCCTCCACCGACTTCCCCTGATTCAAATACGCCACACCGAGCGTGTTCAGCCGCAGCGTATCTCCGGCCGGCGCTTTCTTCTGGCTCCCCGGCGTCATTGGCACGCTTTTCACAGAATTCTCATCGGATCGGTGAGATGCGAACGCAACCAATCCCGGCAGAAGCAAAGCCGCTGCCCCAATAATCAAATACTGACGCCGTGAACCCCAGTGCGAAGCTTTCATTCGGGAATGTTCCTTCTGGACGCGCTAGCCGCGAAGAATCCTGCCCTGCTTTACGTTCCGTTCGATTGTCTTGGCTGCCAACCCTATCGTCAACCGATTTTATAAAGGCTTTCCGCCCATTTCCCCGGTATGCCTTGACCAATCACAATCGGGCCGCTACCTTTTCTTGGTCAACTATGGCCCCAAGTTTCTATCCCACCATCGCGGAAACCCTCCAGAAATTCCGCCGCAAGGAAATCTCTCCCGTCGAACTCGTCGCCGCTCATCTCGATCGCATCCATCAACTTCAGCCCCGCCTCAATGCTTTCGTTCACATTGACGCCGAGTCGGCGCGCGCCCGCGCCCGTGACTCCGAGTCCCGGATTGCTCGCGGCGAAATGCTACGCCCGCTCGAAGGTATTCCCCTCACGGTAAAATCCTCCCTCGATGTGGCCGGCTGGCCCTGCCACGCGGGATCGCTGCTGCGCCAGGACTACGTACCCCACACCAACGCCCCGCTCGTCTCTCGCCTCGAAAATGCCGGCGCTATCCTCGTCGGCAACACCAACACTCCCGAATTCCTGATGGCTTACGAAACCGACAACCGCCTGACCGGCAAAACATCCAACCCGTGGAATCTGTCCTATTCCGCCGGTGGCTCCAGCGGTGGCGAAGCTGCCGCCATCGCCTCCGGCTGCTCCATGGGCGGAGTCGGCAGCGATGGCGGCGGCTCCATCCGCACTCCCGCCCACTTCTGCGGCGTCTGCGGACTGAAGCCCACCCCCGGCCGCATTCCCGCCACCGGGCACTTCCCTCCCGGCGTTGGCGCCTTCGGGTGGATCGGCGTAGTCGGTCCCATGGCCCGCACCGTCGCCGACCTGCGCTCGCTCTTTGCAGTGATGAATGGCCCCGATCCCGGCGACGCCCTCTCTTCGCCGGTGCCTGTGCGCGAAATTTCCGCGTCAGACCTCCGAGGGCTTCGAATCGGCATTCTCGAAAACGCGGAACTCGGCCGCCCTACGCCGGAAACTCTGTCCACGTTGCGCCGCGCGACACAACTCCTGTGCGATCTCAATTACCGCGTCGAACCCTTTAAATTGGAAACGTTGGATCGGGCTCTCGAACTCTGGTGGTTTTTCTTCGGCCCGCTTATCGCCGATATCTTCCGCCAATCTACGAGTGGCAAGGAATCACAACTCAGCCCAATGTTTTTGGCGTATCTCGATGCAACGCAGTCCGCACCGAAGGTCACGCTTCAATCCTTCCAGGAGGCCTGCGTTGACCGCGACCTCGTCCGCGCTTCCCTGCTCCACCAACTCCGGGATGTCCCGATACTTCTTTCAGCGGTTTCCACGGAGCCGGCATTCAAACACGGCGCCGGTACCTACCGGTCCGGCGAGCCGCACAATTACCGCGACACTATGCGATTTTCCCAGTGGCTTAATCTTGCCGGATTCCCAGGCCTTTCTCTTCCCCTGGGACAATCCCCCGAGGGCCTTCCCATCAACATCCAATTAATCGCACGTCCCCACGAGGAAGAGCTTCTCCTGGCCGTCGCGGCCCAAGTCGAACAAGCCCGCGGCCCCTGGCAATCTCCGTCGCTCTAATCCGCATCTTTCGTTCTCTGTGCCCTCAGTGGTGAAATATTTCTTCACCTTCAATTCTTCCCTTGCGTCAACTCCGGGCTCGGGATCGTCTTGTCGCTCCACTTCTCCCGATCCTTATCCAAATCCGCATCCAGCAATTTTTTCGCACTCGCAAACTCCGCCTTCGCTTCTTCTCTCCGTCCCAATTTCTGCAGCAATTGCGCGCGCAAGTAATGCGCCTTGTCGCTTTCCGGCACCACTTTCAATGTTTCTCCGACCGCTTTCAATGCCTCTTCATACCTCTCCTGCTTCTGATAAATTTTCGCCAACCCGAACCACGCCCCGGGCCGGCGCGGGTCCCGCTTAAGCACTTCCCGATAAGCCTGCTCGGCCTCCGCGTCCCGCCCCTCCAGCCCATAAATCTTTCCCAGTTGGTAATAATTGTCCGGCAAATCCGGATCGATCCTGGCGTCTTTCAAAAACTCCTGCGCGCCCTCTTCGTTCTTTCCCGTCTCTTCGTACGCGATGCCCAGATCGAAATGCACGAACGGCAGATTGAGATCCGCGGCCTCCGCTTTCCGTAACTCCGCGAACGCCGCGTCGTACTCCTGATGCTGCAGATACGCCTTTCCCAGAATCAGGTGAAACGCCGCCGTATCCCCGCCGACATCCAACATTCGTTTCATGGCGCGTTCGTCCAGCTCCTTCTTCCCTGCCTTGTTCGCCGCAATCCCCAGGACATACAGATACATCACGTCTCCGGAACGCTCTTGCCACAGCGGCTCCAACGTCTCCGACGCCTCCGCAAACCGGTCGGTAAATACCTGGCACATCCCTAACAAATAGCGCGCCTGCGCCGAGTCCGGCTCATCGCGCAGCACCGACCGCAACGGGGCGATTGCGTCGCCGTAATTGCCTCTCAGGAACTCCACCAAACCGATATCCAGCCGCACGCCAGCCATCTTCGGTGCTAATTTTTCCGCCTTCCTCAAATTTTTCAGCGCCTCGTCCCAGTCCCGCCTTCGCATGGCGATCACGCCGAGGTTTGCGTACGCGGCTCCCGAATTCGGGTCGGCCGAGAGGACTTTTCGAAACGCATTCTCCGCCGTCTCCAGATCGCCGCCCTGCAGTGCGGCTTGTCCCTTTGCGAACCAGGCCTTTGCGTCGCCGGACCCAGCGCTCGCCTGCCCGGGCATTGCGGGCACCAAAAAATTCGGCGATGCACCGTACGAGTAACCCGCGCAGGCTCCCGCCAGAAGCAGCGCGAGGATTGCCCGGATTGCCAGGAAACGCTTCACTGAATCACAGTCTCCGTTATTTTCGGGCGTGTATTCAACCATGGGAACGTCCCGCACCGCCAATTCCCTCTTCCGTCCTGCTCCATTTTATCCTTGACACGCGCCTTCCCTTCCTTTATTAATCCGATTTAATAACCAGTTTGCGGGTGCTTTTCGGTCGGGTCGAGGACGGGGGGCTTCTTGAAGAGTGGTCGTTTTCCGCACCGCGCGACGTCGTCCCGCGCCTGCTCACGCGCGTCTGTTCTCCCCCTCTTTCCTTATTTCTTGAATTTTCAATCCTGTGGAGGTCTCATCGTGAAGAGCCACCGTCTGATTTCAAAATTGTCCCATTTGCCCTCTCTCGTGGCTGGTTTCGCCCTTTTGGCCCTTTTGCTGCTCCCCGCCGTGGCCAGCGCACAGAACAACGGCCTCATCAGCGGCACAGTCACCGATAAATCTGGCGCCGCCGTCGTCGGCGCAACAGTCGTGATTGACAGCACCGGCGGCAACTTGAAGCGCACCACCGAGACCAACGGCGATGGCGTCTACGTCGCATCCTCGCTACCTCCGGGGACCTACAACATCACTGTCACCTCGAAAGGCTTTCAGAAATTCGAAGCCAAAGGCGTCGTCCTCGAGGTCGCCCAAAAAGCCCGCCTCGATGTCGCCCTCACCGTCGGAGCCGTCACCCAAGAAATCCTCGTCTCCGGCGAAAACGTCGCCCAGGTGGATACGCAATCCTCCGATATCGGCAGCACCATCACCGGCAAGCAAGTTCAGGAACTGGAACTCAACGGCCGCAACTTCACTCAACTCGTCACGCTCGTCCCTGGTGTCATCAGTCAGAGCGGCCAGGACGAAGGCACCGTCGGCATCGCCGGCAACACCATGTACAGCATCAATGGCGGCCGCGGCCAGTACAACAACTGGGAGATCGACGGCGGCGATAACATGGACAATGGCTCCAACAACAGCATTAACGTTTATCCAAACCTTGAAGCCATCGCTGAGTTCAAGGTGCTCACCTCCAACTACGGCGCACAGTATGGCAAGAACGGCTCCGGCACCGTCGAAGTCGAAACCAAATCCGGCACCAACCTGTTCCACGGCAGCGCCTTCTATTACGGCCGCAACGATTTCTTCAACGCCAACTCATGGCAGGATAATGGCACAGGCGTTGCCCGCCCTGCCTACAAAAAGCACGATTGGGGTTACACCGTCGGCGGCCCCGTCTATATTCCCCACCTCTACAACAACGACAAAAAGAAAACCTTCTTCTTCTGGTCACAAGAATGGCGCCGCGAAATAGTGCCCGGGACCAATATAAGTCAGGCCATTCCTTCCGCAGATGAGCGACAGGGCAATTTCAACGATGTTTGTCCGGCATACACAGGCGCTGCATTCGATCCCGCCGTTTACACCGCTTGCCCCTACCAGCAGGGTCAACCGGGAGTACCGTTTCTGAACAACACCCTCCCTACAACATTCTCGTCTACTGCCACTGCACTTCTGACCCTTATCCCCGTCGCCAACAATACCAGCGGCATCCTCGGGCAATATCCAAGCGGCCAGGCTGCCGGGACGAATATTCCTGCTTACGTTGCCAACCCCAGCCTTCCTACGCACTGGCGCGAGGAATTGATCCGCGTGGACCATAACCTCACCGACAACCAGCGCCTCACTTTCCGCTACATCCACGACACTTGGGGCACCGTCAACCAGGGTCCACTTTGGGGCCAGTACAACAACACCTTCGACAACACCAACACCAACTTCGCCGGCCCGACAACCAGCTTTGTCGCTCGCCTTGCCTCCACTTTCTCTCCCTCTCTGACGAACGAATTTGTCGCCAGCTACACCGACGACCATATCTTTCTGAGCAGCTTGAATAGTGGCATTGCCCTCCCGCAAGGCGGGATCGACTTGAATCCCCTCTTCGCCAACGGCCTCGGCAATAAAATTCCGGCCTTCTCCGTCGGCAACACCAACGAAGGCCTGGTTTACGGTTCCGGCGGGTTTTCCGTGGATACGGGCTACTTTCCCTGGAAGAACGCCAACCCCACCTATACTTACCGGGATATCGTCACAAAGATCATTGGCACCCACACTTTCTTTTTTGGCGCGTATGCTTCAGCGGCGCAGAAGAACCAAGGCAATTCCGTCGACGTGCAGGGCCAGCTTTCCTTTGCGTTCACAAACCCGCACTCCTCGAACAACCCCTTTGCGGATCTCCTTCTCGGCAATATTTCACAGTACACGCAGAACCAGGGACAGCTTTATTACTACGACCGCTACAAGACTTTGGAGCCCTTTTTCCAGGACGATTGGCGCATGACCAGGAAACTTACATTGAACCTCGGCCTCCGTTGGAGCATCTATGGGCGCTACCAGGAGAAGGACGCTCGCGAATTTGGCTTCTCGACCGCCGCTTATAATCCGAACGCCGCTCCGTCATTCTTCCCCTTTGACATCACCGGTGCCAGTTCAACTTCCCAACTCCTGAACATCGGACCTGGCCAATCTCTATTCAATGGGCTCATCCAGTGCGGCCAATCAAAGCCCACCATCCCTGGGATCTCTCCGGGGGTACAAGGCTGCCTGCAAAACAAGTACATGAATCCCGGCCCGCGGCTCGGTTTTGCCTATGATCCACTTGGCAACGGCAAGTGGGCTATCCGCGGCGGCTACGGCATCTTCTTCGAGCACATGAACGGCAACGAAGCCAACGCCGAACTCTTGCAGCAAAGCGCCTCGCCCTTGGCCGCCAACGGAACGGTGCCCAACATCACTGGCTACGCCAATGTCGCGGGCTCCGCGGGGCCAGCTGGTCCGCCCAGCCCGCTTACCCCAATCTCCATTCCGGACAAAATCCAGTGGCCCTACATGCAACAGTGGAACCTTGGCGTAGAGCATGAACTTCCGGGCAATCTGCTTTTGTCCGTCGCCTACGTCGGCAGCAAGGGGACTCACCTGACCCGTCAGTACGATTTGAACCAGCTCACTCCGGTTCCCGCAAGTGAGAATCCCTATGTTCTGGATAACCTGGGCGCCATTGCCGGCCCCGGCGTAAATCCCATCAATCCAAATGGCGATTGCGGCACCCAATTCAATAACTTCACTTTCGATTCCACAGGGCTGCCGACTTCAGCGCAAATCTCGGGAACTCTGGGAGCCAACCTCGTCACTGTGACTGACCCGCACGTGCTTCAAAACCTATTCGTCGCTTGCAATTCCGGAGCCGCCAACTACTTCCGCAAATTCCAGGGCTTTGGCAGCATTACCCGCGTCGAGCCCTCGGCCAACTCCATCTACAATTCGCTCCAGATTTCTGCACGTCGCAGCGTCGGGGCTCTTACTTTTAGCGCCAGCTACACGTACAGTCACTCCATCGACAACTCTTCGGATCGCTCCGATGCCCTGTTCGTGGACCCCACCAATCCCGGCCTCAGCCGTGCAAGCTCCAACTTCGACATACGCCACGCGTTCACGCTCAGTTATGTCTACGCATTGCCCTTCTTCAAAGCTCCCGGGATGACGCATACGTTGCTCGGCGGCTGGCAGGTTTCCGGCATCACCACGGCGCTCTCAGGAGCTCCGTTTACCGTCTCCACCGGCAATACTACTTTCCCGGACAACGCGGGTTTGGCCAGCGGCATAGGTAATTCCGTGCAGGCCTTCACATCGCTGGTCGCTAACCCTAATACGGTAACGCAAGCCCAGCGCGATGCTTATTCCGGAATCTTCGGCGTCCTGGGCTTTAATCCTGACGCCTTCGCCGCCCCTGTTGGGCTTACCGACGGCACCTTTGGGCGCAACAACCTGAGGCTTCCGGGGCGTCTCAACTTCGACTTCGGCCTCTTTAAGAGTTTCCCGTTCAAGGAACGCTACGCTTTCGAATTCCGGTGGGAAAACTTTAACGTCTTCAACCACACCCAGCTCGACGCCATCGGCGGAAACACTTCTTCCTCTGGCACCGGCGCCATCGCCTCTGTGGGTTGTTACAGCTGTAACTCACAGGCCCTGCTGTACACCGCCGCGCACAACCCGCGCATCATGCAATTCGGCCTGCGCTTCCAGTTCTAGGGCTGCCTTAACAGTATCCATTAACCGGAAAAGCCCCACCTTGCGGCGGGGCTTTTCCATTCAACATTCGCAATTTTGAACTTCTACCTTCCCTCCGCCTCGCCTATAATCCCCAGTCAACGACGGGACCCATTCGCTTGCCCGAACCAGCTCCCAGCCCGGAACGCTATGCCCTCGCCGTCATCTCCGATGACGACCAACTCTTCCCCGAAGTCCGCAAGCACCTCGGCGCGCAATTCCGCACCACGCTCGCCTCCACGGAAGACGAAATCAAATCCACCCTCGAACTTCCCGATCTCCACGCCATCCTCTTCAACCTCGACTGCATCGGCGATGGCCCCGCCGACGGCCTCGACGTTCTCCTCGAAATGCGCAAAATCCGCGACGACATCGTCATCGTTGCCTTCACCCAGACCAATAGCCGCACCATCCCTCTCAAGGCCAGCCAGGCCGGCGCCGATGAGTTTTTCCTCCACCCCCTGAATTACGCCGAACTGCAAATTGTCCTATCCCGCGCCATCGAAAAGCGCGCGCTCGAGCTCGAAGGCCGCCGCCTTCTCCAGCAGTTCGAAAGCAAAGCCGCCTTCCACGGGCTCGTTGGCGGCAGCTCCCCGATGCAGAAGGTCTATCAAGCCATCGAAGCCGTCGCCGGCACGGGAGCCTCCGTTGTCCTTCGCGGCGAAAGCGGCGTGGGCAAGGAACTCGTGGCGCAGGCCATCGTTCAATGCAGCGACCGCGCCGATCACCCCTTCGTCTGCCTCAACTGCTCCGCTCTCCCCGAAACGCTCATGGAGTCCGAACTCTTCGGCTATGAGAAGGGTGCCTTCACCGGCGCCGATTCCGCCAAGCCCGGCATGGTCGAATCCGCCCATAACGGAACGCTCTTTCTGGACGAAATCACCACGCTTAATCCCAATCTCCAAAGCAAACTCCTGCGGGTCCTCCAGGAGCGTTCCGTCCAGCGCCTCGGCAGCCGCGTCACCCGCAAGATCGATTTCCGCCTGATCACCGCCACCAACGAAGATCTCGAAGACTCCGTCCGGAAGGGCCGCTTCCGCGAAGACCTCTACTTCCGCATCAATGTCGTCCCCATCCTCATTCCCCCGCTCCGTCAACGGGATGGCGACCTCCCTCTTCTCGTTGACCACTTCCTGCGCGTCTATTCCGCCGCCGCAAAGAAGCCCATTAAAACGCTGCAACCGGAAGTCCTCGAAATCCTCGAGGACTACACGTGGCCCGGCAACGTCCGCGAACTCGAAAACGTCATCCAGCGCCTGGTCGTCATGGTCCCCGGCCACGTCATTACTCCGGAACACTTGCCCCAGCACCTGCTCCATCACAGCGCCAGCGGCCAGGAAGCCATTCTCATTCCCGAGCAAGGCGTGGACTTCGACGTTGAAATGGAAAAGATTGAAGTGGCCTATCTGAACGCGGCTTTACGCCGCACTGGCGGCAAAAAGACAGCCGCCGCACAACTCTTGCAGGTGGATCCGCAGCGTATGAAGTATCTCTGCCGCAAGCACCATCTCGATTAGAAACAAAAGGGTCAAATTTTAACCTGTTGGCGGTTAATTTTTAACCAACGGGCGAATTTCTCACCCGCGCGCCGAGGGATTCAGGTGACGCTTCCACCGTAAGTGCTTTCTTTTCTGTGTAAACCATGCGTCGCTGTGCTGCCTGCAACTTTGGCCAGTCACCTGCACTATCGGTCAGCGTCTGCGGGACAAAACGAAAATTTAAGGAGCTTACCAGCCATGTCTATCGAAAAGAAAAGCTTAATCAGCACCCTCAAGACCACCAAGAAGGCCAACGTTGCGAGTTCCTCACCCGAATCTACCAAGTTTGCCGCCAAGAAGAGTGTGAAGGCCGCTCCCAAGCTGATGAAAGCCGCCCCCAAACTCATGAAGGCTGCCCCCAAGCTGATGAAGGCCGCCCCCAAGGTATCGCGGGCTTAAAGATCCTGATAACCTCACAGGAAACTTCAGAAGGCTGCCTCTCGGCAGCCTTCTTTTGTTTTACCCAGGCTTTTTGTTACCAGAGTTTGCGGCCCCAAAAGTTCTTGATGACCTCCAATACCATCCCACCGACGCTCCTTCGACTACCGTACACCCGGGCGATCCCCGTCATTCCCGGTTTCAATTCGTCTCCCGGATTCTTCACAAGAATATCCACAAAATAGTACTTCTGCGGTCCAATGGATTTGGCTTCCTTCCCAGCCTCTTCCGCCGCCCACGGCGGAGGTTCGACCGGACGGGCAGAAATCATTGCCACTTGCCCGTCTTTTCGCCGCAATATTCCGTCGAGCTGCAGTTTGGCAGTCTGGCTCCCTCGAATCTTGTTCAAGTCATATTCCAATGTGTAAATTCTTGCTCTCATCTGGCTCAAATCGGCGATTTCCAGAAGCTCAGTCCCTGCCGTTAAATACGCACCCAACTGGTCCTGAACTCTTGGTGTGAGAATCGTCCCTCCGATCGGAGCTTTCAATTCGAGGCCTGCATTCATCTCCGAAACCTGCCCGTAATGCAGTTGTGAGCGCTTCTTTTCCATGAGTGCGTTCCCATAGCCCTGATAATGGATCTCGGCATCCCTGGTTACGGCCGACGCCAAGAGTAATTTGGCCCGAGCATCATCGAGATTCGATTGCAATGCCAAGTTGCTCAACGTGGCCACGGGAGCTCCCTTGGAGACTGCTTCCCCCTCCCGCACGTAAATCCCCGAGACCTTGCCAGGCACATGGGCGCGGACCGCCGCCAACTCCACGGGCTCCAGCACAAATCGGCCGGCAACCGACTCCTTCCAGAAGGGGATGGCCAGTAATATCGCAAGGAGTGTCGCGGTCATTGCCGTGTGTTGAGGAGTGAACCACGCTTGAATACGGTCTTTCTTGTCCAGATAAAGGAATTTCATAAAGTTCACCAAAAGGCGGATTCTCGATCGAAAGATTAGTGCCGCAACCCCTAACTCCGGAACGAATCCCCATTCCTGACTGAAGCTGCGGACAATGTTTCCCGCAAAACTCGCCAAGATATAAAGCACCATGTAGCTGTACGCGCCGGACGCCAATGCGTAAGCCACATAGGCGAGTCTTCTGTTCTTCGGCACATACGGCACCTCCACCGGTAGGCACCAGACATGCTTCTTCACCCAAGCGGAAGTATAGGCGGTGGAATCTTCCTTCAGACTGGTGATCCCCACGATGTCGCACAAGATGAAGTATCCGTCGAGCCGGATCAACGGATTGAAGTTCACAATCACGTTCATGAATCCACACAGAATCATCACGAAATAGGCGGCGTTGTGAATCCCGGTTCCCGGCGTCGAGCCCCACCAGATGGGTGTCGCCACGGCGTACAACAGCAGTTCAGACCACACGCCGGCGAAGGCAATTGTTATGCGCTGGAACAGCGTGCCTTTGACGAATCCTTCGGTCGTATCAGTGAAGAACGCGGGCAGCAGGTAGACCAACGCAAAGCCCATCGCCGGGACACGCCCCCCGCAATGTTTGCAAGCATGCGCGTGGGCGAGTTCGTGTAGCGCCACGATCGCCATCCCTACCGTGTACAGGTAAAAGATATCGGTCCACGTTCTCTTCCAGAGGAAAAAATCCAGCGAATCCTGCCAAATCTGGGACCAGTGAGCAACCGTAATCGCCCCACTGATGGACAACGCAACCAAACTGACAATCGTGAACCACGGCGTATAGATGAAGAGCGTCTTGTCATGAAGCCAGGTGACAAATCGATCCGGGTTGAATGCGGGGAAATCCACATCCGAAAGATCGGCCCAGATGTCCTTCTTCTTGAGCTTCTTTAGCCGTTCTTCCCGGCTCAGTTGCATCAGCTGAATATTTTGTTCCTGCGAGGTCCGGTACCAGAAGTCGCTCGCTTCCAGGCTGGCAGCGAAATCCCGCACGGAATCTTCATCGTAATGAACGCCAAGCTGCTGCGAATAGAGTGCCGCGATCTGTTCGAAGCTTCTCTTCCCGTCAAAAAGTTGCGTGAGTTCCCATTCATTCTTTTCGAAGGTGAACATCCCGCCGACACAAGGCACATAAATACGCACCACTGGCCTTCCGTCTTCAATATGTTCGCGGAATGATATTCCCGGATCCAGGCGTGGAGTGCTCTCCGCGAGCTTTCGCGCGGGAATATCCGGCAGGGCACTATTCAGGACGCGCGTCAGGTTCATGGATTTTTCAGCGGAAACTTTCCAGATGCGCCTGGGCGGTCATCCCCGGCCGCAGCGTTCCGCGATCGCCTGTCAATTCCACAAGCACTTCGAATGTCCCGCTTGAGGGATCCACCACCGGGCTCACTTGCTTTACCTTCGCCATGTGCTTTTCGGCCGGCGCATCTGCGCAGGTGACCTCCACTGTCTGCCCGTTGCGCATTTTCCCAAACAATTTTTCCGGCAACGTGAACCGCATCAGCAGGGGCGCCTCCGCCGTCACCCAGAACAGCCGCTCACCCTTGCCGACATTCTGTCCCTCGCGAACGTATCGCCGCGCAATCAGCCCGTTGAATGGCGCGGTCACCCGCGTTTTTTCCATCTCCAACTCCAGCGAATGTTCTTCTTCTTTCGCCGTGTTTAGCGTTTCCGCCACCCGCTTGATATCCCACTGGTCTGACTCCGCCTTGTATTTCGCGTGTTCCAACTGTTCCTGCGAAGTCAGCCCCAGCGCAAAAAGATTTTTCTGACGTCCATAATCCGCCTGCAATACCTCCGCTTCCGCCTCCCAGTTCTTCAGGTCCGCTTCGATGCTTCGTGTTTTCGCGCGCGCAGCCGCCAGATTCGCTTGGATTTGCCGCCCGTCCAATTCCGCGAGCAGTTTCCCGGCTATCACTCGTGCAGGGGCATCCACATAAATCTTGAGAACCAGGCCGTCCCTCTGGGCCGTAAGTTCCACCTCATGCTCCACGATGATCGGACCCGAAACGACAAGGCCCGCGTCCCCAGGTTCACTCACCGTCGAAGTCGCCGCCTTCGGTAGCGTTGGCACCGTGGCCGGTGGCGCGGCAGCGTTAGTGACTCCTCCAGTCGGCGTTTTTTCGTCGCCGCATCCGCTCGCCAACAACGCCGCTCCCATCACAATCCATATCCACTCTTTTCGCATGACTTCTCCGCGCTCCTACCAGCCCAGCCAATACCAGATTTTCGAATAGGTCCACAAAAACGGCCGCCGAAAAAAAACATACCCCGAGGGAGACCAGCCTACGCGCACCTTCCCGCGGCCCTGCATCCCGGCGCGAATCGCGCCCTGTTCATTCGGCACTGAGACGCGCGCGTAAAACACCGCTCCGTCGTGCATCATCGTTCCCTTCGGGCTCACCACCGAAACTTCTCCGCGAATCGTTCGCATCGGATAACTGTTCAATTTGACCACCGCCCGTTGCCCCGCCTTCAGCAATCCTGCATCGTCGTCGTCTACGGCTACATCCACGATCGCCTCCGACGTATCCACCACTTCCGCGAACGAATCTCCCGGCTCCAATTTTCGTCCGGCAAACTCTTCCACATGCGGTGTAGTAACCACCCCATCAATCGGGGAACGCAATTCCGTCCGCTCCACCTGTTGCTTCGCTCGCTCCACTTCCGCTTTCCAGTAGTCCGCCTGCACTCGCCGCACTCCGGCTTCCGTTCCATCATTCGCCGCCAGCGCCTTGTTCATCTCCAGCATTGCCGTTTCAAACTTCGATTCCGCCGCCGCCAACGTCGAACGGAAACTCCACCCTTCCATTTCCGCCAGCACCTGCCCGCGCTGTACGTGTTGCCCTTCCCGCACGAACACTTTTCCGATCACTCCCTCAACTTCCGGTTGCACCAACGCGCGACGGCCCGGCGCCACCACCGCATCCCCGTCCACGCGCAACGGCAGAGGGCACGCTACAAGAAACAACACTCCGATTCCCGCCAGTGTCAGGATCGCCGTCCGCTTCCTCTTCTGCATGGCCATGAATTTCCGCTTCCGCACCAGCACCGGCTCGAGCATGGAAATGAACGGCACCTCCTTGTACATCTGTGCGTTGCGCAGGGCCACCGTCGCCTGTCCGGCAATCACTTCCACAATTTCCAGGTGCGCCGGCCCCAGAAAATCCGGGTCGCTGCTCTCCATCGCCAGCAAACCCACACGCCCGGTGTCGTCGTTCAGCGGCCGCGCATAAAATCCCCGCTTGCCAGACTCTTCGAAATATTTTCTGAATTTGGCTTTGGTCTCTTCCCTCTCGGCGTCGATCTCTTCGCCGTGTTGCCGGACGTGGATCACTTCTTCCGATAATGCCGCCCATTGCAGAATCGCATTTAGCGGTGCGATATCCGGGTGGTCGGCTTGCACCTGCATCAATCCAGTCACCGCGCTTAGCTTGAATCTGCCGTTCTGCTCCAGGACGATCGCCGCTCTTTCGTAAGGAATCACCGCCTGCGGCGCATTCACGATCGTTTGCAGCATTCGCTCCAGATTCAATGTTGAGGTTATCTCATGGCTGACCGTGTTCAGCGTCTCCAGCACTTCCACTTTTCGCTCCGCCAGCAACAAGCTGGCATTGTGCAGCGCAGTGGACGCTGTCTCCGCCAGGCTGCTCAGTGTGAACAAGTCATCTTCGTCAAACGGGGTGCCGTCCACTTTGTTGACCGCTTCCACCACTCCCACCAGCGCTGTTTTATCCAAAATCCCAGCGCCAATTAAAGAGAACACCCGCGACTCGCCTGCATTGCGGTTGCGTTCCGCAAGCCGCTGGTCCGCGGGGTCGCTGACGCACACCGCTTCCCCGTTGTCGGAAATGGTGCCTGCTACTCCTTCATTGGCCTTCAGCCTCTGCCCTTTAAACGTGGTCGCATCTTCCCCGGCCTGGTACATCAACTCCACCGATTCGTCGGGATGCATCAGCCAGACGTTCACCGCCTGGCATTCCAGAATTTCCGAAATCTTCGTTCCGATCAGGGGCAGCAGTTCGTCCATCTCCAGTGTCGAGGAAAAAACCTTCTCGATATCGTAGAGCTGCGTCAGTCGCGTGATCGAAGTCATCGTCCCGTGGCGTTCCTCTTCATACACTTGCGCCGTGGCAATCGCCGCCGCCGTCACCTCCGCGGCCGGCAACAACGCTTCCACAGCATCCGTGGAAATCTCCTCCTCAAACGCCAGAATCTCCAGCGCCCCGATCAGGTTTTCGTTGTGAATCAGCGGAAGGTAGGTCAGCGACAACAGCGACTTGCGAATGTCCACATGGGGATAATCTTCCCGCTTGATCGCGGCCGCCGTTCGGTTGATCGCCATGCTCTCGGCGAACACCATTCCCAGCAACCCTGACTCTGCGGGAATCTCCTCATTGTGAAGCTTTGCGTCGCCCACCGTCGCGCGCGGAATCCAGAGCGCTTTTTCCCCTGTGGTCCCCAGCGTATACACACTCACCGCTGCGTCCGCTATCAACTCCGACACAAAACGCGCGAACACCTTCGCACGGGGCATAACTTCTTGCTCCGCGAGTAAGTTTAGAGAAAGAGGTAAAAGATCAAGAACGGATTCTTGTTCCTGGCTGGCCAACGCTCGACCTTCCGTCTGGTGACGCGATCGCGGGGGGAAGTCACCAGCCCACTGCCTTTCTTGCTTTTTGTCCCAAGATTATCTAAGTTGTCCGCGCACTGTAACAAAGGGATACTGGGGTGTCAATGCGGCAGACCGGGATGCGACGCCGGGTTCCAGGAGGTGGCGACGTTGGATATTGATACGAAAACTCTGGACGGCGTCAAAGTTGTCAAGCTTGCGGGCCGCCTCAGTATGGGGCCTGCGCTCGATCGCTTTAATGCCACTATCATCGAACTTCTCGGCCAGGGTCACTCCAAGATCATCCTCGACCTCGAAGCTGTCCCCAATATCGACTCCAGCGGCATCGGCATGCTCGTCCGCCATCTCACCAGCGCCAAACAGGCCGGAGGCGCGATCCGCTTGCTGAAACCTTCCAAATTTACGTTGCAGACCTTGAAAATGGTGGGCTTACTCAATCTCTTCACTACGTATGACGACGAGTCCCAAGCCGTCTCGTCATTTCACTAATTCACCCTGGCGAATTGCTTACCCGCCTGACGCCGCCTCAAATTTTTCGCTCGCCGCTTCCACCGTCTCGAAAAATTTCACGATCCTGTCCACGTGAGTCATCTGCAGCGTGCTCTCCACAATTCCGTCGCTGGAGACGATCCTCATCACGCCTCCCGCCTTCTGCAGCTTCGCATTGCACATTACCAGGATGCCCACACCTGTGCTGTCAATCGCATCCAGTTCCCGCAAATCCACCACGACCCTCTTCGCCCCTTCTTTCATCACTTCGGCGATCGACCATTCCACCTGCCGGCTGTCGTTTCCCATCATCAAACGCCCGCGTAATTCCAGAACTACGATCTCTGGCGTCACCTGTTTTTTTTGAACTTCGAGAATCATGGGACACTCCTCATGTTCCGGATCGGCTGTGCGGGTTGCTCCAGTTGAGGAATGCTTCTGTTTACTGCCCCTTCCCTCCGCCCGGAATTGCCGCCTGTTCGCTGCCTGATACTATTTCCGGCCCTCCCCGGAGTCAACGGGTAACCCCCTCACGGATGACCGCCGGGGCATTCCCCCTTAGCACGCCTCACTCCCGGCTCCTTGCTGCTTACCTTGCCCATTCGATTTGCCAGATATGCTCAATTCATTTTTCTTCCGCCCAGTTTCTCATTCCTCTGCGTGCGAAAATCTGCCAGAATAAACCTCGCCGTTCGCTCCTCTGTCGACATCCAAGTATTCGTGGCTATTGGCCCCTGGCTCTTTCCTGTGAGAGGTGTCCTGTGGGTTCCGCGTTGGACGTTCATCGTCTGCAGTTCGCCTTCACCATCACATTCCACTATCTCTTCCCGCAGTTGACGATGGGTCTCGGTCTTCTCATCGTCATACTCAAGTCCATCGCCCTCCGCACCGGCGACGAACACTTCTCCCGCGCCGCCCGCTTCTGGGCCAAAATCTTCGGAATCAACTTCGCCATTGGTGTCGTCACCGGCATTCCCATGGAATTTCAGTTCGGCACCAACTGGGCCGAATTCTCAAAAGCCGCCGGAGGCGTCATTGGACAGACTCTCGCCATGGAAGGCGTCTTCTCTTTCTTTCTCGAGTCCACATTTCTGGGGCTGTTTCTCTACGGCGAAAAGAAACTCGGCCGCGTCGGCCACTGGTGGGCCGCCTTTTTAGTATTCGTCGGCTCCTGGTTGAGTGGCTATTTCATCGTCGCCACCGACGCCTGGATGCAACATCCCGTCGGCTATCAACTCGGCGCCCATCACGAAATCGAGCTCACCAGCTTCTGGGGCCTGCTCCTTAATAAGTGGGCCCTCTGGCAATACGCCCACACCATGCTCGGCGCAGTCCAAACCGGATGCTTCGTCATGGCCGCCGTGGGCGCGTTCTACATCCTTTCGCATCGCGATCCGTTTTACGGCCGCACTTTTCTAAAAATTGGCGTCCTCGTCGGCGCCCTCGCCGCCCTGCTGCAACTCTCGCCCTCCGGCGACATGCAGGGCAAGATGATCACCCAGTATCAGCCAACCACCCTCGCCGCCATGGAAGGCCTCTTCGAATCGCAAGACGGCGCACCGCTCGCGATTCTCGGCCAGCCCAACGTTGCCAAGCGCACTCTCGACAACCCGCTCGTCGTTCCTAACATGCTCAGCTTCCTTACCTACAAGAAGTGGACGGCCCACGTCCAGGGCCTCAACGACTTCCCCGAGGATCAGTGGCCCGACAAAATCGAACTCCTCTACTTCAGCTATCACGTCATGGTCGGCCTCGGCACCATGTTCATCGCCATCATGGTGCTCTCGGCATTTCTCCTCTGGCGCAAAAAGCTTTTCGAAGCCCGCTGGATGCTCTGGGTCATCATGCTAAGCGTTCCTCTCCCCTACATCGCCAACACCGCCGGCTGGCTCACCGCCGAACTCGGACGCCAACCCTGGCTCATCTACGGCCTCATGCGCACCGCTCACGGGTTCTCTCCCCGAGTCAACGCCGGCAACGCATGGTTCACGCTCATCGGTTTCATGGGGCTCTACACGGTCCTCGCCATTCTCTGGCTCTTCCTCGTTTATCGTGAGATCGAAATCGGGCCCGAACCCGAAGCACGGCCGGCCGCGGAAGCGTTAGACCCCTCGGTGGCGGCATAAGGAGGTCGCCGTGGAAACTCTCTGGTTCTGTCTCGTCGCCGTGATGGTCGCGCTGTACGTTCTTCTGGACGGCTTTGATCTCGGCGCCGGCGCCGTTCACTTTCTAGTGGCTAGAACAGAGGAAGAGCGCCGCCAGGTCATCGCCAGCATCGGCCCCGTCTGGGACGGCAATGAAGTCTGGCTCCTCGCCGCCGGCGGCACCCTCTACTTCGCCTTTCCCGCGCTGTATGCCAGCAGCTTCAGCGGCTTTTATCTCCCGCTGATGATGGTGCTCTGGCTCCTCATCCTCCGCGGCACATCCATCGAATTTCGCAACCACATCAAAAGCCCAATTTGGATTCCCTTCTGGGATTTCTTCTTTTCCATTTCCAGCTTGCTGCTCGCTATTTTCTTTGGTGCTGCTCTCGCGAACGTCGTCCGTGGCGTCCCTCTCGATCAGTCTGGCTACTTCTTCGAACCTCTTTGGACCAACTTCCGCCTCGGCGACCAAATCGGCATCCTCGATTGGTACACCATTCTCGTCGGCGTGCAGGCGCTTCTCGTCCTCATGATGCACGGCTCGCTATGGCTGCAGTGGAAAACCAATGGCGCACTCAATCAGCGCGCCGCTCGCCTCGCGGGTTGGTGCTGGTGGGGCGTCCTCGTTCTCACCGCGCTAGTCACTGCCATCACCTTCAGCATCCAACCGCAAGCCTCCCTGAATTTCAAAACCTGGCCGCTCGGCTACATTCTTCCAGTCATCGCCATTGCCGGTCTCGCAGGCGTTCAAATCGAACTTCGCCGCAAAAACGAGCGCGACGCCTTTCTGTCCTCCTGCGCCTATCTGCTCGGCATGCTGACCAGCGTTGTCTTCGGCGTGTACCCCATGGTTCTTCCCGCTCGCAACCCGATTTACTCGCTCACCGTCCACAACGCCAAAGCGGGAGACTACGGCCTCAAAGTCGGCCTGGCCTGGTGGCTCATCGGCATGGCCCTCGCTGCCTTCTACTTCACCCACGTCTACCGCTCCTTCGCCGGCAAAGTCTCCGTCGATTCCACCTCCCACGGCTAATCGCGCCTACACCTCCAACGCCGGAGGCGAGATACACGTTCGAGCGCAACGAACAAGTAAAGCGCCGTAGGTGCGACAGATATTTCCTTGCTCGCATGCATCAACCCTTCTCCTGCAAAATGTACCTCGATGGAATTCGCGATGTCCGGCCCGAACCTAACTCTCTCTCAAAAAACCAATTCCCTCCCGCCCCACTCCGCGTACAATAAAGTCATGCGCACCGGCGATCGCGACATCCTCCCGCGCCTCGGATCTCTGCTGGTCGTTCTTTGTCTTCTCGCGGCGCCCTTGTGCGCCACGCGCTGCACCCTCTCGTCCTGCGCCCAATCCGACAACCACGAAAAATCAACAACTGGTTGTCACCATCAATCCACCCATTCCCGCGGTTCTTCCGCGACCACCGGCGCAATTCTCCCCACCTGTCTTCCTTCGGATTCTTTGCTCACAACGCTCCCCGCTTCGCAGTCCCGTTTGCTCTCCGCGGGTTCTGATTCTCCCCAGCTTTCTGCAATCCTGATTTCGCCGTCTATTGCAGCAACTCCCGGCACGATCGCGTTCCGTATCTCCCATCGAAGTTCCTCACCCGGTAATTCCGCCGCCTTCGTATCAGATTCTCCTCTTCGACTCTGATCCGTCTTTCCAGAACACTTCTCTTTCCTGACTAAAATTGCGCGGGCCCCATCATGGCCGGCTTCGCGCGTCGATCATCTATATAACCCTGGCCATTCTCCCGGAGGACTTTATGAGCAGCTCTCGTAGAAATTTTTTCCAGGACGCCGCCGTCTTCACCGCCGGCCTCTTCGGCCTAAGTTCTCGCGCCAACGCCACAACGCCCCAAACGACAGCCCTCAGAACCGAAACAAATTCCCCGCATCATCGCGCCCTCGCGACAAAATCCAAATCCTCGCCGCCGTCCGCGAACGCGCATCCTCACATTCCCGTCATCACACCCGACGTCCCCGATCTCCCCTTTACCCTCGACGGGGCCACCAAAGTCTTCCGCCTCCGCGCCGAACCCGTGAAACGCAAAATCGCTCCCTTCAAAACTATCGACGCCTGGGGCTACAACGGCTCCTGCCCCGGCCCCACCATCCAGGTCACCCAAGGCGATCGCGTCCGCATCCTTGTCGAAAACGCTCTTCCGGAAAGCACTTCCATGCACTGGCACGGCCTCGAAGTCCCGATCGAACAGGACGGCGTCCCCTTCATCAGCCAAAAGCCGATAGCGCCAGGCGAAACCTACACCTACGAATTCACTGTCCACCAGGAAGGCACTTTTTTCTATCACGCGCACAGTGCCATGCAGGAAATGATCGGCCTCCTCGGCCTCTTCATCGCCCACCCGCAATCTTCCTACGCCCCGCACGCCGATCACGACTACGCCATCGTCCTCCAGGAATGGGCCATTCTCCCTTCCAACACCGTCCCCAACACCGCTTCCATGGAATTCAATTGGCTCACGTTCAACGGCCTCTCGGCACCCTCCACCACGCCGCTCATCGCGCGACTCGGCAGCCGCGTGCGTCTTCGTTTCGTAAACCTCGGCATGGATCACCATCCCATCCATCTCCACGGGAACCAGTTTGTCATCACCGGCACGGAAGGTGGCCGCGCCCCCGAATCCACCTGGTATCCCACCAACACGGTCCTCGTCGGTGTAGCCCAAGCCAAAGTCGTCGAGTTCGAAGCCAAATATCCCGGCGACTGGATGATTCACTGCCATCTTCCCCATCACATGATGAACAGCATGATGGACCTGCTCAGCGATCGCCAGATCCAGACCGCGAACACCACCGACGCCAAAGCACTTAGTCAGATGGAAACGCTCGCCCGCGACATCGGCGTCGAGCATGTTCACCATTCGCCCATCGCCGAAAACGCCAACTCCGTCCCCGGCTTCCCGCAAGACGCCTTCATGGAAATGTCCATGGATAACGCTACTGGCGTTTCGAAGCCCGAAACCCACGGCCTTCCCACAAACTGGAGCGCCGGCATGATGGGCATGATGACCATGGTCCGCGTCCTGCCCGACCAAAAATTCGAAGAACTCCAATCGCTAATGCGCAATCACCAATCCACCAAACCCGAGGAGCACCACCATGCCTCCTAAATCTTTTCTCTTCTCAGCGCACTCTGCGTTCTCAGCGGACTCAGCGTTAAATTTTTTCTCTTTCTATCGGAGCCGACAAATGCATCGCCTCTCAAAAAATGTTGTCATGATTGGTCTTCTGCTGGTAGTTGCTGTTCTCCCCGCCATCGCGCAGGAACCAATGAATATGACGCCCCAGGAAATGCAGCACCACCACATGAACATCCCCTTAGTCGAACCAATCTACCCGCACCTCGGCCGCACCCAGGAAAATTCCAAATCCCCGCTCTTCACCCTCGAGGAAGCCCAGCACCTCGCCGCCGAATCCAATCCCACCCTCCGGCAGGCCGAAGCCGAAATCCGCGCCTCCAAAGCCCGCCAGCAGCAATCCGGCCTCTACCCCAATCCCACCGTCGCCTACACCGGCGACGAAATTAGGGGCGGTTCCGGCGGCGGCGGCAAGGAGGGCTTCTTCGTCCAGCAAACCGTCGTCACCGGAGGAAAGCTCGCGCGCAGTCGCGACGTCTTCTCCAAAGAAATGCAGCTCGCGGAAGTCGAAGCCCAGGAACAGAAAATCCGCGTCGAAACTTCCGTGAAAACCGCCTTCCTCCGCGTCCTCGCCGCGCAAGAACTTCTCGACCTCCGCCGCGACCTCGCCAAAATCCAGCAGGACTTCACCGAATCCCAGCGCAATCTCTTCAACACCGGCCAGGCCGACGAATCCGAAGTCCTCGACTCCGAAGTTGACGCCCAGCGCCTGCGCCTCTCTGCCCGCATGCAGGAAAATACTCTCCGCGAAGAGTGGCGCTCCCTGGCCGCACTCCTCGGCCGCCCCGATCTTCCGCTCTCCACCGTCTCCGGCGATCTTGAGCACAACTGGCCTGACCTCAACGAGGATCAAGCCGTCGATTCCATCGCCACGCAATCCCCAGCCAACCGCATCGCGGACGCCAGCGCCGCCCGCGCCTCCGCCGAACTCCTCCGCGCCAAACGTGAACCTATCCCCGATCTCCAAATCCGTGGCGGCATGGAGTACAACAACGAACTCCTCGACACTGCTCCCCACGCCAAAGGCTGGGAAGGCATCGCCGAAGTCGGCGTGCAAATTCCAATCTTCAATCGCAATCAGGGAAATATCGCCGCCGCGTCCGCTTCGCTCGATCGCGCCAATCTCGAAAAGCAGCGCGTCGCTCTCACTCTTCGCGATCGCGCAGCCACCGCCGCCGATCAATACGCCAATGCTAAATTGATGGCGCTCGAATACCGCGAAGAAATGCTCCCCCGCGCAAAAAAGGCCTACACCCTCATGGTCGAAAAATATGGGCGCATGCTCGCGTCCAATCCCCGCGTCCTGCAATCCCAACGCAAACTCTTCGACCTCGAAGCCGAATA
>DATHMM010000171.1:0-3272 GCA_035487095.1 Candidatus Sulfotelmatobacter sp.
GCTCGCGTTGAAGTATTACCAGCTTTACTCGACCAGGCGGGAGTGGTTTGTGCCACGCTATATCCAGCTTCTCAAGAACGGTTTCAATCAACCGCCCGCGGAGCTGCTCAATCAGTTTCTGGGCATCGATCTTTCTGGACCGGCGCTGTTGAACGACGACTTGGACCTGTTGAATCGCAGGTTAGAACAACTAGAGGCAAGCCCCGCTCGAAAGTGACGGGCCCTGGAGACTAGCGGCGAGCGTCTCACTGACGCCTACCGTCCGTTCTCTTCTTCCTTGAACATGTACTTAATGGCGGGCTTGTAAATCATCAGGTTCGGTCGTCCGTCTTCGCGGATCACCTTGATGCAGGTCTTGTCGTACCACTCGATCACGCCGTGTATTTCCTCGCCGTCGCGAAGCACGATCACCATCGGGGTTCGCGACTGCATCTGCTTCTGATAATAAAAGTTTTCGGCGTTGGTCTGCTCCGGAGGCGCAGCCTTGCGTCCGCCGCCCGTACCCGTCGCGCGCTCTCCGCGATCGTTCCGTTCAAAGCCCCGTTCCGGCCGATCGTGGCGCTCCGGCCTGTCCCTGCGTTCCATCAACTGGGGATGATTGACCTGGGGATGATTGGAGTTGTGGTTTCCATGGTTGTGATCCGGGCGCGGCAGCGCCGGTCGGATCAGCTTCCGGTTGGCAAAATTCTCCTCGTTCCCTGACGGCTGGGCGGGAATCGAGTCCATGATTTCCTTCATAGTGGCGCTACCCCGCACGCGCATTCGCGCAGACCACACTCTTAGAGGCCCCAAAAAATGTGTTTACGAAGGCGTGAAAATTTCACCTACCGTACCACAGGAATCTCCCCGTGACAATGCCACCATCGTGCCCTGCCGAGGACTACGCCAAATCTTGCACATCCAGCGCGAACATGACCGCGAAACACATTTCTAGCTGGTATTCGACAGATCCATCCCTCTGCGCTCCCGCCCGCTTCCGGTGACCACCGCCACCAGCGTCGCAACCAACAGAAGTGTCCAGGCGAGCACTGGCGCGAATACCCCGCCATAGCGCTGCTCGGCGAGCTTGGATTGAAAAACACCGTTGCGGGAGGAGATTAGGTTCCCTAGCTGATAGGCGAAGCCAGGAAACGTCCCTCGCACAGCAGGTGGTGAAAGCTCATTCAAATGTGCGGGGATTACGCCCCACGCGCCTTGCACCATGAATTGCATGAGAAAGCCGCCCAGGGCCAGCATGGGCACGGTATGAGAGTATGCCCAGAGCGGAATCACCGGAATCGACAACAGCGCCGCGATCACAATGGCCTTCCGGCGGCCGATTTTCTCCGACCAGGTGCCGAAAAGAATCCCTCCCAGCAGCGCTCCAATGTTGGCGATGACGGCGATCCGTCCAACCGTCTGCGGCGTGAACTTGTGGTCCTTCGTAAGGAATGTTGGATACAGATCCTGGCTGCCATGGCTGAAGGAATTGAAGGCAAACATCAGCACCACCAGGAAAGCAAAAGTGCCCAAGTATGTGAGAATGTCCTTGCCCCATCGACTTTCTGTTTTTCTCGATACGCGTCCTTGCACCCAGGCCGGAGACTCATCCACTTTGGCGCGAATGTAGATCACCAGAAATGCCGGCAGCGCCCCGATCACAAACATTCCCCGCCAGCCTACGCCGGACATCGGGAACAGCTTCCAGTACACCAGTGCGGCCATCAGATAACCCACCGCGTAGCCTTCCTGCAACACTCCTGAGAAAAACCCGCGGCCTTCGGCGGGCAGCGTCTCGAACGCCAATGCCGCGCCCACACCCCATTCCCCGCCCATCGCGATTCCGAACAACGCCCGCGTCAAGATGAGGGCTCTCAGCGAAGGAGCAAAGGCCGACGCCAGTTCAAATACCGAGTACGCGACGATATCGACCATGAGCGTGAGACGCCGGCCAAATCGGTCGGCCATCATTCCGAATAGAAGCGCGCCCACCGGACGCATCGCCAGTGTCCAAAAAATCGCCTCCGCAACCTCAGACACCTTCGCGTGGAATTGGGTAGCGATGGCGCTGACGCACAAGTTCAAAATGAAGAAATCAAAAGCATCCAGCGACCAACCCAGAAAGCAGGCAATGAAAGTATTTCGCTGCACAGCCGTAAGCCTGCGAAAATGGCCGATGAATTCCATGCAAGTTCTCTCCGCGCAATTCCCTACACGCCGAAACGCCCTGCGGATGCTAGCATAGGTTTTTCAATCAGCAATCTAAAATCAACAATTTCCATGGCCGATCTCGATTCTCCCCAACGCCAGGTGCCCGACGCGCTCATGCTGACGGGCTTTTGGTATCGCGCCCTGCCCGCCGATCGGGTCCATCGCAATCAACTCCACAAAGCCACGCTGCTTGAGATCCCGCTCGTCATCGGACGCGACCGCCAGAAAAAGCCTTTCGCACTGCGCGACGCCTGTCCTCATCGCGGCATGCCGCTAAGCTGTGGCCGGTTCGATGGAGAGAATGTCGAATGCTCCTACCATGGCTGGCAGTTCGACGCCCACAACGGCCAGTGCGAGCTCATCCCATCGCTCACCGCCGACCAGAATTTGAAAGTCGACCGCATCTACGCCGGTAGCTATCCCTGCGAAGAGCAGGATGGTTTCGTCTGGGTCTACATTCCGGACCCAAGCCCTACGGGCGCTGGATTCAGCGCGCGACAAGAAGCTCCCGACCCAGCTCCGCTGATCGAGAAGTTCGGAGAAACGTCCAAATACAAACTTGCCTACCTCACCGCCGACATGCCGGTGAGCATCGATCATGGCATCATCGGCCTCATGGATCCCGCGCACGGACCGTTTGTGCACCAAGCCTGGTGGTGGCGCAGCCGCCACAGCATCCACGAGAAGAAAAAGAACTTCGAGCCCATCCCCAACGGTTTCCGCATGAGCGCCCACACCCCCAGCTCAAACTCCGCGCCCTACAAGCTTCTGCGGCTCTACGCCGCCGCCGATTCGATTACAACGACGATCGACTTCGTCCTTCCCAACCTGCGCCGCGAAACTATCCGGGCAGGGAAGTACTGGTTTTCATCGCTCACCACGGTAACGCCCATTACCCGCAATCAATGCCGCATCGACGTAGTCGCCGCCTGGAACATTTTCCGCTGGATGCCCTTCGGCCCCGATCTGCTGAAGTTCGTTTTCGCAAAGTTCGTCGAACAGGATCGCCACACGATGGAACTGCAAGCCGAAGGCCTGAAGCACAATCCGCATCTCATGCTGATCGACGACGCCGACCGTCC
>DATHMM010000172.1:0-3163 GCA_035487095.1 Candidatus Sulfotelmatobacter sp.
CAGGCCACTCCGCGGCCTTCTTCGCTCGTTCCAGTAGGGTCGGCGCGCACCACGCGCCCCTTGCATTGAATCACCACGTTCTCCTGGCCCCCGGTGACGTCGGGTGGAAGCGTGATCTCAAACTCCACCGGCGAACCGATCTCGAGCGACGCGTCGGCGCGAATGTAAACTCCCGCCGCGCTCAGATTTCCTGTAAGCCCTTTAGTGTCGCCGCTGGCGTGTTCATCGTGAATCTTGATTGGCAATTCCAGCGGAAACCGTTTTCCGGTCCGTGCTTCGGACACAGTGCCTCCTAGTTCGTGGCTCAATCTTTACACCCTCGGTAAGCCCAGCCAACTCCACCACAATACGCCACTGGCAGGCGGATCAGCCACTTTTGTTGCTCACGGCAGGTTATATCACGGATGCAACCGGGATAAAAGCCTGATTACGAGTTGGTTAACGGTAGAACCTAGATTCCCCCTTAGTTGTTCGAATAGGACGGCCTCGTAGGTCGTACGCATCTCATGGTTCGCGGCATCGAGAGGCGCGGCGTGCTGATCCTTCAAGTTTTGCGCGGAGGGCGCGATCTCGAGACCTGTTCCATCATTTATCCATCCAGTGCAGGCTCCTCGGTCTGACATGCGCCCGAACCAAGACAATCAACAATCAAAATTCAACAATCAGCAATTCCTTTTCCGCGTGTCCGCGACTCCGTGGTGAAATGAACTTCCCATGGCAAAGCGGGTTAGTGTCGATCGCTGGCTGTTTACCGTTACTCTGCTGCTGGTCTTTGTGGGGTTGGTGATGGTGTTTTCTGCGTCGGCGGTGATGGCCCGAGAGCGGTTTGGGTCGCCCTATGCGTTCCTGTCGAAGCAGTTGATCTGGGCGATGGCCGGCCTGGTGGCGATGGTGGTGGCAATGCGGGTGGATTACCGGCGCTATAAGCATCCGGCGCTGGTGTTTTCTCTGATGGGGCTGACAACGCTGCTGCTGATCTCCGTGTTTTTTCTTGACCGGTCTCACAACACGCATCGCTGGCTGCGCGCCGGCGGATTTTCGTTCCAACCCTCGGAACTGGCGAAGCCGATGCTGATTCTCTTCCTCGCCTATTTTCTCGAAGCGCGCACGAAGACAATGGACGATTGGCGCAGCACGCTGGCGCCGGCGGCCGCGCCCGTGGTCGTTTTGCTCGGGCTGATTGTGCTGGAGCCGGATCTGGGTACGGCGATTGCCTGTGCCGGGATTGCTGCCTGCATCCTTTATGTGGCGGGGATGCGGATGCGGTATTTCGCATATGCGTTTGGGGCGTCGCTGCTGCCGTTGTATTTTCTGATTTTTCATGTGAGCTTTCGGCGCGAGCGCATTCTGGCTTTCATGAATCCCTACGCGGAGCGCGAGAAAGCTGGGTTCCATCTGATTCAATCGCTGATTGCGGTAGCTACCGGCGGGATCACCGGGACTGGTCTGATGGAAGGCAAGCAGAAGCTGTTCTATCTGCCGGAGCCTCACACTGATTTTATTTTTGCAGTGACTGCGGAAGAGTTGGGACTGGTGGGAGCTTTGTTCGTGGTGACGCTGTTTGCCGTCTTCTTGTGGCGCGGGATGCGGGTTTCGTGGCGTACCGAGGATACTTTCGGGCGGTACCTTGCGGTGGGGATTACGAGTATGGTGGTCTTGCAGGCCTTCATCAACATCAGCGTGGTGCTGGGGATGATGCCGACCAAGGGGATTCCGCTGCCGCTGGTGTCGTATGGAGGGTCGTCGTTGTTTGTGACGCTGGCGTGTGTGGGTGTGCTGCTGAATATTACGAAGCAGGCGGAATGAGAAAGCAAATCCACCACGGTGACACGGAGGCAGGGATTGGATTCGAAGAAGATTCAACGCGCGCAATGCTTCGGTGTCGGTAGTTTATAGTCACTGCATGCGGGCCATTCTGGCGGGCGGCGGGACCGGGGGGCATGTCATCCCGGCGCTGGCCATCGCCAACGAACTCAAGAAAAGTTATGGAGCCGAGGTGCTGTTCATTGGGACGGCGCGCGGGATCGAGAACCGTCTGGTGCCGGCGGCGGGGTATCCGCTGCGACTGGTGCGGGTGGGGCAACTGAAGAACGTTAGTTTGATTACGCGAGCTAAGACGGCGTTAGATTTGCCGCGGGCGGTTTGGGACGCGGGCCGTGTGCTGGATGAATTCGGGCCCGACGTGGTGATCGGCGTGGGCGGATATGCTTCCGGCCCAGCGATGCTCGCGGCGGTGGTGAAGCATATTCCTACCCTGGCGTTTGAGCCGAATGCCGTCCCGGGGTTTGCCAACCGGGTGGTAGCGCGGTTTGTGTCGGGGGCTGCCGTGCATTTTGAGGAGACGGCGAAATATTTTCGTCATGCGGAAGTCACGGGCGTGCCAGTACGGCAGGAATTCTTTGAGATTCCGGTCTTAATTAATCAGAAGCGCGGCGGAACTCCTACTCTGCTGGTGTTTGGGGGAAGCCAGGGCGCGCACGCCATCAATGAGGCGATGATCCGGTGCTTGCCGGAGTTGCTGAGGCAGGCGCCGGGGATTCAGATCATCCATCAGACGGGCGAGCGTGACTATAATGACGCGCTGGCGGCGTATCGTGCCTTCGGAGAGTCTGCGGAAGTTTTTAGGTTTATTGAAAATATGCCCGCGGCGTTTGCGCGGGCGGATCTGGTAGTGTGCCGGTCGGGCGCGAGCACGGTGGCGGAGATTACGGCGGCGGGCAAGCCTGCGATCTTTGTGCCGTTTCCGCGGGCGGCGGACGATCACCAACGAGTGAATGCTGAGGCGCTGGCGCGCGTCGGCGCGGCCGTAGTGGTCGAAGAGTCGAAGCTTGAGGGAGTGTGGCTGGCGGAGACGATTGCGGCTTTGCTGGGTGATCCGCGGCGGTTGCAGGCAATGAGCGCAGCAGCGCGGGAATTGGCGCATCCGGATGCTGCGCGGGACATTGCGGCGATGGCGGCGCGGGTGGCTGGAATTGAAGGTTAGGAGTGGAGTTCGCGAGAAAGCGAGAAGGGAACTCCTTGACTGGTACCGTCTGTGCGTCTCAGTGAAAGGGGTCCTTCGACTGCGTAAGTGTTTCGCTTTCGCGAAGCACTTACTCCGCTCAGGATGACAGAGCCGGAAGAGTGTGCGGTTCAGATAAATGTTTGCCAAGATTCAGCAGGT
>DATHMM010000173.1:0-11043 GCA_035487095.1 Candidatus Sulfotelmatobacter sp.
CGGATCCAATGGTTCGGATGGTGTCCTGCTGTCGAGCCACCAGATTGACCACTTCTGGGTCTTCGGGTCGAAGGACCGCAGAGCGACACCGCGATAGGGAGCACCGGGAACGCTGAGCACTGTATCGTCCAGATTGCTATAACCCCCCATAATCGGTTGACTCACCAATGTGCCTTCGAATTCAGTCCACTCGTGATTATTGGCGAGTCGCTGCTTCAGCTTTCGATGATGGGCCTGCCATTTACCAACCAGGAAGTCGAAGTCGTGAAGACCGGGGACTGCATTGTCTGTCTGATTCATCCCGGGGCTCGAATCCTGGTGCGATTGTGCGGTCAACTGTCCAGGCGCTGCCAGACACAGACTCAGCAGCGCGATCATGACTGAAAGGCGATGAATACTCACGATGCCCCCTTTTAAATTGCGGCGGTAGCCAATTCTCAACAATGCTTGAACTCCATTTCGCCGATACGCGTTCATCGTCCCTCCGGAATCAGACTGAACGAATGCTACCCTCTTAAATTGACTCAGCCCTTGGTATTTGTGCATACCCACTATCCATGGAACTCTCGATACCACTTTCAAAGAAAAACGAACCTCAGTCCCGCCGGGTGGCCAGGTTCCGCCTCTCGGCACCTCGGTCTTGGGGTTTCCGTTTCTTCCTCTTCGCTCCCTGATTACTGATTACCGCGCCGGATCAAAGCTTAGCGCTCAGTGTTTATCCATGGGCGGGTGGCCAGGTTCCGCTCTTGGCACCTCGGTCTTGGGGCTTCTGCTTCTTCCTCTTCGCTCACTGATTACTGATTACTAATCACTGATTACCTCCCCGGATCAGAGCTTAGCGCTCAATGTGTATCCGTGGGTGCAGGCGTCCCGTCCGACCAAGTGAGTACCGGAATCATGTACTCGGTTATTGGCTCCGGAGCCCCTTGAAATTGTGGATTCAACATTACGGGAGAGCCCGGCAGATCCGCTCCCCAAGATTTCGGATCGGTAAGCGGGACGTAAAACATCAGATGTGGAACCCAATGCCCGGCGGAGTCGTTAAGGTATCCTTGTTTCGACATCATGTAGCACATCGCGCCGGGCTCCAGGGCGGGCAGTCCCTTCGCATCGAAAGCCTTGATACCCTCGATGATCTGAGCTTTGGATAGCCCCGCTAGTACCAATTCCGTTCTCTTGAAAGTCAGCGGCAGAATGGATCGCACAGCGGGCGGATTGAAACAAATCGGACCTCGCATCTTGGGGTTCCAGAACTGCGGAAAGTCAAACGATGACATCCACGATCGCTCCACAAGACAGACGAAACCGTTCTTGCCTTTGACCACAGTTTCATATCCACGCGGTCCAAGCACCATGACTTCGGCATCCGTTGAAATCGATGGCGGCGCTGCACTCCGCGCCATCGCAATTTCGGCATTTCGATCCATCAAGTACCGATCGATCGGGGCCATGCTCGGATACGGAGTTTTGACGTCCTGTGCTCGCGAGTGGCTCGCCCCGCACAGCAAGACAGCCAGCGCGACGGCCCTCAACACGTTTATCGCAACAAGCTTTCGCTTCATTGGCACTCTCCTCGTGGTTGACATCATATCCTCTCCTTTGTACGAAACGTCTCCTCCGACTCCCGGGTGCCCCACCCTTGGTTTGAAAGGGTGGGTCTTAGTTTTTCTCTCTCTCTTCAACTCTTCAACTCTTCAACTCTTGAACTTCTGAACTCTTCAACTCTCGAAGCCGGGTGCCCCAGGTTCCGACTTTTGGTACCTGGGTCTTGGGGTTGCCTTTGCTTCCTTTCTGAAATGCTTCCGCTCCCATTCGAACGCTTCCGCCTGCGATTCGAAACTGCATGTAACTCCCTGTAACTAGACAGCTATATACACAATAAATTATCCTCCCCGCATGACTACGAAACACACCGAACCCACAGACACTCGCTGCCAGCTTCGATTCGCCGATGGACGCCGCTGCGCCCTCCCCGCCCACCCTCAAGGCGAAGGCCTCTGCTACCCGCATGCACACGCTCCGCACCGCCGCCTCCGCCCATCCGATCTCACCCGCGAACTCATCGCCCCGCGTGGCACCCTGGTTCCCTCGCACAAAATCCGCCGCGTCCTCGCCAAGCTTCCCGTTGCCGTCGCCGAGGGTCTCTTCTCTCCCGCCGAAGCCGGCCTCCTGACTCATCTCTGCAATCTCATGCTCGGCTGCAACCGCCAAGCCCGCGCAAACCCCCGCCTCAAACCAACTGCCACCGATCAGAAGTTCCTCTCCTCTCTGTTCACCGAGAATGATGCTGAACTCTCTCACCCACCCGCAAATCGCTAGCGTTGGACAACAAATGGTTTTCCATGCCGAACAACTCGCTCCCCTCCACGCCTCCATCCCGAGTCGGCGTTTACCCCGACCCGGTCGGGGCGCTCTCAGCGTCTCTGCGTTAGCCTTTTTTCTTCCTCGTTCTTGGCTGTCAGCTGTCGACCTTAGGCTTCCCGCCGGATCCGTTTTCCTAACCCCTTTCCCTTCAACACTTGCGCGCCACCATGTTAACCATCCCATTTTCAGCAACCTACAGCCCATGGGGGTGGGGGTCCCCCCCCATTTTCGCGAACGTAACTTTCCAACCGCCCTAAACCCGGAACTGCCGCAGATGATGGTCCAGATGCTGATACGTCAAGGCCGCCCATTCGACCGGAGTGAGCGGCCCGAAGAAGAAGTGCGGCTGCCTGGTGCATATTGCCGGCCCGCCCGCCACGAAGCGGTCGATTGTTTCGCGCAAGCGCTGCCTTTCCAGCGCGAAATCGCGTTCATCGGTCACGAGGAGGCTCTTTTCGGTCTGCGCGTTGCGGCGCATGGGCTCACCCCTCACCAGCAACGACTGCTTCACCAGCGGCCCCAGCAGGCGTCCAATGAAGAGGCGCGGCGATGGAGAGGTCTTCCCCATGGCCATATCCATTGCCGCGGCGCAGTGCGCCAGGGCCTGTGCGGGATTCATCTTGCCCCACTGGCGCGGGCTATCCGGCTGCAAGCGCGCCAGCCGACCTTTCACTTCTTCCACCCTTGCCGCTTCAAAGAGGTTTTTCATGTGGAAAGGCCTCCCCTGCCCGTTGACGGAATGCTTTCAATTTTGAGCACACCGGTTTCCAGCGTACCTCTAACAGTAAGTCGAATGGCGGCCGCGCCAATCGACAGCTGGGCAGAAAATTATTCTGGAGAGCGGGCCCTGCGAAGCCAGGAGGCCCAAGATGCGGATTTGGGCCATTCGCCACTTTCCTTCCTCACTGGCCACCGGTCACGGGCCACTTGTCCGCAGGACGCGGTATAATTTTGCCGCACGAAAAAATCCTTCGCGGGGTTCCGCGCTCGACCGATTCCGGGCCTCCGCACATCGGAGAGACTTCCCGTGGCGACGCGATTCACCCGCAGCGAATTCCTGAAAACTTCCAGCCTGGCTTGCCTCGCGCTTCCCTTCCTGAGCTCAGGGGGCGCACATGGTTCGGGCTTCCCGAACGCTTCAACCTTCCGCCTGGCAGTGATCAACGACGAAATCAGCCAGGATTTCGGGCGCGCCTGCGAAGTCGTAGCACGCGAATTCGGAATGTCCTGGATCGAGCTGCGCGGAATGTGGAACAAAAACCTTCTCGACCTGGACGCCACCGAACTCGCCGAAGCCAAACGCATCCTCGCAAAATACGAGTTGCGCGTCACCGATATCGCCAGCCCGCTCTTCAAAGTGGACTGGCCCGGCGCACCGGCGTCAAAATTCAGCCCGAAGAGCGACAAATTTCACGCGGACTTCAGCTTCGCCCAGCAGGACGATGTACTCCGCCGCAGCATCGAGCTGGCCCGCCAGTTTCAGACCGATCGCCTGCGCTGCTTCGATTTCTGGCGCCTGGATGATCCAGCGCCGTACCGCAAAGCGATCAACGAAAAATTGCGCGATGCCGCGTCTGTGGCGGCAAAAGCCGGAATTAAGCTCGCGCTCGAAAACGAAATGACGTGCAACACGGCCACCGCTGCGGAGGCCACTCATGTGCTCGCCGCAATTCCCGATGCAAACTTCCTCCTCAATTGGGATCCCGGAAACGCAGCCGCCGCCGGCGAAACTCCATACCCCGACGGCTATCGCCTGTTGCCGAAGGGCCGCATCGGCCACTGCCACTGCAAGGATGTGACCCGCAAGCCAGACGGCGGCTACGATTGGGCGGCGATGGGCAGCGGCGTAGTCGATTGGGTAGGACAATTCCGAGCGCTGCGTGAAGATGGCTATCGCCTCGCCGCCAGCCTGGAAACGCACTGGCACGGCGGCGGGACGCCGGAAGAGTCCTCACGGCAAAGCTGGGCCGGGATGCAAAAGCAATTGCACGCGGCGGGAGATTTGTAACGGCACGATTGCGCCAATTCAAAAATCAGGCGGACAAGAAGCCATCTCATAAATAGGGCAATGGGGGTCGGAGCTTTAGCTCCGACATTTAGAAGGGCCAGATACACCGGGCTTTAGCCCCTGAGGAGATGCCTCCTCAGCCCTGCGCCCATTTATGAGACAAGCTCTAGAGAGGCAATTCCTCCGTGGTCGGGAAATGATGCTGTTCGCGCCCGACTTTGCCGTCATATTTGGTCGTCATCTTGAAGAGCTCGTAGCGTCCATCCGCCGCAAATTGGCGGCAATGGTCTCGCAACTCTTTCAATTCGGCGGCCGTGAACGGCTGGAAATTTATGGCGACAGCAAGGTTCTGGTCGAGAACCTCCATCGAGTCGACGCCGCTGATCGTCGTCGCAACCGGCAAACTCATGGCATAGCGCAAACCCTGCTGCGCCGTGATGCCTCCGTGCCGCACCATTTCGCCGCTGCCGCCCAGGCTTTTCATTCCCAGCACGGCGATTCCGCGGCGCGTCGCCTCCGGCAACACTCGCATCTCAAAACTGCGGAAGCTGGCGTCGAAACAGTTCAGGGGCATCTGCACAGTGTCGAAAGGAAAATCGTGATCGAGCATCCTCAAGTGAATTTCCGGATCCTTGTGCCCGGTGAATCCAACGAAACGCACTTTACCCTTCTTTTTGGCGTCGAGTAATGCTTCGGCGGCGCCGCCCGGCGCGAAGATCATCTCCGGATCGTTTTCATAGATGACTTCATGGATTTGCCAGAGATCCAGATGGTCGGTCTGCAGGCGCCGCAGCGATTCCTCCAGCATGCGCATCGCCACCTTTTTGTCCCGCCCGTGGGTGCAAACCTTGGTCATGAGGAACGCGTTCTGCCTCTTCCCTTTCAGCGCCTTTCCCAGCCTCTCTTCGCTGAGGCCGTCGTGATACTCCCACGCGTTGTCGAAAAAATCGATTCCATGATCCAGCGCCTTGGCCACGATTTCGTTTGCCGCCTGATCCGTGCTCGCGGAGCCGAGATGGTAACCTCCAAGTCCAAGCGCCGACACCTGAATGCCTGTCCGTCCCAAAGATCTCTTCGGTACGACACCTTCGGGGATTTCCCGCGGCACAGCGTCACTCGCCGAAAGCGCGCGGCTCGGGATAAGCGGGGAAGCCCCCATAATTGCGGCTCCCTGCAAAAATTTTCGACGGCTGAGGTCCAGCTCGTTTGAATCCACGGCTCCTCCTCAAAACTTTCTTTCTGGAAAGGGATGGCCCGTATTCTCAGATGATCCGAGCATGTCTCGAACCTCCGATTGCCGGGTATCGAGCGGGAACCCGTGCGCGAGACGCGACTCCGGATTATCGAATCGCAACGACATCTTGTAGATCTCATACCGCCCATCGGCCGCGTACTGCTTGCAGCGGTTTCGCAGCTCCTCCATTTCCGTCGCGGTCATCGGTTTGAAATTCTGGGCGATGCGCAGGTTCTGGTGCAAAACGTCCAAACTGTCTATGCCCGTAATCGCCGTCGCCACCGGAAGACTCATCGCGTATCGCAATGCCTCTTCAGCCGTAAGCGCACCGGCCTTGATCGGCTCTCCGTGGCCGCTTAACGGCTTCATGCCCAGTGCCGCAATGCCGCGCCGGTTCAGCTCTGGCAAAACCTGCCGCTCAAAACTTCTGATGAAGCCGTGATCGAACGGGTTCAACGGCATTTGCACGGAATCGAAGGGAAATCCCGTATTCAACATTCCCAAATGCACCATCGGGTTCTGGTGTCCGGTGAATCCCACAAATCGCGCCTTGCCGTCTTTCTTTGCCTTGGTCAAGGCTTCCGCGGCTCCATTTGGGCGAATGAAGAGCTCGGGATCATTGTCAAAAGCCATGCCGTGAACCTGCCACAAGTCGAGGTGGTCGGTTTGCAGGCGGCGAAGCGACTCCTCGAGCATCTGCAAGGCCAGGCTTGCATCTCGCCCGTGCGGACACGTTTTTGTCATCAAAAATACTTTGTCGCGGCGTCCCTTCAGGCCGGCGCCCATCCAGAGCTCGGTCTTACCCCTGCGGTATTCCCAGCAGTTGTCGAAGAACGTGATTCCGTTGTCCACGGCCTCCTGAATCAGGCGAACCGCGGTTTTTTCATCGGGTGCATCGCCCAGATGATGGCCGCCATAGCCAAGAATGGAAACTTTGGCGTCGGCGCGTCCGAACTGACGAAGGGGAATGCTTGCGCTTGGTGAGTCTTGCACGATTCGCCTCGATTGAGCTTCGAAGCCCGCGTTTCTGCATGCCGTAGCTGGAATTTAGATGTCGGTTTTCAAAATGAAGACGCAAATTTAACGGGGCCGCCTCATAGCATCCCGGCAAACCGCCTTAAATCCTCGTGGACCTCAATCCGGGTCTCCATCAATTCCCTCACCAAAAAATTCGGGCCAGAAACAATTTTGAAACCGGGCGAGAGGCGGATGCGTCAAATCCTGCCGTTTCGTCGTGTTTGACGGCATTCGTGTGGCACTAGAAAAATGCGAGCAATATTTTTTGCACAGAGAAATATTTTTAACGGGCGTGCAACGTTTCGGCGCATGTCCCCATCGAAGGTATGCGTGGGGTGTAAGATTTTTTCTACTGATTTCGAATGTGGATCTCGAAAATGGAACGGAGCGGCGGAGAATTTATGATTTACCGTACGATCCGGAGGAAAAACGAACTGCACCATTTTAGTGCAGATTGAAAAATAAGAACTTGCCGAACGCGGAGAGTTTGGCAGGCGTCTTGCAATTCTTTGGAAGGTTGGCTCGCCTCGTGGTGGGGTCAGGTTTTTTTCCGCCATTCAGTTCTCAGTAAATAAAATCTAGAAGAGGTGCAGCTTGAATTTTTTCAAGGGATGGATTGGTGTGTTTATAGCCGTCGCATGCCTCAGCGCCCTGCTGGCGGGAACTTCCCGGCCGGCAATGGCGCAAAACGCGACGACGGGAGAAATCGTAGGAACCGTAGTTGATCCCGCGGGAGCCATCGTTCCGGGGGCGAAGATTCACCTGAGGAGCCTTTCGCAGAGCGAAACGCGAGAGACGCAATCAACCAGCACGGGATCGTATCGCTTCTCGCTGCTGGCCCCGGGCAATTATGAGTTGAAGGTGGAAGCGAAGGATTTCCAGAGCCAGGTACGCACGGTGGAGGTCGCGCTGGGGGCGACGAGAACGGTGGATCTGCAACTTTCCATCGGGTCGACTTCACAAGTGGTGACGGTGACAGAGCAGGCGCCGTTGCTGCAGGCGTCCGACGCGAGCGTGTCCACAACGATCACGGAAAAAACGGTGCAGAACGTGCCGAATCCGGGCAACGACATCACCTATTCGGCGCTGCTGACGGCGGGCACGACGGAAAACACGGCGGGAGGGTTCGGAAACTTCTCCGCGAACGGCGTATCGGCGACCAGCAACCTCTTCGTCGTGAACGGAATGGACTCCAACGATCCCTACCTGAACCTGAACAATTCCGGCGCCACAAACCTGACGCTGGGACAGAACGAAGTACAGGAAGTGAGCGTGGTGACGAACGGGTATGGCGGCCAGTTTGGCGGGTTGGCGGGTTCCAACGTCAACATTACAACGCGGAGCGGGACGAATGATTTTCACGGCGACCTGAAGTATTACTGGAACGGCAGCGCCCTGAACGCGAACTCGACGTTCAACAATTCCAGCGATACGCCACGCTCGTTCGTAAATGCAAACCAATATGGAGGCGATTTCGGCGGCCCGATCATCAAGAACAAGCTCTTCGGGTACTTCAACACGGAAGGGCTGTACCTGGTGATCCCAACCTCAACCAAGACTGTTGTGCCGACGCAGCAGTTTGAAAACGACGTGATTGGCAACCTGCAGCAGCAAGGGCTGACGAATTCCGTCGCGTTTTACCAGAATATCTTCAATCTCTACAACAATGCTCCGGGGATCAACCGGGCACAGGCCGGAGGAGGACCGACCGATCCCACGGGATGCCAGACAGCCGCGGGCGGCCCGCTTCTTTTCCCCAACTTTGATCCAGCCTTTGGAAATGGGTCGACTTCACCCTGCGCACGATTCTTCTTTTCCAACGTGAACGCGAAGACCCACGAGCAACTGTACTCGTTCCGCATTGATTACAACATCGGAGCGAAAGACACGATCTACGGACGTTACCAGCAGGATAAAGGTGTGCAGTCCACCTTCACCGACCCGATCAACCCCGTGTTTAACGCGGTGAGCAACCAACCGGAGTACCAGGGCCAAATCAACGAGACGCACTTCTTCAGCGGGACCGCGGTGAACCAACTGGTCGTTTCCGGCCAATGGTATTCGGCGCCGTTCTCGCAGCCGAATCCGCAAGCAGCGTTTCAGGCATTCCCGACGACGCTGCAGTTCGGCAACGGCCTGTTTACAACCCTCGGAGGAGAGGACTTTGCGTTCCCCCAAGGGCGCAACGTAACCCAAGCCCAGCTTTCGGACGATTTCTCGAAGAGCCTCAGCCGGCACACGATCAAGGTGGGGCTGAAGTTCCGTAGAAATGACGTTACGGACTCGAGCTTCGGGCAGTTCGCCAACGGACTTGTGACCGAGCCGAGCACCGCGGATTTCATCTCCGGAGGAATCGGAACGGTGCCGGGCGACAACGGAGCCACGCTGCAGCAGCAATTCGCACAGAGCAGCGAGCAGCGTTTCACGTTCTGGCAACTGGGCGGATACATTGAGGATGACTACAAAATCCGTTCAAACCTGACCTTGACCTTTGCCTTGCGCATCGACCACGACTCAAATCCTTCGTGCAAGAACAACTGCTTCTCGAACCTGGTGGAGCCATTCACGACCCTTGTGAATGACCCGACCCTGGGAGGAGCGAACGCGGCCAATGTCCCCTACAACCAAATCATCAACTCCGGGCTATCGACGGCTTTCCGCGACTACACGAAAGTGGAATGGGCGCCGAGGTTCGGGTTTGCGTGGCAGCCGGACAGATTCGGAAAGAGCCTGGTGGTGCGCGGCGGATTTGGCATCTTCTACGATGGGTTCCCCGGGCAACTGGTGGATAATCTCGCGGGAAATGCTCCGAACGTGAGCACTTTCTTCGCAAATGGCGGATTTCTGGCTCCAAATGAAACTACCGGGCCGGGAAGCATCTTTACGATTGCCGCGAATTCGAACGCCGCGTTCGTGAACGGTTTCCCCCAAGGAATCACGCTGGCGCAACTGCAGGCGAGCGGGACTCAGTTCTTACCGCCCTCCTTCAACTACACGCCCAACTACAACCCGCTGCCGTACTACGAGAAGTGGAGCCTGGAAATCGAGAAGCAGATTGGAGCGAACACCGCGTTGACCGTGGGCTATGTGGGAAATCACGGTCTGCATGAGTCGACGCAGTTCAATAGCGTGAACGCGTTCGCGCCACTGATTGCCTTTCCTGGCGGTTTTGCCGGGCTGCCGACATCCGCACCTGACCCCCAATTCGGCCAGGTGAACGGTTTGTATAACAACGCCATTTCCAACTACAACGGGCTGACCGTATCGGTTGTACACCGCTACTCGTCGGGTCAGTTCAGCATTAACTACACCTACAGCCATGCCCTGGACGAAATCTCCAACGGCGGCTTCGCGACGTTTGCGTCCGCCCAATTTGGAGCGACAAACAACTCGATTCAATTTCCGCAAACTCCGTTTAACTTGCGAGCCAATTACGGGGACTCCGACTACGATATACGGCACCAACTGAACGCGAACTACGTTTGGGAGTTGCCATTGAGAAAGCTGACCTTCGGCCGCGGGCCGGACAGCTTGATGAAGGGCTGGCAGGTTTCCGGAACGGCGTTCGTGCGTTCGGGCTTGCCGTTCACACCGGTGGATCTGGGCACAAGTTCCGCACTGAACGGATTCGGATACGGCGGCACGGTGTTTGCAACAGCGCTGGGGCCGAACACAAATCAAAAGTGCACGGGCATCACTTCCGCCGGGCCCACTTGCATCGGTTCGGGCCTATTTGCAACGTCGCCGAATGGGTTCAGCACGCTCGGACGAAACACGCTGCGCGGACCGGACTACTTCAACGCCGACTTCTCGATCATGAAGTACATCCAAGTGCCGAAGTGGGAGAAGGCGAAGTTTGGGATTGGCGCGCAGTTTTACAACGTGTTCAATCATGCGAACTACGACCTTCCCATCGCCAACGTAGCTAACACGGGCGGTTTCGGACAAATCATCCGGACGGTATCCGGGCCAACGTCACCGTTTGGTTCGGTGCTGGGAGCGGACGCTTCGCCGCGTTTGATTCAGTTGAAGGCGCAATTTACGTTCTAAGTCAAAACAAAACGAGTAAGAAGAGGGGCGGCCTTCGGGCCGCCCCTTTTTGTTAGCGCGAGATGTTGGCTGGGAGTCGCAATTGAATGGCTGGAATCTCAGGCGTGAGACCGGTGGGGCGAGAAAGTGGAGAGAGAATGAGGGGGCCTCGGGCAGGAGTGCGCAAGGGCATTTTTGTGGAGTTAACAGACTTTTTTTCATGAAGTTGGAGTAGTTAGGTTCTGGGCCAAGTCTTGAAATTAGCGGGCACAGTGGTGAAGTGCATGCACGATTTTCACAGCATCTTGAGGTATGCCGGGGGACGGGACGGCCTGTCCGGCAATGCAGGAAGGTCGGCAGCACATGAAGGACAATTCCAGGGCGATTCGGG
>DATHMM010000174.1:0-9052 GCA_035487095.1 Candidatus Sulfotelmatobacter sp.
TGGGCGAAACGTCGAATGAAATGCAGAATGCGGGGATGTATATCGGCTGGCTTGAACGCTTTGTCGTGTTGACGGCGCTGGTTCTTCAATCTCCCGCAACCGTCGGCTTAATCCTCACTGCAAAAACGATCGTGCGCTATCCGGAAATGAAGTCGGTGCGTTTTGCGGAGTACTTCCTGATCGGAACCCTTCTAAGCCTCAGCCTGGGCATCGCAGGCGGACTAATCCTGTTAAAGGTCTTCTACGGCGCAATCACCCTCTCAAAATAACAAGCATCCCAATCGCAGGACACTCGGCCCGGTGTTGCAGCCATCATGCCGAGTGAGCAGCCGCACGCATATTCAACGTGATCTCGCCCATGTCGATGGCAACCAGCAACGGCTCTTTCACGATCCGGTAATCGCCCTCATACGCGTACACTCGCCGTTTGGCCGGCACAATGATGCCTTCCACGTTTCGGTAATCCGACGCATAGTTGAGACCGGTCGCGCCGCCAAGAATGTCCACCGTGTAGTCGTGCCGGCACAACAAACCGTCAGGTCCGAAGCAGGAGATCTGTTCTCTGGTGTGGCTCTTCACGCTGTCCGGAAACGTCACTTTCAGCCGCCGCCAGATTTCGCCGTCGGCCTGGATTGAGGGAATCTCCTCTGTCGTAAACTCGTCGCGCGCATACAGGAAGGGAGTATTAAGGTAAGTCCACAGCGCTTCGCCCACGAAGTATGTCACATGAATCTCGTCCCAGGGTGTTTCTCTCTGTTGCCCCTCAAATGACTTTTCCGGATTGTCGCGGGCCTCGATCAGCGTCCTGTCCTCCGTCTCGATCACAATGCGGTTTGGCTCGAAAATCGCCCGCTTGTCCTGCCCCGGGAAGTCCACGGTCAAGCGCTCCTGCTGCGTTTCCGCCGTCACTATGACGTTCTTGAGAAAGTCTCCCTTGCCTTTGACATACCAGATGGCGCCAGTGATCGATGCCGCAACCTTGATCGACTTGATCTTGCTCCACCGTTCAAGTCCGCCATGTGCTTTTAGAGCCAGTTCCAATAATTCGTTCATCTGGATTTCCTCCGCCGCGTCGTATCTAAGGACATCTTGGGGCCGTTACTTGCAACGGTAGGAGTCTAATACGGATTTCGGAAGGGAACTGACGAGCATCGGGTATGCCCGTACTAACTTAGACATGGCCCGCTAGTTCTGCGCGATTTAGCGGGTCTTCGGCAAATCCTGCTTCCTTTCCCACTAACTTCCGCGAAAAGTGTCTGGCAGCAGGTCCCGGCCTGGCGACAGGCAACCGGGTCCCGGGGTAGAAATCGAAGCCGAACTCCTCATCACACTCCCGGCTAATTGACACATGTCCGCAATCAGTCACCAAAGAAAATGTCCCACCCGCTGGTTTTTGTTCCCACCGTTTTTTCCCGGGCTGCAAAGGACTGAAAACATTTGAGCTACGTTCCACCCGCCTTCGCGCATATTTGGCACTACTTTTGCTCTCTGGCTTCGCATGGGTTGGAGTCCTTTCGACGTGGATTGTTCGCGCGGAATTCGCAGTGCAGTTCGCTGCAGGGCGACCGTCGGAAGGAGAGGACATCATGCGAGCGGGATTCTTAGTATTTCTTGCGCTTGCCGCCGGTTCCATCACCTCAACCCCAATCTTCGCCCAATCCTCGTCACTCGTGCCCAGCGCACGTCCCGAGCACATCGACATCTCGAAGCTTACGAAACAAGCCAACGACGGCAACGCAGAAGCCCAATTTCAACTGGGCCTGGCCTACGAGTTCGGAGAAGGGGTCGAGCAGAGCATCGGCTACGCCATCGCCTGGTACCTGAAAGCCGCAGACCGCGGCGCACTCGGGGCAGAAAACAATTTGGCGCGCTTGTATGAGACTGGGCCGGAGGGTGTCAGGGATCTTCGTGAAGCAGTCAAGTGGTACAACCGCGCAGCTTTATACGGCAGCTCCGTAGCCCAATACAACTATGGCCGCCTCTATCTTCAAGGCCGAGGCGTGCCGCAGGATCCAGTTGAAGGAGCCCGCTGGATTCGCAAGGCCGCCGACGCGGGGTGCCTTACAGCGACTGCGCGCTTGGGCTGGATGTATGCGACAGGCACTGGCGTCCCCAAGGACGAACGCACAGCCTTGCATCTGACGCGCCAGGCAGCCAAGAAGGGCGACCTGGACGCGATCACCAACCTCGGAGCGTTCTACGCCCTGGGTCTCGGCCTTTCCAAGGACGAAAAAGAAGCGAGGAAATGGCTTGAAAAGGCCGTAAAGGCCGGCGTGGCCGACGCCGAATATGATCTCGCCGTCCTTTATCAGAACGGCCGGGGCGGGGAAAAGAATATTCAGGAAGCCCACCGACTATTCCAGATGGCCGCTGAACAGGGAATGGTTAAGGCCGAAGCCGCGATGGGAGAAATTTTTGAAACGGCTGATGGCGTCGTGACCGATTACAAAGAAGCGGTCAAGTGGTATCAACTGGCTGCCCGAGGCGGCGACGTGAATTCGGCAAACCGGCTGGCCGCTATTTTATATTCCGGAAAAGGCGTGGCTCGCGACTTGCCAGAGGCCGTCAGGCTCTGGAGTTTTGCTGCGGACAAGGGAAATGCCTACGCGCAATTCAATCTTGCGCAAGCTTACGCTGCCGGAAATGGCGTCCCGAAGGACCTGGGCAAAGCGCGCGAGCTCTTCGATCTCGCCGGCAAGCAATTCGATGTATCCAGACAGTTGGACGCGCTTGCGTCGCAAGAGCGCGTCACCGAAGCGGTGCAGACGCAATCGGAAACGGCGCCCGAAACGGCAACGATAACGGAATCCGTGACGGTGGAATAGGGAGGACCCTTGTATGTGGGGACGTTGCGTTCTTCTTGCGTCGCTGATTCTGCTGCTAGCAAGACTGGCCGTGCGCGCCGTCGTTTTCAAGAGCCGGCCGAGTTGAAAACTGTCGCTGCAAGTGATCTGGCTCTGCGATTTCCCGGGCTCCCACGCTGCCGTCATCCCAAATCCCCGCTGGCCCTGAGCGAAATTTGCGATAGGCGTCTTTTGCGAGGTGAAGGAACTGTTTTTCGCGTGTTACCCGCGTTTGGGGAGGCTGTCAACACGATTAGATGAGTTCTAGTGGGAGTTCCAGGTGCCACATTGGATTTTGCATTGCCCCTTGTGCCGGACAGAGTTCATTCACTCCGAAATTGCAATGAACCTCGAAATCTCTGAGCTTTGCTTTCCACGGAAACCAATCGTCCCCGGCGAAGTCCTTCGCCGGGAATGCCCAAATTGCAGGAACTCATCAGTGTTTCACAGGGACCACCTCGTCTACAGCAAGGCGTAGTCGCTGGTCACGTTGCGACCGTCTCGGAACCAAAGGACTGGCGGGACGCTTCCCGATCCCTGGCGGATGAATTGGTGTTGTGGTTGGTTCTGTGAAGTAGAGCAAAATCATATACTCAAATAAAAAGGCCGGGCGCCTGTGCCCGGCCTGTAAATCACAAATTGGTTGCGGGGGTCAGATTTGAACTGACGACCTTCGGGTTATGAGCCCGACGAGCTACCAGGCTGCTCCACCCCGCATAACCACTATAGCGGAGCAACCAACATCCGTCAAACTTGTCGCTTGAATGTCACTTTGAAATCCCGCCCGTATGCTCTCTCCGCTCCCGCGCAATCCTCTACCAGGTGGTGTACGACGTCCCATCGCTCCCCGTTTGTTCGCAACCCGAATGCACATCGTCAACGCCGGTGCTCGTCTGATCCGGGCTCAGCACGGTGTCCCCAATATGCGTCACCCAATCTTTTTTCTGGCACACCGGGTCAATCGGCACCTCTCGCAGGTAGTGTGCGTCCACCAGGTCGTCCAGCGATTGCGGAGCCTGCTGCTTGTCCAAAGTATAGTTGTCGATGGATTGACGCATCGTCTGCAGGTCTTGCCTCAGCACGGATTCCCGCGCGCGCTTCACGGTTTTGTCGTAGATCACCGCGGCCATGCCGATCAGGATCGAGATGATCATCATCACGATCATCAGCTCGATCAAAGTGAATCCGCGTGCGCTCCGGCGAACCTGCTTCCCCGGTCGCTTCAGGCGCTGCGTGCCCGCAATCCCCGTCATTCCGTCCCCTTGGCTCGCCTGTCTACCAGTCTGAGTATTTTGTGCCGTCCAGCGCTATCCCGGTAGACTTCGAGTAAACGTCAAACACATTTTTCCCGCCCCAGCTCGTCGAGTCCGCGTCGTCCTGAACCGAGCGCATGCCCCATTCAACCCGGCCCGTCATCGGATCCTTCGGCACGCGCCGCAGGAAGCGGATATTTTTTCCCGCCCCTCCGGAACCTCCCAACGCGACGCCTTTCACCAGCGTATCCAAATCCGGCGGGTACCCCTCGCTTCCGAGCTCCACGCGAATCTTCTGCTGGTCCGCCAGGTCCTTGTACTTATCGATTGCTCCCCGCATTTCCCTAAGGTCCAGCCGCAATTCCTTTTCCCGTTCGCGAATCACGGTGTAGCGCGCGACCGGCAGAGCCATCGAAGACAGGATCAGCAGGATGGTGCACGCAATGATCAACTCCAGCAGCGTCATGCCAGATTGCGCGCAAACTCTCGCCTTGCGGTGCATGGAAATTGCGTCAACCTCCGTTAAACTCGACCCTCTATTGCACTCGGAGCGTTGCTTCGCCGGTCACCAGCGGGATGGGCCTCTGCTGCGAGTCTTTCGCGTTCACTTGAACAATCGAAAGATTGGTGGTCCCCGGCGCCAGGGCCTTCACCACAATGCCCAGCAGCGTTCCGGATCCGTTCACGCCCGGAGTATTTGGCTGGCGGGTCGCCGAAATGATGGCCTGGCCGTGCTCTTTGTCCACGCGCTGCACCAGTGCGATCTCTTGCGTCCCGCCGGAAAGGAATCCGCCGTGGCGCACTTCCTCAACGCTGATGATGGCCTGGTTGTATTGCAGCAGCATGGGAACGGAGAAGAGGTCGTTCACATTTTCGACTACCACGCCGATGGTTGCGGTCTGGCCGGGAGCCAGATTCATCGTCGCCGGCTCAAACCGAATGCGCGGTCCGTTGGTCTGCACCTCCGGCACGGCAGGGGCAGTCGCCGGCGCTGGTTGCGCCGCTCCCGCTCCGGGTGCTGCGGCGGGCACAGCCTGATTTTGAACCGGCGCCGCCGCGGGTGTCGCAACCGGGTTCGGGTTCGCCGTTGGCGTCTTCACATCCATCTCGCGCTTCACCCCGGGATACGTTTCCGTCCCGGAATAAATGGCGCGGAGATTGGCCTTCGACCAATCGGGCATGCGCACGATGCGGGGAATCAGCACAATCAGGTTTTCGTTATCCTGATGCTCCACGTCGTCGGTTGAAAATAGATACCTGATGATCGGCACATTCGCCAGTCCCGGCCATCCATTTAACGTCTTCGTGTCCGTGCGCTCGAACAATCCGCCGAGGATGCTCACTTCGCCCTCTTTCAGGCGGATTTCGTGCTCGATTTTGCGCTGGCTGATGATCGGCTGCTGAATACCGCCAATCGTCGACTGGCCCGTCACGGAAGAAACTTCCACCGAAACTTTCAAGCTGATGTCGCGATTCGCGTGGACGTGCGGCGTGATGTCCACGTTCACGCCGACGTCGATATATTGAAATTGCGTGTTCACCAGGGGGTTCACGAAGCCCGCCCCGGCCGTCGAGCCCACGCCAACGCCCGCCTGGAAGCTTCCTGTCGCCACCGGCACTCGATCGCCAACGCGCAGCTTCGCCGGTTGGCCGTCGATGGCCCGGATTTCCGGATTGTCGATAATTTTCGTCGCGCTGTCCGTCAGCACGAAATTCGCCGTCGCGCCGGGCAAGGTTAGCAGAACGTCGTTCTGATTCAGGTGCGTCAGTTGGCTCAGCGAAACCTGTCCGGGAGTGCTGGTGGTTGAGGTGGTCGTTGTTGATGATGTGGTGGTGGCTGACGCGTTCGGCTGGATAGCAATGGAAGCGCTCTGTCCCGGCAGAATTCCCAGGTTCCTCAGCTTGTCCGTGCGCGCCTGCAATACTTCCATTTGAATGATTACTTCGGGCTTGGCCTTGTCAATGTCGCGGATGATTTTTTCGGCCAGCGCCACTTTATCCGGCGTATCGCGGATGATGATCGCGTTCTGCGCGTTCACCTGCTGGATGCGCTTCAGGTCCAGCAATTGCCGCAGGCCGGTGGTGATTTCCGTCAGGTCCTGCGCGACGGCCACGTTGCTCAGATAAAAGGTGCGCACCACCTGCTCTTCATAGTCCCGCCGCTTCTGCGTGTTGTCCGGAATAATCATGATGATGTTTTCCGTCACCGGTTTCCAGAAGCCCTTGCTCTGCAGCGATACGATGTCCAGGGCCTGTTCCAGCGTCACGTTGCTCAAATCCACGGAAATCCGCCGCGCCTGCAAGTCCGGATCGTAAATCACCGTCAGCCCTGCAAGCTTGCCGATCGTGTCGAACACCACCTTCACGTCGTTGGACATCCGCAGATTGATCGGCGCGCGCGAAAGCGGTTTCAGTTCCGGTGGAGCGGAAGCGAGTCCTGGCTGGCCATTTTCTACCAGTGGCTGGTCTGCTGTCTGATTCGCCTGCGCCTGGTCGGCCATCATCTGTAGCGTGCGTTTTAATTCCTGGTCAGCCGACGTGCTCGATGGGTCCATCACCTGCGCGCGCTGAAACTCGGACACCGCGCCTTGCAGGTCTCCCTTCTCCCGCAGTTTTAACCCTTTTTTGACGTGCGAAGCCCCGGCCTCAAATCGCGATTGATCCAATCCGATCTTGTAGTCGATATTGCGCGGTTCGGCTTTCGATGCCTTCAGGTAATAATCCACCGCGGCATCGTAATCCTGCAGGTCGACCGCCTTCTGGGCGGCTTTATAGTCCTTCTTGTCCTTCGGGCACCCCGCCGCAAACACCGCGACACCTATCAGGACCAGCAACATACACCATCGGCTCATGAACTCTCCGGGATCTCGACGCAGGGCAAGCCGAGTCTTTGCTATCTCATGGAGTCTAGCATCGGCTTTAGGAGCCCGGCAAGCGGGCGGATTCTCTAAGTGATGCCCTTCAAACAGTCCCATTCGCCAGTTCCGTAGCCTTTCCTCTAACGGGTGGCCGGTAGCTGGAAGGAAGCATGCGGAGCGGGGCAGCTGTTCCGGACATCCGTATTAGACGCATCATCAGGTAAAATGAAAGATTGTGATTAAGCCAACTGGTAAACCCGCGAAAGGCCCCAATAAAGGCAAAGGCTCCAGGGAGCCGGGCGAAAAAATAGTCGCGCAGAACCGCGCGGCTTCCTATAACTACCACGTGCTCGAAAAAATGGAGGCGGGGCTCGTGCTTCACGGCACCGAGGTGAAGGCTTTGCGCGAAGGCAAAGCCAACATTCGCGACGCCTACGTGGACTTCAAGCCCAGCGGCGCTTTTCTGGTGAACGCGCACATCGCCCAATACATGCCCGGCGGCCCGTGGAACCACGAACCTCTCGGCGAGCGCAAACTTCTTCTTCACAAACGTGAGATCCATAAATTTTCAGGCCGCATCGAATCCAAAGGTTTAACCGTTATTCCCCTGCGTATCTACTTTCGCAACGGCCTCGCCAAGGTGGAAATCGCTTTGGCTCAGGGCAAAAAGTCCTGGGATCGCCGCGCGGACGAGCGTTCCAAGGAGGCACGCAGGGAAGCGGAACAAGCTCTCTATCGCAACCGGAGGCGATAATCTCATCATGCAAATCACACTCGATACAAAGCCGTTTGCTGCACTGGAAACCGATGCGCTGGTTACCTACGTTTTCGAAAACGGCGACATGACTCAAGGGCGCCCCGCCGAACTCGACAAGCTCACCGGCGGCATGCTCTCCCGTCTGTCAAAAGGCGGCGAACTCACCGGCAAATCACTTGAAACCACCTTGCTCCACGCGCCCGCCGGTTTTAAAGCCGCTCGCCTGCTCCTCGTCGGGGCAGGGAAGCGCGAGCAATTTAACCCCGCCACTCTCCGTAAAGTTGCTGGCGTCGCCCTGCGCTATTTGAAGGCACGCGGCGTGCATAAGGTTGTCTTCCTCGTCCGCGAAGGCGATTCCACCGAAGCAATCGCTCAGGCCGTCATCGAAAGTGTCATTGTGGCCGATTTTGAGACCGACAAGTATAAAACCGACAAGAAAAATGACAAATTTGTCGAAACTTTTACAATCACAGGCTTCAGCGACGCCGATAAAGCCGCTGGGGAAAAGGGAATCGTGCGTGGCCGCATCATCGGTGATGCCCAGAATTTCACGCGCGACCTCGTCAACGAGCCTTCCAACAAGTTGACGCCGCGAATTCTTGCCGAAAAAGCCGAAGCTATGGCCAAGGAAGCCGGCCTTGCCGTCGAAATCCTCGACGAAAAGAAAATCGCCAACCTGAAAATGGGCGCCCTGCTCAGCGTCGCACAGGGCAGCGTCGAGCCGCCGCGCATGGTCGTTATCACTTACACGCCCGCAAACTTGAAACCTGGCGCTCCCGTGATCGGATTAGTCGGCAAAGCCGTCACCTTTGACACCGGCGGCATCTCCATCAAGCCCGCCGACGGCATGGAAAAAATGAAATACGACATGGCCGGCGGGGGAGCCATGCTCGGCGTAATGCGGGCCATCGCGTCCCTGAAACCAAACGTAAAAGTAATTTGCGTAGTACCTTCGACTGAAAATATGGTCGGCGGCAAAGCTCAGAAGCCCGGCGATATCCAGACCGCCATGTCCGGCAAAACCATCGAGGTGCTGAACACCGATGCGGAAGGCCGCTTGATCCTGGCCGATGGCATTACCTTTGCCAAGCAACTGGGAGCCACTCACTTAATCGACGCTGCGACCTTGACCGGCGCGATCGTAGTAGCTTTATCCAATGTCAACGCCGGCGTATTCGGCTCTGATCAGGTTTTTACAGACCGGCTTTTGGCTAGCTCTAAAGCGGCCGGAGAGAAAATGTGGCAGATGCCCATCGACGATGACTATCGCGAATTCATTAAGGGCAGTGTCGGCGATATTCAAAATATTGGCAGCGGCAAAGGCGGCGGCGCCATCACCGG
>DATHMM010000175.1:0-14930 GCA_035487095.1 Candidatus Sulfotelmatobacter sp.
AACGGCTGCCAGCTCACTCTCAACTACGCGCCGACTGCCCTCACCAGTGGCACGTTGAGCCTGAACTACAGCTACTTCGATGCCGGTGGAACGTACAACGTCGGATCCTTCAATGTGCCCTACGCGGCGACAACTAATGACAACGTCGTAGGTACCGTCGCGCCCTCGGGCCAGATCAGCGCAATCGTCGGCGAAGCCAGCCCGACAGTGGCCGTCACGTTCACAACCGACGATGGACGCCCAGCTACCGCGCTCAATGTAACGACCGATCTCGCGTCACTACCCGCTGGCTGGACCAGCAGTGCCGGCACATTCACCTGCACCGAGGTCGATGGAGGGACCGCGGATTGCGTATTACCTCTCACGTTCACGCCCACTGCTGCTGTCAACGGCTCGCTCGCAATTGCCTATACGTACAACAACAATGCAGGTGAGGCGAAGACCGGGACGGTCAATATTCCGTACGTGGCAACCACAAACAACAGCGTGAATGCCACGGCGAGCCAAAGCTCGCTCAACGTTCTTACCGGATCCACCACACCTATCACCGTCACCTTCGTAACGGACGATGGCAATCCGGCCAGCGCTTTGACCGTAACCTCCGGGCTGAGTCCGCTTCCGGCCGGCTGGAGCAGTGGCTCGGGTACGTTCACCTGCTCGAGCATCACCACCGGCACCGGGTGTCAGATTTCCCTTAGCTATGCGCCGACCGCAGCCGACTCCGGCAGCCTGACACTGGCGTTCGGCTACACGAACAACTCGGGAGTCGCCAAGACCGGGAGCCTCGTGATCGCGTACACCGCAAGCCCGTAGCTCGCCTTTCGGATGATGCAGGCTACGCAGGGACTGCTATCCTGCGCGGCTATGACACCCGGACCAAACCCGACCGGCTTCCGCTCGATCGTGCGCGTCGCGAGCGGGAATTTCCTCGAAATGTACGACTTCATGGTGTTCGGCTATTACGCCGCCGCCATCGGTAAAGCCTTCTTCCCCAGCGACTCCGCTTTCGGTTCCCTCATGCTTTCGCTCATGACGTTCGGCGCCGGTTTTCTGATGCGCCCTCTTGGCGCCCTTGTTCTTGGCGCTTACACGGACCGCCACGGCCGCCGAGCCGGACTGCTTCTCACCTTGAGCATGATGTCCATCGGTATCTTCTCCATCGCGTTCATGCCCGGCTACGCTGCCATCGGCCTCCTCGCGCCGCTCCTCGTCGTCTGCGGCCGCTTACTCCAGGGCTTTTCGGCCGGCATGGAACTCGGAGGCGTCTCTGTCTATCTTTCCGAAATCGCCACTCCCGGCCACAAAGGTTTTTACGTCAGCTGGCAATCCGGCAGCCAACAGATCGCAGTCATGTTCGCCGCTTCCGTCGGAGTCGTCCTGAGCTCCATTCTTCCTCCGGAAAAAATGGACCAGTGGGGCTGGCGCGTGCCCCTCCTTCTCGGATGCGTCATCGTTCCGTTTCTTTTCCGCCTGAGAAAGTCGCTACAGGAAACCGATGAGTTCGTCGCCCGCAAGCGCCATCCCGGCACTTCGGAGATTCTCCGCTCTTTGGCGAGCAATTGGCCCATCATTCTGATTGGCACGCTGATGGTGACCATGACCACTGTCTCGTTTTACATGATCACCGCCTACACGCCGACGTTTGGCAATTCCGTGTTGCACCTGTCCAGCTTTGACAGCCTCATCGTCACGCTCTGTGTCGGAGCCTCCAATCTTTTCTGGCTCCCCATCATGGGCGCGCTTTCTGACAGAATCGGGCGCCGTCCCCTCCTCTTCGGCTGCACACTCCTGATGCTATTCACCGCCTATCCCGGCATGCTCTGGCTGGTCCACGATCCTTCGTTCGCGCGCCTGCTCAGCGTAGAACTTTGGCTCTCTTTCATCTACGGCAGCTACAACGGCGCGATGGTGGTATTCCTCACCGAAATCATGCCTGTTGATGTACGAACCTCGGGCTTCTCGCTTGCTTACAGTCTGGCAACGGCGATCTTCGGCGGTTTCACGCCGGCGCTCAGCACCTATTTGATCCACGTCTCTGGCAATCGCGCGGTCCCGGGATTGTGGCTATCCTTCGCGGCTGCCTGCGGCCTTGTGGCGGCGCTTTTCGCAAAACCTCAGCGCACCGCCCTCACCGCAGTGAGTCCAGTACCAGCCGAATCCTGAACCGTTTCTTTCCACTTCGCCCTGACGGCGGCGGGTAATCGAGATTTCTCACGGTTTTCTTGTCATCGTGTCTCAAGGGTGTTATCTTCATTCCCTCCTCTTCCTGCCCGCCTTTACAAGGAGACTCATGTCTGCGAAGCGTGCACTCCCTTACCAAATTCTGGTTTGCCGAAAACAACACTTCGCGCATCCAATTGGCCGGGCGATAACCTGGGCCGTTCCGGAGGCATAAACCATGGCGACGCAGAGCAAACTTACCGCGATCGGTCAACTCCGCAACGCCATCTTTGAAGCGCGCGCCAACTCGGATCGTCTCTTCGAGATTGTTCGCGAAGATTCTCTTTATGAACGGCCGATCCCCGAACGGAACCGTATCGTGTTTTACATCGGCCATCTCGAAGCCTTCGACTGGAATCTTTTTCGCTCGCACTTATTTTCCCTGGAATCGCGCACCCCTGTGCTTGACAAGCTTTTTGCCTTCGGCATCGACCCTGTCGACGGCGGTCTTCCCACCGACCAGCCCGGTGATTGGCCCCCTCTCGGTGAAGTCCGCAACTACGCACAAACTCTGCGCGACTTGATCGACGACGCACTCGACGCCGGCGCGTTCCCGCTTGCCCAAAGGCCGGACGGGTTTTCTCCCGAATTTCTTCTACGAGTCGCGTACGAGCACCGGTTGATGCATGTCGAAACTCTTGCCTACATGTTTCACCGGCTCCCCTATGCGCAAAAAAATGCGCGATCCCAGGACTCAGTGTCTGTTGCTCCCTTCGTAAACGAAATGCTCGAAATCCCCAGCGGCCAGGCCACTCTGGGCCTATCTGGCGGCCCCTCCGCCGTATTCGGCTGGGATAACGAATTCGAATCCAGCACGGCCGGCGTCCCGCACTTCCGCATCGACAAATACATGGTCAGCAATGCCGAGTTTCTTCGCTTCGTCGAAGCCGGCGGCTATCGGAATCCCCAATTGTGGTCGCCGGAAGATTGGCAGTGGAAAGAGCGCCATTCCATCTTCCATCCCGCATTCTGGAATCAACCGGGCTCTACCTGGACTTTCCGCGGGATGTTTGAGGAACTTCCATTTCCCTCAAACTGGCCCGTCTACGTCAGTCACGCCGAAGCAAGCGCTTACGCGCGTTGGGCCGGAAAATCTCTGCCCACCGAAGCCCAGTGGCATCGCGCCGCGTACGGCACCCCTCGCGGAATGGAGCAGCCCTATCCCTGGGGCGCAGATGACCCAAGCTTCAACCCCGGAAATTACGATTTCCGTCGCTGGGATCCCGCTCCTGTCAACGCTTTCCCCGCCAACAAAAGTGCATTCGGCGTCGTCGGCCAACTCGGCAACGGCTGGGAATGGACTTCAACTCTGTTCGCGCCATTTCCTGGATTCCAACCCTTCCCGTTTTATCCGGGATACTCCGCGAATTTTTTCGACGGCAAGCACTTTGTGATCAAGGGAGGCTCCGCCCGCAGCGCGTCCTGCTTCCTGCGGCGTTCCTTCCGGAATTGGTTTCAGCCGCACTATCAGAATGTCTATGCTGGATTCCGCTGCGTCTCTGAGTGAGTTGAAAAATGCAAAAAACTGCCATGCAAACGCGACCCAGCCCCGTTTCTTTCGTGAGGCAATTCGCACTGGAAGTTTCCGCCGGACTCACCAAGCCGGGACAAAAGGAACTACCCTCGAAATACCTCTACGATTCGGTGGGTTCAGCGCTCTTCGAGGTAATCTGCGCCCTTCCCGAATACGGCGTCACGCGATCCGAAGAACGCCTGCTTCAACTTCACGCCAGGGAAATTGTGGACCAACTTCCTCGCCCCGTTGTCGTCGCCGAACTGGGCAGCGGCAGTGGCCGCAAAACCCGGTTGATCCTGGAAGCGCTCTCCCGCTGGCAATCCACCTGGTACCATCCCATTGAAATTTCCCCCGCCGCGCTTGCCGTGCTTCGCCGTGAACTTCGCGACATCAACAGCATCAGCATTGTCGGCTTCGAACGCGAGTATCTGGACGGGCTGCGCGAAGTCGTCGCTCGCCGAGCGCATGGCGAGCATCTTCTGGTTCTCTTTCTCGGCAGCAATATCGGCAACTTCGACGGAGCCGGAGGCGCGGACTTTCTTCGCGATCTGCGGCAAATTCTTCACGCCGGCGATTCTCTGCTTCTCGGCACCGACATGCTCAAGCCCGTTCAAACTCTAATTGACGCCTATGACGACTCGATTGGCGTTACCGCTGCATTCAATCTGAACCTTTTGGCGCGTATCAATCGCGAACTCGGCGCCCAGTTCAACCTGCAACAGTTCAAACATCAGGCCATCTTTAACGAACAAACGCGCAGCATCGAAATGCATCTCCGTTCCCGAACCCAGCAGGCGGTCACGATCCCTGAGGCAGAAATCTCTGTTCAATTTGAAGAGGATGAAACGATCTGGACGGAAAGCTCCCACAAATATTCGCAAGAAGAACTCGTCACCTTGGCGCAACATTCCGGGTTTCGCTGCCAGGCGCGGTGGCTGGATCAATCGTGGGGCTTTGCCGAAAATCTTTGGATCGCGGAATAATCGCGGCGCACTCTTTGCAGCGAGGCCCCTACAAACCCTTTGATCTTCTGAATTCGCTGACCACCGTCGCTGGTTCACGATGCAATCCGTCCACCGCGTAATTCATCTGGCGAATATCCTGGGCGGAAACCTTGCCCGCCAGTTCCGCCAGCGCCGCGCGCAATGCCGGAAACCGCTCCAGCGTTGCTCTCCGCACAATCGGCACTGCATCGTATGGCGGGAAATAATGCCGGTCATCCTGGAGGGCCACCAGTCCCAGCGCGCTGATCAGCCCGTCGGTTGAATTCCCGGCCACCACGTCCACCTGGTGATCCACCAGCGCGCGATAGATCAAGCCCAGATCCATCACCCGGGGCTTCTCTCCAAATTTCAAGCTGTACCGTTCGCACAATCCATTGAAACCATCCGGGCGTTCCAGAAACTCATAACCTACTCCTGCTCTCCATTTCGGTGCCAACGCCGTGATGTCCGAAAGTTTTCCCAGATTGAACTTTTTTGCGTCATCCCCGCGAATCACCATTGCGAACGTATTCTCGAAGCCTAGAGGTTCGGTTACTTCAAGTCCAAACCGCTGCGCATATTCTTTCTTAACCTTTTCATAAACGCTTTTCGAATCTCCCCGTGGCGTTTCGTTCAACACTGCTGTCAGCGCCGTTCCCGTGTATTCGACATATAAATCCAGGTCGCCTGCCAGCAGCGCTTTCTGTACCAGCAGAGTTCCCCCAAGATTGGTCTTCCGCTCCACGGGGATTCCCGTCCGAACTTCGATGTGCTGGGCCAGTAGTTCCGCCAGAACCACTTGTTCCGTGAAAAATTTTGAACCGACAATGATTTTCGTGGGATGTTCGCGCCCGCACCCGCCCGGCAACGTCACCAGGATTAGCAGCCACACGCACAACGATCGAAGGTGGGAATTTTGCATGGTAAAAGAGTTTCGCCTGAATGCGCCTGTGCTCTATGTGACGCGCAGCCGCCGCTCCAGTCTCCCGAGCAAAAAATCCGCCAGGATCGCCAGCAAGGCCGCAGGAATGGCTCCCGCCAGCAGCAGGGAATCGTTCACCAGCGCCACGCCGCGAAAAATGAACGTGCCCAACCCGCCGGCGCCGATCGCCGCTGCAATGGTGGCAACTCCGATGGTGATAATTGTTGCCGTGCGCACGCCTGCCAGGATCACGGCCAGCCCCAATGGAAATCGCACCCGAAACAGGATTTGCGCCTGCGTCATTCCCATAGCCTCAGCCGATTCCAGCACGGCGGGATCGATCTCGGTCAACCCTACATATGTATTCCGCAGGATTGGCAGCAGCGCATAAAGCGTCAACGCAACGATCGCTGTCCGCTTCCCAATTCCACCGATAAACGGGATTGGTATCAAGAACCCGAATAGGGCCAAGCTTGGCACGGTCTGGAATATACCCGCGATTCCCAGTGCAATTGCGCGAAGCTTCGCTCGCCGCACAATCAGCATCCCCAGGGGAACTCCAATCAAAATCGCGGCGGCCATCGCGATGCACACAAGTTCCACATGCTCCAGGGTCGCACTCAGGATTTCGGACTGGTGTGCCGCCAAGAAATTCCAGAAACCCGTCATACCGCGCCCTCCCGCACATCCAGCGAAGATGCGAACGCCTGCACCTCCGGGTGCTGCAGCCGCAAGAAATCCTCGGGTTTCGCGTTCGCCACGATCCGCCCCTTCTCCAGCAAAATGATCTGCGAAGCCAGCAGCAGTGCCTCCCGCAGATCGTGCGTCACAAACACGATGGTCTTTCCCAAGCGCTCTGCCAACGCTTTGAACTCCCGTTGTAATTCCGCACGCGTCACCGGATCCAGCGCTCCGAAAGGTTCATCCATCAGCAAAATCGGCGGGTCCGCGGCAAGTGCTCGCGCAACTCCCACCCTCTGCCGCTGCCCGCCGGAAAGCTCTCTCGGCCGCCTCTGCGCGTATTCGGCTGGCTCCAGCCCGACGAGTTGTAGCATTTCCTTCACGCGCGCCGCGATTTTCTCCTTCGGCCAGTTTTCCAACCCAGGCACCAATGCCACATTTTCCGCCACCGTAAAATGCGGAAATAGCCCGGCCTCCTGGATTACGTAACCGATCCCGCGCCTCAATCGAATCGCATCCCACTCCTGCGTTGTGCGCCCCTCCACGCGCACCTCGCCCTGCGATGGCCAATGCATCCCATTAATCAATTTCAGCAGCGTAGTCTTTCCGCTTCCGCTCCGCCCTAGAAGCACCAGTGTGCTTCCACGTGGCACCTCCAGTGAAACGCCGGAGATAATCTCGGCCGTCGCGCCGCCGTTCGCGCGCCACGATACGCCCCGAAACTCAATCAAGTTTTGCGCGGCAATGGTCATCGGCGCTTTCAATCATTCAATATGGACGGAAGGGCCTGAACAGTTTAATCCACTCGCCCCGGCCTTGGCGGAATACATTTCTCCGCTTCGCCCTTCGCCCCTTTTTCGTGATACTTTGAAATTTAGCGCCGATTCGAAGCGTAGACACTTATTACAACCATGAATCCTCTCGAAACACTGAGCCTCGTCCTCGGCGCCGGTTTTGCCTCCGGCCTGAACGTCTATGCCACGGTCGCCACGCTTGGCCTCCTCCAGCGTTTCGGCATCATCCATCTTCCCGAACATCTTCAGGTCCTGGCGCATCCGCTGGTTCTGGCAATTGCCGGTGTTCTCTACGTGATGGAATTTCTCGCCGACAAAGTTCCGTACGTCGATTCCGTCTGGCAGGCAATTCACACGTTTATCCGGCCGCCGGCCGCGGCACTGCTGGCATTCAGCGCCACCGCCGCCGCGCCTGAACCATGGCGCTGGGGTGCGGCCCTCGTTGCCGGCGGCATCGCGCTCACCTCGCACGGCACAAAAGCCAGCGCCCGCGCCGCTGCCAACATGTCGCCGGAGCCGCTCAGCAATTGGGCACTCAGTTTTGGGGAAGACGTTCTGGCGGTCTGGTTAACCTGGTTCGCCACCGCGCATCCCACGGTAGCCATCGTCGTCGTCGCGATTCTATTCGCGATCTCGCTCTACCTGCTCTATCACCTCTTCCACTTCCTCCGTCGCACCCTCCACAAACTCGCTGAAACCTGATTGCAGGCCTCAGCTCTCACCTTTGTAGCGGCCGCCTTCCGAGGCGGGCGCTTTGGAGTGCGGTAGTTTTGCCACCGCTTTTGCGGCGTAATATTCTCGACTAACCTTTCCAAACAAGCGAACGCCTACTTCACGTATGTCCCCATCCAATCCAGAAACGTCTTGTACCAAAGCTGCGCGTTTTGCGGCTTCAGCACCCAATGCCCCTCATCCGGGAAGACCAGCAACTTTGACGGAACGCCCTGGCGCTGCAACGCGGTGAAAAATTCCAGCGATTGGGTATACGGCACCCGATAATCCTTTTCCCCGCAAACCACCAGCGTCGGGGTCTTGTATTTTCCAAGCTCCCCCGCGTACGTCGAGGGCGACCACTTCTTGTAATTCTCCGGAGCGCTCCACGGCGTCCCCTGCATATCGTGCTCTTCGAACCAGAGTTCTTCGGTTGCGAACATCGAGCTCTTGTCATACACGCCGGCGTGGCTGACGATGGCCTTAAACCGATCGGTGTGCGTCGCCAGCCAGTCCGCCATGTATCCGCCGTAGGAACCTCCCGCCGCCGCCAGCTTCGTCTTATCGATGAATGGATATTTCGCAATCGCCGAGTCAATCCCTTTCATCACGTCTGTGTAAGCCCGCCCGCCCCAGTCATTCGTAATCTCATCCGTGAATTTCTGTCCGTAGCCTGTCGAGCCGCGGCGGTTGATCATCAGCGTCACGTACCCCGCCGCCGAAAATACCTCCGCGTTCCACCGGTAGCCCCATGCGTCCGACCACATCGTCTGCGGGCCGCCATGCAACAGCACGATCGTTGGATATTTCTTGCCCGGTGTGAATTGCGGCGGCTTCACCACCATTGCTTCCACCTTCGTGCCCTCGGCGCCTTCGAACCAGAATTTCTCCGGCGCATTCATCTCCAGCGTGGCCAGCAGCGCGTCATTCTGATGCGTCAATTGCTTCAGCCCGCTGCCATCTCCCGCCGCTACATACAGCTCGCCGGGCATTGTCAGGCTCGTCCGTTCCGTAACCAGGGTCTTGCCGTCCGCGCTGAACGAATACGCGCTGTTAAATCCGTCCACCACTTTCTTCGGCGTGGCCCCGGTGCGCGCCTCCATCGAGTACAACGGTTGCAGCGTCTCGTTTTCCGCCAGGAAATAAATTGTCTTGCTGTCCGGCGACCACGATAGGTTTGCCGCGCTCCGGTCAAATCCTTCCGAAAGGTTCTCCGTCTTTCCGCTCTTCCGGTCGTAGAGCATCACCCGCCAGCGATCCGCTTCGTATTCCGCGGTCAGTTGCGCATGGTAAGCGATGTACTGCCCGTCCGGTGAATACACTGGATTGCCGTCAAATCCCGGATTCGTCGTGATCTTTTTCGCCTCGCCGCCCGCCACCGGGACCAGAAACAATTCGCCGTTCGTGCTGATCGCCTCTACCTTGTCCGGCACCGCCGTGTAGCAGATTTCTTTGCCGTCCGGCGAAAACGCGAAATCGTTCGCCTCGCCGCGCTCGTCCGGAGGAATGTCGTAGTCCGCTGTCGGAGTCAGGTCACGGGCCGAGGTATTCCCGTCCACCGGCATCACAAACAGATGGCTGCGCTTGCCTTCGTTCCAGTGGTCCCAGTGCCGGAACAGAAGGTGGTCGTAGATCCGCGCTTTCACCTTGCTCTTTTCTTTTTCTTCGTCGCGCTTGCTGTTGCAGGTGTCGTCCTTGCAATCGAGGTACACGGCCGAAGTAAACGCAATCGTTTTCCCGTCCGGCGACCACTGGAAAAGGTCCGCGCCCGTCGAGAGTGTCGTCAATTTCTTTGCTTCGCCGCCTTCCATCGAAAGCAGGTACACCTGGGAATTTCCGTCGCGCGACGACAAGAACGCCAGCGTCTTTCCATCAGGCGACCACGCGGGGGAACTGTCGTGCCCGCTCTGCGTCACCTGCATCGCCTCGCCGCCCGCCGTGCTCACGATCCACACATTGCTCGCGTTGCGGTTGGCTTCCATGTCCGGCGTGGACACCGAAAACGCCACCCACTTGCCATCGGCGGAAACCTGCGGCGCGGAGACTCGATGCAGCTTCATCATGTCGTCAAACGTGATGGCATGCTTCGCCGGGGCTTGTGCGTTCACCGAACCGCCAATCGTCAACGTCACCAATGCCACGGCACCGACCACTCTCAGCAATCTCATCGCATTCTCCTTCGCCCGTATCTCGAATGACTACCCGTCTTCAAAACATCGAATGATGCCACTATCCTGCGCGCACATCAATCGTACCGCTTACTGCGGTCACATCTGGTCATCACCTGTCTACGTTATTGCTTCGTTTCCTCACCGCCATCCAGTTCGCCAGGGCAAGCACAGACGTTGTCGCGATCACAGCAAATTCGCTTCTCCCCATCCGAACCGCCAGGGCCACCGAAAACAAAATTCCCAATCCTGCGAAAAGATATGGAGCCGGTAGCAGAAATTTTGCCTTTCCGTCGTGCCTGCTCCGGAGGATCGGCACCGCCAACGCCATCGCGGCGTAAACCGACAGCCGCGAAGCCGCCGACAGCAAAGCATTCCATTGGAAATCCCCAATGAGTGCAAATAGAAACACGAGGCCCGCGTAAATCAAGATCGAGACGTAAGGTGTGCGATACTTTGCATGCACAAGTCCAAGAAATTTCGGAAAGTCGCCTTGTTGCGCAAGCGCGAACGTAATTCGCGGTGCGTGCAAGACGTTCGCGCTCAGATAGCCGTAACCAGAAACCAGCGCGGCCACCGCAATCGCAGCCGCGCCTCCCGCTCCCAGAAATCGTTGCGCGGCATCCGCCAAGGGCCGCGCCGACATGCCGGCATCCGGCAACGTCGCGATCGTCACATATTGCACCGCCGTGTAAATCAGGCAGACCACTCCCAGCGCCAGCAGCAGGGCAATCGGCGTATCGCGCTTGGGATTCGTCGATTCGCCGCCCACAGAAAGCGCGCCTTCAAATCCACCGTATGCATAAACAAGCAGCAGCATTGTCTCAAACCAAGTCTTCGCAGAAACGACAGGCGTCCCCAGCGGCACGCGCAATTCAGGGCGTGCCACAATCGCCCAGCATCCGACCAGCACAAACAAGAGCAGGAATCCCACCTTCACCGCGGTGAAGAAGTTGCTCAGGTTGTTGCCCGTCTTTACGCCGGAATAATTGAATAGGGCCAGATGCCCGATCAAGAAGAAAAGAAACGCAAATTTCCCTGGCCCATTCGACAGGCCCGGAAAGAACTTCGCGCCATACGTCCACACCAGATTTGCCGCTGCGGCCGGCGCGGCAATCCGCGTCAGCCAGGTCATCCAGGCCACCAGCAACCCCGCGAATCGCCCCAGCGCGTCTCTCGCGTACAAATATAGCCCGCCGGTCTCTTCGTACCGCGAAGAAACCTCCGCGATGCATCCAGCGATCACCAGAATTCCCGCGCCCGCCGCCAGGCAACTCAACGGGCTCCAACCGCCCAGGTTCCGCGCCAAATCCGCCGGCAATTTGAAAATGCTGACGCCTACAATCGAATTCACCATCAAGGCCGTCAAACTCCAGCGGCCGATCGTGCGCACCAATCCGTGCGGACTCTCCGTCAATTCGAATTTCCCCGAAACAATTATTTCGCGAGCGCGGCCACCGGCGTGGCTTTCATCTTCACAATTTCCGCCAGCACATCCGTCTTTCCCGAAATCGCTTCCAGGTGCGGATATCTCTCCCCACCGTGATAGTCGATCCTGTAGGTCCGAAAATAATCCCCATTCTCCGCCAGCAGCTCAATGGGTTCTTTGCTATCTTTCGCGCGCCGGATCACATCCCGCAAAATGTCAGGACTCCACTTCCGGCCGTCGACGGCCACCAATTGCATTCCGGGCGCCAGCCCTGCCTGTGCTGCCGGAGAGCCGGGAATCACATCCAGGATTTGTCCGCCATCCGGCCCGCCCGGTGCGTGCACCTGCAAGCCAAGCGAAAACTGGGCGTCCACGATGAAATCCGCGGCCTCTTCCGACCGCTGGTGTTCATTCAGCATTTCGGTAAAGGTCAGTTTCCACCCGCTATTCTCGATCCCCTTCAGCGGCGCGCCCGGCCCGTGAGATTTCAGGCGCTCCTCAAAGAACCCCCGCCAGTCATAAGCGGCGGTTTCATTCATTCCCGCAACCACATCCTCGAACGTATACGTCACCAGCTTCGGTCCTGTATTTTCTCCACCGTAGAATTTCCGGCAGAAATCATCCAGCGATCTCTTGCCCTTGCTCTCGCGCCGGATGACCGTGTCCGCCTCCAGCCAGATCAGCGTGCTTTCGTCGTAGTAATCCACCCCGCGCCGCCACGACGCCCCCGCGGGCGGCGCGCTGTAGAGCAACTGTGCCGCAATCGCCGTGTCCTGCAAGTCTCGCCACGTGCGTCCCGGCCGGTCATTCAAGTACGCGGCCGTCGCCGCCAGTTGCTCTCGAAACCTGTCCGGTGTCCAGAATCCCGCGCGTGCCGAAAGAATTTGGCCGTAATACTGTGTTAGTCCCTCGTAAACCCAAAGCAGCTCACCCTTCATAGGCGCTTGGTAATCCGGTGTCGCCAGCCCGGCCGGCCGCCGGTATTTTCCATTCCACGAATGCGTGTATTCGTGCGCCAGCAAATCCATCTGCGTCTCGCGCACATCCGGATCCAGAAATAATCCCTCGGGTGTCCGATTGTCGCTGGACTCGTGATGCTCCACTCCATCCGGCGGCATCCGATCCGAAAGGGCCAGCAAAAAGTCGTAACGCCGGTAATGCCGCGCACCGAACAGCGCCAACTCCTCGGCAACCAACTGCCGCATGTGCTGTACCTCCGCCGCGCTCGGTTCCAGCGCCGACAGCCCGTCCGCGGCGATGTGCAGCGTGTGCTGCGGCTTTTGCCCCGGCGACAAATCAATGTCTTTGAAAAACGCCCCGGCAATCACCGGCGAATCCATCAGGGTCGTTAAAGTTGCCGGGGCGAACTCGATCTCCCCCGGCGCCTCTTTCGTCACCGGCAGTGCTGTTCCATATTTCCATCCAGCGGGCAGCCGCAAGCTCGCCACGTACGTAATGTCATCGGACTTCGCTCCCTGCGGATACAGCATCACCAGATACCAGTTCAACACCGCAAGTTGCGATGTCGCCGCCGGATCTTCCCGCGAACCGTTTGCCTCCGCGGGGGATAGATAATCCAGCTTTATTTCTATCCGGGTCGCCTCGATGGGCACATCAAGGTGGAACGCGAACATGTCCACATCATCGCGCTTCCAAGCCACTTCCTTCCCGCCTGCCGTGATTTTCAGGCCCGTCAAATCAAATATTGGCCCCACCGGTGAGTGGTCCCCCGGTATCCATTTCGGGTAAACCAGCGTCATTGGCCCCGGCTTCGCGGCGAGTGACAACCGCGCGTGAAACACGTATTTCGCGGCGTCCCGCAGATCCACATCAATCCTTGCGGGATCATCCGTTGTCTGTGCCGATGCGCCGCGCCAGCCGGGAAAACTCGCCATCATTAAGATCAACGCAATCCGTGCGTATAATTTCGTCATTAATCCTCATCCTCCAGACCCGCGAAAAAGTATCCCATCCCCTCGCTGTTCCCGTCCAACCTGACTCTTTCATCGGCTTCGCGCTTTTACTCTCCGCTTCGCCGCTTCTGCTACAATTTTCGAATGACCGCTGCAATTCACCCCTCCTCGCTTTTTTCCCGCAATCTTCGCAAAGATTATCCCGTCGCCGTTCGCGGCGAAGGTTGCTGGATCGTCGCCGCTGACGGCCGCCGTTACCTCGACGCCTCCGGCCAGGCCGCTGTCGTCAGCATTGGCCACGGTGTCCCGGAAATCGGCCGTGCCATGGCCGAGCAGTCCAACCGCATCGCCTTTGCCCACACCTCGCAGTTCCACTCTGAGTCCGCCGAAAAGCTTGCTGCCCGCGTCCTCGCCATCGCTCCTCGAAATTTTCAGAATGGCGGCCGCGTCTACTTCACCTCGGGCGGCTCCGAAGCCACCGAAACTGCCATCAAACTCGTGCGGCAATATTTTCTCGAGACCAAGCAGCCTTCCCGTTATCGCGTAGTCTCCCGCAAGCAGAGCTACCATGGCAGCACCCTCGGCGCCATGTCGGTAAGCGGCAACGTAGGCCGTCGCGCTCCCTACGCGCCGATGATCCCCGAATGGGGCCACGTCGCTCCATGCTTCTGCTATCACTGCCCATTCGGCAAAACGTACCCGGAATGCAATCTAGCCTGTGCTGATGACCTCGAAGTTTTTCTCCGCTCCAACGACGCCTCCACCGTAGCCGCGTTCATCTTTGAGCCAGTCGTTGGCGCCACGCTCGGCGCCGTTCCCGCCGTCGACGGCTACACCGCACGCATCGCCGAGATCTGCCGCCGCCACGGCATCCTGCTCATCGCCGACGAAGTCATGTCTGGCATGGGACGCACTGGTAAACCATTCGCCAGCCAGCACTGGGGGCTTGAGCCCGACATTATTCTCACCGGAAAGGGAATCGCCAGTGGGTACGCTCCGCTCGGCGCGGTCCTTGTCGCTCCTCACATCGTCGATGCGTTCGAAGCGGGCAGCGCCGCCTTCATGCACGGCTTCACCTATCAATCGCATCCCGTTTCCACCGCGGCAGGCAACGCTGTCTTCGACTGCCTCGAGGCCCACAAGCTTTTCGACCGAGTCACGCCCGCAGGCGAAGCGCTCAGGAAAGCCCTCTCTTCTCTCGAAGCTCATCCCCACGTCGGCCAGGTGCGCGGCCTCGGCCTCCTGCAGGCCGTCGAGTTCGTCAAAGACAAATCCACGCGCGAGCCTTTCCCCAAAGAATCCGCCATCGCCGAAAAAATCCGCCAGGCCGCCCTTGAGAGGAATGTACTTACTTATCCCTCGCAGGGCACCGTCGACGGTTCCCGCGGCGATCACGTCCTCCTCGCGCCGCCCTTTGTCATCACTCCGCAGGAGTGCCAACTCATTGCCGATGCATTACAATACGCCCTGGGCAAAGTCTTTCCCGCCTGATCGCGTTCGGCGTTCGTTTTCATTTTCAAAATTATTCTTTTCCACGGAGACTATCGATGCGGCGTGCTGTCCCTTCATTCCTTCTCTTTTCTGCTTTGTTTG
>DATHMM010000176.1:0-3518 GCA_035487095.1 Candidatus Sulfotelmatobacter sp.
AATGCGATAGGACTGGTCGTTCAAGTCATGTTCACTGAACTTGTTGATGAGGGTGTCGCGCACCATATCAACGAAATACGGCGCGTCACTGGCTTCCACGTTGGGCGGTGCCAGTTTGAGCGGAGCCGCCTTGGCTTTCTCAGCCTGCTCCCGGGTAATGGCGTGGGTTTCGACCATCGAATCGAGCACCAGGTTGCGGCGCTCCAAAGCGCGCTCGGGATGCCGGTAGGGCGACAAACGGCTCGGTCCCTGGATGATGCCTGCGAGCAGCGCCGCTTCGGGCAGGGTGATGTCTTTCAAATCTTTATTGAAATAGGATTGCGACGCTTCGCCGAAGCCGCTGATGGCGAATGATCCGCGCTGCCCCAAGTTTACCCAGTTGGCATAGAACTCAAGAATCTGCTGCTTGCTGAACTTCTGCTCCATCTCTTCGGCAATGAGCATCTCGGTCAGCTTGCGGCGGACGGTTTTTTCCGGCGTCAGGAAGAAACCGCGCGAGAGCTGCATGGTGATGGTTGAACCGCCCTGCTCGTGGCGTTGCCGCGTCAGATCGATCCAGCCCGCCTCAAACATGCGGATGAAGTTCACCCCGCTGTGCTCGAAGAAACGCCGGTCTTCGATGGCCAGCACCGCATCGATCATTACCTTGGGAATGTCGGAGTACTTCACCACCTGGCGCTTGGAGCGCTGTCCGGAATCGAACAACGCGGTCACCAGCTGCGGCTCCAGTTCGTAGGCCGAAAGCTCATTGCCCCGGCTGACGATCTTACCCACCTGTCCGTCCTGAATCGCAATGTGCGCCGCTTCCGGACTGTGGTAGCTCTCCGCCCCTGGAGTAATCTGGATCCCGTCGCTTACCAGGTGAAAGGTGCCGAGGGGCGACTGCCCTTCTTTATCTGAATATCCCGCGCGGACGAGGAGCGCAGCGATTTCCCGGGCATCTATTTTGTCGCCGTCGTGCACCGTCCGCGGCAGAGCGTAGATCTTGGCGGAATTGCTGAACACCGGGCTGCGGAAGCGTTGCGCAATGATGCGGTCGTACTTGATGTAGTAGTAACAAAAAAATCCGCCCAGGCCGATCGCCACCACCAGGAAGATGATGACCGCGGCTCGAATCACTGGATCGCGCGTGAGCCTGCGGCCTGCCGGGCCGTTGCCCGGTCCGTTGTTTCCCTTTCTCGGGATCTTGATCTTAATGGCCACAGTTTGACTCAACGCCGCGACAAGACTGCCTGCTGGTCAGACGATGGAATGCGCCAAAAGGTTTGCCTTGCGCTCACCCTTTGCGCTTCCCTGCCGCCGTTTTACGCCGTGGGCAATGTCAGGACGCGATGCTTCCATTGTACCGCCGCGCATGCCAACAAAAAGAGACCCGCAGTTCATGCGGGTCTCTAAGCTGTTAACAGTCTGTGATGCTGATTCGGCTATACCGACTGCGCCAGAAGTGCTTATTGCGGATCCCTATTGCGGATCGGTCACCGCCCAATATCCAGTGGTCACCAGCGGAGTCGGCGTGAGCGGCTCCGTAAGTGCACCCGTGCCGGCGGCGACATCCATAACCGCAAGCTGGGGGGTAGCGGTATCTCCGTAAGAAAACAGATAATCGCCGCTCTGGTCGAACTGACCAAACAACGCAAAAGTTACGCCGCTGAAAGGCGAGCCGGGCGGTCCTACAATGGGAGTAAGCGCGCCGGTGGTCGTGTTCAGCAAGTAGCCTTCCAGCGGATTGTATGCTTGGCCGTTGTCGGCGACGCTGAAAGAGTAGACAAACTCCCCGTTGGCCTCGACTGGCTGGACCGCGATATTGAATGGCGCATACGTCGTGGCGAATGGCGAGTTGGCTACCGGTTTGATCGAGCCCGGCGCCGTGCCGCTTTGCTCAATGTAATAAACGTAGAGATGCTTGTCGTCGGTGGCCGCCCCGGCGGCCACACTCTGGCCACTGGTCCCGATCAGAAGTGTTCCGCTCGGCTCGCCCTGCACCGCCCACATGTTATAAGCCGCAGAAGGGATAGAAAAGAATGGACTGCCCACAACCGGCGCGAGAGTGCCCTCACTGCTTCCGGTTCCGATGCTGTATGCCGCGATACCGAGGCCCTGGTGGTCGGCAGTAATAGATGTCACATACAGATATTTCCCCAGGCCGTCGGTGGTCATGTTCCAGGGTTGGAACGCGCCAGTCGAGAACGGAGAATTCGGGACGGGCGTGAGCACGCCCGGTGTTGATCCGCTGCCCGGTCCAATCTCATAAACCCATATCTCGTCGTTACCCGCATCGGCGACAAATAAGAGCGTGCCTGCGGGATTGGTGATCATGCTGAGTTGATTGAATCCGCTCACACCGACAAATCCAAGATAGGACACGCTGTAAGGGCTGCCGGTGATTGCGGTAAGCGCTCCGGACGTCTTATCGACAGACCATCCATAGATCTGCCCCGTCGAGGCAAACGCGGTGTAGAGAAATTGCTGCTGTGCCACCACCACTCCGATGCTGGGATCAGCGGGTGGAATCAGCGGCGCGTTGAAGCCCGAGATCGGAGCAAACGTCCCCGCACCCACGTTCAACTCAAAGCCATCCATGGTGCCAGTAGTGGTGCCGCCGATCTGATCCACGGCATAAGCAAAAGCCGTTGCTCCGCCGCCACCGCCACCACCGCCGCCTGTGCCGCCCGTGCCACCTCCGCCAAACCCCGAACCGGAGGGCGTGCAGCTCGAACTGCCGAACGTGACGGCGCAATTGTAGGAACCGCCGCAAGCGGCCAGGAACATCAATGCCAGCGCCACCAGCACACTGAGTAGCACTCGAACTTGCATCTTCATGAACTGCCTCCACCTGAGCTTCACTGGTTGCGGACACCCTGGCTGCAAGCGCTGAGGAAACGATTGCGAATCTGCTTCTCGCCCGTTCCAAGCCGTTCCACTCGCGCGTTGCCGCTTGCCCGCAACGGCCTGATCAGCGGCAAACGCGTGATAAAGCTCTTAACCTAATTGCGATAGTAGGTGGAAGGTAACTTAGTGGCAACGTTACGAATGTCACTGGCCCTTAAGAGAGAATTATGGGTACTAATCGAGGCGCGGAAGGCGGCACTAACTCGGGGCTCTCTGCCGTCTTTTAAGATTGTGCGTAAGCCTGACCCATTCCTGAGAGAGGTTGTCTTTCAGATTTAGACCCACAGATTTAGACTCAGGCCGCCGTCGAGTCCACGGAGTGACCAGGAAACTTTGTAAAGGCGCTAGGGGCTTGGGTTTCCCGGCTTAATAGTTTCTATCTGACCGCATGCGATGCGATGCGAGCCGCACTTACTCATTCCTAATCTGAAGATAAAATCCTTGCGCCGCGCGCGAAAACAAATCCCGCTGTGACTATTGGACGTGACCAATGGTTTGCATGGTAACCACACATTTCCCTTGCCTCCATTATTAGAAGCTGACAACATTCGGATTGGAATCAGCGGGGATTTTTTCAGGAGGATTCTCTCACGTGAAACGCACAAACATTCTGGCCGCATTGCTGGTCG
>DATHMM010000177.1:0-10144 GCA_035487095.1 Candidatus Sulfotelmatobacter sp.
TGTCCGGACCAAATAGCCGTCAGTAGTATGACGCTGGGCGGCGCTCTGTGGGGTATAACCCCCTAATGGAAAAATAGTTGCATAGGAGGGGGCAAAGTGGAAGGGCATTGGTACCAGTACCGATTTGGCATTCGTCCGTAAGCTCTTATTTCTTAGGATCTTACTCGTTTTATACCTTAAAGGACGCAACTGTGCAGTACAGGGTTTGTGCAAAGGAGGGGCCCGCCCCCCTAAGAGCAGTTTGGACAGGCGAAGGGCGCCCCTGAGTGGGTCGAGGCCGCTGGGCGGGACTTAGCCGACGTGGTTGTTGTTGCCGATTTGGTAGCCTACGCCGCGGATGGTGCGGATGAGGGGGTGGTCGGCACCGGAATCGATCTTGCGGCGCAGGTAATTGATATAGACGTCCACCACATTGGTGATGGAATCGCCATGGATCCGCCAGACTTCTTCGATGATCGCCGCACGAGTTACGGGACGGCCGGGATTACGGAGGAGGAATTCGAGAAGGGCGTATTCCTTGGGGCTGAGTTCGACGGCACGACCGGCTCGGCGTACTTCGTGAGAGACGCGGTTCACCTCGAGGTCTTCGAACTGGAAGACTTCGCGGGCGGGGCGGTTGCGCCGCCGCAGAACGGCGCGGATGCGGGCGGCCAACTCTGACCAGGCGAACGGCTTGACGATGATGTCGTCGGCCCCCGCGTCGAGTCCCTTGACGCGTTCCTCCACCGAACTGGCAGGAGAAAGCAACACCACCGGGGCTTCGGGCCAGCGAGTCTGCAAGTGGCGCAAGTAGTCCGGGCCGGGCACACCAGGAAGATTCAGATCCAGGAGGATCAGATCAAAGAGGCTCTTCTCGCCAAATCGAGAGATCTGGTCTCCTGTGGAGGCGAGTTGTACCGCAAAGTGTTCCTGCTGGAGCCGGGTCTGAAGAAACTCCGCCAAAGACGCGTCGGCCTCAGCGACAAGAAGACGCATAGTCGCTCACTAAGGACACATTTCTGGAAGGGGGTAAGGCGAGTTTGCTCCCCGCTGACGAAACTGTCAACTGACGCTTTCGAAAACGCAGCGGATTGATTACTGCCCGGGAGGGGCAGGCGAGGCGCCGGATCCAGCGGGCCCGGGAGGCCTTTCAGGAGTTGGCTGCGCGGCGACCGGAGCGGCGGGCGGGGTTGCGAAGGGCGATCGTTCCTGGAGTGCCGGATTCAAAATGACGATATCGATGCGGCGATTACGGGCGCGGCCCTCCGGAGTGTCGTTGTCGTCCACGGGGTGGAATTCGGCGAATCCTGCGGCGGAGAGACGATTGGGTTCGACTTGATAGCGGACTATGAACATTCGGACGAGTTCGGTGGCACGAGCCGTGGAGAGTTCCCAATTGGAGGGGAAATGGGAATTGTGGATGGGGATATTGTCCGTATGGCCCTCAATGCGGAGGCTTTCCGTGCGCGGGACAATTACTTTTGCCAGGCGGTCAACCGCTTCAACGGAGGAAGCGCGCATCGCGGAAGAGCCGCTCTCGTAAAATCCCATCTCGCGAAGGCTGACAACGAGGCCCTCTTTCTTGGGCTTGACGTCGACAACGTGCCTTTTGATTTCCGGGGCCAGCGCTTTTTCTAGCTCTGCTTGAATATCCTTCAGGGGAGTGGGAGTGGAGGTTGGCGCGAGGATGCCCTTCATGGGTTGCACAACACGTTCCAGATCGGAGGTGCGCTCCACGTTTTCCACCGCCTGGACGCTGGAGAAAGGAATAGCCTCCATGTCGCTGAGGGGGATGTGGGTGTTGGAAGTGTCGAAGACTCCCAGCTCCTGAAAGGCAACCTGAATGGCCATGGCGAGGCGGCCTACGCGCCGCTTGTCCACCTGGGACGAGGCGTAGAGCACGACGAAGAAGGCGAAGAGCAGGGTGATGAAGTCGGCGTAGCTGACGACACCGTGATTACGGAGATCAATTCGCAGTTTAATGTCGCGTCCGACGGAAGCGGCGGCGGCCCGCTGGAAACTGATAACTCCCTGCGCGACGTTCAGAACCAGCTTCTGAGCGCCTTCTCCTACTCGATCCCGGGAAACAGCGGCGTGGTGAATCTTGCGAGCATCGGGGTGAACTTCAATAACGACGGAACGCTATCCGTGGACAGCGGGGCGCTCAACTCGGCGCTTTCGAGTAACTTCTCCGCGGTGCAAAACCTGCTGCAGAACACGACCAACGGTTTTTCGCAGAATCTATCCACGGTGCTTTCCAACATCAACTCGCCCGGCACCGGCATCCTATCTCTCGATTTGCAGAGCGTCACCAGCACATCGCAGGGCATCACATCGCAACTCGCGGACCTGCAGGCGGCGTTGGCGGTGCAACAGACTAACCTCACGAATGTGTATTCCCAGGTGAACGCGACATTGCAGGAATTACCGATGCTGGAAAACCAGATTTCCCAGCAGTTAGCGAGCGCATGATGAACACACTGGACACCGCATCCGCGTATCAGCAGTCAACGGCATCCGCCGCATCCTCGGTCGGCCAGGTGGTTGCACTATACGACCGCATCCTGCGCGATTTGCGCAGCGCGATCGTCGCAATCGGCGCGGGGCAAATTGAAAATCGCGTGAACTCCCTGAACCACGCGCTCACAATCATCGGAGAGCTCCAGGGGGTGCTGGATTTCCAGCGCGGCGGTGAAGCGGCGGTGAATCTGGACAATTTTTATAAAGTCACGCGCGCGATGGTCACCATGGCGGGCGTTAACTGCTCTGTAGATCTGCTTCAGGAGCTCGTTTCGATGTTCGCGAGGCTGCGCGCGGCGTGGGCACACGTGGAGCGCACGGTGACGCCGGCGGAACCCACGCAACGCATGCGGGTTTCCACTCGACCGCAGGCCGCGCATTCGCCGAGCGCCTCGCAAACGCCGGACAATTCTTCGTGCACGGATAGCGGCGGCTGGAGGGCCTGATGTACGAGGCTGTGCGCCAAACAATGCTGCGGGTTAATGCTTCGCTGTCGGGATTGCTGGCGGAGGCGCGCCGGGCATTGCGCGGCGAATGTGACTTCGGCGTCGAAGACGTTCGCAAGATTCGCGGGCCAGTGGAAGAGATGGCGCCGATTATGGCGCAGTCGGCGGAAATGCGGCGGTTTCAGCCGGAGCTTGCCGGGCAACTGGATCTTTACAAATCGCAATTGGGAGAGCTGCAAACCACGCTGGGGCAGATTCGTGTGATGTTGTTGGCGCGCCAGGCCAGCCTGGAGGCGGGCCGCGCGCAACTCTCGGCGGTCTCGCAGTGGATGGGCGCGTTTCGCCAGACCCGCTGAGTACTCTTCACTTTTTCGACGAATGGAATTTTCTACCGGTACTCATGAGCCGTTCGTTCTTCTTTCTTCTCCGGAAACAGCGAACGGCTGGCTGAACAGGGCGCATCGCTTTTTCAGCGGACATTCATGCCGTTCTCCCTCTATACTTCCTGCACCCGGTTGGAAAATCCTGGTGAAAAGGAGTCGCCCAATGCGTTCATCAAGGAAAGTCTCGACCTTCGTCTTTCTGTTCGCCGCCAGCTCAATCTACACGGGAACGAAAGCTCAAACTGCACCCGAAAAACCCGCCTCGAAAAGTACCCCCGGCAAGCACTACAGGCTGCCTGCAAACAAGGACACAGTGCAGTGGGGCTGGTTCGACCCGACGGAAAAACCGAAGCTGGTTGTCGATTCCGGCGACACCGTTTCGATCGAAACGTGGAGTCACGGGATGGATGAAGTCAGGCCTGGCGCTACGATGGACGAAATCGTCAAGCTTCGGCTGGCAAACCCGGGCGGCGGCCCGCACTCCGTCACCGGCCCGATTTACGTGAACGGGGCGGAACCCGGGGACACCCTTGAGATCCACATTAAGAAAATCGTGATGAAAGACTCCGGATTCAATTTCAATCTTCCCGGGAAGCAGTTCCCTACCGTCGGTTTGCTCGCTTCGGAGTTTCCCGAGGGCCACGTGGAATATTTCAAGCTGGATACGAAGACCATGACCACGGAATTCAAGCCGGGGATAATTCTCCCTTTGAAACCGTTTCCGGGAACCATCGCTGTGGGCCCGGATCCGAACGAGCCGAAAGAAAAGGCTGGGCCGCCCATCCACGACGCCAAGGGGCGGACCAGCACGCTGCGGCCGTGGAAGAACGGCTCCAACATGGACGTGAACGAATTGCAGGAAGGATCGACGGTTTATTTCCCAGTGTTTCAGAAGGGCGCGCTGATCTGGACCGGAGATTCGCACTGCCTGCAAGGAGGCGGCGAAGTGAACCTAACGGCACTGGAATGCTCGTATAAGGAAATCGAGATCGAGCCGATCGTGCGGAAGGACTTGCACATTGATTGGCCGCGTGCGGAAACCTCCACGCACTGGGTTTTCATGGGCTTCGACGAAGACTTGAACGAGGCGATGAAAATCGCGGTGCGCGAGACGGTGAATTTCCTGGCGGAACAGAAAATGGTGCCGATGTCACGGGAAGAGGCTTATGCGCTCACATCGATTGTCGGCGATTGCCGCGTCTCTCAGGTGGTGGATATCCGCAAAGGCGTGCACTGTATGATTCCGAAGTCGATTTTCGTGAAGAAATAGCCGGTTGGAGTGAAGCGGTGAGCAAAGGAAACCGGGCAGCTAACAGAAGAACTGCCCGGCTGGAAACTTAAGCTCCGTAGAGATGGAGCAGCGGTCAGTAGCCCGGATTCTGTTGCTGGGGTTGGCGATCGGGCGCGATGGCATCTGCCATGCGAAAGAGCGCCGCGAGCACTTCAATGAACACACGGCAGTAGAGAAACCAGATGAAATATCCGCCGAGGGCAGCCAGCAGGGCGAGCAATCCCTGAACCGGAGCTTGCTGAAACTGCGTCACCACCCAGGCGACCGCTACGATCAAACCGACAAGGAGATGCAGGCCGTACAGGAATCTCAGCATCTTTGGGGTCGCATACACGCGGAAGGAAAAATCCATCAATCCTTCCCACATTCCCTTTGCTTCGGGCATTCGTGCCTCCTTAGATTAGGCTGGAAATTACATTATAAGGAACGGCAGTGCATCAGGCGAAAAATTAGGGGGAGGTGGGCGTTATGGTTCATAGGCGCTCTGCTTCGGGCAGGCGGAATGACAGCTATCCCCTAATTTTTCCGTGCAGTGCTCTCGCGAACGACGAGTTTGGGCTCGAGGACAATTTCTTTGGGATATTCGGTGGAGGCGGGGCCGGCGATGCGCTTTAGGAGGGTTTCCGCAGCCACTATACCCATCTGGCGAAGCGGTTGCCGGACGGTCGTGAGGCTCGGATTATGGAAGGCCGCGCCCTGAATATCGTCCCAGCCGATCACGGAGACATCTTCCGGGACGCGGCGGCCCGTTTCGCGCAGAGCCTTGATAGCGCCCATGGCGGAGATGTCGTTGAACGCAAACAAGGCCGTGAATTGTGGATTGGCTTCCAGAAGTTTTCGCGTGACCCGGTGGCCGACTTCGGGAGACGGGGAGTCGCTATCGAGTTGGACAGTGAGTTTTTCATCGATCACGATTCCGAGTTCCCGGGCCACCGACAGAATGGCCTGCCATCTGGTTTCCGTGTCGGAACTGAAATCCTGGCCCTTGATAAGGGCGATTCGTGTGTGTCCGAGGCGATACAGGTGTTCGAGGGCGAGGTGCGCTCCGAGATTGTGGTTCAGAACAATATTCGTGACTCCCTTGACGTGGCGATGGCCGGAAATCGAAACGGCGGGAATATCGCAATTGCCGGCGTAAACCGTGTCCACGGCGATGATGCCCTCGGCGGCGCGCTGGCGGAGAAGGTGGGGATATTCCTCAATCAGGTCCTCGCGGTGACGATGGCTCACCACAAAATAAAAGTACCCTTCCTGGAAGAGGTGGTCCTCCACGCCGGATAAGACCATTGAGGAGTAACCTTCGCTGATTTCCGGAACCATTACGCCGATGGTGAAGCTTCTTTTTTGCCGGAGAGAGCGGGCCATCAGATTGGGGCGATATTTGAACTTGCGCGCGGCGGCCCAAATGCGTTCCTGAGTGACATGGGGGATGGATTTGGCGCCGGGGGAACGGTTGATGACGAGGGAAATCGTGGCGGTGGAAAGGCCCAGGTGTTGGGCGAGAGCCTTCATGCTAATCGAACCGCCTGGAGGCTCACCAGAATTATCGGGTGGAAGTTTCGTCGCGCGCGCCATGAAGGTTGACGAGCGGTAGTCTGACATAATGAGGCGCGGCGGACAACCGGATTGGCTTCGCGGGCGACCTCGAAGAGGCAGGTTTCCCCCGTTGGAAGGTGTGGTAGAATTCATCTGCTAAATCGATTTAGCAGATGACTTTCGGGCCATGAGGTTGTTGCGCCCTCCGAAGAAAAAAGCTACGGAGGGGGATATTTGGAATCGTTGAACGATCTGGAATCTCGAACCGCTAAGGATTTTCTCTCATGCTGAGGAACTCAGGACAACGGCAGCTCAAGTCATGCTTCGTCGCGGCGTTTCTGTTTGCGTTCGCGAGTATTGAACTATCCGGGGCGCTCCTTGCTCAAACGGCCCAACCAAAAAACCAACAGGGCGGTCTCACGGATTCTTCCCTTACGGATCCCGCCATTGAGAAGCGTGTCGAGGTCCTGTTGAAACAGATGACGGTCGAGGAGAAGGTTGGACAACTGGCACAATATTCCTCCGGCGCGCCGACCGGGCCAAGCACCGGGAACGCCGACTATCCAAATATGATTTCGCGCGGAGAAGTGGGGTCGCTATTCAATCTGGATAGCGCGCACGCCGCGAATGAGTATCAACACATTGCGGTGGATAAAACACGGCTGCATATCCCGCTGCTTTTTGGACTCGATGTGATCCACGGCTATCGAACTACGTTCCCGGTGCCCTTGGCGCTTGCCTCGACCTGGGATCCGGCCATCGTCGAAAAAGCGGCGCGGATTGCCGCGCAGGAAGCATCGGCGGCCGGGGTGCGCTGGGTGTTTTCTCCAATGGTGGACATCGCGCGAGACCCGCGTTGGGGCCGCATGGTGGAGGGAGCGGGCGAAGACCCGTACCTGGGAAGCTTGCTGGCGCGCGCTTACGTTCGCGGCTATCAGGGCAAGAGCTTGAGTGATAAAGAAAGCGTCGCGGCTTGCGTGAAACACTTCGTTGGATATGGCGCAGTGGAAGCCGGGCGCGATTACAACCCCGCCGAGATTTCGGAACACACGCTGCGGGAAATTTATCTTCCACCGTTTCAGGCGGCCATTCGCGAAGGCAGCGCATCTCTGATGAGTTCTTTCAATACGCTGAATGGATTGCCGGCCACGGCGAATCCGTTCACCTTGACGCAAATTCTGCGGAAAGAATGGGGATTTCAGGGCCTGGTGGTGAGCGATTGGGGTTCCGTGGGCGAGTTGGTTGCGCACGGACTTGCGCGCGACAAAGGCGTCGCTGCTCAAAAAGCAATGAATGCGGGCGTGGATATGGACATGGTGAGCGACTCTTACCATCAGCATCTGGTCGACCAGGTGAAGAGCGGGAAAGTGTCACAAACGCGGCTGGACGCGGCGGTGCGGGACGTGCTTCGCGTGAAATTTGCTCTGGGTTTGTTCGACAGTCCCTACACGGACGAATCCCGGGATGTTCAGGGGGCGCTTCCCAAGGAGAATGTGGAGGCTGCGAGGCTGGCGGCTGAGCGTTCCTTTGTACTCCTAAAAAATTCGGCGATTGGTTCGCGCCCGATTTTGCCGCTCACGGGCGAATCCGGAGCTATTGCGTTGATCGGACCGTTTGGGGATAGCGCGCAAAATATGTTGGGGCCATGGGCAGGGCGCGGACGCCCGAAAGATGCGGTCACGCTCAAGACTGCACTCGAACAGAGAGTTGGCGTGGGAAAAATTCGCTATGCCACGGGAGGAGAAGTTCAATCCGCCGGCGACGCGGATATACAAAAAGCGGTTGAAGCGGCCCAGCAAGCAGATGTGGTGATCCTCACCGTGGGCGAAGAGGCGTGGACACAATCGGGAGAGGCGGCTTCGCGCGCGTATCTTAATTTGCCGGGGCGCCAGGAAGAATTGCTGGAAAAAGTTTCGGCTACCGGAAAGCCCGTGGTGCTGCTGCTCTTTAGCGGAAGGCCGCTGACGCTGCCCTGGGCTTTCGAACATGTTCCCGCGATTCTGGCGGTGTGGTTTCCTGGAGTTCAAGCGGGCCAGGCGATTGCAAATGTTCTGTTTGGCGATGTGGCGCCCACCGGGAGGCTGGTGGTGAGTTGGCCGCGAACCGTCGGGCAGATACCGATCTATTACAACGCTTCCAACACGGGGCGTCCGGCGCGCAACGTGGATCTAACGCACCCGCCAAGTAACTCGGCGGAAAAATATCTGTCAAGATATATAGACGAGGTAAATAGCCCGCAATTTCCGTTCGGGTACGGACTCTCTTACTCCTCCGTCGAATATTCGCAGACGAATGTGGATACGAAGCAAGTAAGCGCATCGACTTTGAACGAAGATCTGCGGCGGGATGCTTCGAGCAAAGGCGCACGTGTGGCTGCGAGCGCGACCGTGAAGAATACGGGAGATCGCGCCGTGGATGAGACGGTACAAATTTATCTGCGCTTGACTGGAACCAGTATCGAAGAACCCATTCGCAAGCTTGTGGGCTTCCAGCGGGTTTCGCTAGCCCCCGGCGAGAGCCGGACGGTGAGTTTCGCGATTGGCGCAGAAGCTCTTTCGCTGTGGGATGTGCAAAATAAGTTGAGAGTTGAACCCAGCCACGTTCAATTGTGGATCAGCCCGGATTCGTCGCGCGGTCTGCCGGCGGAGATGGAAATCGTCGAATAGCGAGGTGCCGCTGTTGAAACTTCACAAACCAAGCCGGAGAGAATTGCTTCGATTGAGCGGGGCTTATCTTTCGCTGGCGCCGTTCGCATCTTTAGCGGGCTTTGGCAGTGGCTCGCGGAGTCTTCAAAGTTCCGCGGGCGCTTCGTTTCAGGGAACGGATGCGCAGTTGCTGGACGAGATGCAACGCGCGTCATTTCAATTTTTCTGGAACGAGACGAATCCCGCGACCGGGCAGGTGAAGGACCGGGCCCTTCTGAACGGCAACGACACCCGCACCATGGCCAGCATTGCCGCGACAGGATTTGGACTGACCGCGCTATGCATCGGCGATTCACGGGGTTACGCCAAGAATTCCGAGATCGTCACGCGAGTGCGGAACACGCTTGATTTTCTGTACAACAAACTGCCGAACGTCCATGGTTTTTACTTTCACTTCGCGGACATGAACACCGGGCAGCGCTGGGCTCAAAATGAGCTTTCCTCCATCGACACTTCCCTTCTCCTCTGCGGGGTGCTGACCGCGCGGCAATATTTTCAAGACGCCATGATCCAGGACCTGGCGACAAAGATTTATGAGCGGGTGGACTGGCCGTGGATGCTGAACGGAGGCCCGACGTTTTCGATGGGCTGGAAGCCGGAGTCCGGATTCCTGGCCGCGCGGTGGGAGCACTATTGCGAACTGATGATGATCTATCTGCTGGCCATCGGATCGCCAACGCATCCGGTATCGCCAGAGACATGGAAGGCGTGGACCCGGCCGACGATTACGTATCAAGGCCTGACTTATATTTCGGGCAACGACCCGCTGTTCACCCACCAGTATTCCCAGGCGTGGTTCGATTTCCGGAACAAGAAGGATGCGTACGCAAATTATTTTGATAATTCGATTACGGCGACGAAGGCGCACAAGCTGTTCTGCCTCTCTCTGAAATCGCGATTCAGCGATTATTCGGACGATTTGTGGGGGATTTCGGCTTCGGACTACGTGAAGGGCTACACGGCGTGGGGCGGCCCGCCGCCGCAGGGGCCGATCGACGGAAGCATTGTGCCGTGCGCAACGGGAGGATCGCTGCCCTTCTTATACGAGGACTGCATGCGGGTGCTGCGCAACATCCGCGGCGCGTATGGAACAAAAGCATGGGGCAAATACGGTTTCGTTGACGCCTTCAATCCGTTGACCGGCTGGTACGACGCCGACGTGCTAGGGATCGACCTCGGCATCACCATGGTGATGGCTGAAAACCAGCGCACCGGCCTGGTGTGGAACACGTTCATGAAGAATCCCGAAGCGCAATCGGCGATGAAGAAAGTGGGATTCCAGCC
>DATHMM010000178.1:0-5854 GCA_035487095.1 Candidatus Sulfotelmatobacter sp.
GACTGAGTGTGCGATTGCGTTGCGAAAGGCGCCCGCCTCAGAAGGCGGCCGCTACATTCGGAAGCGCGATCTGATCGATCGATCAGGTTGGGAAATAGATCAAGGGAAAAGTGGATTGTTGTGAGAGAAAGTTCCACACGGACGAGTTGGTCGGTGATGCGTTGAAGCGTTAGCGCTAAATATTCATAAGACAATTCTAATGCTATGGCTTCGCGGCGGGTGCGGAGGGCGGCTAGGGCGGTGGTGCCGGAGCCGGAGAAGGGGTCGAGGACCAGGTCGCCTTGGTGGGAGGAGGCGAGGAGGATGCGTTCGAGGAGGGCGAGTGGTTTTTGGGTGGGATGCTTGCCGAAGCGCTTTTCCCAGGTTTCGGGGGGCTTGATTTCCCAGACGGATTTCATCTGCTTGCCGCGATTGGTTTCCTTCATGAGCTTGTAGTTGAAGGTGTGGCGCGATTTTTTGTCGCGGGCAGCCCAGATGATGGTTTCAGTGGCGTGGGTGAAATAGCGACAGGAGAGGTTGGGAGGCGGGTTGGGCTTGACCCAGGAGATGTCGTTGAGGAGCTTGAAGCCGAGCTGCTGCATGGCGAAGCCGACGGAGTGAATGACGTGGGCGGTGCCGGAAACCCAGAGGGAGCCGTTGGGTTTTAGGATGCGCTGGCAGGCGGCGAGCCAAGCGCGGTTGAATTCATGATTGGCAGCGGGGCCCTGGGATTTGTCCCAGTCGCCTTTGTTGACGGAAACCATTCTTCCTGCGTGGCAGGTGATGCCGCCGTTGGAGAGGAAGTAGGGCGGGTCGGCGAAGATGAGGTCGACGGAGGATTCGGGGAGGAGGGCGAGGAGTTCGAGGGAGTCGCCCTGGTAGAGGCGGATGTGGTGTTTTTCGTCGTTGAAGACGGGTGGTGGCAATTTGATGGGAGACTTTGTGGTCATGGAAGGTTGATCGATCAGGATCGTTGATCAGGTGGGTACGGGTGTCAAGCGGAGGAGAGAAAGAAGCCGACAGCCATTAGCCGTAAGCTGTAAGTCGAAGAGAAGAGCAAAAGAGCTAACGCAGAGTTCGCAGAGGAGACGCAGAGTGCGCTGAGAAGAGGAGAGCGGAGAAGAGGGCACGATTTATCGTGCCCCTACGGGTGATATGATTCGCGCTTGTGGGATTGGGAGGTGGCATGGGATTTGGGGAGCGGTTGGCGGAAGTGAGGACGGGGTTTGAGCGGTCGTTCTGGGTGGCGAACGTCAGCGAACTGTTTGAGCGGCTATCGTATTATGCGGCGTTTGCTTCGCTGGCGCGGTATCTGCACGAGGCGCTGAACTTTCCCACGGAGCGGGCGGCGGATCTTTCGGGGCTGTTTGGCGGGCTGGTGTGGTTCCTGGCGATTTTTGGGGGAGCGATTGCGGACCGGCTGGGATTTCGGCGGGCGCTGGCGATTGCGTACCTGATTTTGGCGGGATCGTATTTTCTGCTGGGGTCGCTGGGCGCGCCGTGGCTGGCGCCGTTGCGCAACGCGGTGCCGCTGGTGGCGCTGGTCACCGTGGTGCTGATGCTGCCGGCGCTGGGCGTGGCGATGGTGAAGCCGAGCGTGGTGGGGACGACGGCGCGGGCGTCGAATGAAAACGTGCGCTCGATCGGGTATTCGATTTACTACACACTGGTGAATATCGGCGGGGCGCTGGGGCCGTTTGTGGCGTCGTGGGTACACCGGCACCTGAGCGTGGAGAACGTGTTTCGCGTGGCGGCGGCGAGCGTGTTTCTGATGTTCTTTGCGGTGCTGGTGTTTTTCAAGGAGCCGCGGAAATCGGGCGACGTGGCGACGGCGAGCCTGGCGGAAACGATGCACAACTTCGGGAAAGTGGTGGCGAATCCGAAGTTCATGATTTTTTTGCTGATTTTTTCGGGCTACTGGATTGTTTACTGGCAGGAGTTCATCACGCTGCCGATTTATATTCACGATTACGTGGACCCGAAGGCGGACACGGAGCGGATGCTATCGACGGGGCCGCTGGTGGTGATTGCGTTTACGGTGGCGTTCAGCGTGTTGACGAAGAAGATGGCGGCGTTTCGGGCGGTGCTGCTGGGGACGCTGGTGTCGATGTTGGGTTTCGCGGTGCTGGCGCTGCACGCGAGCGTTTATGCGGCGTACGCGACGCTGGTGGTGATTGCGGTGGGCGAGCTGATTCAGCAGCCGCGGTATTACGATTATATTTCGCGGCTGGCGCCGGCGGGGCAGCAGGGGACGTACATGGGATTTGCGTTTTTGCCGCTGGGGATTGGATCGTTTCTGGCGGGGAGGATTGGCGGGGCGCTGTTGCACCGGTTTGGAGAGGTGGAGCACCGGCCGGAGATGTTTTTGTGGGCGTTGACCGGGATTGGATTGGGGACGACGTTTTTGTTGTGGGTTTACGATCGAGTGGTGAAGCCGTCGGAGGGGAAAACGGAGTGAGCAGCGAAGAAAAAGCGCCCGCCTCGGAAGGCGGCCGGTACAAAGGCAAGAGTAACCCAAGAGGGGGGCAAGCCCCTCCCTTACAAAGGCAAGAAGGCGGCATAAAGCCGCCCCTACACAGGATTGGAGTTAGAAACCGGAGAAGAGAAAATAGTCGAGGAAATCAATTGACCATGCGGCGAAGCGATTCCAACGCTTGCCGAGCGAGCGAATAACGCGGTTCGATCTGGATCGCTTCCTGGAAGCAGCGCATCGCCTGGCCATACATTTCCTTTCCCAGATAAGCGCGGCCGAGATTGTAGTGTGGAAAATGCCGCGGTTCGTAACGCCGGGATTCGACGGCCTGCTGGAGCCAGGGAATGGCTTCGTCAAACTGGCCGAGTTCGATGAGATAGGCGCCAATGTCGTTATAAGGATTGCCAAAGTCGGGGTCGAGTTCGATGGCGCGCTTGCATTCGGCGATGGCGTCCATCAATTTGCCTTGATAGTGATACGTCCAGCCGAGAAAGGTATGGGCTTCAGCTGTCGGATGCAGTTCCAGCGAAGACTGGTAGAGCTCGGCGGCGCGATCGTAGTCGCCCTCCATCTGCGCCTGATAAGCATCCTGCAATACTTCCCACGCCCGCGTGAGGGTCTCTTGGCTCATGGGGGAATTTTGAACGTAAAAAGCGATTCTCGTCAAAGGTACGAAAGTGCTAGCTGTGCACAATGGGCACCCTGTCCTGATGGCGGGGCAGAGGTGGAAATTTAGGGTGAGAATAGAGAAAATGATTGGGTTCTCATTTTGAGCAGGCTTGAAATCGAGGGGGGAAGCGTGAATCTTCTTGGGAAAAGTGCAGTGATTGCAGCGGGGTTCGTGGCATTGCTCGGGGTTGGCGCGGTGCTCGCGCAGGCGGCGACAAGCAATCCGGCGGCACCGAACGCAGCGGCGGTGGGGCGCGGGAAGACCGTGTTCCAGCAGAAATGTTCCGTTTGCCACTACGACAACAGCGAGCAGAAAAAAATCGGGCCGGGGTTGAAAGGCCTCTCCAAGCGCGGGACGTTCAGCGTGAACGGCAACAAAATCACGGACGAGAGCCTGAAGACGTGGATCGAAAACGGGGACCAGTTGATGCCGCCGTTTAAGGATGTGCTGGAGGCAGGGCAAATCAAGGATGTGATTGCGTACGTGAAGACGCTGTAGCGTTGCGAGCGGGCGCTTGTTGAACGATAAAAGAGAAACCCCCGTAAACCTGCACCAAGCAGGCGACGGGGGTTTCCAATTTTTCTCGCTCCCGGGCGGGAGAAAGAGCTACTTCAGAACGGCGTCCTTAAGGACCTTGGACGGACGCAGACGGACAACGGTCTTGGCCTTGATCTTGATCGCTTCACCGGTCTGTGGGTTGCGGCCCATGCGAGCTTTGCGATGAGCCTTCACGACGCGGCCGATTCCCGGGATAACAAACTTCCCTGCGCTGCCCTTGGCTTCCTTGACGGCTAACTTGTGGAGCTCATCAAAGAATGTGGCGACCGTCTTCTTGGCGGTGCCGGCTTTCTCGGCGAGATGCGAAACAATTTTGGTTTTGCTCAGTGGCTTAGCTGCCATTTCTTCTGCCTATCCTCCTGATTTGTCTATCCATCCCGGTGCAGCCGGGACCAGCCACGAGCAGGAAAAACCCCTATTTCCCTGCACGAAACTCGGGCCGAACCGGACTATAGCGAAGGAAGAAAAAGAACGCAAGGGCAAATGCGCAAAAAAGGCCGAAAAACAGCGATTTTTTTATGGGCATGTGCAAAACGTGCTGATTTCATGCGGCAAAACGCGCTTCGATGCCCATTCGAGCGAGATTAGCGTGTGTTATGCTGCGTAATTCCAAGTTAATCCCAAGTTAATCAAGGAGAAGCAACCGTGAGTACGAGCACGAACTGGCGAGAATTGGAACAGCGGATGTTGAAAGTGATCAAGACCGGGGTGCGCCCGGTGGCGGTGGCGTTCTTGGATGCGGAGCCGACTGGAGTGAAAAAATTTGAGGGCACGCAGCCTTCCGGATGCAGCTTCTGGCGGCTGGCGGCGGAGGGGCGCACGTTTTACACCATCCCTGAGAATCATTTCAACTGCGCTGTGGGCGCGTACACGCACAATATTGCGCTTTCGCCGGAGCGCGAAAAAGAAACGGAAGAGACGCTGAAGATGATGTTCGATCTGGGCTACGTGAAGCCCGAAGAGGTGCCGCAAATTCCGCGACTGGCAAAGGCGCCAAAGGCGATCGTGTATTCGCCGCTGGCCGACGCACCAGTGGACCCGGATGTGGCGTTGTTTGCGTTGCGGCCCGCGGCGGCGATGTTGCTACAGGAAGCCGCGGGGCGTGCGGGCGTTGGCACTGGGGCGCCGGCGCTGGGCCGGCCGACCTGCATGGCGTTGCCCGCCTCGCTGCAGCATGGAGCCATCGTGAGCCTCGGATGCATGGGAAATCGGATTTACACTGGCCTGGATGAGGATGAGATGTATGTGGTGCTGCGAGGGAGGGATCTGCCGCGAATCGCTGACGAACTGCAGGTGATCGGCGGGGCGAACGCGGCGCTTCGGGATTATGCGCGGGGACGGCGCGAGCAATTGTCGCAATGAGAGTTTGACGGAAGATAGCGGATAGAAGCGGGCGGCGCAATTTCAGACAATCAGCCTCGCAAGAAACAAAAGCGAGGCGAATTATGGGTTCGTATCGAGTGATGGCGATTCCGACCGCAGTTGCCGAGCAGGTGCGGGATACGGGGGAATCTCCCAAGTATGGTTTCCCGGCGCATCGGGAAGTGGCGGCGGGACGCGCGCCATGCAGGCATTGCCTGAAGTTAATCCTGAAAGATGAAGAGGAATTGCTGCTGTTTACCTACGATCCCTTCGGGGAGTTGGGCGAGCCGCCGCTTCCCGGGCCCGTTTATATACACGCGATGGACTGCCAGCGTCATCCGGAGAGCGATGTGATTCCGGCAGAGTTCCGCGGGCGGTTGCTGACGCTGGAGGGATACGGAGAGAACCGCGCATTGTTGAAGGAATTTCGCGTGGGCGATGGCGCGGAGGAACGCGCCGCGGAACAGTTATTCAGCGACGTGAAAATTCGCTATGTAAATGTCCGCAGCACGGAAGCAGGTTGCTTTTTGTTTCGGCTGGAACGGAGTTAAGCAAAGGTGCCTCGCGGTGGATTTGCATTTAGATAGCGGGAGAAAACGCAGGCGGGCCGGTCTAAAGACCGGCCACTACAGGAGAAAAACCGCCCCCGACCGGGTCGGGGCCGCTACAATAGCGAGAGATCTTCGTAGAGATGGGCGATGGCCTTGATGCCGCCGTAGTAATTTTCCAGCGCGAGATGCTCGTCGGGGGCGTGGGCGTTTTCGTCGGGAAGTCCAAAGCCTATGAGCACGCACGGCACCTTGAAGGTGTCG
>DATHMM010000179.1:0-12633 GCA_035487095.1 Candidatus Sulfotelmatobacter sp.
CAGCAGCGCGGTAACTTCCGCGGTCATCTCGCAAGTGGTTTCATGCGGCTCGCCGACCGCCAAGCCGCCGACCGCATAGCCGGGGAATTCCAGTTCAAGAAGCTGCCGTGCGCTTTCCCGGCGCAGGTCAGGAAACGTCGCACCCTGCACGATGCCGAACTGCACTTGCGCGGGTTCGCCATTTTGCTGCGCCTGCTGCAGAAAATATTGCCGTGCGCGCCTGGCCCAGTCCGTCGTGCGCTTCAGCGCCGCCTCGGCTATGTTTCGTGGCGCCGGTGTCTCGATGCACTCGTCGAGCACCATCGCAATGTCGGAGCCAAGCGCGAGCTGGATTTCTGCCGCTTTTTCGGGAGTGAGCAGGTGTTCCGAGCCGTCGAGATGCGAGCGGAAGCGCACGCCTTCATCGGTGATCTTCCGCAATTCGGCGAGACTGAAGACCTGATAGCCGCCGGAATCGGTGAGAATCGCGCCGTTCCACGACATAAACTTGTGCAACCCGCCCAGTTTGTGGATCAGCGCGTGCCCGGGCCGCAGATATAAATGATAAGTATTCGCCAGGATGATCTTCGCGCCCAGGGTTTCCAGCGCTTCCTGCGTCAGGCCTTTCACGGTCGCCGCAGTGCCCACCGGCATGAACACCGGTGTTTCGATCATTCCGTGTGGCGTTTTCAACTGTCCGCGGCGTGCGCCGGTTGGATCGCTTTGTAAAATTTCAAACGAAAAACTCACTCTGCTAGTGTATCAGGAGAAGGCGAACGCGATTCCCACGCGGATAACCAGGTAAACCAGGAACACTCCAAGAACGATGCCGAAGGATTTGCCTCCCTTGAGCTTCTTGGGGTTTACGGCCGCAAAACCGATTGCGATAAGGATTAGCTTCCAGAACTCCAGCAGGTCAATGTTCTTTGCGAGAGCGACAAGCCATTTGGCTGAATCCTCGGAGAGCAGCGCCGCCACGTTGGTGGCGACCGGGTTGTCCAGGTCGAACATGCCAACTGGCTTCAGGAACAAGACCGTCACAAAAAGAATGGTGCTCACAATCGAAGCGGGGACAACGGCGTGAGAAACGATGGCCAGGGAAGTTTTAAAGCTTGCGCCCGCACCAGCCATCACGTTGTAGGCTCCTGCTAGAACCAGCGCGATGACGAGCAAGCCACAGATGGGGAGCACCAACCCGAAAACATAGGAAAATACAGGCGAAAACTTTGCACTCATCGTCGCCTGCTGTTCCTTTTGCTCGGCGGAGAGTTGCGCAGCTCGCGGACTCTTTTCAATCTGCTGAAGAATGAAATCGTGCCAACTGAAGTGGCTGTTCAGGGCAATGACTGCCACGAGACTGAATAAAAGAATGAGGGCCATCGGCAGGATCCAACTAGGCTTGCGGACAATATCTTCGAATGTAGCCTGCGGCGAAAAGAACGCGCCAATGATACGGCCAAGCGGAGAGATTGCGGCCTGCGGCTCGGCCATAGGAACGGGAATCGTAGCCATCGAGGACTCCTCCACCACAGAGATGTCGCGAATTGCTTCTGAGAGTACTACGCAAGTCCGAATGCGTAAATATCACACCTCGCCCGTCTCGCATCTCGCCGCCCTTAGGAAATCCACAATCATTCTAGAGATGGTCAACAGTTTATTCGCGTTTCCGTCATAGTCGGAACAATTCTCCCCACCGCGGGGAAAAAGGGGTGACGTCGCGGAAATGTCTCCGATCGCCACAATTCGATGAGCCTCAGAGAAATAGTAAACTGATAGGCTCGATGGCCACCGCCGTTACACACCGGGTTGACTGGTCGCTGCTCTGGCAGCAGCGCGGCTTCCGCTATTTTTTCACGGCGATGTTCGTCTCGCTGTTCGGCAGCGGGATGAATTTCATCGGCGTGAGCTGGTACATCATGTCGGCCACGCACTCCACAGTCGCCGTGAGTTGGCAAGTTATCGTCGTCACGCTCCCCGGCCTCGTGGTGCCGTTTTTGGGCGGCGTGCTGATCGACCGGCTCGACCGCCGTTACCTGGGCGTCTTGCTCGACATCTCGCGCGGCTTCGCGGTGCTTGCCATCGCCTATATCGCCTGGCGCGGCCACCTGCACATCTGGCACCTCTACATGATGACGCTGATCACCGGCACAGGCTCCGCGATGTATTGGTCCAACGTGAACGCGCTGGTGCAGGAAGTGGTGCCGCCCAGCCAGTTCACGGGCGCCAACGCTTCCGTGCTCGTCGGCGTGCAGAGCGGCATGCTGCTCGCCGGCACCTTCGTCGGATTTTTCTACGACAACATGGGCATCGCCGGAATTCTTCTGATCGACGGGCTCACCTACTTCGTCTCCGCCTACTGCCTTTACCGCTTGCGCAGCGGCTACGTTTCGCCGCGCGCGCATCGTCAGTATCCGCGCGAATATTCCGAATCCACGGACACGGCGTCGCAAGCGCTCGGCAGTGGCGAAAATCCCGAGATCGCGGAAGCAGGAACCTCGCTGGCGATTTACGCCGCCGACATGAAGGAAGGCATCGCTTACCTGCGCAGCCAACCGGTGGTTCTTGCGCTGGGAGTGACGCACGCGATCCTGATGGCCAGCGTCGTCAGCGGAAACGTGGTGGTGGTCGCGCTGGCAAACGACGTCTTGCACTCCGGGTCGCGCGGATTCGGTTTCATCGAAGCGGGCTGGGCCATCGGAGCAATCGCGGGCGGCCTGATCACTAGCCAGTTGCCGCAGCGAGTGCGTTTGCCTCTGTACGTCGCCGTGATGGTCGGCCTTGCCCTGGGTCATGTTGCCGTGCCATTTGTTACGTTTCTTCTCGGCGCGGCAATCCTGCAGGGCTGTTTCGGATTTTTCCGCGCGCTCGGCGGCATCGTCGCGCAATCTTCCTTGATGTCCATCGTGCCGCGCCACTTCATGGGCCGCACTCAGTCCGCATTCGCCATTTTCGCCACGATCCTGCAACTGGCCATGAGCTTTTCGCTCGGCTGGCTCGCCCAACGTCTCAGCATCGCCACCGGCTTCTTCCTGCTCGCACTGATGTACGCCGGCGCCACGCTCTCCGCCTCGCGCGCCCGCGCCCTCCTGCGGTAGACTTTTCCAGTAGCCCCGCGCAATCGCACACTCGAGGCCCGCATGGAAATCCAGACCATCAAGCCCTTCCTCCACTATTTCGGCACCGTACGCGAGCGCACCATGCGCGTGGCCCGCTGCGTTCCGCCTGACAAACTCGGCTGGTCTTACGCTCCGGGAAAATTCACCCTCGGCGATCTGCTGCGGCATATCGCCGTCACCGAGCGCTACATGTGGGGAGAAAATCTGCAAGGGAGGCCCAGCCAATACAAAAGCCACGGCAAGGAATTGGCCGACGGCTACGAAAACGTCCTGGCCCTGATGGAGCGCCTGCACAAGGAATCCCTGGAAATTTTCTCCAGCCTCACCGACGCGGACTTGCAGACCAAATGTAAAACGCCGGGTGACGTCGAAATCACCAAGTGGAAATGGCTCCGGCTGATGGTCGAGCACGAAATCCATCATCGCGGGCAAATCTACTTGTATCTCGCGATGCTCGGCGTGCCTACGCCACCGTTATATGGATTGACCAGCGAAGAAGTCCGGCGGCTTGGTGGTTCCGAATAAATCCGCGTTTATACCTGCGCCGGCCAGGTCTCTTCTTTTCCGCCCAAAAGCTGCACGGCGGCCTGGTTCAACTTCGAACGCAATCCGAATCTCTCGTTGGCTTTCGCGATGTAGCGCACGGTAACCTCCACGCCGCCCAACACAGGTTTCACGCTGATGGCCGGCACCGCAGAAAACCCGCTCATGTCCCGTGAGCCCGCCGCGCGCCTCCACTCCTGCTCCGCCTGCCGCCCGCTTTCCCGCGTTTCCTCTTCCACTTTCTTGCGGATGGCCTCGACGATCGGGTAAGGATCCTTGCCAGTGGGGAGCACCACCTGAAGTTCGTCCCACAGCCATTGCCCTGTCGTCGAAAAATTAAAATAGTGACCTTCGATCGCGAAACTGTTCGTGAAGGTGACGCGTCGGCCGGTGGGATGGCCTGAATCCGTCCAGTTCCCGGTTTCAAGCAACACCGTATGAAACGGCCCGATTTCCTGCACTTCGCCGGTGACTCCGTTGATCTCCACCCAATCGCCCATGCGAATGCCGTTCTTGCCCATTAGCACGAACCAGCCGATGAACCCGACGATGAAATCTTTCAGCGCCACGGTCAGTCCGGCGCCAGCCAAGCCGAGAAATGTGCCCAGCTGCCCCGGCGGCCCGAAGATCACGAGCAAGATCAGCAGCAGCGCAGTGAACTGCAGCGACACGCGAGTGACCGTGTGCAGCGACTGAATTTGTCTACGGTCCATCGTCAGCCGGCTGACCAGTGAATTCATCCACGTGCTGAAAAACAAGGCAACCAGCGCGATCGCCAGAATGACCAGCACGCCGATAATCGCGCGATGGAAGATGGTCCATTGGCGCGCGGCCAGGAGCTGACACCATTGCCCGTAGACGCCGGAAAGCTCCTTGTGCGTATCCACTCGCTTGTCGAGCACCGCCAGTAGTTGCCGGTCCGCGGCAATCTGCTGGGTCTTCTGCAGAAGCGCGGCAGCTTCTTCCGGCGACCGTTGAATGGCTGTTCCCGGATTCCCATTCCCGGCGGCGGCATCGACGCGCCGGTTCGTGTGTTGCACCAGGTCCGGCGACTTCTGCTTTTCCTCCTCAACCTTCGCGTCCAGCGCATTGTGCTGCTGCACAAGAGTGGCTGCAGCGGCATCCGACATATTCTTCGCGCCCTGAACCTGAAGCTTTTCCGAGCGCAAGGCCATCCATCGCTGAACCTGGTGCAACAACCCGAACTGATCCGGCGGAGGCGCGCCCGCGGCAATTGCCGACGCCGAATTGTGCGCAGTTTCCTCGTGCTGCTTTTTCATCGCCTCGATGCGGTCGGCAAGGTTGCCACCCGCTCGTGTGAAATCCCCTTTGGCGTCATCCAGTTCGTCCTGATCCAATTCCATGTCCGCCTGAGCCTGCACAAGTTGAACTTGCAGGTCATCCCGCTTGGCTTCCGGCGCTTTCTGGAGGGCTTCGGAGAGCGTCTTGGCCTTATCTTGATCCGCATTCAACAACTTCTCCGACTTTTTCAGGCGCCCCTGAATCTCCTTGGCCTCCGCAGTCAACGCCGGTGGATGCAAAAGCGCCTCGTGGAGGGCCGCATCAAACGTTAGGTCCACTTCGTAGTCCGCCAGGCGCATCGCTTCCTGCGCCAGCGCTTTTTCACTATGGGTGGTCGCAAGCTGAGCCAGTTGTTGTGCCAACTGAAGCGGACTCTGGTCCACCAGATTCCTGTTCGAGTCCTTGGCCTTTCTGGCCGCTCGTTCCTGGCGTGCTTCCTCCGATTCTCGCGAGATCAAGAATCCGTAAACGCACAGTCCCATCAGCAATACAATCAACGCCGCAAAGATTTTCTGTATTTTTTTCATTAGGTGATCACAAAACGACGGTCACTCGCACTGGGTTCCTCCAATTTTGCGGATTCCTCCACGAAACGCAAGCACTTACTGGACTCGGGTGACCGCAAAATCGTTTCCTCTGTTCTTAGGGCAGTATTAATTTCTCCCCGAACCGCGGCATCGAATCGCGCGCAGGAATGCAAATGTCCTTCCGCTTTACACTCCTGTAACCTCGAAGCCTTCTTCCTGTAACGATTCCCTCCTAGACTCTCCTCCGGTTTGCGGTTTTGCTCCACTTACAAATAGGCGGCGGGTCTGTCCGGTGCGCAGCACGCGCGTCCCAACCGGGCCGGCGAAAACTCACCCCCGGTCGGTAATTTCCATCCGAATGAATGAAGGAAAGGGAGAAGCTATGAAAATGAAATGGAATCTGAAGTCGGCTGCCGCTCTGCTTGCGGCCGCTGGTCTGGTAAGTCCCGCGTTGGCCAATAACGACGCGGATTCCCACAAGATTCCCCATCTCGATCACCTCTTCGTCATCATGATGGAGAACCATGGGTTTCAACAAGTTATCGGCAACCCCAATGAGCCGTACATGAATAGCATCATCCAAAGCGGCAAAGTCAATTTCGCAACAAACTATTTTGCCGTAGGGCATCCGAGTCTCACCAATTATCTGGAGATTGTCGGTGGATCGAACTTCGGCGTCCGCAGCGACAATTCTCCGGATTGGGGCAACACGACGTGCCAACCCAACATTATCTCTGGAACCGTAAACGCCGATGGTACCAATCCGCCGCAGGGCATCACGTTAGACCCAAGTTCGGTGATCTGCCCGATTTCCGGTTCCGGAACGGACGCTGATACACCAGCCGTTGACAACTGGAACGAAATCCCGCCGGCGTTTCTCGCAGACATCGACGGGATCAGGTCGGTTCCTCCGGGACCCACTGTAGGCAAAACCATTGCAGACCAGCTTACAGAGGCCGGCTTGACCTGGAAGGCCTACGAGGAAAGCCTCCCACTCGGAACTGCTTATGGCGTCGACAACAGCAACGGCACGGTGAGCAACCTGAACGACTTCACCAACCTGCCCGGCGCTCTCACTTCGTACACGGCACTCTATGCGGTGAAACACAACCCTTTTGCCTATTTCCAGAGCGTTCAGCAGGGCTATCAGCGGACCAACAGCATGAATAATGTTGTCCCCTTTGACGGGCCACGCGGCCTGTTCGCCGATCTGGCTACTGGCGAGCTCCCTTCGTTCTCCTTTATCGCGCCCAACCAGTGCGATGACCAGCACGGCAAGGGCGGCGAGAGCGCTTATTGCGCAGCCGACCCGGGCTCGAATGGCCTTCAGGCTGGTTTGAATCCCGGTTTGATCCAGCAAGGCGACGTTACAATCCAGCGGCTGGTCGGGAGCATTGAGGCATCGCCCGTGTGGAAGCAGGGAAAGAGTGCGATCGTCATCGTATGGGATGAGAATGACTACAGCGGAATCAACACCGCACTTCCTGCTGGCACTCCGTTTCCCTCGCAGAACCAGAACAGGGTGGTCCTGACCGTCGAAACCAACTACAGCAAGAACGGGGTCCAAAGCCAGACCTACTACAACAGTTTCTCCCTGTTGAGGTCCATGGAGGCCGCTTTTGGCCTTCCCTGCCTCAACCATGCCTGCGATGCAGGCACGGCGACCATGACCGACCTGTTCGGCGCCTCCGGCCGCGAGTAAAATCCATCCACATCGTGGGCGCAATCGGCCCCGGAAACGCTTAAGAAGCAAAACGCCCGGCAACCGCCGGGCGTTTTTTCTTCTTTACTTAAAACTGAAAACTAAGAACTATCAACCAATTCTATAGATAATCGCGAGAGGGCCCTTCCAAAAACGCCCGCAGCTTCCGCGACCGCGACGGGTGCCGCAGCTTGCGCAGCGCCTTCGCCTCAATCTGCCGGATGCGTTCGCGGGTGACCGCGAAGGACTGGCCGACTTCTTCCAGCGTGTGTTCGCTGCCGTCATCCAGCCCAAACCGCATCTTGATGACTTTTTCTTCCCGCGGCGTCAGTGTCTTCAGCACCGAAGACGTCTGCTCCTTCAGGTTCAGGTTGATCACCGCATCGGAAGGCGAAACCACGGCCTTGTCTTCGATGAAGTCCCCGAGGTGCGAATCTTCCTCTTCCCCAATCGGCGTCTCCAGCGAAATCGGCTCTTGCGCGATCTTCAGGATCTTGCGCACCTTGGACACCGGAATGTCCATACGCTTGGCGATCTCTTCGCTGGTCGGCTCGCGCCCAAGCTCCTGCACCAGCTGGCGGCTGGTGCGCACCAGTTTGTTGATCGTTTCGATCATGTGCACCGGAATGCGGATGGTGCGTGCCTGGTCGGCAATCGCGCGGGTGATCGCCTGGCGAATCCACCACGTCGCGTACGTGGAAAACTTGTAGCCGCGGCGCCATTCGAACTTGTCGACGGCCTTCATCAAGCCGATGTTGCCCTCCTGGATCAAATCCAGGAACTGCAAGCCTCGGTTGGTGTATTTTTTTGCGATCGAGACGACCAGGCGCAGGTTGGCTTCGATCAATTCTTTCTTCGCCTGCTCGGCTTCCGCTTCGCCGCGATGAATGATCGTCAGGGTGCGCTTCAGCTCGGTCAGCCCGACTTCGCTGGCGTCCTCGATGTCCTTCAGTTCGGAGCGCCGGGTGCGCAGTTCGCGCCGCGCTTCCGCCGCATTCTCGCCTTTGGAAACGTCCGCGCGCCGCTCGAGCCGGCCAGCTTCGCGTTCCAGCGACTGCAGACGCTCGACCGTGCCGCGCATCTTGTCGATCAGCCGCTTCTTTTCAAACGGGTTAAAGTCAATTCCGCGGATTTCCAGCGAAATCGCGATGCGCGTCCGCGCCACTTCCCACTTCGCGCGCACATACTGCTTCTTCTTCGCCTTGGCCGTGTTGTCCAGCTTCACCGCCTGCTTCAAAGCAAGGTCGTAGAGCTTCGCGATCTTCTCGATGTACTTCAGCGTCTGCTTGGTCTTGTTGGCGATCTTCTCTTCGGTCAGCTCTTCGTCGTCGAACTGGACGATTTCCTTGATCGATCGCGCGCCTTTGCGCAAATCGTCACCGACGGCGATGAGTTCCTTGATCACGATCGGCGACCGCGTGATCGCCTTCATCACCACCAGTTGCCCGCGCTCGATGCGCTTCGCGATCGTCACTTCGCCTTCGCGCGTCAACAGCGGCACGGTACCCATCTCGCGCAGGTACATCCGCACAGGATCGTTGGTCTTTTCCAGCGAGCCCGGAGTCAAATCGAGGTCGCTGCCCTCTGCCTCGTGCCCATCGTCCTTCACCACCGCATCGCGATCGCCGTGGTCCGAAGACACTTCAACCGCGCGCGCCGCTTTCGCCGACGCCGCATCCTCATAAATCTCGATGCCGTTGCGCTCAAATGTAGTGAGAAGGTCGTCGATCTCTTCCGAAGAATGCACTTCCGCAGGAAGAGAATCGTTTACTTCGTCGTACAGCAGGTACCCGCGCTCTTTGCCGACGGCAATAAGCTGGCGTACCGCATCATATTTTTCCTCTAAACCCGCTGCTGCCACTGCACTCCTCCCGCTTCCTTAAGTCTGTCTCTCGATTTCCGCGCGAACTTCGCCGTTGTAGTTCCGCGCACTGTCCACACGAAATGCAGAGAGAAAGCCCGCAATGGGCAAAGGGAGGAGCGAATCCCCCGGAAAACTCTCAAATTTTTCGGTGAAGCCCGATGCGCCGTGCTGTGTCTCTGGTGCTGCCGCACGCTTGCCCGCCTGCCGTGCCTTTTCCCATCGGATAAGGATTTGAAACTGCCCCGCGCAGCATGGACATACATATAGATGCCGGGACAGACCAATCCGTTATCCGCGCAACCTACCGACGTTACACGCTTAAGTCCCTTCCCGTCAATGTTTTAGTTTGTGGAAAACGAACAGGAATGGTGGAAGTCTTGAGGTTTCAGAACTGCCCGAATTCCACACCAGATAAAGGATTTAGCTATGACTCGCGGCAATCCGGCCCTTCCCGTCGTCGAAAATTCCACAGCCGGGCACCCGTTCTCACCCGGCGCGTTCATCCCGGATTCGGCGGATCAGGTACACCACAAGGGCCAGATTGACCCCCATCACTAGAACCTTACCCACACTTGGATGGCGGACGATTTCATAGATCTCCACGGGAAGAAATGAACTTGTAAGGATCACAGTGAACCACATCGCCCAATCCTTCAGCAGCCAAAGTCCAACTCCTTCCGTGAAGAACAATCCGCCATAGAAAAAGCTGCCGATTATAAGATCCCGAATCCGGTTTGGAGTGAACGCGGCCGCAGTCGAGAGAGCCCTGCCAACGAATCGGCTGTTCTGGTCGAGACCAAGGACCGCAACCCAGTTTTCCACCAAGCTCGCGATGTCGGTGTGAAGCAGTTTCAATGCTGCCACGCCAAGCGCGATCAGCAGGACCGCCTTCAACAGTTTGAACAACGCGATCAACCGCACGACTCTGGTCTCGGAAGTTTTCATGAACGAATTTCTTCGTTGCCCCGCTTTCTGTGTCGCGCGTCATCGGGAAACTACGCGGTTCTCTCCCACGGCGGAGGAACTTTTACCCAGGCCATTCCGCCGGCCTTCGCCGCCTGAATTCCCATCTCCGTGTCTTCAAACACCAGGCAAGCCTCTGGAGCCACGCCAAGATTTGCCGCCGCGCGCAAAAACGCTTCAGGGTCCGGCTTGCTTTTCGTATACTCCCCCGCGCAAACAAGCGTATCGAACCGGTCCAGGAGTTTCAGCACATTCAAAGAGGCAGTAACCGACTCCCTCCTGCTGCCGGACACCACACCAAATGGAATCCGTCCGTGCTGCGCATCGATGTGCTCCAAGACTTCGGGGACCGCCTTCAGTTGCGGCAACAATTCGAAATACAGGCCCTCTTTCCGCTGCTCCAATGCGTCCACCGGCATCTGCAATCCGCGTTCCCGGTTGAGTGTGGAAATCACCTCCGCGACCGGCATCCCTCCCCACGCATAAAACTGCTCCTCCGAAAATTCGCAGTTCCATTCGCCCAACGCCTTCTTCCAGGCCTCGTAGTGCAACGGCATCGAATCCACAATCGTGCCGTCACAATCAAACAAGTACGCCCCAAACGTTCCATCCGGCAATTTCAATTTCATCAACCCATCCCCGCGTAGCGGCCACCTTCAGGTGGCCCAGCTTGCCTTCGTAGGGACCGCCTTCTGAGGCGGTCCGCTCTTAGGTTTCTTCTGCTCGTGTAGCGGCCGCCACTTGCCCTGAGCGTAGCCGAAGGGTCTGCAGCGGGCGCCTTCTTCTGATTACGCCTCACACACAAACCCTATCATCCTGAGCGGCGACTCTTTTGCGCCGCGAAGGACCTCAACGTAAAGATGCTGCAGAATCTGAAATTTGATTCACTCACCCCGGTTGCCCCGCCGCGGTGAGTTGCTTCATCAACTCCTGCTTGCGTTCCAGCAGTTCGCGCAACCCCGCCCCGCTCGGATTGGCTTCAATTGTCTTTTGCACCTTGGCCAATTCCTGCTCGATCTGCCGCCGGCGCAACGCATCGAGGCAGCTCTCGGCTTCTTCCCAGGTAGGCTCTTGCGCGTCCTCAAATAAAATCTCGAAAAACACGCGCCGTTCTCGTTCATCCAATTGAGCGCCAATCTCCGTCGCCGGTATCGGTTCGTCGGAAAGCCCGGCAACGATCAACGCGGCGAACACTTTTTCCGTCTCCAATCCCTCGTAAAGCCTCCCGTGTTGCAGTCGTTGTGCCAGTTCCCGCTTGAATCCTTCCGCCTCGGCCAGCATTCGAATCAGGCGCCGCTCGATCTGCTTGGCTGGCTTGCCGACAAGCTGCGGCGCCACTTTCACTTCGCTGCGCCGCTCAGTTGCCGACTTGTTCAGCGCCGCGCGCAGCACCGGCTCGTCTATTCGCAACTGCTGGGCAATCCGCGTGGCCCATTCGGAGCGCAGCAGCCGGTTCGGAATCCGTTGCACGTAGGGCATCAGAAAATTCAGCGCGCGCTGCTTTCCTTCGCCGGTGCTCAGGTCCATCTGCCGCGCCCGCGCGATCAGGTAGTCCACGTACGGCGGCGCTTCCTTCAGCAGCTTGATGTACGCCTCCGCTCCCTTTTCGCGGATAAACAGGTCCGGATCGGCTTTTTTATCGCCAATCGACGGCAGCGCCAGCACGCGCACTTCGAAATCGTGTTCCAGCAGCAGCGTCAGCGAACGCTCCGTCGCCGCCTGCCCCGCCACGTCCGGGTCGTAATTCACGATCACGCGCTTCGTGAAACGCCCGAGCAATTTGATTTGCGGCTCAGCAAGGCTCGTGCCGCAACTCGCCACAACATTGCCGATTCCCGCGCGCGCCACGGCGATCGCATCCATGTACCCTTCCACGAGAATCGCGAAGTCCTGCCGGCGGATCGGCTCTTTCGCGCGGTCCATGTGATACAGCAAGTTGCTCTTCGAATAAATCGGCGTTTCCGGCGAATTCAGGTATTTCGGCAGGTCGTCGCCCAGTGCGCGGCAGCCAAAGGCGACAATTTTTCCAGACTCATTCGCAATCGGAAACGTGATGCGCCTGCGGAAGCGGTCGAACAATCGCGCCCCCGACTGGTCGCGCGAAATCACGCCCGACTCCACCAGTAATTTCTCCGCATACTTCGGCTTCAGTTGCCGCAGCAGTGCGTCCCCTCCGCTCGGCGCGTACCCAATCCCGAATCGGGCGATCGTTTCCGCATTCAGCCCGCGGTCTTCCAGGTACGCCCGCGCCGCCCGGCCTTCCGCCGTCGATTCCAGTTGCCGCGCAAAAAATGCCTGCGCCTCGCGGTGAATTTCAATCAGCACCGCTCGCTGTTGATTCTCCTTGCGCTCTTCGGGTGTGCGCTCTTTGGGCCGAGGAACGGGGATGCCGCATTTCTCTGCAACAACTCTCACCGCTTCCGGGAACGGGCACTTTTCCATGTCCATTACGAAGCTGAAAACGTCGCCGCCCTTCCCGCAACCGAAACAGTGAAAAATCTGCTTCACCGGGTGCACCGCGAACGACGGCGTCTTCTCCCCATGAAACGGGCACAACCCCGTAAAATTCTGCCCGCTCTTCTTCAGGCGCACGTATTCGCCGATCACGCGAACAATGTCCGCCTGCTGCTTCACCCG
>DATHMM010000180.1:0-32731 GCA_035487095.1 Candidatus Sulfotelmatobacter sp.
AGCACAGGCTGAAGCCTGTGCTACTGGGGCCGACCTGAATGTCGGCCACTACAAAGGAGGTTACTCCATGCGGTAGTTGGGGGCTTCCTTGGTGATGACCACGTCGTGGACGTGGGATTCGCGGAGGCCGGCTGCGGTAATGCGCACAAATTTGCTTTTCTCGGTAAGTTCTTTCAGCGTGCGCGCCCCGACGTAGCCCATGCCGCTTTTCAGGCCACCTACGAGCTGATCGGTTAGCCCACTGAGCGGCCCCTTATATGCGACGCGTCCTTCGACGCCTTCGGGAACCGACTTGCCGCGCTCGGCGCCTTCCTGCGAATAGCGGTCGGCGGAGCCTTGCTCCATCGCGCCGGTGGAACCCATTCCGCGGTATGACTTAAACGTGCGGCCCTGATACAGAATCGTTTCGCCAGGGGCTTCTTCCGTCCCGGCAAAGAGGCTGCCGATCATGACGCACGAAGCGCCGGCGGCGATGGCCTTGGTGATGTCGCCGGAATACTTGATGCCGCCGTCGGCGATGATAGGCACGTCGGTGCCTTTCGCGGCCCGCGACGCCTCATAGATGGCAGTGATTTGCGGGACGCCCGCGCCAGTGACGATGCGCGTGGTGCAGATGGAGCCGGGGCCGATGCCCACTTTCAGGCCATCGATCCCCAGTGCGATGAGATCTTTCGCGGCTTCGTAAGTCGCGACGTTTCCGGCAACGATTTGCAGTTCCGGGAGGCGGTGGCGGATTGCCTTGATGGCTTCCATGACGCGTTCCGTGTGGCCGTGCGCGGTGTCGATGGCCAGGACATCTGCTTTGGCTTTGGCCATTTCCACGGCGCGTTCCAGGAAATCGCCGGTGGCACCGACGGCAGCGCCGACGGTGAGGCGGCCGTGGTCGTCTTTTGCCGCTCGCGGATATTCCAGTTTTTTCTGGATGTCTTTCACGGTGATCAGGCCCTTGAGGTTGAAGTCCTGGTCTACCACGAGAAGTTTCTCGATGCGATGCTTCTGAAGAATTTTTTCGGCTTCGTCTAGCGTGGTGCCGACCGGGACTGTGACGAGGTTTTCCTTGGTCATCACCTGGCCGACGAGTTGCGTGTGATTTTTTTCGAAACGCAGATCGCGGTTGGTCAGGATGCCGGTAAGACGCGTGCCGCGCGTCACAGGCAAGCCCGAGATGCGGTACTTGGTCATGATCTCGAGCGCCTGGCGCAGAGTGATGTCCGGAGAGATGGTGACGGGATCCACGATCATGCCCGATTCCGAACGCTTCACCCGGTCAACTTCTTCAAACTGGCGGTCGATGGGCAAATTGCGGTGGATGATGCCGATGCCGCCCTGCCGGGCGATGCCGATGGCCAGGCGCGATTCCGTGACGGTGTCCATGGCGGCCGAGGCGAGGGGAATGTTCAGCGCGAGCTTGCGTGTGAATTTCGTGGTGGGGTCGACTTCGGTCGGCAGGATGGAGGATTTGCCGGGGAGCAGGAGCACGTCGTCAAACGTGAGAGCTTCGGGGATCGGACCATCAATCATGGGCGCCTCTTGTATTTGAATTTGTTGCGGGTCGGCCAGCGCACCGGAGCGGCAGAGCCGGCGGCCAAAAACAGCGCAGCCCAGCGGGTGGCCACTGGGCTGGAGGATGAATTCAACAGATCAGAAAATTGCTTCACGGTGAAACTTCTATTTTATGGGTAGAGGAGGTCTGGGTCAAGCAAGGCCGGAAAAACAAGGCTTTTTGTCGAATTATTGGACGCAGCGGAAGGCCCTCTCCAGACTTCCTGGAGGTAGCGTTGGAGTTCCTCGATGCGAGCGGGGTCGGCGGCCTTCTGAATCATCGCGGAAAGGATCGGCTCGAGGAAGCGGTTGTATTTGGCAAGCGTTTGTAGATCGTTGGAGGCGAGCGAGGCTTCGACGGCGCGCTCGGTGGCGGGAGTTACTAACTCGAGGCGCCCGACAAAGACGCGGGCAGTTGCGGAAGGCGCGGGTGCGACGTGGAGCGGGAGGACGGCATCGATGAAGGGGCGAGGAACGATGTAGATCAGGCGGGAGCCTTCCTCGAACCACGAATTTTGCCACGTCTCCAACATCGCGTGAGCTTCACCGGCGAAGAGTCCCTGGGAGACGAGGATGCTTTCGAGAGCCGTGGAAAGGAAATCAAGCGAAGCGGAAAGGTCTGGCGGCGCGTAGCTGGCCTGATCGCGAAGCGGGCCGAGCATGCGATATCCAAGTTGCGCCCCTCGGCGTTCGAAGAGAATGCCGGCGGGGATTTCTTCGGCGAATTGGTTTTCGATCTGGACGGTGGAATCCGCGGCGACGGTGGCGTTGATGGGCACGGAGATGGCGGAGACGCCCCGATAGAAGAGGAATTTTTCGCGCTGGGAGCCAGCGGGCGATTCGACGGAGAGTGGAGCGGAGGAAGTGTGGCGCGCGGCGTAGTAGTGATTTCCGGAATTGTCCGTGGGGAAATCGGTTGCGCCTTGCGGGTCGATGTGGACGGAGTTCCACGCAATGGAGCCGAAGGATTTTATGTTGAAGAGCGAATAATCGCGGGGAGTCAGAGCCGTATTAATCGAGTCCGCGTGTGGATACCACTCCGTGATGAGACCACGGGCGAATGAGACGTTGACGGAAATGCTGGTTTCACGCTGAGAATAAAAATAAAGGACGGGCGTCTCCATCCGCACGGTGCCGCGCAGTCCGCCCTTGAAGGCAACTTCGCGAAAGTGCTCGACAAAAGAAGGGAGCTCCGTGGAGCCGGTCAGGGGAAGCCAATTCATGGAGTCGCCATCGGGACCAGCGATGGAAGTGAAGGTGCCCCATTCGTGGACGGTGAGGTCGGTTTGCGGCAACTGTTTTGCGTTGATGTGAAGCGGAGAAAATGGAATGGCCGGGAAGAGCGTTGCGGCGAGGAAGCACAAAACCGAAAGCTGGGTGGTGCGATTCAAGCGGCCGATGTTTGTTGCTGGCGATTTCATTGGTGGGCCACCTTCACGCTTGGAATGCCGGAAATCATCTCGGCCATCGTCTCGGATTGCGCGTCACGGAAGCGGGCGGAGAGGTTTTTGGCGAGCAGAAAGTCGTTTTTCGCTCCGGCGATTGCCTTTTGGGCATGCTCCTGGCTTTCGGAGTTGGCGACATTGAGTGCAATGATTGCGGCGGCAAACTCCATTTGCGGGTCGTTCACGCGGGCTTGTGCAGCCTTTTTCACAAGAGCATACCCATCGAGACCTTGCGCTGGATTCGGAGCGTCCTTGTGAATCCACTGAAACTGCCGGAGGGTTTCGGCGAAGTAGCCGAGGTCGAAGGATGCCAGAGCGGCAGTGGTTGTGTTTAGACTGGCGGCGTCGGAACGTGCCATGAGTTTGATGAGCAAGTGTTTCGCAAAGTGCGGATCGAGTTGGGCATAGAGGCTTGCGCGGCGAAGAGTTTCCATGTGGACAAGCACAGTGGAATCCGCGTCGAGAATGGCGATGGTGTCGGCGATCAGATTGTTGAGGTCATAGGTTTCCTTCCCGGTGAGGTTCCAGTCGTGGCTGATCCATGGAAGCGACTTTGCATTGCCGATGTCGAAGGTGTGGCAGAGCAGCGGCGGTCCGGCGAAGGCGGAGCTTGCTGAAAACAGAGACGCGAGCAGAATTAGGAAGGCGAAGCAGTGAATCGAAGGCCGATCAAGTTTCATGGCGATGCCTCCTGGCGAGTGAAATGGGCGTTCAGTGGGAAAGACGCGAGAGCCGGGACGCGTGTTAACGGAGAGGAGCGAGGAAAAATCACCACAAAGGAAAAATGAGGTCCACGGAGAGCGCGGGGCGCTCGGAGGTCTGCGAGATCGAAGATGGATTACGGCTGTTGTTTGAGGAGAGACTGTTTCTTCTGCGGCAGTTGTTGCGAGTTGGCAGACGGTTGCGGGGAAGCGGATTGTTCCCAGAACCGCCACACGGAAATATCGCCAAGCCCGAGAGAGTTCCACCAGAGATCGAGCATGGATTGATCGAGATTGAGTATTCCCGCGCGAGTGACGCCCCTGGGCGGGGGAACGAGGGCGGCGAAACGCGCGTAAACCTGGGCCCGCTCCGCACCGGTCGTGCGCGAGAGGAGATGCCACAGGGATAATGCATCCTGCGCCCGCGCTTCGGAAAGCATCATGGCGAGCGCGGCGCTGCGAGCGGAGGAATCTTGCGGGTTGGAGTCGAATTTCGCAATCCCTTCGCGAAATGCGGGCGTCGCCTCCTCGAAATACGGAACGCCGGGGCCGAGTTCCCGGCGCGTGGAGCACATGGCGCCGGCCGGAATGAACGAGTCACGCCCATTGAGATGAAAGCCAACCCAGCCAAGCGTGGTGCGAATGCTGCCGGAACCGTCGGGAGCGACTTGAAGGGTGTAGGCGCAGCCCAGGTCGATGGCGACGGCGGATGGTGTGTCGACGACGAATGTGCCGGGCGGAGCCCAGATCGCAGCATGTATGGTGCCGACGTCGAGTTGAATGCGTTTGCGATTCGGATCCGTTTGCAGAAGACGCACACGAGAGTTGGGTTCGATGCGGATTTCACCGAGATCCGCCTGAGAGAGCGAAGCGCGAGAATCGCCGTTGGTGCTAATCATTTGGCCGACATGAAGTTTCGAAGGTGCCTGATCGGCCGCAATTGCTTTCGTGCCTATTTGCGGCTCGCCCTGGATATTGGCGACTTCCCACGCGGGGCCGGTCTCTGGCACAGTTTTTGGCTGCATTGTAAAGAATAGAGTGACGCCGAACACAAGCAGAATTGCGGCAGCGACAGCCAGCCGAGGCAGGGAAAGCGGATTAACGAACACGCCTCGGAATTTGCTGGGCGCCGCAGGCAATTCGGCGGGCAGCACTAGCGCAGTTTCCGAACCACGAAAATCGGCCAGGAGCGTTTCCAGCCGCTGGATTTCGGGGTCGGGCGTCCCTGAGCCATCCCACAGATAATTCTCCTGCATCATTTTTTCTTTCTCGGGGTCTGTTTGATGTGTGGTCATAGCGCACCCCCAGCCGGTGGAGAAGCATTGCGGCCAAGAATTTCGCGGAGCTGCAGCATGCCGCGATGAAGATTAACGCGAACGGAGCCGTGGGTGAGGCCGGTGCGGGCGGCGATCTCGGGGCCCGTCATGCCTTCCACGAGGCGAAGGACGAGAGGCTCGCGGTAAGCGTCGGGGAGCGACCGGATGGCGTCAAGCACTGCATGCGCTTCGGCGCTGGAATGCGAGGAATGACGCGTGGAAGGAGCGACAAGTTCCGATTGCGCGGCTACGGATTCTTCATCGAACTCATCGTTGGGCTTGGCGCGTCGGTGAAAGTCGGTCGCCCGGTTGCGCGCGATGGAGGCGAGCCATCCGGGAAAACGGGAAACTTCGCGCAAACTCGCGAGGCGGGGCAACGCCTGGAGGAATACGTCCTGCACGAGATCGTCGACATCGGAGAACGGAACGCGGGCCAGAAGAATGCCGTGAACCATCCGCGAGTAGCGGGCGTAAAGCAAACCGAACGCGGCCCGGTCGCCACTCTGGGCGGCACGAACGAGTGAGTCGTCCGGACCGCCAGTGTCGTTGCAGGCATTCACGGCCGCCGGACCGGCGTGAGATGATCGAATTTCCGAGAGTGCAGCCACATTGCGTCCAGGGAGATAAGCAGCGCCTCACAGGGTAGACGTCGGGGGACGAATGAGTGTTAACAATACTCCGCAAGGCGCTTGTTTGCAGCAGGTTAATTGATGAGGCGGGGGTGGAACTCTCCGGGACGGCACGGATTCTGACGTTGTGGGAATCTCATGGATTGTTTCGAAAAAAAATCTAAAGTTCCGTATTCGCTGGCCGATAGAGACGTTGAGGCAGCTAGGACCTCAATAATGGCCAATGCTATCACCCCAGTCACTCATGCAGCGCCTGCAGCCGTAAAAGACGTGCAAACCCAGGCCCCGCCACAGGCGGCACCAGCGAACCAGAAAGCTCCTCAGCCGCAGCCCGCCGCTAAGGCACCGGCCCCGAAGGACACCGTACAGATCAGCACCGCCGCGCAGACAGCCCTGCAGGAATCCAGAGAAACATCCACGCAGACCGCTCAGGAAGCCAGCCGGGGAGATCGCCAGGCGGCAAGACTGCTCGCGAAAGAAGCCGCGGCCAAGAAGGAGTAATTGCAAGGCCCCGGATTTATTCGGCCTTGCAATGTTCTGATTGCCCGACGCGCCGTGGGCGAGCTGTGTCCACGGCTGGTGTCAGCAACTGCACGGCCTCCGGTTGAGCCGTTGAGCTGCGCTCGTGCAACCTACCGGCCAGTCACCCGTCAACTCTAAGCCGTGATTTGCGCGATCCTTGCGCGCCGCGCGGCTCTCCCATAAAGTCAGTGGATGGCCGAAAATTTCAGGACATTTGAGCCACATGATTGGCTGAAGAATGCACACCTCCAGACAATGGCCGGGGCGTTCCTGCGGCGGAAGTTTTCCTTGCCAAATGGCGAAGAGCGGCTGTTCCGCGTGGATGCGGAAACGCAATTGAAGGGCATCCGCCACTGGCAGGCGGGCAAGCGCGGCGATGTGCCGGTGATCGTGATTGTGCATGGCCTCGAAGGGTCCTGCGATTCGAATTACGTGCTGGGAATTGCAGACAAGGCTTGGGCGCGCGGGTTCCATGCAGTGCGGATGAATCAGAGAAATTGCGGCGGCACGGAACGGCTGACCCCTACCCTGTATAACAGCGGACTGAGTGGAGATTACCGCGCGATTCTTCTGGAACTGATGGGCGAAGGATTTACGCAAATTTATTTTGCTGGGTATTCGATGGGCGGAAACCTGGTGACGAAAATGGCTGGAGAGTGGGGAGCGTCTCCGCCTCCGGAGTTGCGCGGCGTCTGCTCCGTCTGCCCGGCGCTGGATTTGTCTGCTTGCGCAGACGCGCTGGAGGAGACGGAGAACTATTTATACCAGCGGCATTTCGTTAAAGGCTTAATGACCCGGTACCGCAGGAAGGCGGATCTTTTTCCGGACAGGTATTCGCAAAACGGTTTTGGGGCGATCCGGACGGTCCGGGAATTTGACGATGCGATTACCGCGCCGCAGTTCGGGTACAAGGATGCCGAGGATTATTACGAGCACGCGGGGGCCAAGAACGTGATTGGGCGGGTCAGCGTGCCGTCCCTGATTCTCACGGCGAAAGATGATCCGTTTGTGCCGTATGAAGCGTTTCTGAAAACGGATATTGAAAAGAATCCGCGCGTACAATTTGTCGCACCGGAGCGCGGAGGACACTGCGGATTTATTTCGAAGTGGGAGGGGACCGAGAGATTTTGGGCCGAGGAGCGAGTGGTGGAGTTTGTGGAGAAAATAGCGCGCCCGGCCTAGCCCAATGGCTTTTCCAGTGAGACCTGGAAGCCGGGCGTCAGAAGTTGTCCGGGACCTTCGGCGGTGACAGCCATGACGTCTTCGCAGCGGATGCCGAACTCCCCTGGGACGTAGATGCCGGGCTCGTTGGAGAAAGTCATGCCCGGTTCGAGCATTGTTTTGCTGTCGTGCACGAGATAGGGATGCTCGTGAATGTCGAGGCCAATGCCGTGGCCGAGGCGATGGGTGAAGAATTTGTACCCTGGGCCGTACCCCGCGGACGTGGTGACCGAGCGCGCGGCATCGTCGACGGAGCCGGAGAGCTTTCCAGTTCGGGCGGCATCGAGTGCCGCGTCCTGCGCTTTGCGGACGGTTTCGAAAGCACGCTGGATTTTTTCACTCGGTTTCCCAAACACCCCAGTCCGCGTGACATCGGACCAGTAGCCTTCGACCGTGCAGCCATCATCGATCAAAACGACGTCGCCTTCCTTAAGCGTGCGAGGCTGCTTGCTACCATGCGGCAGCGCGGCTGAGGGACCGAAGAGAACCATCGCCTCTCCGCGCAGGTTCATCTTCGCGTAGCCCCCGGAGACCAGTTCGCTCACCTGCTCCTGCGTCATTCCCTCTTTCAAGCTTGCAAACACTTGGCGGTAGACGTCGCAGGTGGCCTCGCAGGCCAGACGCATCAGTTGGATTTCGTGCGGGGATTTCACGCTGCGACAGCCAATCGTGATGGGATCGGCGGAAACGTAATCATAGCCCGGCGCGGCTGCGCGGAAGTGATCGTAAAAGGTGAATGGAAGCCGCTCCTCAATGCCGATGCGTCCGGTGCGCAGGCCGCGATCCGCGAGAGCGCCGGCGATCAGCTTTGCGGGGCTCTCGTCCTCCTGCCACACGCGGACCTCAGCTGAATAAAGCAGGGACTCGCGCATGCGGGCTTCCTCAAACGCCGGAGAAATAAGAATCGGCTGCCCCGTGCGAGGGATGACGAGGGCCAGAAGCCGTTCGCTGAGCCACCAGCGGATGCCGCTGAAATAGTAAAGGGAAGTGCCGGGGCCGATGAGGAGCGCGTCGTAGGCAGGATTCGATTGGGACATCAAAACTTGCGCGCGAACCAGCCGCGCGTGGAATTCATCGGCGGTGATCGGGTGGACGCGTTCGCCGAGTGGCTTCAGCGTGGAGAAGGCCGGCGGAACCTGCGTCTGTGGCAGCGCTGGAGCGAGCGCAACGGCGGATGCGGCGGCTGTGGAATGGAGAAAATTGCGTCGGGAAATGGGAGTCATGGAGTAAAAGGATGAAAGAAGAGAGAAGAGAAGTCAAAGAGGGAAGAAGCAAGCCCCGAGGTTTCGGCCTCGGGGCGCGGAGAAAAAATTGGCGTTTGCGGAAAGCAATTATTGTTGCGGTGGTGGATCACCGCTGGCTGGTTGGGATGGCGGTGCGTCCGCTGGAGAACTGGATTGCTGTTGCGAGGGTGCCGTCTGGTCCGCAACGGAAGATTTCTTCGGGAAATAAGTGACGTTGACGGGATCGTGCAAGGTGAAATCGAGGCGGGTTTCGGACGCGATCTTCACTTTCTGGCCATGGGTAAGGGCTTGCACGGCCGTGCCGCTGCCCGCGCCAACTCCTGCGCCGATGGCCGCGCCCTTGCCGCCGCCGGCAAGCCCGCCAATTAGCGCGCCAAGCACCGCGCCTCCACCAATCACTTCGGCCGAACGCTTGCCGCGCGAGCCGCCTTTTTCCTGAACGTCGCTGCTCGCAATCTGATACGTCCTGCCCTGATACGTAAAGCTGTCGAGCGAAACAGTCAGTTCGCTGCGGCCCTTGAATTTCCCGGCCGAGCTCGCTTCGATGAGTTTGAGATTTACGTTCAGGCCTTTCGGAATGACCACGCGGTCTCCGACCACAATGGGTGCATCAAGCGACGCGCGAAAGGTCTGTCCAGTGGTATTCACGCTGGAGTCGATGGAATCGATCGTGCGCACGGTGACGATGGTGCCCTCGGGAATCGCCACTGTGACGGGCTGCGGCGGCGGTGGTGGGGGCGGCGGCGCTGGCGCGGCCGGCTTCTCCTGAACTGCCTGTTGGACCGGTGCGGGCGCGGGCTCCGGGCTCGTTGCTGGCGCAGGAGCCGGGGCGGGCTCTGGCGGAGCAACCGGTTTGCTGTGGGTTCGGGCAGGTTTTGCAGGCCGCGCGGGCGGCGCGGGAGCAGCAGGTGGCTCAGCGCTCTCCGCAGTTATCACGGGTGGTGGAGGGGCCATCGTGGTTTGGTCGACCACGGTTTTTACCCCTGGTGTAGTTGCCGCGATATGCTCTGCAGCAAGGCGGGCCGCGTCGTCCGGCACCTGGCCGGACAGGGTGACAATGCCATCCTTTGCCGCGACGTCTACCGAAGCGGACTTAAGCAGCGGCTCGGAGTAGAGGTTGGCTTTAATGCTGGTGGTGATCGCGTCGTTGCTGGGTTTGTTGCAACCCAAAGACAGCAAAGGCAGTAGAGAGATGGCGGAAAGTAGTATGTTCCGTCGAAGCATCGAGCCCCCCAAAATTTAAGACGCTGGAAGAGACAAAAAACGTTGCGCAAGTCCCAGAAGCCAGCTTTCTGATTGGATGCGTCGCAGTGGCGAACGATAATCCTCTTCCAAATCAGAATCTTCCCCGAAGAATTCACAAAAATCAAATCGACAGAAGCGCGAAAAGCAGCACCCGGGTGTCTATTAAAAACTATAGGAAGTACCAAACACCGTAGTCCCGTCCCTTCCAAAATGAAACACCGGATAAGCGATTCTGTAACAGGAACAAACAGAAGGACTTACTCTCGACTTCATTTTTTGGACTGTTTACTGTTTGGATAAAAAATTGCAAGGATGTTGTCAACGGTTGCTTTACATTGCTGTAACGATTCAACGTGTAACAAAAAATAACTGGGCCTGCGTTGGCGGTTCCTGCATCGGGATCAGCCACGCACATTTCTATCTCCCGAACTCAGGGGAGACGTGTGTTTTCTTCATTGGCGAGCATTTCAACCTCAGGAGGGTGTATGGATCAGGGTAATAAGAGGTATTCAAGCTTTCTTAGCTGGATAGGTGTATTGATTTTGATAGTCGGATTACTGGTTACCGGCACGGCACAATCCCAAGTCATTAGCGGGGACATTGTTGGCACTGTGTTCGACAAAACCGGAGCGGTTGTGCCGAATGCGATGGTTGAGGCGCTGAACGTGGAAACCGGAGTCAAGTATCCGAGTCAAGCGAATGCAGGCGGTGAGTATCGCATCAACAACCTGCCGGTCGGTACGTACAACGTGATCGTGAGCTCGCCCAATTTCGCGACCACAACGGTGAGTAAGGTTGTAGTGGAATTGAGCAAAGTTTTGACACTGCCGATTACGTTGGAGATCAAGGGCGCGGTAACTTCCATCGAAGTTACAGGAATGACTCCAACCCTGGACACCACGACAGCCACGGTTTCTTCCGACTTCAACCAGCGTCAAATCGCGGATTTGCCAGTGGCCAGCATCACAGGGGGAGTCCTCAACCTTTCGCTGCTAAGCTCCGGCGTGGCGAGCAGTGGCGGAGTTGGGTTGGGAACCGGACCGAGCGTGGGCGGTCAAAGGCCTCTGCAAAATAACTTTACTGTCGAGGGTATCGACAACAATAGTAAGAATGTTACGGGACCGCTCATCACAGTTCCCAATGACGCAGTCGCGGAATTCACGCTGTTGCAGAACCAATATTCCCCAGAGTTCGGGCACTCCACTGGTGGCCAGTTCAATCAGGTGATCAAGAGCGGGACAAATGAATACCACGGCTTGGCCTACCTGTATAACCAGAATCGGAACTATAACGCTGTCGACGTCGCCCTCAAGAATCAAGGTATTTTTTCCAACCCCCGTTACGATAACAACCGCATTGGGGGTACAGTAGGCGGGCCCATCCTGAAGAACAAGCTCTTTTTCTTCGCCAACTTCGAATACAATCCAGTCGGACAGGCCACCTCTCCGGGTTCGCCGATTTGTTCGCCAACTGCCGCCGGGTATGCGACCCTCGACGGGTTGTCTGGCTTGTCCAAGACGAACCTCGGCATTCTGCAAAAATACATGCCTGCTGCGGCCGCGCAAGATACGTCAGGGACATGCTTCCTGAGTGGCACCAACTCAAACCCCAAGGCCAGCTCAATCAACGTAAATGGAACTGAGATTCCGATCGGAACCATTCCCATCGCCGGCGCCAACTTCTACAACGCGTATACGGTCCTTGGCAGTATGGACTATGACATTTCGACGAATGACCAAATCCGTGGCCGGTACATCTACAATCGTTTGGTTGGCATCGACAATGCTGCCGCATTGCCGGTCTTTTATCTTGGTGCCCCGACCAAAAACCATCTGGTGACGATTAACGAGTACCACACGTTTAACCCAACGATAACCAACGAGTTTCGGATCGGGTATAACCGTTATACAAACACGACACCGTCAGGCAACTTCAGTTTTCCCGGTTTGGATGTGTTCCCAAACATTGACCTTTTCGACTTAGGCACGCAGCTCGGCCCGGATTCGAATTCGCCTGCATTCACTTTTCAAAACACCTATCAGATAACCGATAATCTCACATGGACAAAAGGCCGCCACACGTTCAAGTTTGGAGTTGAGGGGCGTAAGTATATTGCTCCGCAGCAATTTACACAAAGAGCTAGGGGAGATTACGACTACAACAACACCACCCTCTTTCTTCAGGATATCCAACCGGATTTCCTGGCTGAGCGTACTACTGGTGCGCCAACGTTTTATGGAGATCAGTCAGCATTGTATTGGTTTGTAAACGACAGTTGGCGGATCCGTCCAAATGTCACCCTGAATCTGGGTCTTCGCTACCAATACACCACGATTCCTACTACCTTGCGGACACAGCAACAAGAGTCCGCCGCTTCTATCCCGGGTCTAATCGACTTCAGGGAGCCAAGGGCTCCCAAGGATGAGTGGGGGCCTCGCATCGGTATCGCTTATTCACCCGGTACAAGTGGCCGAACTTCCATTCGCGCCGGATTCGGTATCGGATATGACGTTCTGCGCGACAATCTCGGAGTTGATGCTCCAACGGCGCTAACGGGGACAACCATCGACACACCCTTGAGCACCCTTGGCACTCCCTCCACGTATATCAACAACTACTTAGCAAATGGCGGCATTCCCCCTGGCGCGGGCGGCATTCTTACTTACCCGACCACAGCGGACCTGATCGCTGCCATTACTAGCCATTATGTGATAAACCAAAAAGATCCGGAATCTATTCAGTGGAACGTCGGAATACAACACTCTTTTTGGAAGAACTACACCTTTGAATCGCGGTACCTGGGAACACGTGGCCTGTATCTGACTGTCCAGGACCGCATTAATCGCCAGGCTAAGGTGTCGCCTTCATTGTTCTTGCCAACCTACACCACAGCCCCAACTCAGGCCGCCCTTGACGCCTTGCCGACCACCCTTGCTCAGATCAATGCCCAAAGCAGTTTCATTCCGGCCTTTGCCGCGGCGGGGTTCAATCAGGGAAATGTGGTGGAGTTTTCCCCCGCCGGTGCATCGACCTATCACGGCTGGGCCAACCAGTTGACGCGTCGATTGGACAATGGGCTTCAGTTCATCGCGTCTTACACGTATAGCCACTTGATCGACAATAGCACTGCGGATCTTTTCTCAACCTATTTGACTCCGCGCCGCCCTCAAGACGGGAACAACCTGAGCTTGGATCGAGGCAATTCGGCCCTCGACCACCGCCACAGATTCACTATGGCGGTACTCTATGACGTCCCGTACTTCAAGAGCAGCAGCATGCTTGTTCGAAACACGCTGGGCAACTGGGAGTTCGGGCCCTTGTACACTTATCAGTCGGGCGAGTGGTTCACCGCTCAGAGCTCGATAGACTCAAACCTGAATGGAGATTCTGCTGGCGACCGAACCGTTTTCAATCCAGCAGGGATACCCGGCACTGGATCCACAGTGAGTGCGCTTAAGAATTCCTCAGGCGCGACAGTCGCTTACCTTGCCAATACCCCAACCGCACAATTTATTCAAGCCGGTGCGGGCGCTTTTGCCAACGTTGGGCGGAATACTCTCATTGGACGACCCATCAACAACGTTGACTTAACTGCAATCAAGCGATTCTCTTTCAAGGAACGTTATAAGGTTGAGTTCCAGATGCAAGCCGTCAACCTGTTCAATCACCCCCAGTTCATTCCAGGATCGCTCAACAACGTCAATGTAATTTCCACGAATGGTTCATCGACTCAGCAGTACGTGTCGGTTGCCTCCACAAAATTCAACAATGCTCCGATTGCGTTCGCAAGCAATGCGCGGACTTTGCAGTTGGCGTTGAAGATTGCCTTCTAACTTCCCCGCCGCCTCGGGTTGAGGCGGAAGGCTTCTCCAGGGCGTCCTGAATCCCAGGGCGCCTTTTTTTTTGATCGGACCGTTCTGACTCTGCCCGTAAGTGTGTGACCTCCTCCCTGCGTTCGCAGGGGGAGGTCAGGAGGGCAAATAAAGGGCCCCGGAGAGAAGTTCCGGGGCCGTTGAGTTGGCGTTGAACTTCGGCTAAAAAATTAGCTTGGCCGCGACCTGAATCTGCCTGGCGCTTGTGGTGCCATCGGCCCGGGTCAGGGTAGAGGTGGAAAGGCCAAATGTTCCGGGCGCCGCGATGCTATTTCCCGGCTGGCCAAATTGTGGATGGTTGAACAGATTGTAAAACTCAAATCGCAATTGCAGCTTGACGTGTTCCGTGATCGCAGTGTCTTTCAACAATGAAGAGTCGACGTTCACTTCGTTGGGGCCATAGAAGGCATTCTTGCCGAGGTTTGATTGCACATTGTAAGGCGTCTGCTCAAACGCGCTGAGAGCCGGCCCCGTGAACGTCTTGTCGGTCCCCGCCGGTTGCGACGGGCTGCCGATGATGGTCGCCCTGGCGGACAAGCCGGTGTGATTGCTGTCGACATCGCCGAAGATGTCGAACGGGTGGCCGGTCTGCGCTGTAATTACGCTGGTGATCGACCAGCCCTCCAGCACACGGCCGACAAAACCCGCGTTCAAGTGTCCGCGGCCCTTGCCGACGTTGGGTTCGTAGATGAAATTCACCACGCCGCGATGGCGGATATCGAAATCAGAGTTTCCGCGCTCCGCAGCCAGGTCAAAGGAATTCCGCGGGAAGCTTCTGTTCCCCGTGGCCACTCCATCGCCCAGGGGATCGTTCACGTCGTCAATCGAGTGGGAGAACGTGTACGCACCCTGGATCTGGAAGCCGTGGGAAAAACGCCTTTGCAAGTTCACCTGCAGGCCGTTATAGGTGGAATTGCCAATGGACTTGTTCAGGGACGCTCCCGGAGTCGAAAACGGCGCCTGAAAGGCATTGTTGTTGACCGCATCGAACGGAAGCACGCCGAATTCCGCGCCAAGCCATAGGTTGGCGAACGTGATCGTACTTTGATTGCACTGGCCTTTGGCAGTGCCAAAGGTCGTGCTTGCGGGGACAGCGAACCCGGTGTTATTGGGATTTTCCGGTACGCAGAACGCCACCAGTTGCGAGACCAGCCCCGGTTGCGGCGGATTGCCGTCCACCACACGGAAAAGCCGGGTGCCCTTAACCCCCACGTAGTTGACTTCCAGGGTCAACGAACTGGTCAGTTGTCGCTGTATGCCCACGTTCCAGTTTTGGCTGTACGGCGTCTTGAAATTGGGGTCAAAGAGGGTAGGGAAAATCTCCCCGCCCAGCCCAGTGTTGGGGTCAATGTTAGTTACCACAGGAGATGTCGCCACGGTTCCGGGCGTCACCAAATCTGTGGTTTGGGTGAACGGATTCGCCGCGAAAGACTGCTGGAATGGCGGGTTTCCCTTGGCGTTTCCGACCAGGTTTCCGAACACGCGGTCATGAAAGATGCCATAGCCCATGCGCACGGAGGTCTTGCCATCCTTGAACGGATCCCAGGCTAGGCCAATCCGCGGCTCGAAGTTGTCAAACTGATTGGCATACAGGGTCTTCCCCGTACCCGGTCCGACGCGGGTGAATGTGAACGGTGCTTGACCGCTGGCGTCAACGAAGAGATTGGCCAGGCTGTTGTTCACTTCAAACGGAACCCCAAAATACTCCCAGCGCAAGCCGCCCGACAGGGTGAGGTTTGAGAGGAGTTTCCAGGTGTCCTGGGCATAAGCGCCCCATTCCCTTTGCCGGAACCCGCGGACGTCGTCGGCCGACCGCACGCCGGCGAAATTAAAGAATTGCGATTCAGACTGAGAGCCGACGAATCCGAGGAGGCCCAAGGTCTGATTTTCAACGGCCGTGTTTTGAGAGACACAGGGAGTGGGGGTATTCGGCGGTGCGGGCGGAGGTGCAAAGGGACAATTATTATCGACATTTTGCAATGCGGTGACGCCAAACTCTGAAAACGCCGCAAAATCCAGGAGTTGTCGGGTGCTGAAGTTATCGAACGAGTTGGAGTACACGGCGCGGAACTCTCCGCCGAACTTGAACGCGTGCTTGCCGCGGGTATAGCTGATGCCATCAATGGTCTGGTAAGTGCCGGTGTAGCGGGTTTGCCCGTTGGAATCTCCCAAGTTCAGGCAGCCGAATCCGGAGATGCCGGGGAGACTGTAATCTGGCCCGCGGCCAATGGAATCGAGGTTGCCGAAACTGTCGAATACGTTCGTTCCGGTGCACGTAAACTGAAGATTGGTACGGTTGGCCCCAAAATGAAATTCATTCACCAGATTGCTCTTAAGCGTGGTTGTCAAGCCGATTGCCGCGCCTTGAGTTCTTTGGTAAGTCGCCACAGCGCCCAAACCACCCGGCAGGAAGTCGTCGTGAAAGGCATTGGGATCTGTAAACCGGTTATACGAGTAGCGCACGGTAAAAAGATTCTTGGAGTTTATGTTGTGGTCGATCTTGATCGTGAAATCATCCACCCGCTGCCGGGAAGCGCTCGGGAAAAACAGGATCCCGCTGATGTCGTTTACTGCGGGACCGTTGGGGGAGGGATACAAGGCTAGGATTTTTTGAATGTTCGGATCCAGACCGAATCCCACTGCATTGTTCGGCGAGTTGGCTTGGCTAACGTCCACATTAACCGGGGTGATGGGCTTCCCCTTTGCGTTCTGCGTGATAGTGAATTTTCCAGTCTTAAACGCGGCAGTGGGCACGGTGCTCGCGTTTGTGAGGCTCGTCACATACCGCTGCCCCTCATAATTCCCGAACCAAAAGGTCTTGTCCTTCTTGATCGGCCCGCCGGCTGAAGCGCCAAAATCATTGCGAATATAGGGGTTTTGCGGCCCGCCGTTGGGGCCCTCCGCGGGGTTAAAGAAATCGCGGGCACCCAGGGCGTTATAACGGCCGAATTCATAGGCGGTGCCGTGGATCTGGTTGGTGCCGCTCTTGGTGATGGCTTCGATCACCGCTCCATTGCTGCGTCCATACTCCGGCAGGAAATTGTTGGTGATCACACGGAATTCCTGGGTGGAATCCGGGTTCAACGAATTCAAGCCGCCCGCAATTCCGGGGACCTCGGTATCGTTGTTGTCCACACCATCCAACAGGAAGTTGTTGCTGCGCTCGCTGGCGCCGTTGGAGGAGAAACCTCCTAGAGAGGTATTGCTCTGAATCACCCCAGGGCTGAGCAGCACAAGGGAGTAGGGATCGCGTACCAGGAGGGGAAGCTCGGACACCCTTCGTGCGTCCACAAGATTGCTAATTTGGGCATTTTCGAGCTCGATTGGCGGCACGATCGATGCCTGCACCTCCACGGTGGCGGAGACAGTGCCAATCTCGAGGCTCTCGTCCACCGTCAGGATTTGGCCGACCGTGAGCGTAACTCCGGCGAATTTGGCCACCTTAAAACCCGATTTTTCAAAGGTTAGGACGTAAATCCCGGCTGGAAGCTCCACCAGACGGTATAGACCGTCTTCGTTCGTATTAGCTGTATGAAGACTATTGGTTTCAGTGCTCCGTGCGGTCACGCTAACCGAAGATACAGGGGAATGGCTCGGATCAAAAACTGTGCCGCTGATGGTTGCGTTCTGCGCGTGGGAAAATGAGGGCCAAGAAAGAACTAAGAGCAGGAATAATGAGCTGATCCTAAGAATTTGGACGTGCCTGGGCCATTGACTTTGCATGGGGACATCCCTCCGTAAAATGGAATGCAGCATGCTGCACACCATCTGCTAAACGTTGTTTGAGGATGCGAAGATTAAGTTACGTGCCATTGAAATGAGAGAGGATAGGATCGATTTACTCAGGCGTAACTTCTGATAAATGGGTTAATGGAACCTTCAGGCAGTATGTAGGCTACAGAAAACAGTAAATTTCACGCAGGCACATCCAGATTCCAATAGAAAAACCACGCTTTCGCCAGGGCAGAGTGCTCCAGTTGGAGGCTCAAGCGCTCTTCCATGAGGGTGCGAGTCTGACCCAAACCCCATTCCCCAAGACACGGGAGATACGACCTTCGGAACTGAAATCACTTACAGGAAACTATTCAGAGCGAATAGCAAGGATCTGCTTGCCTTGGATTTTGATCTCGACGCCGAAGGGCGGGCGAATGTCGCTGCCCTGCACTATGGCTCCCCGCATCCAGACGTCGCCCGGAAGATTGGAAGTCTTCAGAGGATCGTACAGGGTGCGGCTGCACGGGTTCCCCACGAGGGGATGATTTGCGCGCGGGAAACCGTAGTCGGTACGGAGCTTTTTGAGGTCGGCGATGTATTCGAGCTCGCAGGAGCCGTAAGGAGCCTTGCGGGAGAAAGCCCAGTAGCCTGCAACAAGAGTCGGAGATCCGGAAGGAAGCCGCACAATCGTAGCTGGAATGTCTTCAGCGGTGAGGCGATTTCGGACGAAGAAGTCGGTGGAGGACCAGGGCTTCGCGAGCTCGGTAATATTGGCGATGACCGGATTCGCGTCCGTTGCGTGTGCGAGCAAGGAGCTGGGGTCCGGGGGTGGCGAAGGGATTTCCAATTGGGGAGCCTGCTCAACCCGTGATGGGTCGGCGGGTCTGCTTCGGGATAGCCAGCGGACTGCAAATAGGAGGATGATGCCTATGACCACAAGACCGGCAATCATCGGCAGCATTGGATTGGGCGTCGGTCGGCGAGGGCCGCTGACGCCCGGAATCTGGGGCATCTCCGCTTTCAGGTGAGCTGGGGTTTGGTTCTCTGCCATTTTGAGATAAGGCCCTTGCGCAGCAAAGTAATCCAGGAAGGGAGCCGGGATGGGCCCTGGTCGAACAGGCCAGGAGAGATTGTACTGATGAGTTGGCCACAAGAGCAACCCGACCTGGCAATAATGAAGGAATGTATCGCAAATGATACTTCTGTTAGTGAGATGGCGACATAAAACATCGGAACGCTTGTTTCCTGTGGAGAGGCAGCCTAGTGTAAGAGTAAGGTTTTACTGAGGGAATTGCTCGGAAATGGCTGGAGATACTCGACAGTCGGCCCGCGCGTTTGTTCGAAGCTTGAACATTCTGCTGAAATTTGCGCGTCTGTATGAATTCGGGCACGTGCGGACGATGGCGCAGTTCGAAACGGCTTGGAAAGAATTGCATTCTGCGCTCCAAGAAAGCCGCGATACGGGTTTGCTACTCGGCGCCTCCGGAAACCAGATCCTGCTGGATGGAGTTCCGCTGGGAGCGGCGGCAGCGGAAAAAAGTTTTGCGCAACTTCTCACTTCTTCCGGAATCGCCAGCATTCATTTCGCACCCAATCTTACCCAACCGCAATTTGCGCGTTTCGCGCGCGCATTCCCCAGCGGAAATGCCAAGCCGAGTTCACTTGCCGAACAACTGAAAACGGCAATGGCTGGCGATCCGAGCATCCGGATCAATGAAATTCGATTCGTCGCGGAAGACAGCTCTGTGGCGGGAATAAAAGTCGCGGCACAACTCACTTCGAAAGTTCTTGGCGCGCAGGGTGACAAATTTCGCGAGGTTTTTGAAGACCCGCAAAAACTGTTGCAACTGATCCTGGCCGCAGAAAGCAATCGTGGTGGAAGCGGCGGCGGTGGCGGCGGTCTGGGATTTGGCCCCGGCGGCGGGGGTGGTGGAAGCGGAACCGGCGGCAGCGGGGCCGCGAGTTGGAGTGGCGGAACGGGCGGTTCGGGGAGCCTCTGGGAGGCTGGAAAGCCAGGCACCGCGACCGGCAGCGGGACTGGTTCGGGTGGCTCCGGCGGCGGTGGAGGCACCGGAGTCGGCGGCAGCGGGGGACCCGGCGGTGGCGGGTTTGGCGGAGGCGGCACTGGAACTGACGGAAGCACTGCCTCGGGTGGTGGACCGGGCGGGACTGGACTTGGCGGAGGTGGAACCGGCGGTGGCGGGGCCGGTGGCTCAGGCGGCGGGATTGGCGATGGAGGCGCCGGAACCGGCGGCAGTGGTGGATCCGGAGGCGGGCCGGGCGGTGGGGGAGTCGGCGGTGGTGTCGGCGCGGCCAGTCAGCCCGGAAAGTGGCTGGCGGCAACAGCGATGTTGAAAGGCGGATTGGCAGGCGGGCTTGCCGGAATGCCCGGCGCCGTCGGCGCGGGTGGCGGATATGCGGTTGCCGAAGACGATGTCCGGTCGATGATCGGGTTGTTCGCGCAACTGGGAAAAGCACGCAAAGATCCGGATTCGCGCATGGATCCGGCCGCATTTCAGTCGCGACTTTCGACGTTGCCGGTTCGCGCGCAGGTGACGCTGCAACAAGCCTTGGCAGGATTGGCGGCTCAGGCCCCTAACGAAAAGCCAGACAAACCCATGCTACTGAAACTCGCGGAACACGTGGCCATCCGGTTCGCGCTGGACAGTTACGAACGCGGTGAATTGCGAGTGAACGCTGTAAAGCAGCTGCTGGACCGGATGAATGCGGAGATCGAGGCACTGCGCAAAATTCTGGGCCAGCAGGAAGAAACCATGGCCAACGCGGGCCTGCAGATGCAGTCCTACACCGAATTGCTGGACCAGGAATTCTGGTTGAACGTTCCGGAAGAAAACAAGAAAGAGGTTTTGACGTCCGATGAGGCGTGGTGCGTGCCGCCGCGCAATGTGCGCGCGTTTTTGGAAGAAATGTTGCGCCGTGGAGAGTTGAAAACGGTCAACGAAATACTCTTGAAGTATGCCGCTTGCATCGGGCTGGAAGCTGCCGAAGCCAGGAGAACTACGGCGATCGGCCTCTCGGATCTGGCGGAATTTTATGGCAGCGGCGACGGCAGCGCCCTGATCGACGTGATCCAGCGGCTGGGAAATCAGCTGGGCGTCGAACGGGAATCGGATTTGCAGACGTTGGTTGGTGCGGCGTTCGTGCGCATGAGCCAGGAGGCCGGCGCAAAGAGATTTTATCCAGCGATGCAGCAGGCGCTGGCTTCGCTCGACAGCGTGGAGGCCCTGCGGCCGGGGTCCACGAACAATATTCGCCAAAGAATTGGCACAGAAGAACGTCTGCCGGAGTTCATCGAAGACGCGATGAGATCGGGACAGCCTCAGGATGGATTGCTGGATATTCTGGGCCTGATGCCCAAAGCTTCGCTGCATTACCTGACGAACCGGTTCGCCAACTGCGGTTTTCGGGAAGACTGCGAACTGCTCGGGGAAATGGTCCGTGGGCTTGGTGACGAAGCCGTGAGCCGGCTCATCGAAACCCTGCAGACCGCTCCAGCCACCGAAGCGACCGAAGTGATCGGACTACTCAGCCAGCTTTCACCCGAATCCGTGGAACAGTCTTTGCCTACACGGCTCGCGCAGTGGCCGAGGACATCGCACGACCGGACAGTAAGGCAATTGTCGTCCGCGCCGCCGGAGCAGCGAGCGCACCTCTTGGTGTCGACGTATGCTTCCTTGGACCCACTGATCCGGCCGTTGGCCTTGGATGAGATGGGAATGAGCGGACGCACCGAATGCATCCCCCTGTTGTTGGATTTGATCCGCGACGACACTACGCCGGGATTCACCCGCATAAAGGCGATTGAAGCCGCAGGACGATTGCGGGCAAGCGCCGCCAGCGGCATGCTGCAGCTGTTTTTGGAGTCCAAACAAGTGTGGCGCTGGGCGTATCACACGGAGCTCCGGATCGCGGCCGCACAGGCTTTGCAGAAGGTCGAACCCGCGTTGGCGATCGAGAAGATCATGGCCAGCGGACTGGATCGGAAAGAGCTTGTACTCGAGCCCACCGATCCGGAACCCAACGTCTCGGTCACCAGGCAGCGGAGATATGCGCGCCTGAAGCTAACGAAGCATGTGCAGGCGATTTCCACGAATTTGCGTGAAAACATGCGCTTGACCGTTGCGGAGTTGAATATGGGCGGCGGTATCGGCGCTTCGGACCGGCACCTGGCTCCGGGATCGTTACTGAGCTTGAAGTTTTCACACGGGGTCCGCAACATCCGGGCGCAGGCGATCGTGCGCGGTGCCAGGCCCCAGGCGATGGCGTTTGAATTTGTGGATATGGAATTCGACGAGAGGCTGCGGCTAAGGAAATTGCTGCTGGAATTGGGCGGCTTGCCCCAACCTTCGAACGTGGGGAACCGCAGCAAGCGGCCCGGCCGAATCGCCATGATGAAGTAACTCTGGGTAACAAATCACAGACAACAGACCTGTACTCGAGAATGATGCCACTGTCCATTCGCGCAGCGTATCGAACTGTACGGACGGCGGATTGACGGAGGAGTTACACGGGACCTCTGTACCATTGTGGGGACAGTTCAAGAGTCCTAGGGTACTAGTGAGGAAGTCCCAGTCGAGTGGCTCAAAGTTTACTGAGTCATGGAGCATCTCAGACCCGGATGAACACGGATCCCAAAGCGACGGCGGCCAGGGCATTCGTACGCAGCCTGAATATCTTGTTGAAGTTTGCGCGCTTGTACGGACACGACCACGCGCGGGTTGTCGAGCAGTTGACCGTTGCCTGGAACGAATTGCGAGCGGCTATCCCGGAAGGGGCCGAGACTGGTCTTCTCCTCGGAGCGTCGGGCGCCCAGTTGCTGGTCGATGGCGTTCCGCTTGACGGGTCCCCGGCGGAAAAACAGTTTGCGCAATTGCTTTCTGCCGCCGGACTTGCCAGCGTGCAGTTCACTCAGCAAGTTACCGAAGCGGAGCTCGCCAAATTTGTACATGCGTTTCCCGCTGGAAAAGCAAAACCCGCCGAACTTGCCGAGCAATTGAAAACGGCAATCGTAGATGCCCACGGTATTCGCGTGAATGAAGTTTGTTTCGTAGCCACCGATTCCCGGCTCAAGGAATCCAGCATGGCTGCGCAGATTGCGGCGGCATCCATGGGAGACCAGCAGGATCAATTCCGCAAAATGCTGAATGATCCAAAAAAGCTCCTGGAGTTGATCGCAGCGGCAGAAGGATCGAAGACCGGAGCAGAAGCTGGTGCTGATGGAACTGGCCCGGCTGCGACAGAAGGATGGGGTGGGGGGATCTCGGGTGCCGAGGGCATTGCCCTTTCGGGAAGCGAAGCCGCCGGCGCCGAATCCGGACGAGACGTAGGTTTGGGAGCCGGTCCTGGCGCAGGGGGTGCCTCTGAGGCCGGAATTGGGCTGGGCACAGGGATTGCGCGAGGAAGTGGAGTTGGAGGCAGCGCTAGTCGGGATAAAGGCGGATCAGGAATCGGAACAGGTAATCCTGGGATTGGAAGCGGACCGGGCTGGGGTGCCGGGCTTGGCGGCCGGATGTTTGGAGGTCCTGATGACGAATCGATTTATCGCATCCTGCGTGCGCTGGCGACTTTTGGAAGCATCGGAACGAGCACGAACCCGTCCGCCGCGACGGTCGACTTTCAGGATCAGGTGTCGCAATTGCCTGGGAAGGCCCAGGAGACACTGAGGAATGCGCTCGCCGGCCTCGCCGAACAAGGGAAGAACAAGAAACTCGACGAAGGTGTGCTGGTGCAGCTCGCGGAACACCTGTCCATCCGATTCGCGTTGGAACAATTCGAGCGTGGGGAAGTGAAGGTAAACGCCGTCCGGCAAATGCTGGACCGCCTGAATCAGGAAATCGAACGCCTCCGTAATATCCTGGGGCAGCACGAAGACAAAATGGCGGAAGCGGGGATCCTCGTCGAGTCCCATCGGGAGATGCTCGACCGTGTGTTCTGGGCTTCTGTGCCCGAGAGTGCCAAACGCGAAGTATTGCTCTCCGACGAGGCCTGGTGCATCCCGCCGAAGAATGTGCAGTCTTATGTAGCAGAATTGGTCAAGCAGGGAGAGATGGCGGATGCCATCAGTATTCTCCGTAACTATGCAAGCTGCGCAGCCAGCGAGGAGCCCGACGCCAGGAAGCGCGCGGCAACAGGGCTTTCGGAAATGGCCGGCCTGTATGCGGATGCGGACCCGAGACTGCTTCAGGAAGCGCTGCGACACATCGGCCTGCGATTGAGCGTCGAGCAAGATCAGGACGTGCAATCGTTGGTCAGCGCCGCATTCGTGCGGCTCAGCCAGGAAGCGGCTACGCACCGGCAATTTGCGGCAATGTCGCAGGCTTTAAATACGGTGGAGGCAGTGGAAGGGCAGCGCCCTGGAATCGGCAAGACGCTCCGCGCAAGGATGGGGATTGAGGAACGCGTCCCGGAGTTCGTGGAAGAGGCTCTGCGCGTGCGAGGGGTGGCGTCCGGCCTGACGGGCGTTCTGAAGCATCTGCCGCAAACCGCGATGGAACAACTCTCCTTGCGCTTCAATCGCTGCCAGTTCCGAAACGATCTGGAGAATGTCGCGAGTCTGGCGCAAGACTTGGGCGAAGAGGCATTGCAATATCTGCGGGCAACCGTCCGCGGCGGGCCCATTGCGGACGCCACGGAATTTGTGGGTTTGCTGGCCCGGTTGGACACGAGCGCAGCGGAAGATTTTCTGCCGGCCCGAATGAAAGATTTTCCGCGGACGTCGCAAGACCGCGTGATCCGCCATGTGGCGGCCAGCGGCGCCCATGGCACTTGCCGGTTGCTGCTGGCTCTGCTGGACCACGTTGATCCGCTGGTGATGCCGCTGGTGATTGACGAAATCGGGATGACCGGAGATCGAGAAGCGCTCGGACGATTGCTGACGATTGCGGACGGCGATTTGCCCACCGCCGCCGCCCCGTATTTACGACTGAAAGCCCTGGAAGCGCTGGGCAGGTTGCGCGCGCCGGAATCGATCCACACTCTGCGGCGGATCGTGGATGCAAAAAAAATGTTCGGTTGGGTGAATCCGCAGGAATTGCGGATCGCGGCGTTTCAGGCCCTAGCGAAAATGGACCCGGAGTGGGCCAGAAAATTTCTGCCGGAAAGCGGAATCGAAGCGGCAGACCTGACGTTGCAACCGTTGGAGGTTCCGGCGGAATCGAAATTCGTCCGGCAACGGAGACATGCGCGAATCCGCCTGCAGAAAAGCGTTGCGGCGGTAAGCACAAATCTGAAGCAGAATTGCCGGCTGGAAATCAAAACAGCGAGCCTGGCCGGCGGACTTGCCACCACCAACATGCACCTTGCCCCGGGAACCAAGGTGCAGTTACGCATGCAACTTGGTCTTCGAAACGTCCAGGCGACAGCCCTGATGCGCGATTATCGGTCTCAGGATATGTCCTTTGAAATCATAGATATAGGATTGGACGAGCGGGGCCGCCTCCGCAAATTGCTGATGGAAAACCTGGGCAAGGAAACTCACCAATAGGCTCGCAGAGATCTGCTCTCATGTTCCTAGTTTAGTATACAACCAGTAACCATTCGCAAGTACTACACCGTGGTACCTTTGAGGTATTTACCCTAGGCCATTTCCTCCTTAATCTGCTGTTAACACGTTTTGGTGTGCATTGCTGCGCCCTGCTCTGGGCGAGAAAGCCGAAGTGACGGTGGCCTGCTCCAGTGTCTAAAGGACTTCAAATCCGAATTGGCGCGGCGTTGTGTGCCCTGGGAGTGTCTCTGGCCGGTGCCCGAGCGGAAGATGCGCGTCCAGATTTTCCAGATAATCCAAGATTTACCGTGCAGAGGTTTGAAGATCAAGAGGGTATGGGCGCCGTAACGGCCACTGCTCTGGGACAAGATGAGCAAGGCTTCCTGTGGATAGGTACCCAGACCGGCCTTTACCGTTACGACGGCACTCGCGCCAAGAAAATGCTCGAAGTGGAAAGCATTATCGGCCACTACGTCGTGGACATGGTGATCGCTCCCGATGGCACTCCCTGGTTCGCCGGAACCCGCGGAATCGCTCATTACAAGGACGGGCAGTTCCAGAAATTGGATATTCCCCCCAGTGCAATGCCGCTTCTGAATGGAGTGCAGATTTTCGCGGTAGACAGTAAGGGCATCGCGTACGTGCTGACCTACAAGCGCGGCCTTTTGATCATCGACCCCAGAAATCCGGGAAAAACAGACACCATCGCAGAGGGGCTGAGCGATTGGGAAACGCCGCAGGGAATCGTTCGCGCGGCGGACGACACGATCTGGTTCACGGCCGGCCGCAAGTTGGCGCATCTGAACCCCGGATCCCGGCAGATTAAAGTGGAGCCGGGGATCCGGCTGCCAAATGAGCGCGTCGTGGCCTTGCAATTCGACGGAATCGGGGCGTTGTGGTTGCGATCAGCGACCGCCCTCGCGCGATTGGATACTCGCGCACACAAACTGACCATTGCCGATGAGGTAGTTGGTGAGGCGAACGAGGAAGAAGGAAAACCTTCGGTCGACGCGCAGGGAAAGCTGCTTGTGCCGAGTTCCTCCGGATTGTACTGGCAACAGGATGGTGGATGGCGGCTGGTCAACGTGAAGCACGGCCTGGCCAGTAATCTGGTTCAGTGCGCCCTGGAAGACCGTGAAGGTACGTTGTGGGTGGGCGGATCAGGAACCGGGCTCGACCGCTTGACGGGAGTGCGCGAGTGGTCGGCCTGGACAACAGCGGAGGGGTTGCCGGACAACTCTACCTGGACCACTCTGCGAGATCACCGCGGCCGGCTCTGGGTGAGTACGGCACATGGAATTGGCATCTGGAACGGCCAGACCCGAAGATGGGAAAACGAGCCCGCGTTGCAGGAGCACCTCGGGCGGCAAATCCGCCAAATGCAACTTGCGCGCGACGGCTCCATCTGGACGCAGACCATCACCGGAGCAATCGTCCAGATTGATCCGGATTCCTATGCGACCACGACCTTCGCCAATTTCCGGGGAAGAAATTTTGTGAGCATCCAGGCCGCGCCCGACGGGACCATCTGGGCCACCACACGCGCAAGGCTGGTGCGATTCGTGCCACACGGGCCGGCTACTAAGCCGGTGGAAGTGCCTTTGCCGGCGATGGATGGAGCGGAGATCGAGTATCTGGCCTTTTCACCCAACGGTGTGCTGTGGGCCACGGGACCTGGAACGCTCTACCGGTTCGACGGAAAAAACTGGAAAGTTTTAAAGGCGAAGGACGGTTTGAACGGCCAGACGATGACCAGCCTGGCGGCGCTCAACGATAACGAAGTCTGGGTGGCCTACAACGATGTTGTGGGCGTCACGCACGTGACACTGGCATCGAACGGCGTAACCCGGTTTGAATTTCGAGACTGGGATCGCACCGTGGTGGGGCGCGACGCGAAGAATCGCATGTGGTTCAACGGGACCGACGGGATCGTGATTCTTTGGCCGGATGGGCATCTGCAGCGGCTGAATCACGCGAATGGGCTGATCTGGGATGATTTGAGCCCATGGACCGGTGCGCGGGAAGAGGCTGACGGAAGCTATCTGATTGCCACCTCGCGGGGATTGTCGCGATATAAGCCGCTGGGCGAGGTGAAAAAAGAGGCCCCGCCAAAGGTCGTGCTGACCTCCGTTGCTCTTGGTGGAACGGAACGCAGTGTCAACCAGAAGTCCTTTGTCGATTCGACGGATGGATCGCTGATGGTGCAATTTTCGCCGGGCGTGTTGGACACGCCGGAAGAGGTTTCTTGCCGCTACCAGTTGGACGGGCTGGAGAAACGTCCGACAGTAACTCTGCAGCGCGAAGTGAGGTATGGAGGACTCCCGGTCGGAAGTTATGAATTTTGGGTCCAATGCAAAGAGGCGGATTCGCCCAATTATTCCGCGAAGACGAGTTTTTATTTCCGCGTGTTGCCCAATGTCTGGCAATCCAGCTGGCTGCGCGCTTTGATGGTTTTGGGGTTGATGGGTGGCATTTGGGGATTTGTTTTGCTTCGAACCCGGACCCTGAACCGGCGGAAGAGCGAACTGGAAGAGGCAGTGGCGCAAAGAAGCGCGGAACTCCTTCAGAAAAACAAGGAGCTGGAACAGATCTCGCTGACTGATCCGCTGACCGGAACGCGGAACCGCCGCTATTTCTACGAAACCATCCCGACAGACCAGGCGCAAGCGCTGCGCTCGCATCAGCGGCTTGGCGATTCACAAAAGTCTGCCGGACCGCCCCGCGAACTGATTTTTGTGCTGGTGGATATTGACCGGTTCAAGCGCGTCAATGATGAGATGGGCCATGCCGCGGGAGACAAACTGCTCCAGGAAGTGGCCAAGCGAATCAGTTCGGTGATGCGCCGCTCGGACGACCTGGTGCGGTGGGGCGGCGAAGAGTTCATGCTGGTTTGCCGGACCACGGACCGCGAAAACGCTGGTCTGCTCTGCAACCGCGTGCTGGAAGCCGTACGCGATCTGCCGTTCGACGTTGGAAATGGCGTTCAGTTGCACAAGACGTGTTCCATCGGGTGGGCGCCCTTTCCCTGGTTGCCCGGAGACACGCAGATGCTCTCCATTGACAACGTGATTGAGCTGGCGGACAAGGCCCTGTACCTCGCGAAACGCGAGGGCCGCAACCGGAGCTACGGCCTGGTGCCGGCGGCGACGGCGACCATCTCCGAGCGAAGCATCACGATTGAAAATTTGCGCGATTGCCCGCCCGAACTCGTCCAGATCGTTTGAAATTGCTTGGCCGTCGCCATCGCTGACCGTCCGCAACCCCATATTCAGAACCCGGTGAGCTTCGGGAGAAAATTGTTTATTGGGGCAGGCACTTCGCGATGATCAGGGTGATGTCGTCGTGCTGCTCGTGCGGACTGAACCGGCGGACTTCGTCCACGACCGAGGAGAGCAGTTCGCAAGGAGGGAGGGCGCAATGCTGCCGCAGCGCATCCACCAGACGTTCTTCCCCGAATTCTTCGCGATGCGGGCTGAACGCTTCCGTGATTCCATCCGTGTAGAGCGCAAGTGTGTCCCCGGGGTAAAGCTGGCTTTCTTCAACTTCGCATTCCCATTCCTTGAATGCGCCCAGAATCGTCGCGGTGGACCTAAGCCGGTCGAGCGAATTATCGGCGCGCAGCAGCAGCGCGGAGAGATGGCCGCAGTTGATATAACGCAAGCGGCGAGCCGTGTCGTCGTACTCCGCGAAGAACAGCGTGGCAAAGGAGCCGCCGGCCGTGTTTTGGCAGAACAGCTGATTCACGGCGCAGAGGAAGCGCTGGGGATGGTCAATCGCGATGGCGGACTGGCTGCGCAGATTGGCCTGTAAGTTGGCCATCAATAGAGCGGCCGCGATGCCTTTTCCGGAAATGTCGCCGACAACCAGGCCCAGGCGTCCTCCGCCCAAGTCCAGAAAATCGTAATAATCACCACCTACCTGTCGCGCCTGGTGGCAGATGCCCGCGTACTCAAGAGTGCGCAAACGGGGAAGCGTCTGCGGAAACAGGCGCGATTGCACCCGTTGCGCAATTTCGAGTTCCTGCGCGGCCCGGCGTTCGGCTTCCTGGTGTTGGGCGGCCAGGCGGCGCTGTACCTCAACCGCGTGAGTCACTTCGTCGAAGCTCACGAGCGAAAACGTATTCCCGTCGGGATCCCGAAAACGGCTGAAGACAGCTCCCCAAATGGGAGGGGTGTGCTCGTCTGAGGCGGCGCCATCGGCTGCATGCGGCGACTTCAATTGCAACGCATGTTTGAAACGCCGTAGCCGCGGGTTGGAAAGAAAGCGGACGCCGCGTTTGCTCCATTCGCGGAACTTTGCGAGCACATCCTCGGTTACGAATGTGACGTGCGAAGCGCGTCCGATGTGCTGGAACTGCTCGGAATCGGTGCGCGGAACGATGAGTGTGAGATTGGCTGTGCCGTCCGGCGGAGCGACGACCACCCACGGCTGGCCGGGCTGACCCTGTTGCTTGCGCCCGTCGAAGACAACCTGGAAGCCGAGAATTTCCAGGTAAAACTCCAGGCTTCGGTCCAGGTTTCGCACATAGATCATCACCGATTGCAGCCGCAGGAAGGGCTCCTGGCGCTGCGACGCGTCGCCTGCGTTTTCCGGTGATTGGGGAGCGGCACTTGCCATGAGCGCATTATATAAGCCCGCGGGATTTTTTATGAGTCACCTTGCCGCTCGGGACGGGAGGGGAAGTGGCCCTTCTTCGCCCCGCGGCAATGACCGATTCTGCCGGTGGTGCTTTGCGAATCTGTTCATGGCGTTTTATGCACATCACCGCGCCAGTAGTCCTTGCCATCGATGCCGCATTGCGTTGGGATGGAGGGGTAGAGTTCGATTACGTTCAACGGCAGGTACCGGATGAAACTTTTCACTTATTGCGGCGCTGGCGCGCTTTGCCTCTTGTTTTCCTTCCCGGCAACCGCGCAGAGCACTGGGCGGATTGATTGCGCGCGCGACGGCGGGTATGTCTATTTATACAGTTCGATGACCACACTGGAGGTGCGTAAGACGCTCCAGTGCGGCGAGGTTGTGCGCATCACAGGACGCAGCGACGATTACTACAGCGTGCGCACGGCTGCAGGCGAGCTAGGGTTTGTGCCTCTGACGAACATTTATTTGCTAAAGGACCAGCTCGGGACCGGCCTGCCTGCACCGGCCGCAAAGCCGCCCGCGCGCGAACGCACGCACTACGATCAGCAGGGTGCCGAATCGACTCAGCCGGGGCAGACGGGCCCCGTTGCGTTCGCACTGGCGAATAACACGCCTATCCGCGTGAAGCTGAACAAGACAATTTCGTCGGCTACGTCCCATGTTGGGGACGTGGTCGAACTTGAAGTAGTCGAAGACGTGACCGTGGATGGCGTCACCGTATTGCCGGCGGGTTCGAAGGTGACTGGCACGATTGCCGAGGCGGACGCTAAGAAGCGCTTCGGCCACGGCGGCAAACTGGCTTTCAGCGTCACTTCGATGACATTGGCCGACGGAGAGCAAATAAAAGTGCGCTGCTACCAGGAAGCTTCCGGCACGTCGAACACCTCCGCGGACGCGGTGCTGCCGCTCAATTCCGGCAAAGATGTAACGATTCCGAAGGATGTGGAATTCACAGCTCTTGTGGACGGCGAGGCGCGCCTGAAGCGCGAAGGTTTCGAAAATCCGAAAACTCGCCCGGCCGCGTCACCCGCCACTGCCGTCCAAAAATCCGAACCTGCGCACTAATCGCCCGCTCCTGACCGCAGACACGCCCCGGGGCCTAAGCCAGCACCGGCGTTCCCGTCGGACGGTGTTTCTTGGCGGGAGCGCGCCTGACCAGTTACAATGAATTGTTTAGCCGGGTGCGGCCGGAGTGAGCAGGGCCGCGGGCTTGCATACCCCCGTCAGGAGACGGCAAACCTCCCATGGATGTAGCCAAGGTAGTTGACAGCGTAATTGCGCGCTTTATCGGGACCAAGCACGAGCGCGACCTGAAAAAGCTGGAGCCGCTGGTTGCTGCGATCAATGCGCAGGAGCCGGATGTGCAGGCGTTGACCGATGAGCAACTGAAGGAGCGCTTCGCCGCGCTGCGCACGCAGGTTCAGGAACAGTTGAAGGACGCGGATCCCGCCGAACCCACCTACAAGGATGAATTGCAGAAGGCGTTGGCGGACGCAATCGTGCCGGCGTTTGCCCTGGTGCGCGAAGCAGGGCGGCGATTCCTGAAGATGCGGCATTTCGACGTGCAGTTGATCGGCGGAATGGTGCTGAACGACGGCAAAATCGCCGAAATGAAAACCGGCGAAGGGAAAACTCTCGTAGCGACGCTGCCGGCGGCGCTGAACGCGTTGGCGGGGCGCGGTGTGCACATCGTAACGGTGAACGATTACCTGGCACGGCGGGACGCAGAATGGATGAGCCCGCTCTATAAGTCGCTGGGCCTGGCGGTTGGTGTGATCGTGCACGACCTGGATGACGTACAGCGGCGGGCGGCTTACGCGGCCGATTTGACCTACGGCACGAACAACGAGTTTGGCTTCGATTACCTGCGCGACAATATGAAGTACGACCTGGCGAGCTGTGTTCAGCGCGGCCACCAGTTTGCAATTGTGGACGAAGTCGACTCCATCCTGATTGACGAAGCGCGCACCCCGCTGATTATTTCCGGACCGTCGGAAGAATCCACCGACAAGTATTTCAAAATCGACAAGATCATTCCCAAGCTGATTCAAGACATCGATTACACGCTGGACGAAAAGCATCGCACCGCTACGCTGACGGAAGAAGGCGTTAGCAAGTGCGAGCGGTTGCTCGGTCTGGGCAATTTGTACGACCCGGCTCACATGGAGCAGATTCACCATGTTTATCAGGCGCTGCGGGCCCACACGCTGTACAAGAACGACGTGGACTACGTGGTTAAAGACGGAGAAGTGATCATCGTTGACGAGTTTACCGGCCGCCAGATGCCGGGACGCCGCTGGTCGGACGGTTTGCACCAGGCGGTGGAAGCCAAGGAAGGCGTGAAGATCGAGCGGGAAAACCAGACGCTCGCGACAATCACCTTTCAGAATTATTTCCGCATGTACAAGAAACTCGCCGGCATGACCGGAACCGCGGAAACGGAAGCGGCCGAGTTCGGGAAGATTTACAACCTCGATGTTGTTGTGATTCCGACGAACCGCTCGCTGATTCGCAAGGAACATCCCGACGTGGTGTACCGCACGGAAAAGGAAAAGTTCGAAGCGGTTGTGAACGGCATTATGCAGGAAGACAATTCGCTGGCGAACGGCATTCGGCACTATCACGAACGCGGCCAACCCGTCCTGGTGGGCACGATTTCGATTGAGAAATCCGAAACAATCGCGGAGATCTTGAAGAAAGCCGGCGTCCCGCACCAGGTGTTGAACGCCAAGCAGCACGAGCGCGAATCGCGCATCGTCGCGCAGGCCGGCCGCAAAGGCGCCGTAACCGTGGCCACGAACATGGCCGGCCGCGGAACCGACATTCTGCTCGGCGGCAATCCTGAATTTTTGACCCGCGAACATTTTCTGAAAAATAAGCTGGCCATGCCCTACGCGGCGGCTCCCGCGGTTATCGGCGCGGACGGCGCAAACGGTGACGGCGCGCAGGCTGCCGCGCCGATGGTGCTTTTTCAGAATGAAGGCAAAATTTTTCAGGTCCCTGCCGACCAGTGGAAACCCGTCTACGATCAGTTTGCCGAGCAATGTAAGTCCGAGCATGACGAGGTCGTCGCTCTCGGCGGCTTGCACATTCTTGGCACCGAGCGCCACGAAGCCCGCCGCATCGACAATCAGC
>DATHMM010000181.1:0-11093 GCA_035487095.1 Candidatus Sulfotelmatobacter sp.
GCTGGTCAGCTTTATGGATTATGATCTGGGATACTTCGATCTGGAGACCCGCGTGTTGGAACCGCTTGAAAATCCGTTCGGCCCAAAAGTGTTACCTATGTGATCGGTACGTTGTGTAACCCATGTCTCCGGGCTGGACCCCGAAAATATGGTGGAGGCGGGGGGAGTCGAACCCCCGTCCGAAAAGCGCTACGCCACGGAGCCTACATGCTTATCTCAGTTCGTTAGTTTCGCCCTCCGCGCTTGGAACGAGCAAGAAACGCAGCTGGCTAGTCCGATGGTTCTCGCCCAAGCCTTACGGACCGAAAGGCTCGGGCCAGCTCACTGTTTGACGCTTCTTGCCGGGCCCATGAGCAAAGCCCGGGGAAGCGTGCGCTTAATTAATTAAGCAGCAAGTGCCAAGTTGTTGTTGGCAGTTCTAGTTTCCAGCCGATTACGGGTGGTTGGCCCCCGGCATGCCTCCGGGACGCGACAGCTTCCGTCGAAACCGGGTCGCCCCCTAATTCTTATTTTACCACGCAAGTCCATGTTCGGCGCTCCCGCCTTCCAGGCAGCATTTGCCGCGCCAGCCGCCCCGCTAGGCAAAACCTGCCGAGTAATTTTCGCCCCCTCTCTTCAACTCTGTCTGGCCTGTTCTAACTTACTTATTACTAATAATTTATAACTGAAGCCTGTTCCCCCCTTTGGCCTCTGTCGTGCCCTTACTCCCACGGGCTGGCTTCGGACCGCGCAATCGGCCACGTGCTTTCTTAGCGCTCAAAGCCGCCTGAAAAGAGGAGACACGCATGTCTATTTTTGGAGTTGCCAGTACAATTCTCGGCCAGCTCAGTTCGGCCACCACGCAGAATCCCAACAAGCAGCAGTTCAAGCAAAGCCTTCAACAACTCGGGCAGGATTTGCAATCCGGAAATTTGTCCCAGGCGCAAAGCGATTTCTCATCGCTCCAACAGCTTCTTCCCAGCAGCCAGCAAACCTCTCTGCTCTCGCCCACGGCAAGCACGCAGAGCAGCAGCCCGCTGGCCACCGCCGTTTCGCAACTCGCGCAGGATCTGAAATCCGGCAACCTCACCGCCGCACAATCCGATCTCGCCAACGTCCAGCAGGATGCGCAGCAGGTCGGCCAGCAACAGGGCGCCGGTCATGCACACCATCACCATCATGGAGGCGGCGAATCCAGCCAGTCCTCAAGCGATCAGAACACAGCCTCCACTCTCTTCGGCCAACTCGGCCAGGATCTCCAGTCCGGAAATCTCTCCGCCGCCCAGCAGGCCTACTCCTCCATCCAACAGAGCTTCCAGCTCTTCGGCCAAAACAATTCTTCCGGAGCTCCATCCGCCTCCGCAGGCCTAAGCGTCTCCGCGTAGCGTCCACCTTCAGGTAGACCAGATTGTAGTGGCCGACCCTCAGGTCGGCCACCCACCGAATCACGCAACATTACTAGCCGCTCTCCAGACCGGCCACCACAACGCACTCCCCGCAAATTTTCCCTCCGTAGTATCATCGTCCACGTAAATCCTATTTCTTCCCAAAGGCGACTTCGCATCGAATGCCCCTCTCCATCGCACGCGCCGCTCTCTCCGATCTCGAATCCCTGCTCCTCCTCATGCGCCATATGCAACAGGCCGATCCCTGGACGGAAACTTTTCACGAGCCCACTTTGCGCGCCAGTCTCGCCGAACTCCTCGCCAATCCTGCATACGGTGTTCTTTACATCGCCCGCGAAGCGCTCGAGCCTGTGGGTTACCTGGCAGTCTGCTTCGACTACAGCCTCGAATACCGCGGCAAGGGCGCCTGGATCGACGAACTCTTCGTCGAACCCGCCCACCGCGGAAAGGGAATCGGCACGCAACTTCTCGATCTCGCCGAAGCCGCTTCCCGCGAACACCGCGCCAAATTCCTTCACCTCGAGGTCACCCACGGCAACCCCGCCATCGAACTCTACCGCCGCCGCGGCTTCTACGACCACCACCGCTACCTAATGTCCAAAGATCTCGGCAAATAACCGCCCCAACCCGAACCGTACCACGCCACCTCCTGCCTCCTGCTATCTGATCGCTGCTATCTGTTGACCACTCAATATCTTCAGAGCCGGCCACCGCTCCCCCTCCGACCGATTACTGATTACCGATTACTGATATCGCGAGTCCGCGAGCCTCCGCGAGCCCCCCAATACCTCATCATCCTTTTAGTCACACCCCCCGCCCCTTCCCGTTGACGCTCCTCCGCCCGCCCCCCACAATGGCAAAACGGGAGAACATCGGGCAAAACGCCCCATCTAACGGCTATGGCACCTGAATCCAACGCTGTCGAACAAGCCGTTGCTCGCGCCCTTCGCGACAACCTCGAGCGCATTCAGCGCACCAGCGAAGAGCTTCAGCAGTCCATCAACGACATTGTCGCCGCCTGCTCCAGCAGCAAGCCCACCAACGCTCTTCCTCCGATGCTTCGCGCGCAGACCGCTGCCGCGTCGCTCTCCGCCGCCCTTGAAGTTCTAACCCGCTTCACCGCCATGGCCTTGCAGCCTGGCCCGCGCAGCCCTCTCGAAGAGAAAATCACCGAAGCCATCGGCCGCGTCGCTCCGGAATCTCCGGCGGCGCCCGCTCGTCCGGCCCCCAGCCATCCCGAACCAAAGGCCGCCGCTCCCACTCCGGTTCCGGCCCCGCCGCCGCGCACCCAACCTGTTCCCGAGCCTCGTGTCGAAACCGAAATTCACGTCACCGAGTCCGGCCCCATTGCGGACACCGACTTCAACGTCAACCAGTTGACTCCTGAGGAACAAGAACTTCACCGCCGCGCAAATCGCGTTGCTAAAGTATCCATGCAGGATATTAAAATGTTAAGACCGGAACAGGTCAGACTGGGCCGCGAAAACAGAGATATCTGCATCAGATTGAAAGACGACATTGAGAAAGCTCATCGAGAATACGATCGTAGATTCAAACCCATCATGGACCACCCGGTGGATTACTTTTATCGCTGGATGGTCGAAATTCTGGCCGACGGGGATTCTGGCGCGCTCGGCGAATATCCCTACGCCACCGCCGGAAAATCGCGGTAATTCAAGCCGCGCCACAACTCCCGACGTCGGGCCTGTGCTGGCACTCTGCACTCTCGCTCCCGGCCCTGTAGCTCAGGCCTTCAGGCCTGAGGCTTTCCATGGCCGCTCTACAAAATTCTCCTTCGCCCGGAATTCCCGGCTCGCAATTCTTTCCGCGCTAATCCTCTGCCTCTCCCTGCTCTGCGCCGCGGACCTCTCTGCCCAGACCAAAAAGAAAAAGAAAAAACCCGCCCACCCGAAATCTCCCGCCTGCGCCACCGGTTGCAAGCCGGACACCACCGCTCCCGCGCTCGACGCCTCCACTCCCGAAGACGCTGCCGCGCAAAAAGAACTCGCCCTCCTCGCCCGCGATCTCCATCGCGGCACCCCCGGCGCCTACGAAAAGCTCGCCGCCTTTGCCAATAAAAATACTTCCAGCGTCTGGGGACAGCGCGCCGCCCTCGCCCTCGGCTACGACGACTATTCGAAAAGCCGCGCGCCGCAAGCTCTCGTCTGGCTGCAAAAGGCCAAGCCCGACACGCTTCTCTTCGAATACACTCTCTTCTGGACCGCGCAGACCGAACGCGCGCTCGGCAAAAACGCTGCCGCCGCCCAAGACCTCGCGCAAATCCTGAAGGACTATCCCGGCGTTCCGTTCAAGGAACAGGTTTTTGAAGCCTACGCTTCCGCCGCCAACGCCAGCGGCCATCCGCAGGATGCTCTCGACGTGCTCGCCACCTACGCCGCCACCGGCTCGAAACCCAATCTGCTTCTCGCCCGTGCCCGCGCCGAGGAATCCGCTCGCAAAATTGCACCTGCCGCCAAAGATTACCAAACGCTTTTCTACAAATATCCGCTCGCCGATGAATCGAAAGACGCGGCCATCGCCCTTCCTCGCCTCAGCAAGCAACTCCGCAGCGAATTTCCTTACGCCACCGGCGAGATGCAGGATCAGCGCGCGCAGATTTTCTTTGACGCCCACAAGTGGCGCGAAGCCCGCACCGAATACGAAAAGCTCGCCACCATTCTCAAGGACCCCGCGAATCCCATCCGCCAGCGCGCTCTCGTCCGCGCCGCCGAATGCCGCCAGCATCCCAAGCCCGCTCCCGGCCTCTTCGTGAAGCTTGCCGTCACCGATCCTGATGCCGATGCCGAGCGCCTCTACGATCTTTCCCAGGCCTGGCGCTCCGATAAACGTGAAACCGATATGCTCACTGCGATCGAAAAGATCGCCGAGAAATATCCGCAAACCCGTTGGGCCGAAGACTCGCTGATGGCCGCGGGCAACTACTATTGGGTGGAACTCGATCGCGCGAAGGCAGGGAACTACTACCAGCGAGTTCTCGACGCTTTTCCCGGCGGCAGGCACGCCCAGAACGCCGAATGGCGCATCGCCTGGATCGCCTACATCCAGCGCCAGCCTTTTGCCGACGAGAAAATGACCAATTTTCTGCGCAAGTATCCTTCGACGGGCACCACCGTCAACGCCCTCTATTGGCTCGGCCGCAACGCCGAACGCAATGGCAATCCCAACCGCGCCCGCGCGTTCTATGAAAAGGCCACGGATCGTTTCCCGTCCACCTACTTCGCTCATGCTGCGGATCAGCGCTTGGCCAAACTCGCTCCCGGCGATGCCGATCCCGCCGATGCGCTCGCGGAAATTCCCGCGCCGCCGCCGTTGCGTCCGTTCGACGAGCCTATTGCTCCCCTCGTTGCCGATCGCTGGAATCGCGCCCAGGCCCTGCGCACCATCGCCTTCGATTCTTCCGCCGAGTTGGAGCTGAAAGCCGCGTTCGCCGCCACCGCCTCGCCTCGCTATCTCGTCGAAGCCGCGCAAGCCGCTTTCGATCAGGGTCATTTCGCCACCGGCATGGCTTACGGGCGCCTGGCCGTACCGAATTTCGATTCCCGCAAGCTCAGCGAAGTTCCTTCGAATGTCTGGAAAATTTTGTATCCGTTTCCCTACGAGGCCTCAATTCGCCGCGAAGCCGAGCGCAACAATTTCGATCCCATGTTCGCCGCCGGCCTCATCCGCCAGGAATCCACTTTCCAGGCGGACGCCGTCTCCCACGCCGACGCCATCGGCCTGATGCAGATTCTTCCGAAAACCGGCCGCCTGCTCGCCCGCGAACGCAAGATTCGCTACACAAAAAATTCCCTCTTCGATCCCGAAATCAACATCGAACTCGGCATGCTCTATATCGCGAATCTCACCCGCGCCACCGGCGGCCCCGAATACGCTGCCGCTGCCTACAACGCCGGCGAAGACCGCATCGCCCTCTGGAAAGCCGAGCGCACCTACGACGAAGTTCCCGAACTCGTCGAATCCATCCCCTTCACCGAAACCCGCGAGTACGTCCAGATCGTGCTGCGAAACACCGACATGTACCGCGCCCTCTACGGCGAAACGCCAAAATCCACCGTCTCCGCCGCCACCCCCAGGCCCACACTCTACCTCTCCGCCCAATCCCGCTAGATGGGCGACTCTTGTAGGTCCGCGGCGGGCCGCTTTTCTCCATGTGGCACAGCGATTCTTCGCTGTGCTCTTCTCTGAGAACTCTGTGGATCCTCAGTGTTCTCTGTGTTAAATCTTCTCCCCTTCTCTTCCTCTTCTCAGCGAACTCAGCGTCTCAGCGTCTCTGCGTCCTCTGCGTTAATTCTTTCTCCCCGCCTTTGCTACAATCTTCTAATGTCCGCTCCCGAATCCAACATGACCCATCTCGCCCGCCGCATGCTCTCCGCCAAGGCCGAACAGTTCACCGAATCCGTAATCCGCGAAATGACCCGCCTGGCCATGAAACACAAAGCCGTCAATCTCTCCCAAGGTTTTCCCGATTTCGCCGCGCCCGAGGAAATAAAGGAAGCCGCGCGCCAGGCCATCTCCAACGACATCAATCAATACGCCATCACCTGGGGCGCCAAGCCGCTGCGCGACGCCGTCGTCGAAAAGTTCGCCCGCACCCAGCACGCCACCTACGACCCAGAGCGCGAAATCACCATCTGTTGCGGTTCCACCGAAGCCATGATGTCCGCCATGATGGCCATCATCAATCCCGGCGACGAGATAGTAGTCTTCGAACCCTTCTACGAAAATTACGGCCCCGACGCGATCCTCTCCGGCGCCACGCCCCGCTTCGTAAAAATGCGTCCACCGGCGAACGAAAATTCCACCTGGTCCTTCGACGAAAGGGAACTCGCCGCCGCGTTCGGCCCGCACACCAAAGCCATCATCCTCAACACGCCCAACAATCCCACTGGAAAAGTTTTCACCCGCCAGGAACTCGAATTCATCCGCGATCTCTGCCTTCGCTGGAACGCCTTCTGCATCACCGACGAAATTTACGAGCATATCCTTTACGACGCCACCGAGCACATCTCCATGGCCCGCATCGACGGCATGCGCGACCGCACCATCGTCATCAACGGCATGTCCAAAACCTACAGCGTCACCGGCTGGCGCGTCGGCTGGGCCCTCGCTCCTCCCGAAACCACCCAGGCCATCCGCAAGGTCCACGACTTCCTCACCGTCGGCGCCGCCGCCCCGCTGCAACAAGCCGGTGTGCTCGCCCTCAAATCGCCGCAGTCCTACTACGACAAACTCGCCTCCACCTACGCCACCAAGCGCGAACGCCTCCTCAAAATTCTCACCGCCTCCGGCTTCACCGTCTACAAGCCCCTCGGCGCTTACTACATCATGACCGACATCTCCCATTTCCATTTCGACGAAGCCAAATATCCCGCCGGCTCCCGCGACGTCTCCTTCGCCAAATATCTCGTCGAAAAAATCGGCGTCGCCTGCGTCCCCGGCTCCAGCTTCTACAACAACGCCCAGGACGGCGCCTCCCAGGTCCGCTTCACCTTCTGCAAAAAAGAAGAAACCCTCACCGCCGCCGAATCCCGCCTGGCTCATCTTCACGCGTAGCGGCAGGCTTCAGCCTGCCCAGCATCTGCCTTTGTAGCGGCCGCCTTCCGAGGCGGGCGCCTTTTTCCGGTCCCGAACGGTCTTCCGCCTAGCCCACCTCCACTTCTAATGCCCGATGTGTAGGGGCGGCTTTAGGCCGCCTTCTTGCTGTACAAAACAGCTGCCGTTGCGGCCCTGGGGAATTTATCCTGTGTTTAAGAAAGTTAGGCGAAATTGTCATCAGCATCGCCGCGTCCCGCACCCTCTGAATTTGAGGGTGCGGATTTGCAATTTCGTCTCAAATTTTACTTCGTTTTTACACCGCCTTTTCCGCACGGCCGAATCTAAAGTATGCTGTCGCAAAAGGTGCCCTGAATGAATTTTCGCAAAGCCGCCCTGCTTCTTCTGGCCGCGGTAGTTATCATCGCGGGCTATTTCGGCGTGCGCATCCTCCTGCACGGCTTCACCACCGCCGCCGCCCCATCGCGCCTGGAAACATTCGTCGCCCGCGCCGCGCGCAACTTCGCTATCCCGCGTAGCGCCCGCCTCGAGCCCAACCCGTGGAAGCCGACGCCCGACGCCATGAAAGACGCGCGCGATAGTTACATCGCCCGCTGCGCCGTTTGCCACGCCCCCGACGGTTCCGGCCAAACCAACGTCGGCGGCAATCTCTACCCCAGAGTCCCCGACCTCCGCGCCCCGCAAACGCAAAATCTCACCGACGGCCAGCTTCGCTACATCATCCGCAGCGGCGTCCCGCTCACCGGCATGCCCGGCTGGGCCAAGCCCCACGACGAGCAGTCCGACGACAGTTGGAAACTGGTCCTCTATATCCGCAGCCTGCGCAACTCAACCAACGAAGAGCGCACCCAGCAAATCGCCGCGATGAATTCAGCCCACTACTCCGGCTCCGCCTCTTGCCAGAAGTGCCACACCCAGATCTACGAGCACTGGCGCAAAACGCCCATGGCCAACGTCGTCCGCGATCCCCGCGAATCTCCCAACGTCATCATCCCCGACCTCTCCACAAATAAAATCGCCAAGTTCACCAAGGATCAGGTCGCTCTCGTCTACGGCAGCGTCTGGAAGCAGCGCTACTTCACCAAGATCGGCGACGACTATTTTCCAGAGGGCGCGCAGTGGGACGTCGTCAACAAAGTCTGGCGCCCCTATTTCGTTCCCAACGGCGCCGACTGGTGGGTACCGTTCTATCCCGCTGACAACATGCAGCGCCCCACAGGCCCCACCTGCGACGGCTGTCACTCCGTCGGTTACGACATCCACACCAAGCAAGTCGCCGAGTGGAACGTAGGCTGCGAACGCTGCCACGGCCCCGGCAGCGAACACGTAGCTCACCCCACCCGCGAAAATATTCTGAGTCCCGCGAACATGAATTATGTTCAGGCCAGCGACACCTGCATCCAGTGCCATTCCCAGGGCCGCCCGCTCACCAGCCCCATCGAGGGCAAATATTACGATTGGCCCGTGGGTTTTCAACCCGGCTCAAATCTCAGCGACTACTGGCAACTCGAAGATCACAAACTCGGCGAAGCCACCTTCACGCATTTCCCAGACGGCACCGCCCACAAAAACCGCATGCAGGGCAACGACTTCGTCCAAAGCGTGATGTACCGCCGCGGCGTCACCTGCTTCAGTTGCCACGACGTCCACGGCACGGATAATTACGCGCAACTAATAAAGCCGGGCGACCAAATCTGCCTCGATTGCCACAGCCCTCTCTCTCTCAACGGTCCCCGCACTGCCACGCTCGAAGAGCACACGCATCACAAAAAGAATTCCACCGGCAGCAGTTGCATTGCCTGCCACATGCCGAAAATCGAGACCACCATCGCTGACGTCAAAGTCCGCGCCCACACCTTTGCCTTCATCACCCCGGAAATGACCGACAAGTACAAAATCCCCAATCCCTGCACCGATTGCCACAAAGACAAAACCACCGCCTGGGCCACCGACGCGATGCGCCACTGGCCCGAGCGCTCCCCCTGGCGTTTGCAGTAACCGTAGCCGCGAACTTGTCGTCCCGTACCCGCGCATTCACCCAAACCTCGTCATCCCGAACCCGCGCCTTTTGCGGGTGAGGGACCTGCTCTTTCTTTCACGCGTGTGAAGCACAACGCAGCTCACTCACCGTAATTCCGCCATGCTACACTCGCGCTGAAACAGGAAGGGAACTCCACCATGCCCCTCGAATTTTCCCTCATCCCCTTCAACACCCGCCTCGACTCCAATGCCGACGGCGCCCCACTCAGCATCTCCGAAACCATCTCCCGCACGTTCTTCTGCACCCTCACCATCTCCGACCAGATCGAGCAGGAATCCCTCGACGTCTCCATCTGGGGCTCCGCCGACGGCCAGAATTTCGGCAAGCGTCCGATTCTCAAACTCCCGCAACAGTTCTACCGTGGCGTCACCAAGATGGTTCTCGACGTTTCCCTCCGCCCGGAAATAAAATTCCTCCGCGCCCGCTGGGAGCTCAACCGCTGGGGCCGGGTCTCCCCCACGCCCATGTTTGTCGCTGGTCTGCAACTCGAAGAAATTCCCCCGATGTCGCGCGACACCCCAACCAAACGCACGGCGCTCACCGCGAAATCCGGTATGTAAGTTTTAAAGCCTTGTGAATGTAGCTCTTGCGGAGGAATGGGGTAGGAGACTGTTGGTCGGTTGCCCTGTGGTGGTCAGTCTCCCACCCCGCGAGTGGTCTTGCAGGTATAGACGACTATTCCCGTATAAAAGTTTCTAAGTTCCCGAAAGTTTATTTTCGCTTTTTTGCGCCGTAAATCTGGGCGAATCTAGCCGCGTATCCCAGGCACGCTTCTACCAATTTTGGTAGCCTTCACCCGATCTCCACTGTGTCCAGGTACCGCGCCACCGCCGCTTTCCACTTAAACTTCTCCGTAATCGCCTCCTGGAGCGCCTGCGCCGCCGCCGGTTCTCCATGCGTCAAGTACACCTGTTTCGGCGCCGCTTGCAATCCGCCCAGCCAGCGCAGCAATTCGCTCTTTCCCGCGTGCGCCGAAAACTGCCCCATCTCCACGATCTCCGCCTTCACCGGCACCGTCTGCCCAAACAGGCTCAGCGTCTTCGCACCCTCCTGCAGCGCCCGCCCGCGCGTCCCCTCCGCCTGAAAGCCTCCGAGGATCACGCAGTTGCGTGCGTCGCCCAGCCGCTGCGCCAGGTGATGCAGCACGCGCCCGCCCGTCACCATCCCGCTCGCGGAAATAATGATGCACGGCGTCTTCACGTCGTTGATCGCCTTCGATTCCGCCACGCTCCGGGCCAGGTGAAACGTGTGCACGTCCAGCGGATCGCCTCCGCCCTTTTCCTCGCTGGCGAATTCCAGGTCGTGGTCTTCCTTGTACTTCAAATATAAATCCGTAGCGCTCAGCGCCATCGGACTGTCCACATACACCGGCACCTTCGGAATCTTCTGCAAATCTTCCAGTTGCCGCAGGTAATACATGAACGTCTGCGTCCGCCCGATCGCAAACGCAGGTATCACAATCGACCCGCCGCGTTTCACCACCCGGTTCACCACATCCGCCAGCACTGCCAGCGGATCGCCCGCTTCATGTTCCCGGTCGCCGTACGTCGATTCGCAAAGCAACGTATCAATCTGTTTTGTCGAAGGCGAAACGGGATCGTTCAGGATCGGCTGGTCGTAGCGGCCCACATCACCCGAAAACACCACCACGAACTTCTTCCCATTTTCCGTAATCGTCAATTCCAGGCTCGACGAGCCGAGAATGTGCCCCGCGTCATACGACTCGAAATGAAACTCCGGCGACAGATCAAAACCGCCCTTCCGCGGCATCGGCTTCAACTGCCCCAGCACCGGCGTCACGTCATCCGCCGTGTACAGCGACCGCGGGTCCGCGTGCTTGCTCCACTTGTTCTTGATCGCGTTCTTGGTTTCTTCTTCCTGCAGGTGCCCCGAATCCTTCAGCAACAGGTTCGTCAAATCAATCGTCGCCGGATTCGCATAAATCGGTTTGCGATAACCGTCGCGCACCAGCACCGGCAGCCATCCCGTGTGGTCCAGGTGCGCGTGCGTCAGCACCAGGTAATCGATCGTCTTCGGATCCACCGGCAGCGGATTCCAGTTCCGCTGCTTCAGGTCGTCCGTCCCCTGAAACA
>DATHMM010000182.1:0-33400 GCA_035487095.1 Candidatus Sulfotelmatobacter sp.
GCAAGAATCTCAAGGGTAGCAAGAACGGAATCGCGTTCGTGCAGCAGGGAATCCAGAAACTCCTTGTCAACCAGGTATTTTGCCGATTGGCGGCGATTCTCGATGAGAACGACACTCTTTGCCTTCGCGGCCTTCAGATAGCGCTTTAAGTTGTATCGCAAATCTGTGGCGCTCACCCGCTTGACATTCATCCGTGGTTTTGCCATGTTCCGACTCCTAATGTACGCTTGACATTAAGAAATGTACATGTGCAGTTTGTGGATGTCAATCGCCCGGCGGTCGGCCACGAACCGCAAGAAGGGCACCGACGCGATGGCGTTTCCACCCGTGACCTTGCGTTGACAGTGGCAGATGGTGTTCGCTACGCTCGAATGCTTAACTGAACACAAGCAGGACGGACAGGGAGACGCATGGCGGAAGAGAAGCTACCAACAAGGGCGGAAGATTTTTCGGAGTGGTACAACCAACTGGTGCTCAAGGCGCAGCTCGCCGACTACGCGCCCGTGCGCGGCTGCATGGTCGTGCGCCCCTACGGCTGGGCGCTGTGGGAGAACATTCAGGCGGCGCTCGATAAACGCTTCAAGGCCACCGGCCACCAGAACGTCGCGTTCCCGCTATTGATCCCCAAGAGCTTCATCGAAAAAGAAAAGCACCACGTCGAAGGCTTCTCGCCCGAACTCGCGGTCGTCACCATCGGCGGCGGCGAAGAACTGGCCGAGCCGTTGATCCTTCGCCCCACTTCCGAAACCATCATCGGCCACATGTGGTCGAAGTGGATTCAGTCCTATCGGGACCTGCCCGTGCTGATGAACCAGTGGAACAGCGTCATCCGCTGGGAACTTCGCACCAAGCTTTTCCTGCGTACGCTCGAGTTCTATTGGCAGGAGGGCCACACCGCCCACGCCACACGCGAAGAAGCCGTCGAAGAAACGCGCCGGATGCTCGACGTTTACACCGACTTCGCCGTGAACGAAGCCGCTATCCCGGTCATCCCCGGCGCCAAATCCGACGCCGAAAAATTCGCCGGCGCCGACGTGACCTACTCCATCGAAGCCATGATGGGCGACGGCAAAGCGCTGCAATCCGGAACCTCCCACTTCCTCGGCCAGAATTTCGCGCAGGCCTTCGAAGTGAAGTATCTCGATCAAAACGGCGCCTTGCAGCACTGCTGGACAACTTCCTGGGGCCTTTCCACCCGCATGATCGGCGCGATCATCATGGTCCACGGCGACGATCAGGGGCTGGTATTGCCCCCGCGCATCGCCCCCATTCAGACCGTAATCGTCCCCATCTACAAAACCGACGAAGAGAAAGCCAGCGTCCAGAAAGCGGCGAGGGATCTGAAAGCGCAGCTGGTCAAGGCCAACCTCCGCGTGCATCTCGACGAACGCGAGGGCTTCAGCCCCGGCTGGAAGTTCAACGACTGGGAAATGCGCGGCGTACCCGTGCGCGTAGAACTCGGCCCCAAGGATGTCGCCAAGCAAGCCGCCATGCTGGCCCGCCGCGACCGGCCCGGCAGGGAAGGCAAAGTTAGCGCCCCGCTGGCCGATCTGCCCCTGACGATCGAGAAACTCCTCGTGGAAATTCATCAGTCACTCTACGACAAGGCCCTGGCCTTCCGCCGTGCCAATACCCGCGAAACCTCCACCTATGACGACCTGAAGAAAGCCGTGGAAGGAGGCTTCGCTTTCGCCCCCTGGTGTGGCAGCGGCGAGTGCGAAGCCAAAATCAAGGAGGAAACCCGTGCGACCATGCGCTGCATCCCATTAGATCAGACGGCGGTGCTGGGCAAGGAAGTGGCAACCGGCGGCACCTGCGTCTATTGCGGCAAGCCGGCGAAGGACCGGGCCATCTTCGGCCGGGCCTATTAATCGCGCGGAAGCAGAGACCCGCCCATCGGGGCGTTGCAAGTGAAGAACACCTGTACTTCCTCCGTATCGACACCGCCCGGGCCGGATGCTAGCGTTGACAAGGACTACATATCCTGCCGTCGCGTCCCGGCGGCAATGGGAGATTTCTGAGTGAGCGGCTTAATATCCAATTCGAAGCTCTCGCAACGCGGCGAGGGCAAGCTGAAGGCAATTATTTACACCCTTATTCTGCTCGCTGCCGTCTTCGCGGCAGTCAAAGTTGTGCCCATTTACGTGGCTGAATATGAGCTCAACGACAAGATCACGGAGCAGGCGCGCTTCGCTGTCGTTAACCGCTATTCCGAAGACCAGGTGCGCGACATTATCTTCAAAGTCGTCCAGGATCTGGACATCCCCGCCAATCGCGAAGACATTAAAGTTCAGAACACCAATCATGGGATTCTGATCAGTGTGAATTACAGCGTTCCCGTGGATTTCAAGGTCTATAAGACCGAGATTTCTTTCTCGCCTTCCAGCGAAGGGCGAGACCTGATGAAGTAAGCGGCGCTCAGGCGATCGGTCATTCCAGGAGGATGACTCCTTCTTCGGAGCAAACTATGGTTTTGCTCCTCTTCCCTATTAAGAGACAATAGACGTTAGCCCACCCTCAGGGAGCATTCATTGCGATTGCGCATTCAAAAAGGTTTCTGGACATCTGCGTTCGGGCTGAGCCTGCTGGCTGTCGTCGCGGCGTGCTTCGTGATTGCCGCGTCCATCTTCACCTTCTACTACGTCAAGTATTCGAAGATGATCGATCTCCGGCTTTCCGGACACGTCCTGCAGAACACCACCCAGATTTTCTCCGCGCCGGAGCACATCTCCGACGGGCAGGCCTGGGGAATCGAGGATCTGGAAACTTATCTTCAGCGCAACGGCTATCGCCCCGATGCCGATGAGAATGCCTTGGGCACCTACACCATCCAGGGCAGCACCCTCGATATCCGGCCCTCGAAGCTATCGTTCTTCGCTGGTGGCAACGCACTGGCCGTGCAGTTCAATGGCAGGGTCATTCGTACCATTCGCCCGCTCGGTGGCGGCTCCGACATGGGCACGGCGGAGATCGAACCCGAGCTGATCACCAACCTCTTCGACAGCCTGCGCGAAAAGCGCCGCCCGGTCCGCTACGAGGACTTGCCTCCCCAGTTGGTGCAAGCCATTCTCTCCGCCGAAGACAAGCGATTCTTCGAGCACCCGGGCTTCGATTTCATCCGCATCGCCGGGGCGGCATGGGCCGACATCCGGCATACGCATAACTTCGTCCAGGGCGCCAGCACCATCACGATGCAGGTTGCGCGAACCTACTTTCTCTCCACGGATCGCACCTGGCGGCGAAAACTCGCCGAAGCCATGTTTTCCTTCGAACTGGAACAACGCTTCAGCAAGCAGCGCATTTTTGAGATGTACGCGAACGAAGTCTATCTCGGCAACCGCGGCAGTTTCGGCATTCGTGGATTCGCCGAAGCCAGTGAAGCCTACTTCGGCAAGGATTTGCGCCAGTTGACGCTGCCCGAATGCGCGTTTCTTGCCGGCTTGATCCGCGCGCCAAATTATTACTCCGTCTCCGACCGGCATCCGGAGCGGGCCGCCCAGGCGCGCGACCGCGTGCTGACGCAAATGTTCGAAAACAAGTACGTCACCGAAGCCGACGTGCAGGATGCCAAGAACCAGCAGCTGAAGCTAGTGCGCTCCGCCCTTTCCGGCAACGAAGCTCCCTATTTTGTGGACATGGTAAAGGATCACCTGCTGGAAAAATATTCGGAGCAGGATTTGCTCAGCTCCAACTATCGTGTCTTCACCACTCTCGATCCGCAGTTGCAGCACGCCGCCGCGGCCGCCCTCGACGCCGGTGTGAAAAATGTGGACGCGATGCTGGCTGCGAAATATGCGAAATCCCGGAAGCTGAAAGGGAAGAAAGCCGAGCCGGAACAGATTCCCCAGGTCCAAGCCGCGTTGATCGCTCTCGATCCGCGCACCGGCGAAATCAAGGCACTCATCGGCGGAAGAGATTACGGGCAGAGCCAGCTGAATCACGCGCTCGCGCATCGCCAGCCGGGTTCGGTGTTCAAGCCCTTTGTCTATGCCGCCGCGTTCAATAATGCGGTGGATGGCGCACAACCCGTGGTTACGCCCGCAACCACCGTCGACGACGAACCGACCGTCTTCGAATTCGATGGCCAGGAATATACGCCGAACAATTACGGCGAGCGCTTCATGGGCAAGGTTACCGTTCGCCAGGCGCTGACGAATTCTCTCAACGTCGCCACCGTGAAAGTTGCCGAGATGGTGGGCTACGGCCGCGTGGTGCAGATCGCTCGACAGATGGGTTTGACGGCGAACATCCGCCCGACGCCGGCTGTGGCGCTCGGAGCCTATGAGTTGACGCCGCTGGAAGTTGCGGGGGCCTATACCGCGTTCGCCACGATGGGCACTCGCGCGGAACCCTACTACATCAAGTCTGTGGTGAGCGCAGGCGGGAATTCGCTCGAAAAATACGGGCCGACCACAAAGCTCGCACTCGATCCGCGCGTCACGTATTTGGTGGACAGCATTCTTAAGGATGTCCTCAATAAGGGCACCGGCGCACAGGTTCGCGCCAAAGGGTTCACGTTGCCGGCGGCGGGAAAAACCGGCACTTCGCGCGACGGCTGGTTTGCCGGATTCACCAGCAACCTGGTCTGCGTGATCTGGATCGGCTTTGACGACAATCACGATTTGGGCCTTGCGGGCGGCGCAACGGCCGCTCCCATCTGGGCGGACTTCATGATTCGTGCCACATCGCTACCCGGATACCGCGACGCGCACGATTGGGACAAACCGGAAGGCGTCGATTCCGACATTATCGACGCGGATACCCTGGAACTCGCTACGCCGAACTGCCCGGTGACCCGCGAGGAAGTGTACGTCTCGGGTTCCGCTCCAACTCAGTTTTGCGAACTGCATGGCGGCCACAACCCGCTAAACGCCACGGGCTCGTTCCTTTCGCACATCTTCGGTGGCGGCTCATCCAATCCCCCCGCGCCAGGGACCACCAACCCTCCCAATGGCCAGGTGGACAAAAACGGCGCACCGGTGGCAGCGGGACAACCCAACGGCCAGGGGGTTGACCCCTCCAAGACCCAGGAAAAGAAAAAGGGGCCTTTACAGAAGTTTTTTGGTATCTTTGGGGACAAGAAAAAGAAGGATCCGGCGAAGCCCGACCCGGACAAAGGAGATTCGCCATGACAAGGAATTTCTTGGCGATTCCGGCAGTGACCTTCCTCGCAGTTGCTCTCTCCCCGCAGTTGTGCTCCCAGGAAAGACTCGTTCAAGTTGCGAATACGTCTATCTCCACTGCCGCGCAAACGCCCGCTGTTTCGGGCCTTGCCGACGAGGAGATGGCGCGTCTGCACATGGCCCGCAAGGAGTACAAGGAAGCCGAGGATATTTTCTATCGCCTCGCGGTCTCCAACCCCAAAAATCCTCTGTACTGGAATGAGTTGGGAATCGCCCACCACAATCAGGCCCAGTTGGAGCTGGCTATCAGGTGTTACCAGAAAGCGGCGAAAGTGGATCCGCATTATGCGGACGCGCAGAACAATATCGGAACCGTGCTCTACGAACGAAAAAAGTTTCCCAAGGCGATCCGCGCCTACAAGCGGGCGATTACCCTGCGCGGTGATTTCGCCCCGTTTTACCTGAACTTGGGCTATGCATATTTCAAGCAGAAGGATTTTGAAAACTCGATCGCCTCGTTCCGCAAAGCCTTGCAGCTGGATCCGGCGTCCCTCGACCCCGCTCGTTCGCGTATTGGAACAGTGATTCAGGACCGCTCCGTCAGTGTGGACCGGGGGCGCTTTTATTTTCTATTGGCAAAATCTTTTGCTCAGGGCGGCGACATCGAGCGCGCGATTCTCTATCTGAGAAAAGCGAAGGATGAAGGCTATAGCGAGTTCAACTCCGTTCAGAAGGATCCGACGTTTGCCCTGGTCTTGAAGGATCCCGCTGCCGAGGACCTGCTGGTGCCCAAACCTGTGGAGGCGGCTCAGCCCTGAGTCGCAATAGCCCGCTTTTTCCTTCGATACGTCTCGCCGCACCCGCAGAGGTGCGCCTTATGCACGCTATGATCTATTGCGGATAGTGCAGATCCTGCAGCAGCGCCTGAAACTCCGGCGTGTCCTTCAGTGAAGCAAACTGGTTGTTCTGCGATTCCCTCACGCACAACAAGGCGACATCGCGCTGTTGGTACGCCTTCCGCAGCCACGCCAGGCATTGCTGCTTATCGCCCAGTTTTGCGTACAGCGTCGCAACCTCGAACGCCGAAACGAAATGCTTTTCCCGTTGAGCCAGGAGATAGGCTAAGCGCTGCCGCACAGCCATTTGCCTGGCGGTTTCGTACCCTGCCTTTTCATAAGTGGCCTTGATCGTGAGCGCCTGCTCCCTCTGTCCGCGCAGAAAGAATGCCGTGGTGGTTTCGTTGATCGCCTCAGCGTAGCGCTTGTCCGATGCATAAACCTCGGCCAGCCAGGAGTGGGCCTTGTCGGAAGCCGGATCCAGCCCGATCGCGGACTTCAACTGAGCTTCCGCCTCCACAGGCCGCTCCGCTGCCATCAATATTTCTCCCAGGGTCGTCAGGTACTCCGCATTGAGGGGATCGAGTTCCGCGGCAGTCCGCAATTCCTGGATGGATTGATCAGACCGGCCTTGCAACGAAAGGAAGATTCCGTTCCATTCGTGCGCGCTGGGGTCGTTCACATTTAGCGTCAGCGCCTTCTGGATTTCCAATTGCGCCCTCGACCAGTCAAAGTCGACGGTGAGCAAGGCGTCCGCGAGATAGATATGCGCCTCGGGATTGGCAGGGTCGATCTCAATCGCTTTTTCCGCCGCCACCCGCGCTTTGGCATACGCATCGGTTGGCTTCAGCAATCCAAGGTTGGCGCCCCGTTCATAGATCCGTGCCAGCGCGGCGTAGGGCGGCGCGCAATCTGGATCTTTCTTCATGCCCTGGTCAAAAGCCTCGAAGATGCGATCCAGCCCCTCCGCCGTGTGAACGTTGGACTCCGCCAGTCCCCGCAGGTAGAAATCCGTGGAGTCCGCCTTTTGCACGCGTCCGAGGGCCGCAGGCTCCAGTGCGGTGTGAACCATGTTGGCGATTTCCGTCGCGGCATCCGTCTCGATATAGAGTGGCTCCCCGAATTCGTATTCGAACTGGTGGCTCCACCGCGGCGACTGGTCCGCGACTCGAATCAATTGCGCCACCACGCGTACACGCGAGCCTTCCCGACGCACGCTGCCTTCCAGCAAATAATCGGAGTTCAGTTCGCGCCCTATCTCCTGCGCGCCTTTTCCCGAATGCTTGTACTTCATCGCGGAGGTTCTTGCGATCACTCCCATGTTCTGGGAATTCAGGCGGCCCAACTGCGCGATAGTCTCTTCGGTCATCCCGTCGCTGAAAAATTCCTGCGATGGATCGTTAGTCAGGTTTTCGAAGGGTAGCACCGCTACCATGGTTCGACTGGGCCGGTATCCGCCGCTCGCGCGGGCCCGATGACTGCTCCAGTAATATACTGCGCCGACCACGACGATCAGTGCGGCCGCCAAGGCCACAACCCGGCGATTGATCAGAGGCCGCCTAGTCTCAGGCACCTCCGGCGCTTTGGCCCTATGCTCCTCGGCGGTGCGCCCCGGCGTCAGCTCGGTTTGAACGGGCGCGATAAACCGGTAGCCCCGCCGGGGCACCGTTTCCAGATACCGTGGGGCATCCGCCTCGTCGTGCAGAGTGGCCCGTATCTTCTTGACCGCGGTGTTCAGCGCGTGGTCAAAGTCCACAAAGGTGTCTTGCGGCCACACGCGCTGCCGCAATTCCTCGCGGGTCAGGAGTTCTCCTGGTCGCTCGAGAAGCGCAACCAGCACGTGGATCGGTTGCTCCTGGCACCGAAGCCGCATGCCGTTCTTACGGAGTTCTCCGGTACGCGAGTCGAGTTCAAACGCACCAAATCGGAAAATGGCTCGGGGGGGATTCGGTGTACTCATAATGACCTCGGTGTATTGGACGAGCGAGCTTGAACGTGGGATTAGTCCTTTGGCCAATCCGCCGCGCTTTTCTTCGAATAAGTTCCATCCCCGGCGACAGTTATCCGGCCACCCACAATCCATATAGAAGCCACGCCCAAACCCTTGTGCTGCCTCGCCGGGCCCCTACGGTGAGCGATACCGTTCGAGGAGCATGTGGCAGACGTGCATCGCTTTCCCATTCGCTTGGCGACCCTGTTTCTGGTTGGCTCTTGGACCTGGGGGACTTCCTGGGCGGCATCACCTCCCGGGGACCCTTCTATACACTCTGACGCTTGGATTCCGCGTTCGAGCATCCCGGTAGAGATTTATCGTGGATTTTTGGTGGTTGCGGAAGGCCATTTTGGCGGGGACGCTGAAGGCAGAAACTTTGTGATCGACACAGGGACTTCCCCCAGCGTCCTCAACATCGGAGTCGCACGGGGCCTCGGCCTGCCTTTTTCCCGCGCCAGGGTGTCTGCCGTCGGCGGACTTTCGGAAACTTTTGCCGCGACCGTGCCTGAGATTCGGTTCGGCCCTATCCGTGCAATTTCGGTTCCCGTCCTGGTTTCGGACCTCAGCCGCGTCGAGCGTGACTTGAAGCTCCCGATTGCCGGAATCCTGGGCTTCGACATTCTGGGCAAGAGCAGCTTCCGCCTGGACTACGGCAGGAAATTGATCGAATTCGGTGAGGTCGCCCCGGAGGGAATTCCGATCGAACTCTCCATCCGTGCCGGCCTTCCCATCGCGGAAACTAAAGTCGGCGGAAAGTCTTTGCGGCTTCTGGTCGACTCCGGCACGAACCGCATGGTGATTTTCGGCGCCAGGTCCGCCGCCGAGAGTTCGCACAATCCGGCCGGCAGCTTGACTCAGGAAACTGGCGTCGCCAACCTGGCCGAGACTCGCGGCGTTTCTTTGCTGGAATTTGAACTGAGCGGCGTTCGCTTCCGCCAAAGCGCTTACATTGTCTCCAATGGCGAAGAACCCCTGTTCGATGGATTGCTCGGGGTTCGCTCCCTCGGCGTTCGCGCACTGTCGCTCGACGCGAATCGCCACATTCTGTATTTGGTGAAGTAGTCTTCCTCGCCCGCAATGCCGCCGCCAGTTGCCCGCTACGTCTGCTAGAATGTTGTCTTAATGGATAAACCGGGGCCAAGGTTTCGCAGTCTCTCGCTGGTTTTGCTCGCCAGTCTCTTTTTTCTCTGCCCAAAGGGAACGTCCGGCCATCAATACAATCTCTCCGTAGCGGGTCACGCACCTTCACTTCCGCAGAGCGGGGTGTTTCTGGTATTTCCATTTGAGAATTCCGGCGCATCGCCGAGGCTGGACTGGATCGGGGAAGGGCTGGAAGCGCTCACCATCCAGAAACTCTCCGCCGCCGGCCAGCAGGTTTATTCGCACGAAGGCCGCATGGACGAGATGGACCGCGCAGGCCTGCCCCCCAACGCGAAATTAAGCCGCGCCACCATGCTGCACATCGCACAGGACATGGACGCCGACTACGTGGTGTTCGGCAACTATACGTCCGACGGAACTTCGCTGACGGTGAACGCCCGCGTCTTGCGCGTAAATCCTGTCGCGCTCCTCCCTTCTGTGCGTGAAAGCGGCCCGCTGGATTCCATGATGAACCTATACACGCGGGTCTCCTGGCGCCTGCTCACCGCGATCGACCACAATTTTCCGCTGAGTCTCGCGGAATTTTCGAAACTTCAGCGCTCCATCTATCTGGGCGCCTTCGAGCAGTACATTCGCGGATTGCTGGCCAACGAGGATGAAATAAAGATTCGCGATCTGAAGGAAGCCGCGCGGTTGGAACCCAACTGGCCTGATCCGGCGTTTTCCCTGGGCCAGGTTTATTTCACGCGGAATGACTGTGCCTCCGCCCTCACCTGGTTCGCGCGTGTGCCCCCCACCAACGAACGCAGCGTCGAAGCCACTTTTGCGACCGGCGTTTGCTATCTGCGCCTCAACCAGCCGGAAAAAGCCGAAAAGGTTTTCGGCAGGCTGGAGGAAGACCTGAAGTCGAGCATGGTCAGCGGCGCGGACATGCCGGAAATTCTGAACAACCTGGCCCTTGCGCGCGCTCGCCAGGGCAAACTTGGCGTCGCGCTCCCGTTGCTCGCCCGCGCCCGCGACCTTGTTCCCGATGAGGACGATTACCCGTTCAACTTCGGACTGCTATCCCTGCAGAATAACGATCTCGCCGCCGCCGCTTCCGAATTTCGCGCTGCCATGCAACGCGAGCCAGACAATCCGGAGGACCGGGCGTTCCTGCTCTACTCCCTGGAGAAGGCAGGGAAGAAGGAGCAAGCCGCGGAAGATCGCGACGCGGCGAACGAGGCCTTTGGTCCGAACGGATTACCCGCGGTGAAATTGGATGGCAACCCCGAATCTCTTGCAAAATACCAGCGAGTGAGAGCCGAGCTTGATACCACTGCGCTGCGGCTCCAGCTCGCCACGCCCGCGCCCACTGGCGCCGCAGCTACCGAATCGGCAACTCCGCTCGATCCGGCAGTCGCACATATACGCCGTGGCCGCCAGGAGCTTGCCGCGGGGCATCTGGATTCGGCCGAAAAGGAATTTCGTGCCGCGCTTGCCGCCGATCCGAAAAATGCTCTCGCTCACCACGAACTTGCCGATATCTATCGCCGAAGGGGTAGCCTCGACGAAGCGATCCAGGAGTTGCAGACGTCTCTTGCTTTGCGCGACTCGGCGACCGGGCGCGTGATGCTGGCACGCATCTATCTGGAACAGAAGAAGCCCGCACTGGCCAGAGCGGAAGTCGAAAAGGCCGTGAAGCTCGCGCCCAATTACGCCGAGGCGCGGCAGTTGCTGGAACACCTGGAAAAGGGCAAGCCCACGGGAGGTGCGCAGTGAACGCTTGTGGTAAGTGGTTTGGCGGTCGTGCGATCCTCTGCATCCTCGCCGCTGGCGCGGTGTTGCTGATTGCCGGTATCGAATGGTTGCATGCCGCGGTGCCCGATGAACAGACTGCTCCTCTCGTCCTGGAGCTTAAGCTCGATCGCGAAGTCGAACCTATCCTTGCCACATACATTGACGAAGGCCTTGCCGACGCGGCACACCGCCAAGCCTCGCTCGTGCTGATCACCATGGATACCCCGGGCGGCCTCAGCGATTCGATGACCGACATGATCCATCACATTCTGGATTCCCCGGTCCCGGTCGCGGTGTTTGTCTCTCCCGCCGGCGCGCGTGGCGCCTCCGCGGGTTTCTTCATTCTCCTGTCCGCGGATGTCGCCGCCATGGCGCCGGGAACGCGCACCGGGGCATCCACGCCGATACTTCTCCCCGGCGGATTTTCCGTTCCCGTGGATGAAGTGCTGCGCAAGAAGCTGAATAACGATGCAACCGCGTTCCTGCGGAGTTTCACCGAAAAACGCGACCGCAATCCGAAACTCGCGGAGACCGCCGTCACCGACGCCCAGGCCTTCACCGAAAAGGAGGCGCTCGCGGGGCATCTGATTGATCTGATCGCCCGCGATAACGCGGATCTGCTGCAACAACTGAACGGCCGCGAAATCAAGCGTTTCGACGGGAAAGCCGCTAAACTTTCGCTCGACAATTACCGACTGGATGAATTTCAATTATCCGCCCGCCAGAAGTTCCTGGCCCGCATCGTCGACCCGGATGTCTTTTTCCTGCTTTTGATGGTCGGCGTGTTGGGCCTGTACACCGAATTCACTCATCCCGGCGTAATCGCCCCGGGCGTGATTGGCGGGATCTGCGCCGTGCTGGCGCTCTATGCCATGCACTTGCTGCCGGTGAATTTTGCTGGCGTGGCGCTGATTCTGCTCGCCTTCGCGCTCTTCATCATGGAGGCGAAATTTGCAAGCCATGGTGTTCTCCTCTTGGGTGGCGTCGTCTCGATGTTTTTGGGCGCGATCTTTTTGATCCGCTCGCCGCTGACGCCGGGCGGAGTCAGTTTCGGTGTCGCGCTGGGAGTGACTCTGCCGGTTGCCATCCTGACGGTGTTTCTGATGCGGCTGGTGCTGAAGTCCCGCGCATGGAAGACGGCCACGGGCAAGGAAGAGATGCTCGGTGCGGAGGGGATCGTCACCGCAGCGTTGCCGGCTCAAGGAGAAGGAATGATCCGCGTCCACGGCGAACTGTGGCGCGCCGCGGCTTCTTCACCAGTCCCAGAGGGTGCGCTCGTTCGGGTAACGCGCGTCGATGGTTTGAAACTGTTTGTGGAGCCAAAGCAAGCCCAGGTCACCGCAGGCAGCTAGAGTTGGCGTAGGTCCGGAGGCAAAACATGTTTGAGTACTTTGGATTGGGCACGCTGATCGTGGTTGCACTGTTTCTTTTGTGGGTCTGGAATTCGATTTACATCATCAAGGAGTGGGAGCGCGGCGTGGTTCTTCGCCTCGGCCGCCTGCTGCCCGAAGCGAAAGGTGCGGGAGTCCGTCTGGTTTTCTGGCCGATCGAGACGCTCTATCGCATCAGCTTGCGCCTCGAGACGCTCGACGTTCCGCCGCAGGACATCATCACCCGCGACAACGTCAGCGTGAAAGTGAACGCGGTTTGCTACTTCCGCGTGGTTGATGCCAATCTCGCTCTCTCGCAAGTGCAAAACTATCAGTATGCAACTTCACAGTTGGCGCAGACCACCCTGCGCAGCGTCGTCGGCCAGTTTGAACTCGACGAAATTCTCTCGCAGCGCGATAAAGTGAACGGCAAATTGCAGATCATCCTCGATCAGGACACCGAGCCCTGGGGCATCAAGGTTGGCAAAGTCGAAGTGAAACAGGTGGACATCCCCGAACAGATGCAGCGCGCCATCGCCAAGCAGGCCGAAGCCGAACGGGAACGCCGCGCCAAGATCATTCACGCCGAAGGCGAGTTCGAAGCTTCCCAAAAACTGGCCGACGCCGCCAAGGTGCTGGAGACGCAACCCTCCGCCATCCAGTTGCGCTACCTCCAGACCCTGACTGAGATAGGTGTCGAGAAGAACACAACGATTGTGTTTCCCCTTCCTATAGATATTATTAATACATGGATGAAGGTCGCGGGGGGCACTTCTAAGTAAATGGCATCCGGCGGGAGACGCGGGGCTGGCGAGCGCGTGCTGGAAAGCAGGCACGTGATCGGCCTTTTTTTGCTCATGCTGGTTTTTTCCGGCGTGTTCTTCGCCCTGGGCTACGTGATGGGCCGCAATCAGTATGACGGCCAGGTGCGCGCCGCAAGTAATGGCATGGGAAGCCCCGAGTCGGTGCCGAGCGTTAAACCGGATGTTGCTCCGAAGAGAACTATCACTCCAGTGAAGGATTCCACCGACTCCGACCCGGCGACTTCCACTGCATCCGATTCCACCTGGAATTTTTACGATAGCAACAAGTCTTCAAAGATTCCGCCGCATCTGGAGCCGGTGCCCAAGACATCGCCCACTCCGCCGCCGTCCAAACAGGTGAACGCCAAAAATTCCGCGCCACCCCCGGTCGCCGCTGCTCGCCAACCGGTTGAACGCAGCGCCTCAAGTGCGCCGCTGATTCCCAATGGCGCGATCATTTTGCAGGTCGCGGCTCTTGCGAAACAGGATGACGCGCTGGCGCTGGCCGGTAGCCTGCAGAGAAAACATTTCTCCGCGTACGTGCAGCCACCGCACAAGGATAAGTATTACCGGGTGCAGGTTGGGCCGTTCAAAGATCAGAAGAGTGCCGACGCCGCGAAGAAGGGCCTGGAAAGCGCCGGCTTCAAGGCATTCGTCGCAAAACACTGATGGCGTCGCGTCCCTGGTCTTCCACCAACAGGTTGTTGCTCCCTGCGGGATTTTCGCGAGCCGGCCGTCTCATTCTCGCCGCGCTCAGCGGCGCGATTCTCTCTCTTTCCTTTTACGGCGCTCATCCCAGCTTTTATTCATGGTTCTGTCTGGCGATTTTATTGTTCAGCTTGCTCGGGGCGCGGGCGAGGGTCGCCTTTTTCGGCGGTTTCTTGCATGGCATGATTTTTGTTGTCACGTGCGTCCCGTGGGTTGCCGAAGTGCTCTCCGTTCACGGCGGCATGTCCACCACGGCCGGATGGGCAGTACTGTTGCTCATCGCCGCGGTGTGGGGAAGCTCGATCGGTCTTTTCGCATGGATGGTGCAGCGGTTGTCGCAGCAGGGAATCGGCCTCGCTTTCTGCGGCGCCCCCTTTCTTTGGATTTCCACGGAAGTTTTCCGCGCCTACCTTCCGGAAATCAGTTTCCCCTGGGGACTGCTAGGGTACCCCGCTGCGGGAAATCCGGCGATTGTGCAGCTCACCACGATCACCGGAATCTACGGCGTGTCGTTTTTGGTGGCTGTTTTCAATTCCTTGCTGGTGTGGATTCTGGCCAGCCCGTCCGAACAGAGAAAAAGCAGGCTCGCGGTTGTCACCTGTGTCCTGCTGGTTCTTCTCACGGTGCAAAAAGTTGGCCCACGCTTCGTGCCGACGGCGGCGGCCGGCCACGTCGCGCGCGTTGTGCAGCCGAATTTCCCCGAAACTGAACAGTACGTCGGCGACTGGTATGCCGACCACAAGGCGGATATGGCGGAGCTCGAGCGCCTCAGCCTGCGCCGCGCGCCTGGCGCGCAACAGCCGGACCTGCTTGTCTGGCCCGAAGCGCCGGCCCCGTTTTCATTGCAGGATCCGCACTTCGCCCCGTACATTTCCAGCCTGGCCGCGAAATTCCAGTATCCGGTCATCGTCGGCATCATCGACTGGAAACCCGTTGTCGAAAGCGGCAGAGGCGTTCCCCGCACGGGGCTTGTGCCATACAACAGCGCGGCGATGCTCAATAGCATCGGGCAAAAAGCCTTCACCTACGACAAGATTCATCTCGTTCCATTCGGCGAGTACGAACCATTTCCCCTGATCCATCAGGTCGTCACCAGCGTCTCCGAGGAAGTGGGCGGATTCCACAAGGGCAAGGAGCGAAACGTCGGCCATTTTGCGGGTGGCAACACCTTCTCCGTTTTTATTTGTTATGAAGCCATCTACGCCGGAGAGATTCGCCAGTTCGCCAATAACGGCGCGCAGCTCCTGGTCAACATCTCCAATGACGGCTGGTTCGGAAAATCCGAAGCCGCCGAGCAGCACCTCCGCATGGCTCGTGTCCGCGCCGTCGAAAATCGCCGCTGGCTGATTCGCGACACCAACAGCGGCATCACCGCCTCCATCGATCCTTACGGGAACGTCACGCGCGCGATGCAGCGCGACACCCGCGACGCTGCCGATCTGCCCTACGATTTCCGCACCGGCAAGACCATCTACACGCGCTTCGGCGACTGGTTCGCCTGGATGTGCGTCGCCATTTCCGCTATTCTAGTTCTGCTCACTTTTCGAAAGGCGAAATAGCCCTGCAGAGTCCGGGTTCCCAAAACATCGCATGATTCTTGAAGATTTGCAGCACCAGTATGAAGGATTGAAACAGCGCATCGCTCTCGTGCGGAGCTTTCTTTGACGCTCCCCAAAACCGCGCGCGCCTGAAAACCCTCGAAGAGCGCGCCGCCGACCCCAATTTCTGGAGCAATCAAGAAGAAGCGCAGAGCGTTCTCCGCGACCGCAAGAAGGTCGAAGATCAGCTCGCCGCCGATGAGAAACTGGAGTCTCTCGCCAGCGACATCGAAACTTATATCGAACTGGCGCGCGGCGAATCCAACGCCGAGCAAAAAGAGGGATTGCTGAAGGACCTCAACAAGGAACTCTCGGCGGCGGATAGCTACATCGGCGAACTCGAAACCCAAACCCTGCTGTCCGGCGAGAACGACCACCTCAACGCCATCATGACCATCAAGCCCGGCGCCGGCGGCACCGAATCGCAGGACTGGGCATCCATCCTCCTGCGCATGTATCTCCGCTGGGCCGAGCGCAACGGCGTCACGGCCAACCTGCTCGACGAAACGCCCGGCGAAGAAGCTGGGATCAAGAACGCCACCATTCAATTCAGCGGCGAGAATGCTTACGGCCTGCTCTCCGGCGAAACCGGCGTGCACCGCCTGGTGCGCATTTCGCCCTTCGATCAGGCTGCGCGCCGCCACACCTCGTTCGCTTCCGTCTTCGTCATTCCCGAAGTTGACGACCGCATCGAGATCAACATCAAGCCCGATGATCTGAAACTCGACACCTTTCGCGCCGGCGGCAAGGGCGGCCAGAACGTCAATAAGGTGGAGACCGCCGTCCGCATCACGCACATTCCCACCGGCATCATCGTCGCCTGCCAGATGCAGCGCAGCCAGCACAAGAACCGCGAGATGGCCATGAAGATGTTGCGCTCGAAACTCTACGACCTGGAAATTCAGAAGCGCCGCGACGAAACCGACCGCCTCGACGAATCCAAGCTCGAAATCTCCTTTGGCAGCCAGATTCGTTCTTACATCATGCAACCGTACCGCCTCATCAAGGACCACCGCACCAAGTTCAGCGTCGGCGACGTCGACAAAGTCCTCGACGGCGACCTCACTCCGTTCATCCGCTCCTACCTCATGGCCAAAAAGACCAAGGGCAAGCTCGAAGTCACCGTCGACGACTCCGACGACGCCTAATTAGCTTTTCTAGTGTGGGGACCGCCTTCCGAGGCGGTCCGTTTTTGACGTTGTAGCGGCCGCCGTCTGCGGCTGGCGCTTTATCCCGGCACTGCCCTGCGTGTTGCGTTGTAATACAAGGTGTATTACAATAGTTTGAAGATGAACTGAATATGGAAGCCCCCGTCACACTGCGGCTCGATTCCAAAACGCGTCGCCAGATTGCCCGCGTCGCCCGCCGCAAAGGCATCTCCAAATCGGAAGTCATTCGCCGCGCCTTGAATTCCTGGCCCGAGTTCGCCGATTCCTCTGTCTCGTTATATCAACAGGTTGCTGACCTGATTGGCGTCGTGCAAGGGGGCAATCCCCGCCGCTCGGAAGAGACAGGGAAGCAATTCCGAAAGATTCTTGAAGCCAAACGGAAACGTTCGTGATCCTTGTGGACGCAGGGCCGCTGGTCGCACTGGTGGATTCGGACGATCAGCATCACCTGAAATGTGTTGCCGCACTGCGGGAGATCAAAGAACCGCTGGCTACGGTCTGGCCTGCACTTGCCGAAGTGCTGTATCTTCTGACCGACTTGCCCGCAGGCCAAGACGCGGTATGGGAATTGATTCTGCGGGGTGCCGTTGGAATCCTTCCACTCGATGCAGAAGATATTCCTCGCATCCGCGAGTTGATGCACAAGTATCGCGACCGGGGGATGGAACTTGCGGATGCGGCGCTACTCCGCGTCGCAGAGCGCGAAAAACTTTCCAAGTTCTTCACCATCGACCGAAAGGACTTTGACGTATATCGACTCCACGGCCGTCTTCGTCCCACGATCTTGCCCTAGCGCACCCTGATGGGGCTGCGCCAACCAACAGCTCTCTCCATGCCCGCTAAATCCCTTTAGTTTCAGTTCAATGCCCGAAAACAACCACTCGCTGCTTCCTTAACCCTTGCAAAATCAATGCGTTGATTCCGCTTCCAGCCGGTGCTACTCTAATTCGGTTAGAGTCTGCTTTGCCGCCGGCATGTAGGCCCTATGGGGTGTTTCACACCTTCCCAATAATCTAAAGAAGTCGAGCACAGAGGAGATTTGTTTTGAGCGACGGAAACATGCGCAACTTTCTGTTTACCTCCGAATCGGTGACAGAAGGCCACCCGGATAAAATTGCCGACCAGATTTCGGACGCGGTACTTGATGAAGTCATGCGCCAGGACCCCAAGGGCCGGGTAGCCTGCGAAACTTTGGTAACGACAGGACTGGTCGTCGTTGCCGGTGAAATTACTACGACGGCGATCATTGACTACGACGATCTGATCCGCAAGACCGTCGAACAGGTCGGCTACGACAACGCTCTCTTTGGTTTTGATTCCACCACCTGCGCGGTCATGTGCACCATCAAGCGCCAGTCGCCCGACATCGCCATGGGCGTGGACACCGGCGGCGCCGGCGACCAGGGCTTAATGTTCGGTTATGCCTGCGACGAAACCGAAGAACTCATGCCCATGCCGATTCAGCTGGCTCACCGCCTTACGCAGCGCCTCTCTGAAGTCCGCAAGAGCAAGAAAGTGGATTTCCTCCGTCCCGATGGCAAGTCCCAGGTTAGCGTCGAATACCGCAATGGGAGGCCGTTCCGCGTCGACACCGTGGTGATCTCCACCCAGCACAGTGACACCGTGCCCAACGAAGATTTACGCCACGCGATCATGGAATACGTGATCAAGCCGATCATTCCCGCGCACATGCTGGATGCCAAGACCAAATATCATATCAATCCGACCGGGCGCTTCGTCATCGGCGGACCGATGGGCGATGCAGGCCTCACCGGCCGCAAGATCATTGTGGATTCCTACGGCGGCTACAGCCGCCACGGCGGCGGTGCTTTCTCCGGCAAGGACCCCTCGAAGGTGGACCGTTCCGCCTGCTACATGGCGCGCTATATCGCTAAGAATATCGTCGCTGCCGGGCTAGCCAGCCGCGCCGAAGTGCAACTCGCCTACGCGATCGGCGTTGCCGAGCCCGTTTCCGTGATGGTGGATACATTTGGCACCGCCGCGATTCCCGAAGAGAAAATCACCGAGCTGGTTCGCCAGAATTTTTCGCTGACGCCGAAGGCGATTATCGAGACTCTCGACCTGCGCAAGCCCGTCTACAAGCAAACTGCCGCCTACGGCCACTTCGGCCGCACCGGCCCGGGATTCACCTGGGAAAAGACCGACCGCGCCGACGCACTGCGTAAGGCCGCGGGACTCGGAGCTCCCGTGGAAGCGGCCGCCCGCCGCTAGTTTTCGCGGCGGCTCTTGCTGTTTCGTAAAACAGTTCCCTCTCTGCCGCAAGTGAAATTGTTTGTCGGCGGAAAGCGTCCAGGTTCAATCATTCGCTCAACGAATGCAAATTTAAATTGTGAGGAATCCTGAAATGGCTACCGCAGAACTGAAAAAAGGCGATGTGAAGGATATCGGGCTTGCCGATGCGGGCAAGCGCAAGATCGAGTGGGCCGCGCAGCAGATGCCCGTGCTGCAGTCCATCCGCAAGCGCTTCATCAAGGAGCAGCCTCTCAAGGGTCTCCGCGTTTCCGCGTGTCTTCACGTCACCAGCGAAACCGCGAACCTGATGATTGCCCTGCGTGACGGCGGCGCCGACGCGGTTCTCTGCGCTTCGAATCCTCTTTCCACCCAGGATGAAGTCGCCGCCTCGCTGAATCGCGACTTCAACATTCCCACTTACGCCATCAAGGGCGAGGACAACGACACCTACTACCAGCACATGAAAGCGGCGCTCGACCACAAGCCGCAATTCACCATGGACGACGGCTGCGACCTCGTCACCATGCTGCTCACCAAGCGCCAGGATCTTGTCGGCAACGTGATCGCCGGCACCGAAGAAACCACCACCGGGGTGATTCGCCTCCGCGCCATGGCCAAGGACGGCACGCTGAAGTATCCGATCATCGCCGTCAACGACGCGATGACCAAGCACTTCTTCGACAATCGCTACGGCACCGGCCAGTCCACCCTCGATGGCGTCATTCGCGCCACCAACGTGCTCATCGCAGGCCTGAAAGTCGTCATCGCCGGTTACGGCTGGTGCGGCCGCGGCGCTGCGATGCGCGCCAAGGGACTCGGCGCCGACGTCATCGTTACCGAAATCGATCCCGTCAAGGGCATTGAGGCCGTGATGGACGGCTTCCGCGTGATGCCGATGGCCGACGCCGCCAAGGAAGGCGACATCTTCATCACCGTCACCGGAAACAAGAACGTGATTCGCCGCGAACACTTCGAAGTGATGAAGAGCGGGGCGATCGTTTGCAACTCCGGCCACTTTAACGTAGAGATTGAAATCCCCGCGCTCGAAGCGCTCTCTTCCGGAAAAAAGGAAGTTCGCCCGCTGGTGGATGAATTCCTTCTCAAGGACGGCCGCAAGGTCTATCTGATCGCCGAGGGCCGGCTGGTAAATCTCGCCACTGCCGAAGGGCACCCCGCTTCCGTGATGGACATGAGCTTCGCGAACCAGTCGCTCTCCGCGGAATATCTCGTCAAGAACCACAAAGACATGAAGCCGCAGGTGTACGTCGTGCCCGAGCATCTCGACCGCGAAATCGCGCGCCTCAAGCTCGAATCCATGGGCCACCGCCTCGACAAGCTAACCCCCGAGCAGGAGCAATACCTCGCGTCCTGGCAAGAAGGCACCTAACCTTATCGTGTGGGGCGGCTTTACGCCGCCTCCGCGACAGTAGCGGCCACCTTCAGGTGGCCCAGCCTTCCGTTTGCAGACTCCGAACGCTCTTTCCGCGCCAGGTGCCAAAATCAAGTAAGATATCCTTGTGGGGCGTTTCGACAAAATCGAACCGCCCCAAAATTTTGGTGCCTATCACCTGGTGAAAGTTATGTGGGACTACTGCGGCCACTCTCTCGACACCGCTCGCCTTCGCGGCGCAACCTACGCCGACGTGCGCGTGATGCACCTCCGCCAGCGCGACCTCACTACCAAGAGCGGGGAAGTGGGCACCCTCGGCCAGAGCGAATCCATCGGCCTCGGCATTCGCGTGGTTGTCAACGGCGCGTGGGGCTTCGCTTCCACGGATCAACTCACCCGCGAAGGTGTGGCCGCTTGCGCCGCGCAAGCCGTCTCCATCGCCAAAGCCTCGGCGCTCGCAAAAAAAGAAGACGTTCAACTCGCCGCCGAGCCTTCCTACGTGGACAGTTGGCAGGGTCCTTGCCAGAAAGACCCGTTCGAAATTCCTCTCGAAGCGCAACTCGATCTTCTGCTCAAAGCCGACGCTGCCATGCGCCACGTCAAAGGCGTCACGCTTACCGAGACCGACATGCAGTTCCGCAAGATCGATTCCTGGTTCGCCTCCAGTGCCGGCTCGAAAATTCACCAGCGCCGCTACCACTCCGGCTGCGGGATCGTCGCCACTTCCTTCAAAGGCGACGCCATCCAGAAGCGCTCCTATCCGAACAGCTTCGGCGGCCAGCACATCCTCGGCGGCTACGAACTGATCGAAGCGATGGATCTTCTCAAACACGCCCCGCAAATGGCCGAAGAATCGGTCGCGCTCCACACCGCGGCGCAATGCCCCGAAAAAAAATCCACTTTGATTCTCGGCGGCAGCCAGCTCGGTCTGCAGATTCACGAATCCGTCGGCCATCCCATCGAACTGGATCGCGTTCTCGGCCAGGAAGCGAATTTCGCCGGAACCAGTTTTCTCACCCTCGATAAATTGAACCACCTGCGCTACGCCTCATCGATCGTGAATGTCGTCGCCGACGCCCGCCCTGCGCATGGCCCCGGCCTAGGCACCTTCGCCTACGACGACGAAGGTGTTCCCGCGCAATGCATCGACGTCATCAAGGACGGTGAATTCCGCGGCTATCTCTCCAGCCGCGAAACCGCGCACCTCATCGGCCTCCAGCGCTCCGGCGGCACCATGCGCACCGAAAGCTGGAACCGCCTGCCGATGATTCGCATGACCAACGTCAGCCTTCTCCCCGGCACCTGGACGCCCGAAAATCTGATCGCCGATACGGACGATGGCATCCTGATGGAAACCAACCGCTCCTGGTCCATCGACGATCGCCGCTACCAGTTCCAGTTCTCCACCGAAATCGCCTGGGAAATCAAAGGCGGCAAGAAGGGCCGCATGCTGAAAAATCCCAGCTACAGCGGCATCACCACCGAATTCTGGAACTCCTGCGACGCCATCTGCAACGCCGATCATTGGGTCCTCTGGGGCACGCCCAACTGCGGCAAAGGCCAGCCGATGCAGACTATGGGCACGGGCCACGGCGCCGCCCCCGCGCGTTTTCGCAACGTAAAAATCGGAACTGCGTTCTCAAACGAATGAGCTCAGCGAAGAAAATCCGCTCAAACTCTGCGCGCCGCGCCGCTTCCCCCGAAGTTTCACTTCGACCGGAAAGGGAATTGCGCGCTATCACCGATCGCGTTTTGCGCATCGCCAAAACCGCCGGCATCCCCGAAACCGAAGTGCACGTGGATGAAGTCATCGACGCGCTCACCCGCTTCGCCAACAACTCCATCCACCAGCACGTCGCCGAACACGGCCTCACCGTTTCTCTTCGCGTCGTCGTCGACGGCCGCACCGCCCGCGTCACTACCAACCGCATCGAAGAGGACTCTCTCCGCGCCGCCCTCGAATCCGCGGCATCGCTTGCATCCAGCCAGCCGAAAGATCCCGGCCTGTTGCCTTTGCCCGCAAAACAGAAGTACCGCGCTGTCCGCAGATTCTCTCCGGCCACCGCTCTGCTCTCCGCCGATTCCCGCGCGCGAGCCGTGAAAAACGCCTGCTCCCTCGCCGAAGGCAAGAGCCAGATCGCCGCCGGCATTTTCTCCAGTGGCCAAAGCCAGTCCGTCCTCGCCAATTCCCGCGGTCTCTTCGCCGCCTACCGCCAGACCCAGGCCGAGTTTTCCGTCACGATGCAGCAGGGTTCGGCCACCAGTTGGGCCAAAGCCAACGCCGCAGATTTCCGCGCCTTCGATCCCCTGGCCCTCGCAAAGATTGCCAGCGAAAAAGCCGCCCGCGCGGAAAATCCCGCCGAGCTTGCGCCCGGCAAATACACCGTCATTCTCGAACCCGCCGCGGTTCTCGATCTCGTCGGTTTTCTCTTTTACGATTTCGCCGCCACCGCCATCCAGGATCAGCGCTCCTGTTTTTCCGGCCGCCTCGGAAAGCCGCTCCTCGGAAAAAACATCACCATCTCCGACGACGTCTATCATCCCGAACAACTCGGCGCACCCTTCGATGGCGAAGGGATTCCCCGCCAGCGCGTGCTTCTTGTTGACAACGGAGTTCCCCGCAATCTCGTTTACTCCCGCCGCTCCGCGAAAAAAGCGGGCACCCGCCCCACCGGCCACGGCCTTGCCTTGCCGAACGAATATGGCGAAGCCCCGATGAACCTGGTGATCGGCAGTGGCAATTCCTCCATCGATGAAATGATCGCCGGGACCGACCGCGGCCTCCTGGTCACGCGCCTCTGGTACATCCGCGAACTCGATCCCTACGAAAAAGTGATGACCGGCATGACGCGCGACGGCTTGTTCCTGGTCGAAAAGGGCAAAGTAACGCAAGCCGTGCGGAATTTTCGATTCAATCAATCGATTCTGCAAATGCTGGCGAACGTAGAGGCCCTGGGCCCCTCCCGCCGCGCCACCGCCGAGGAGTCCTTCGAAATCGTGGTTCCCCCAATGAAAATCAGCAATTTTCACTTTAGCGAAGTTACGAAGTTCTAAGCTACTTGTCCTCTCCCGCGCCCCTGCATTACCGATGCATTACATAGAAATTCTGCATTGTACTTCGCCGCGAGTAGCCTCTATTACTCTCCTATGTGTAGCAGGCGGCGCCAGCCGAACTGGGGGCACCCGGACCACGATGCCTGTGGTACAGGTTTCGTCGCGCGCCTTGCCGGTCCTCCCACCCACGAAATCCTGCAAATTGCATTGCAAGCGCTGGAGCGCCTGTCTCACCGCGGCGGTGTGGATGCCGACGGCGCCAGCGGTGACGGTGCCGGCATCCTTAGCAGCCTGCCGGTGGAATTCTTGCGCGCCCGCGCCGCCGAACTTGAGTTAACGCTGGGCGAAAATTTCGGCGTCGGGATGCTCTTCGCGCCGCACACGCGTGTTGCCGACGCCCAGCGCTCCGTCGAGGAAGCCATCGGCCGCGGTAAGTTGCGCCTTGCTGGCTGGCGCAAGGTTCCCGTCAACCCGAACGCCCTCGGCCAGCGCGCCTTTGAGACCATGCCGGAGATCTGGCAGTTCTACATCGAGCCAACTCCCGCGAAGACGCCTGTAGCCGATTTGGCGGTGAAATTCGAGCGCAGCCTATCTCTTCTTCGCAAGCGCGCGGAATCGCTCCTGCCCGAGCGCTGCTATATCGCCTCGCTCTCTTCGCGCACCATCGTTTACAAAGGCCTTCTGACGCCCTGGCAGTTCCCGCATTTTTACGAGGATCTGCGCAACCCGGAGTTTGTGGCCCACTTCGCCATATTTCACCAGCGTTATTCGACAAACACCGAACCGTCCTGGCAGCTCGCGCAGCCCTTCCGTTACGTGGCCCACAACGGTGAAATCAACACCATCGTCAGCAATCGCCGCTGGCTGCGCGCCCGCGAGCGGGAAGTGCGCAAGAGAATCGGCGTCGGCGAGTGGTTCCACATGCTCGAAGACTACGTCAGCGATTCGGCGAGTTTCGACAACGCGCTGGAGCTGAAGCTCCTCGAAGGCAAGTCCGTCGAAACCTCGATGCTTTCCCTGATGCCGACGGCCTTCGCCGAAGACCCGTTTCTCTCCTCAGACGTGCGGCGCACGCTCGAAGTCCTCTCGCGCGAAGGCGAGCCCTGGGATGGGCCCGCCGCCATGGTTTTCAGCGACGGCCTCTCCGTCGGTGTAAAGCTCGATCGCAACGGTTTGCGTCCCATGCGCTATCTCGTCACTCACGATGGCCTGGTCATCGCGGGCAGCGAAACGGGCCTCGTCGATCTGGATGAATCGCGCGTCGCGGAGCGCCACCGCCTCGGCCCGGGTGAAATGATTCTCGTTGCGCCGCAATCGGGTGTCTTCCTGCGCTGGCGCGAACTCTTAAAGAGCGTCACCGCGCAAGTTCAACGCAAGACCACCTCCGTTCCTTCGCTGCTGCAGCTCTCAAGCGCCGCGCCGCGGCCGCCGGTCCCCGAACCCCGGCGTCTCGCCGGAGCTTCCGGCTGGACCGACGATCAGTACAAAATTCTTTTTCACCCGCTCCTCACCGGCAAGGAAGCCGATTGGAGCATGGGCGACGACGCTCCTCCCGCTTTTCTTTCCACGTTCACGCGGCCTCTCTGGGATTACTGCAAGCAACGCTTTGCGCAAGTCACCAATCCTCCCATCGATCCGTTGCGCGAAGCCCACGTGATGTCTCTCGAAGTTTCGCTCGGCAAGTCTCTTTGCCTGCCGGGCCCCATTCTTAGCGCCGCTGAGCTTGCGGCGCTTTGTGCAGCCATCCCTGAGCTGCAGGTTGTTGATACAAGCTTTCCTGCCACCACTGGAGTCCCGGGAGCACGTCGCTGCCTCACTCAGTGTTTAGCTACCCCTCTGAGTAGCGGTGAGCGCCCGGGGCTCCTCCTCCTTTCCGATCGAAACGTCAGCCGTGAACGCGCCGCGCTGCCCGTGCTGCTGGCCGCCGCGAAACTTTGGAAGAGCGCCGTCCGCCAGGGATTCGCGGATGTTCCGCTGGTCGTCGAAAGTGCGCAAGTCTTCGACACGCACCATGTGGCGATGCTATTGGCCGCCGGTGCCAGCGCCGTCGTGCCGTATCTCGCCGAGGAGTTTGCCGAATCGGAAGAGCCCGGTTCGTTCAAGAAAGTTCGCGCGGGCATATACAGCGGCTTGCGCAAAGTGCTCGCGCGCATGGGAATCTCCACCTTGGCTAGTTACCGCAACAGCCACCTGTTTGAAGTTCTGGGACTCGAAGAGCAGATTTGCCACGAATTCTTTGAAGACGCGGGCCGCTATCCCGGCACAAAGTCTCTGATCAATGTGCTGCAGGACTATTTGAAGATGCATGCAACGGCATTCTCGACCAGCGGCGAGAATCTTCCCGACTTTGGCCTCTACCGTTTTCGCAAAGGCGCAGAACTCCACGCAAACTCGCCCGAATTTATTCGCCGCTTGCACGCGCACACCCGCAAGCCGCAGCCCGAGCACTATTCCGCGGTCGAGGAACTCGGAAAGGCCGCGAGCCCCACATTCCTGCGCGATCTGCTGGAGATGTTGCCCGAGCAGGCCGTCCCCGTCGAAGACGTGGAATCGCTGGAATCCATCCTCAAGCGCTTCAGCACGCAGGCCATGTCCCTCGGCTCGTTGAGTCCCGAAGCGCACAAAACTCTCACGCTGGCGATGAACCAGATCGGCGGCCGCAGCAACACCGGCGAAGGCGGCGAAGATCCCGATCTCTACGCGACCCCGGGCACCGCGAGCAAGATCAAACAGGTCGCGTCAGGCCGCTTCGGCGTCACCGCCGAATATCTCGTTCGTGCCGAGGAACTCGAAATCAAAATGGCGCAGGGCTCCAAACCCGGCGAAGGCGGCCAGCTCCCCGCGCGCAAAGTCACCGAATACATCGCGCGCATTCGCCACGCCACGCCCGGCACGCCGCTGATTTCTCCGCCGCCGCACCACGACATTTACAGCATCGAAGATCTCGCGCAACTCATTCACGATTTGCGCGCCGTCAATCCGCAAGCGCGCATCGGCGTGAAACTCGTATCCGGCACGGGCATCGGCGTGATTGCAGCGGGCGTTGCCAAAGCAGGCGCGAACGTTATCACCATAAGCGGCCACAACGGCGGCACCGGCTCCTCTCCGCTCACTTCAATCAAGAACACCGGTCTGCCCTGGGAAATCGGTCTCCGCGACACGCACGAAACCCTGCTCCGCGCCGGCCTGCGCTCCCGCGTTTCGCTTCGCGTGGACGGCGGCCTTCGCTTCGCGCGCGACATCTTGATCGGCGCAATTCTCGGCGCCGACGAATTCGGTTTCGGCACCGCCGCGCTCGTCGCCATTGGCTGCGTCATGGCTCGTCAGTGCCATCTCAACACTTGCCCCGTCGGCATAGCCACGCAGGACGAAACCCTTCGGCTCCGCTTCAACGGCAAGCCCGAAATGGTCGTCGCGTATTTCCGTTCCCTAGCCGAAGAAATTCGCCGCAACATGGCGGAGTTGGGAGTCCGCTCGCTCACCGAACTCCGCGGCTGGTACGATCGCCTTGAAACAAAATCCGGCCTCGACGCCCTGCTCGTTATTCCCGTTTCCAAGCCCGCTCGCGTCGTGCCGCAACAAACCCCTGTGCCCGAATCCAGCGGCGTGGAAGTTGAGGAACTCCTGCAGCAAGCGCATTCGCAGGCCGCTCATCCAACGGTCATCAACAATTTTCACCGCAGCATTGGCAGCCACCTAAGCGGCGAACGCATGCGCCTCAGCATCAAGCAACCGGGCCTGGCCCCTTCGGTTCACGAATTTCATGGAACCGCCGGGCAAAGCTTCGGCGCGTTTCTCTCCGAAGGTCTCAGCCTGAATCTTTATGGGGAAGCAAACGATTACGTGGGCAAGGGACTCTCCGGCGGCTCCATCGTCATCCGCGCCAGCCACAACGCTTGCAAACGCGGCGACGTTCTCGCCGGCAACACGGTGTTGTACGGTGCCACTTCCGGCCAGCTTTTCATCGCGGGGCAAGTTGGCGAGCGCTTCGCGGTCCGCAACAGCGGCGCCATCGCCGTCGTGGAAGGTGTCGGCCAACACGGCTGCGAATACATGACGGGAGGGATCGCCGCGATTCTCGGTCCCGTCGGCCTGAATTTCGGCTCCGGCATGACCGGTGGCCTAGCCTACGTTCTGCGCAGCGAGATGGAAAACATCCTCAATCGTGAATTTGTCCAGTCGCACGAACTCGAAGAACACGAAGAGTCCTGCCTGCGCGCGCTAATCGAACTTCACCGGCAGCGCACCGGCAGCCCGCGCGCTGCTCGTTTCCTTGTGCAGGGCTCCCTGCGCAATTTCGTCCGCATCCAGCCGATTCACCTTCAGGAATCCCTCGAAGGTGTATGGCGCGCGATTTCAAGCAGCGTTCGCGACCCGGTTGCCCTTCCCGCGCCGGCGGTGCTTTCGGTCTCGGCTTCGTCTGCTCCGCACTATGCCTGACGTATTCGCATTAATCATTTTCTAATGTAGAATCCGCTATATTCATCTTCTGAGAGTGAGGGACATGGATTTCGACCAACTTACTACTTTTGTCCAGGTAGCCAAGCTGAAAAGCTTTTCCAAAGCCGGCCAAAAGGTATTTCGCTCGCAATCCGCCGTCAGCGCGCAGATCCGCCAGCTCGAGCAGGCCTACAAGGCGAAACTCCTGGACCGTTCCGCAAAGTCCGTTGAACTTACGCCCGCCGGCGTCGTTCTGTTTGACTACGCCGAACGCTTGCTCCGCTTGCGCGATGAATCCGTGCAGATCGTCGCCGACCGCGGCAGCGTCGTCCAGGGCCCGGTCATGTTCGGAGCCAACGAGGCCACCTGCCTCTATCTCCTCCCCGACATATTTTCCGAATTCAAGCGCCGGTACCCCCTGGTGCACATAAGCATCTACCGCAATTTCAGTCACAAAATTCTGCAGCGCCTGGAAGATGGCTCGCTCGACCTCGGCATCGTTACGCTGCCGCTGAAATCCCCCAATCTTAAGATGCACGTCATCAATCGCGACCGCCTGCGTTTCATGGTCAGCACGAAAAATCCACTTTCGCAGCGCAGCCATGTCACGCTCGAAGAGATCGCCTCCACGCCGCTGATTTTCCCGCGGACCGGCTACACCCGCCAGGTCCTCGACAAGCTTTTCCGTCCGCACCGTTCCCGTCTGCAGATTGCCATGGAACTCCCCAGCATCGGCATGATTAAAACCTTCGTCGCCGCCGATGTCGGTGTCTCCATCATCAGTGAAAGCTTCGCCCGCGATCAGGTCAAGACCGGGGAAGTGAAGCTCCTCACCGTCGAAGGTGTCGACCTCTGGCGCGAACTTGCGCTAGTTTATCGCCGCGACCGCAGCTTGCCCCGCGCCGTTCAAGCCCTGATCAACATGATCCGCGAGCTTCGCAAGCCCGCGGAAACGCACGAGTAGCCGGCAGCTAAGCGCCCATCCATCCGTGTAACGTGGTCGCCGCCGTCCGTGCGTGATACCTTTTACCCCGCAACTCATCTAACGCGTCATGGAACGTCGCCACTTCATTTCTGTCGCCGGGGGACTCGGACTCGGCTTGTTGATTCCGGGCGCCGTGTATCGCTATCTCATGCGTGGCACGAATGTAGGCAACGCCAACATTCGGGCTTACTTGAATGACGGCCCTCAAGCCGCCCTCCGCGCGATCACTCCGACCGAAGATTTCTACCTCACCTCATCCCACGGCGAACCCGCCGTCGACGAGAAAAAGTGGTCTCTCACTATAGACGGCCTTGTGAAAAATCCATTGCGCTTCACCTACGACGAGATCCGCGCTCTGCCTGTTTACGAGACAACTCTTACCCTCGAATGCATTTCCAATGCCGTGGGTGGCCGCTTCATCGGCAACGCGAAATGGACTGGAACTCTACTGAAGCCCATCATCGAGCGCGCCGGAGTCCTCCCGGCGGCAAAATACGCTGTCTTCTACGCCGCCGAAGGCTACACAACAGGTCATCCCATCTCGCGATTCGACGACCCCGCAAATTTTCTCGCCTACAATATCAACGGCGAACCGCTCCCTCGCCAGCACGGTTTCCCCCTACGCGTGCTCATGCCCGGCCGCTACGGCATGAAAATGCCCAAGTGGCTCACGCGCATCGAATTCGTCGACAGCGAATATCTCGGGTTCTGGGAACGCCAGGGCTGGTCCAACACCGGCGACCGCAAAACGCAAGGCGTCATCGACGACCCCAGCAATTTTTCTCGCATCACCGGCGACACCTTCGTCGTCACCGGCTACGCCATCGGCGACACTTCCGGCGTCTCCAAGGTCGAAATCTCCACCGACGGCGGCAGCTACTGGCAGGAAGTGGAAATCTTCAGCAACCCGCATCCGTCGCAGGTCTGGGCCCTCTGGAAATTTGTCTGGAAAGACGCGCCGAAAGGGAAGCAAACGCTGAAGGCCCGCGCCACCGATGGCCGCGGCAAACTGCAATCGTCCGTCGAGAGCGGCGAATGGCCCGACGGCGCCACCGGCTACCACACCATCGAAGTCACTGTCGCCTGAGCGCCCGGTAATCCGCGCTACTTCACGTTGAAATCGATGCTCGCAATCGCTCGTGCGATCACGTTTTCCTGAATCTGGATCAGGTCCGTGTCCGCATACGTCATTCCCAACACCGTGAACACATCCCCATTCCGCGGCACCACGGCCAGCGTGCCCGACCAGTCGTGCCCGTCGGCCATCCCGCGATACTTGTACTCCAACGCTGGCAATCCTCCCAGCACGGTCTTTCGCTGCGAAATCAGCCAGTAATTGTCGTACACCTCGCTCAATTTCTTTTCCACTTCCTGCGCCGCGGACTCCAGCGGACTGCTCGACTTTTCGTGCCCCACGACCAACAATGTGGATTCGTTGCTCGTCCCCATCGCCACGATGGCGTTCGGCAGGCTCTGCCCGGCATCCGCGATAATCTGCCAGCTCGGCGCCTTGTACATCCGGAACAGAAATTCGTGGTTCAGGTACAAATTTCCCTGAATCTCTTCCTTGATCGGAGGCGGTTCTGCTTTGGGTGGCGGCGGAGGCGTCACAGACGTCGCACTCGCCGTCGTCGGCGTCGCGCTTACACTCTTGATCGGCGGTGGAGTCGCGTCTCCCTTTGCGGTGGTCAGCGGAATCGTCGGCCGAGCCGCGGAGCTGTTCACAATCGCCGATGCCTTCGCCTGCTTGTTTGCTTCCGTGCTCGTTGGGGCCGCAGCGCCGCTTTTCGTCGCAGGTTTGGCGGTCGCGCTTGATCCCGTTTCATCGGCTGGAGTGTCAGGGATAATTGACTCAATCTTGTCTTTCTCCACCAGCACGTAGCCGAAGTCCGTCTTCACCTTAAACATGTTGTCTTCGTACGCGACGATCACGCCGTGCAGCTTCTTCCCGTCTTTCAGGCGGATTTCGTCCGCGTGCGCCGCACCGGCAAAAAAAACGCCCGCGCAAACGCCCGCGCAGAGCAGTGCACCAAGGCCCAGGATTGCTCGGGAACACCTGGAAGTCTTCATGTCAAAAGTATGTGCCCCTCATTTGTCGCCCGCAAGGCTCACCCCGCCGGTGGTGTCCGGCGAGCCAACTCCGCCAGGATGCCCGCGATTCGGCGGATTACGCGGTCCAGTTCGCCCAGCGCTGCGTCCAGTCGCCCGCGCGCCGCCTCCGGCAATCGCGCGTGATTCTGCTGCAGCGCCAGCGCCTCCGCCAGCATCCGCAGTTCTTTGCGATGCCGCGGGTTCAGCCGTTCCCACAGCCGCCGCTTCTCGCTGCTGTTCCGCCCCAGCCAGCCCTCGCCGCTGGCCGCTGGTTGGCCACTCTGTGGTTCTGGTGCGTACTCGATTTTTTGTGCGTTGCGTATCATCTTTGGTTCCGAGGCGATCAGATAACAGTGATCAGCGATCAGGAACCGCTCCCCATCGCGCGTCGCGCCGACTCTTGCCTCCTGTTATCTGATCCCTGTTATCTGTTATCCCTCTCCGCGCACTGACAACTGCTTGCCACTTATCCCGCTCCACCCAACCGTTCCATCCTCTCTCCATTAATATGCTCCCCTTCCATCACCACGCCCGTCACCCGTATCGACCGCGTCTCGTACACCAGCCCGCCATACTTGTCGTACACATCCGGGAAGAGAATCACCTCAAACAGCCCGCGCTGATCCTCCAGTGTCACGAACATCATGTTCCGGTAATTTTTCGTGCCCACATGCCGGTACGTCACCACCCACCCGCACAACGTCACCCGCTTCCCAACCAAGCCCGGCAACTCGTCGCTCCACGTCTCCCCGTTTCGCGGCAGAAAATCCAGCGGATGCCCGCTCACGCAAACTTCCAACACTTCCCGCTCGTACCGCAACTTCTGCTCGCGCGTATAATCCGGCGCATCAATCTCCCGCAGCGCCGCCCCAATCGCATCCTCCCCCTCCATCTCCGCAAACAACACGCCCGCCGCCGCTCCTCGCCACTCTTGGTTTTTGTGGCACAGCGATTCCTCGCTGTGCTCTTGGGTTGCTCCAATTTTTGCAGACCGCGTCTTCTCCTCCCCTTGTAGGGGCCGGGCTTGCCCGGCCCGCTCTTGGGTTCCTCCTATTTCTGTGGACCGTGCCTTTTCTTCCTCTGCTGGGGGTCGGAGCTTCAGCTCCGACATAGACTGGCTCGACGAAAAGGGCTTTAGCCCCTGAGGAAATGCCTTTCCTCGTCCCCCCGCCTGCAACAAATTCCATTGCCACAACATCGCCGGCCGCGTCATGCCGCAAACCTCATCAAACGCCCCGCACTTGATCAGCGCCTCAATCTCATCCCGCTCCGCCGGCACCCACATCAGAAAATCCTCCAGCGAACGAAACGCCCCCTCCGCTTCCCGCGCCCGCACAATCTCCACAATCGTCTCCACCCGCAACCCCTTCACCTGCATCAACCCGATCCGCATCGCCTTTGTAGCGGCCACCTTCAGGTGGCCCCGCCTGCCCTGACACAGGAAGGGAGGCGGGCGCATTGCGTCGTGATTTTTGTCACGATGCACTCCTTCCTCCCCCTCCGCCGTATACTCCATCCGCGAACGATTCACCGACGGCAACCGCACCTCAATTCCCCAGCGCTTCGCCTCTTCCACATACGCCGAAACGTGATAAAACCCCGCACCTGCACTGCACATCGCCGCCAGAAATTCCGCCGTGTGATGCGTCTTCAGATACGCCATGCGGTACGAAGTATCCGCATACGTTGCCGCGTGCGCCTTGCAAAATCCGAAACCCGCGAATTTCTCCACCATGATCCAGGCTTCCCGGCGCTCTTCGCTTGTCATCCCCATCATCCTCGCGGCTTTTTCAAATTTACTGCGCAGGCGTTCACGATCGGCGCGGCCGGCATATTTAACGGTGGACCGTCGCACGAGGTCCGCTTCCGCCAGCGACATGCTACCCACCGTTTGCGCGATCTGCATCACCTGCTCTTGATAAATGCATACGCCCAGCGTGTCGCGAAGAATCGGCTCAAGCGAAGCATGCGCGTAAGTCGGTTTCTCTTTCCCGGTGAGCCGTTTCACGAATAATTCTTTCGACCCGTATTCCGCTGCTCCTGGCCGGATGATCGCCAGCGCGATAGCCATGGCATCGAGCGTCCGTGCCTTCATCATGCGGAGCATGCTGCGCATCGCGGGCGATTCAATTTGAAAAAGTCCTATCGTGCGCCCCGCGGCAATCACGTCGCACGTCACCGGGTCGTTCTCCGGAATCGCGTCAAAATCAATCGTCCGCGCTTTAGGAGAAGGCGTAAACCCATCTACCGCCACGCCGCTCCGATCCTTTACTTCCTCTACCTCCTTAACCTCCTTTACTTCCTGTTTTTCGATGTTGTCGAGCGCCAGCGCCATCGTCGTCAGTCCACGCTGCCCCAGCAGGTCCATCTTGATCAGCCCCAGCGATTCGATCGCGTTCATGTCGTACTGCGTCACCACGATGCCCTTCGTCGCCCGCTCCAGCGGCACCAGGTGCGTCAGCGGCCGCGCCGAAATCACCGTTCCGCACGGATGTATCCCCAAATGCCGCGGCGCGTCGTCCAGTCGCAGTGCCACCTGCAGGATCGTCTTCCACGGCTCGTCGTTCACCGGCAGCGTGCGGCATTCCGGCAAATGCTGAATTGCAGCCAGGATTTCACGCACCGGCCGGTGTGGCAGCCGCTTCGTGAAGTGATTCACTTCGTCCGGCGGCACGCCAAACACTTTGGCAACTTCGCGTACCGCCAG
>DATHMM010000183.1:0-23482 GCA_035487095.1 Candidatus Sulfotelmatobacter sp.
GCTAGCCGGCGAGCAACAAACTGCATTCTTTCATCCATGACCGAACACTCCTTCCAAGGCATCATTCCCTCCTCTCCCTAGAGGAAGAAGTGTTACCCATGTGTCCGGTACAAAGTGTTACCTATGTCTCGAGTCGCTCACGGCGTGAATTGAGAGGAATTGATTGGGCGGGTGGTCCCCACTACCCGCCGTGAAGATCTCGTTGCCGTTTCTCCTGCGGCCAGGTCCGCCTTACGTCTGTGGATGCGAAGGCCATGCTTTATGCGGTTTGATCCAGCTCGTTACGTCGCGTCCAAAGGTAGATAGCGAGAACCACCGCCACCAGCGGCAGGATCGCGCCAAATTCATCGATAAACCAACTGGTCTTTCCTGTGTTGCGCGTCAGCGGAGTGAAAATCGCCTGCACGTACAAATTGTGGCTCGCATGCAGCAGCGCGCCCGTCCACAGGCTTCCGGACCTTAGCCTCATCCAGGCGAACACAACGGAGATTGCCAGCACCATCACCGTGAAGCAGGTCAGGGAATACCAGGTCGGGGTAACTCCCCCGTTGTAATGGCCCCAGATCAGCAGCGGATAGTGCCAGCAGGACCAAATCACGCCGCTGATCAGAGCCGTCCCGGTAAATCCCACGCTTTTGAAAAGCTGCGGCACGAGAAACCCGCGCCATCCGATCTCTTCGCCAAGCGCCGAAGCCAGACTCTTGGTCAGTCCGAAGCTTCCTATCAGCAACACGTACATCACCGTGGAAACCGCCGGCGACGCGTGCAGGCCCATCACCTGAACCAATTTGTCCATGAATTCATGGTTCGGGAATCCACCCAGGCCCGCGCACCACACAATCAAATACGCGGCCGCGGCATAGCACAGCGGAATCAGCCAACTCCCGAGCGCGTACTTTTTCTCCGGCCACTTCCAACCCAACTCCGTCAAATTCCTTCCGTTCGCTTTCAGCGTGGCCATTGCCGCCAGCGCCGGGCACCACATCAGGCCCAGGACGTACATTCCCGCGCCGCCGCCGAGGTTGTCGGCCCTCAGCGCCATAAAATAGAACACGGAGCTGAACGCGAAAACCAGCAGCACGTAAATTACAATCTGCCGCCACGAGCCATTTTGTCCAGGCATGCGCGCCCCCTCGAGCGACTTATCTATGTTTCTGGTCCTGCGGGCTACTCTTTACGGCATCACCGGAAGCACAACAAACGATTCCATCCCTTGTGTGGAATAAACACGCTGCGTTGCTAGAACAAAATCGTCCGCCTGCGCCCTATAAATGCTCGGCACAAACTTCTGCGGATTGCGATCGATCACCGGAAACCATGTCGACTGCACTTGCACCATGATCCGGTGGCCTTTCAGGAAAACGTGATCGTGATTCCGGAGGGGCACTTCCCATTTCATTGGCACGTTGGCCGCCAGTGCGGCCGGCTTCTCGAAACTCTTGAGGTAGCGTCCGCGCCGGACTTCCATCGCCACAGGCAGTTCGTAGCCATTCAGCGATTGCGCGTATTGCCCGGGCTTCGGCCCTTCCTCGGGTTTCCACGCCGGCTTCTCCGCGTCCTGCGGATAGACGTCGATCAGCTTCACCACGAAATCACAATCGGTTCCGGTGGTCGATGCAAACAACTCCGCGGAAACCGCCCCGGTAATCACCAGGTCGCGCTCCAGTGGCGCGCTCACATAACTCAGCACGTCGGGACGATGGTCCACGAACCGCTGGTCCGCCACTTCCCATGTCCGCCAGTCGCCGGCCGGGTAGGTAGGCGATTCCGGACGCTGCCGGTAAGGCACGGGGTTGGCCGGGTCGGAAACATATTCACGAAACGCTTTCGCCCCCTCAGATTTTCCAGGTTCCGTGAACGACAAGCTGCCGTCCGCATGAAAATAAAGTTTCGTCGCTTTTGCCTCTTTCGGAGGCCATGCCGCATAGGTGTGCCACGTGTTGGACCCGCTCTGGAAAATATTCGCCTTCCACGCGGGTTTTTCTCCAACACCGTGCAGGTAGTAGCGAAAAAACGGCGCCTCTATGGTCTCGCGAAACTCGCGCGCAGTTTCGTGTCCGCCGAAGGGAATGATTCCGATCGATTCACCTTTCGGGGATTGCCACTCGCCGTGAAACCACGGACCCGCCACCATGAAATTGTTGTGGTCCGGGTCGTGCTCCCCCGAGTGCTCAAAAATCTGCCACGGCCCCCACGGGTCTTCCTGATCCCAGAATCCCGCGACATTGAGGTTTGGAACGGGCGAATCGTGCAGTTGCCGCACCCACGCTTCTTTCTTCCAGTAGTCATCGTAGTCCGGGTGCTCCACCGTGTCGTTCCACACAGGAATTTTTCCGTGCAGGTATTTGCCGTTGACATTGGACAACGGGCCCAGCGCGAGGTACCACTCGTACGAGTCATACGTCTCGAAATCAAAGTGTGTGTTGCTGTTCTTATCGGACTGCTCCATGACCGTGTACTCGAACGCGTAACTCTCCCTCAGCGCACCGTAGCGGTGAAAGTCGTCGTTCATCCACTGATCCACGGGCGAAGCCTGTTCGCTGATGGCCTTCAGTGCAGGATGCGGATGCAGCAGCGCCAGGGCCGTCGTCAATCCATCATAGGAAACGCCGTACATCCCCACCTTTCCGTTGTTGTTCGGCACATTCTTTACCAGCCATTCGATCGAGTCATAGGCGTCCGTCGTCTCGTTCGTGGCCTTCGGGTCTTTCAAGTCCACTTGCGACGACAGTTTGAAGTCGCCCTCGGACTTGAATCGCCCGCGCAGATTCTGGACGACGAAAATATATCCGTCCTGCATCAGCTCCTTCATCGAAGCAGGCATCTGCTGCGGCGCTTTCTCCGGCACACCATAAGGAGTACGGCGGAATAAAATCGGAAGCGGCTTGGCGGCATTCGTGGGAGCCAGAATCACGGTCTGAAGGCGCACGCCATCGCGCACCGGCACCATGACTTCCTGATACTGAAAAATCGGCTGGGCTGCGGGCGCCTGGGTTTCCTGGCCAGCTGCGTTCGAAACGCCCGCGATCAGAAAAACCATAAATAATCTGCCAGCAATGTTCATCAGAACGCTCCCCTTCGAGAAATCATTGCCCGCCGCTTAAATGGGCTTGAAAAAACTCCGCCGTAGCTTTGTAGCACGTCACGACGGTCTTCCACAGGAGGAAGTCATGGATCTCGTCGGGAATGAAAATCTGCTGCACGGGCACGTTGTGTTCCCGAAGCCGTTGGACGAGATCAACCGTCTGGCTCTCCGGCACGTTGCGGTCGTCGTCGCCCTGGATCAACAGCACGGGTGACTTCCATTTATCTACGGAAGAATTTGGCGACGATTCCCACGCCAGCTTTACCGCTTCCTGATAATCCGGCGCGGATGTGGCGCCTTCCTCCCACTCCGGAAGAAAAGCGGACCAGTCATGGACGCCATGGAAATCCACCCCGGCTGAAAAAATATCCGAATTGCGCGCGAGTCCCAGCGCCGTCAAGAATCCGCCATAAGAGCCGCCCCACAGCCCGATGCGGTGGGCATCGACATTCGGCAAGCTCGCCAGATATTTTGCTCCCGCCAACACATCCTTATATTCGCTCGCTCCCCGCCAGACGCTGTGCGGCGGCCTGCGAAAATCGTGGCCGTACATCACGCCCAGACGGTAGTTCACGGAAAGCACCACGAATCCCAGGCTCGCCAGATACTGATTCTCCGCATAGGCATTGTGGTAGTAATCCATATAGTGAAAGCCCAGCAACATCTGGCGTGACGGGCCTCCATGCGTAAAAATCAGGGCCGGATTGCGCTGCTTCGCATTTTTCGGAACAAAGAGCTGCCCGTGAATGGTCAATCCGTCATCGCTTTTGAATATCACCTGCTGCGGAACCACCAGTTGCGCGGCCGGAAAATCCGCCGGCAACAGGTTCTTCGCCAGCAATTCGCGCCCACCCGAACTAACGCGGTAGACCTGTGCGGGGCTCGTCGCCGCAGATCCGAGGCACAAGATATTTTTTCCGTCGCCCGTCTGCACGGCGCCCCACTCGATGGTTTCGCCGGCGGTCAGAGCCACGGGAGCCGCGCCCCCTGCCGCGTCCACTCGCCATAAGTGCCGACGGTCCACATCGTTCTGATTGGAAGAAAACAACACGGTCTTCTTGTCGCCGCTCAAGCCTACTTCTTCCACATCAAATTCTCCGGGCGTCAGCAGCGTGGCCGCCCCTCCGCCCGCCGCAATCGAATACAAATGATTCCACCCGTCCGCCTCTGAATCGAAAATCACGCGGTTCCCCGCGGCGAATTGCAGCGATTCCGTGGCGAAGTGTGGCAGCGAGTCCCGCGAAGCATTTCCGCTCTTCCACAATTCCCGCGCCTTATACGTTCGAGCATCCGCGATGCAGATGCTCCAGGGTTGCAGCCGTTCCGGAATCAGCGGCCGCTTCGCCTCAAATCCATTGGTCTTCAAATAAACAATCGCATTCCCATCCGGCGACCAATGTGGAGCAAAATCGCGGTCCACGCTGGGGGCCACATAATGCAGCGCCTGCAACGAATCGTCCTTCATGTCCGCGATCACGATGAACGAATGGTCTTTGCGGCCCAGGCTGAAGGCCAATCGCTTCCCATCCGGAGACCATCGCGGCGAATTAATGTTTCCGCGCAGATCCGTCAACTGTTTTGCCGCGCCCGGGCCCGAAATCGGCGCGATTGACAATTGTTGCTTGGTCGCCCACACCGCCCACTTTCCGTCGGGCGAAATTTGAATGTCCTCGCAGCCTTCAGACGCACAACCCATCTCACCAAGCAGCCGAGGATCGCGGCCCCCGTCCACATCGATTGCCCAAACCTGCTGCTTCGGCTGTTGTGTTTCGGTTGCCGGGTTGGCAGCACGGCCGTCGCCGTTGATCTCCGTTCCACGTGCGTACACCAGCGTCTTTCCATCCGGCGCGATCCGCAGCGAAGCCAACGGTTGTCCCGTGTCGCCCGTGTAGTGCGTCACCTGCCGGGGTTCAAAACGCGGGCCGTCTGCAACCCACAGGTTCTGCGCACCCTTCACGTTGAAAACCCACGCCGCGCGAGACCCCGTTTCCGCCGCGGTCAACTGCGAAGGAAAAGGTGCGCCCAAGATTTGCTCCACCGTGAATGACTGGGCCTTCAACGCGCCGGACGACACCACAAACGCCGCGGCACCCAGCAGGCACGCGCGCAAACGAAGAACACTCGCGGCTCTCATCATCGGCAACACTTCCTCTCTTCTGGTTTTCGACCGTGCTGCAATGCCATGTTCCCGGTGGCGTGCATACTAGCTAACTTCGGGCGGGCGTGCAACAAATATTGAAAGTTCTTGACATCCTGCAACAATCGTTGTATTTGCCTTGTTAACTTTCCGATCTCGGCCAGCTCAGAGCGACACCGGGGACTTGCCGCAACCGCACAAGTCGCGCTCCTCACCCGGCATTCGGGGGAACTCGTGGTCCAGTCGAACGATAATCATCTTGCAGGCGCCGGCTCCCGCACTCTCTCGGTTCTCGAAGAGCGTTTTGCCAGCGCCCAGTCCAAGCTCAATCCCAGCCGGCGCAAATTGGTCCGGATGATTCTGGAGAACCCGGAGGACACCTACTATCTGTCGTCACGCGAACTCGCAAAACGCTATCAGGTGGATGCCGCCACCATCGTTCGCACCATTCAAGCTCTCGGCTACGGGAAATTCGCGGAGTTCCTCGCCGACCTTCGCACCCACTTTGTTACTCACCTGACGCCCTACACGGTTCTAAAGGCTGCTTCCAAGGAAAAGCGTACGGTGGCCGACCGGGTCCGCCACAACATGGAGCTTGATCTCCGTAATCTTCAGGAGCTGCAGTCTACGGTCGATTCGGCACGCATCGTCTCTCTTTCGAAGCAAGTGAAGAGAGCGCGCCGCATCCTGATCATCGGCATTGATCTGGCCGCGGCGCTCAGCTGGTATCTCGCTTACGGATTGATGACCCTGGGCTTTGCCGCCGAAGCTCCCGTCGGCAGCACCGGCAATGTGCAGCGCCGCGTGCGCACGCTTAACTCGCGCGATCTGCTGATCGCCATCAGCTTTGGCCAGTGCTTGCGAGACACCGTCGAAGCCACGCAACGCGCTCGCCAGCAGGGTGTCCGCACCTTCGGGATCACCGATAGCGAAACAACTCCGATCGCCCGGATCTGCGACGAATCGTGCTTCGCGTCCGTGGCCAGCCCGTCGTTTGGAGGCTCTTATGTGGCGCCCATTTCGCTGCTCGGGGCCATTCTGATCGCTTGCGCGCATACACAGACCTCGCGCGCTTTGAAATTGCTTCGGCGGAGTGAAGAAGAAGACCGCGCCGATCATCGCTGGTATCAAAACCACAGCGAGGGAAACGAAGGTCTGGAGTGAGATGCAGGCGGCCCAATTTTGAGGGGGTGTTATGAGTGCAGGAATGCGACCCAAAACCGTGTCCATCGCTATTCGATTGGTGCTGTCACTCGCGTTGCTGGGCCTTTGTCTGACAGGGCGACCCACTTCTGCCCAGACAACGTCCACGATTGAGGGGGTGGTAACGGATCGTCAGGGCTTGCCTATCCCCGGAGCCGAGGTCAGCATCGCCGGAGTCAGCTTCGTTGTGAGCAAGAAAACGACCACGAATGGGGCCGGAGCCTACGAAATGGCCGCGCTCCCCGCGGGCACTTACAACCTGACGATTTCACACGAGGGCTTCAAGACGCAAGTGATCAATAACCTGGAGATTACCCTAAACCGCACGATCAAAATTAACGGGAGCCTCGAGGTCGGCACCGTGCAGCAGATGGTGGAAGTGTCCGGTGAGATCCCGTTGTTGGAAACCAGCTCTTCCTCCGAAGGCTCGACCATCATGCCGCAACAGATCGAACAAATGCCGCTTAACGGCAGAAACTATCTTGACTTAATGCAACTGGTCCCGGGCGTGGCCATCAACCGGCAAGCGGACCTCCATGATGACAATGCAACACCGGTGCTCGGCGAGCGCGCCAACAACACCGGTTTCCTCATTGACGGCCTGTCTAACCAGAACGAACTCAGCGGCGGCCCCGCGGCACAGTTCAATCAGGACACCATCGCGGAATTCCAAGTGATTACCGCGGGATACAAAGCGGAGTTCGGCCACGCCTCTGGCGGGGTTGTGAACGTCATCACCAAGTCCGGCAGCAACGATATTCACGGTCTGGCCTCCGGGTATTACCGGAGTAGCGCATTCGACAGCGCCAACATTCCCGGCACGAGCAACGTGCCCTACTTGCTTCGGTGGGACTACGACGTGGCGGGTGGCGGGGCCATGGTGCGGGACAAAGCATTTTGGTTCGGATCGGTGGAGAACATTCACGAAAATCGCCAGCTGAATTTTGTCCCTCCAGCCAATACGCCGCAGTTCCTGATCAATAATGAAGAAATCTACAACGAGCCAACAACGGATCGTGAGGTGCGCGCCTTCGTGAAATTTGATCAGGTCCTCAGCGTACACCATCTCACCGAGCAGATGAACTACACCAACGCTCATATCAACAGCAGCAACCCGCTATCCGCGTATACTGCGCTGCCTTCTACGCGCACCAATCTCGGCGACCGGAATCTTCTTCTGGGTTTCAGCGATACCATGACTCTCGGTAGTTCGGCCAGTCCTTACATCCTCACCGTGCGAGGTCAATATCGCGATGAGCCGACTCTCAACAGCCCGGCGCACCCGCAGGCCGGTCCCAACACCACTTTCAATCTCTTCAGCAGTTACACAACAGGCGGCATTTTCGGCGATCAAGGCGCGTTTAGTTACGGCGCTCTTTTCACTCCCTCGACATTGGACCAAAAATACGGCACTTTCGACGCAAGCCTGGCCAAAACCATAAGTCACCACTCTTTGAAGTTCGGCTGGGACTTCGAGCACACCCACGTCGACGGCGTAGAGGCCAACCTCCAGCAAAACCAGCTCTTTGCGACGGAGGCTGACTATGAGCAATTCGGACCCATTGACGCCGGCTTTTTCCTGCTTTTGACTACCGGTGGTCTTACTCCGCAAGCCAACCAAATCAAATTGCGCAACAACTACACGGGCTTATGGATACAGGATGACTGGAAACTTCTGCACAACCTGACTATCAACGGCGGCCTCCGTTGGGATTACGATTCGGCGTTCGACAAGAAGGACAACATCTCTCCGCGCATCGGCTTTGCCTGGTCGGTTACCCCGAAGACCGTTGTGCGCGGCAGCTTTGGCCTGTTTTACGACCATTTCCGTCTAGGCCTCGCCCGCGATATCCCAGGCTTCGGCGGCGCGGATATCCGCGTAAGCCAGCCTCTTTCCTTCCCTCGGCTGTTCTACGGCGTACCTACGATTGCTCCCGCTTTATTTGGCCTGTGCCTCTCGCCCACGCAGACTCAGGCACAAATCGCCGGCCAGCCGTGCCCGTATCCGTTTGACCCGCCGGGATCTCCCTACTTCGGCGTAGACCGTCTGAATGGCATTGGCAGTACACCGATTCCAGCTAATGTCCCCGTCAACCAGGGCAATGTCCAACAGCTTTCCGGTCTCAGTCCCAGCGCTTTCCTCACCGCAGCGGATGCAGCAACAGGCATGCCGTCCAATTTCTGGTTCTGGGGTCCGTTCGGTGCGCTCTCGTTCAATGTCTTCCAGCCCGGCAGCTTTCCAGTAACCATCGATCCGAGCTTCGCCACTCCTTACACACGCAGCTATACCCTTGGTGTGCAACGGCAAGTTGGCAGCGATTGGGTCATCTCGGTGGACTACTATCACAAGGACATCATAAACATCCTCGGGGTTCGGGAAACGAATCTTCCCTTTGCCGCGCGCATTGACAATTCCGGTGGCAGCCTTACCCAAGTGAATGGATACGGACCGTGGTACGGCGGCACTTACGATGCCGGAATCCTCTCGTTCGAAAAGCGCATGAGCCACCGCTTTACAATCGGCGGCAGCTACGCTTACGTTTCCGAACACGACGATGCACTCAACTATAATCTGGGCACCGGGGCACTCGGAACCACCACTAACGGTACTAGCGGTTTCACTGGATTCCCCACGGACAGCTTCCGCGGTATTCCGCCCGTTGTAACTGATCCGGGAAACATCGCGAAGGGCGGTACCTGCCCGGGCGGGACGAATGCAACCAGTTCCTTTTTTGCGTGTAATGGCAACTACGTGCCGAAAGCAGGTGTCTTTTACAACGGCGCATCTTTGGATAGCGGACCTTCCGACTTTGCCTTACGCCACACCTTTGAAGCGCACGGTCTTGTTGAACTGCCCTGGAAGATCCAGTTCAGCAGCCTTTTCCGAGTGCAGAGTGGCTTTCACTACACGCAAAATGCCCTTGCACCCGTCGATCAAGACGGCAATGGGGCGTTCGACGGCCGCGATCTCAAGACCGCCCGCAACGCTTTCACAGGGCCATATTTCCTGAACATGGATCTGCGCGTCGCTAAGACCTTCGCGATTGGTGATCGCGTGCGGCTGCAGGCCCTCTTTGAGTTTTTCAATCTCTTTAACGCCGCGAATCCAGCCGCCGTGAACCTCAATCAGAACAACACACCCCGGCTGCCGGGCGAACCCATCTTCGGTTCCACGGCCGCGTATTTGCCGGGCCGCGAAGGACAGATTGGCCTGCGGCTTACATTTTGATTGGCCGATGTTTAGAGCAGCTGACTCTACTCTTGCGCGAGTCGGGTGGACCAGCAAGGTCCTGTTTCTATGGCAAGCAAATATCTGAATGTGACCACGGAGGTTCGATGAACGGATTCTATCGGAAGGCCAAATTGCCAGGTCTGGCAGTTACCGTAATTTTTTTGCTTTCGGTTTGCATTGCCTTTGGCCAAAGCAAAGCAACAAAGGCAGAGCAGGAACCTAAAAAACCCTCGGACGCGTCCACTGTCGCCGCTGCACCGTTCACTCCTCACGCTCCCGCACACGATCTCACAGGCTCTGATGTGGAAGCCTTCCTCGACGGCATGATGCCCTCGCAGCTTGAGCGCGAAAATATCGCCGGCGCGGTGATCGCCGTCGTGAAGGACGGCCATGTCATCTTTGCCAAAGGTTACGGCTACTCGGACATGGAAAAGCGGAAGCCCGTCACCCCAGACGCCACTCTCTTCCGCCCGGGCTCCATCTCAAAACTTTTCACCTGGACGTCCGTCATGCAACTCGTCGAGCAGGGAAAGCTGGACCTCGACAAGGACGTCAGCCAGTACCTCGACTTCCCGATTCCTCCCGCATTCGGCAAGCCGATCACACTTCGCGATATTCTCACTCACACTTCCGGTTACGAAGAGACCGCCCGCGACCTATTCGTGGCCGATGCTCAGCATCTCTTTCCCCTCGATCAGTACCTTAAGAACCACATGCCAGACCGCATCTTTCCGCCCTTCATCGTTCCCGCTTATTCCAATTACGCCACCACCCTCGCCGGCTACATCGTCCAGCGCGTCTCTGGCGAGCCCTTCGCGCAATATGTCGCCGAACATATCTACGCGCCTCTCGACATGAAGCACACCACCTTTGTTCAGCCGCTTCCCGCCGATCTCTTGCCTCTCATGTCCAACGGCTATCGCAAAGCCTCGGCCAAGGCCCAGCCGTTTGAATTCGTCGAAGCGTTTCCCGCCGGCAGCGTCTCCACCTCCGCTCTCGACATGTGCAATTTCATGATCGCCCACCTCCAGGACGGCAAGTTCGGCGACAAACAAATCCTTCGGCCGGAAACCGCCAAGCTTATGCACTCCCGCCTCTTCGGCACCGACGACCGCCTCAACGGCATGGCCCACGGCTTTTACGAGGAGACGCGCAACGGCCATCGCATCATCGGTCATGGCGGAGACACCGAACTGTTTCACAGCGACCTCCATCTGATTCTCGATTCGAACGTCGGTTTCTTCGTCTCCTACAACAGCGCCGGTAAAGGCGAAGCCAGTTCGCGCACCATCCTGTTTGAAAAATTCCTGGATCGCTATTTCCCCTACACTCCGCCCCCCGCCGGAAAAGTGGATGATCCCAAGGCCGATGCCGCCGCTGTCGCCGGCCTCTACAAAGCCAGCCGGCGCTCCGACTCCTCTTTTGTCCACTTGCTGACTCTTGTTGGGGAAACCAAGGTTTTTCCAAATGACGACGGCACCATCAGTGTCGCTGACCTGAAGGCACCCAGCGGCGAGCCCAAAAAGTTTGAAGAGATTCAGCCCTTCCTCTATCGCGAGGTCCACGGCCAGGATCTCGTCGGTTTCAAAAAGGATGCTGAAGGGAACTGGCAATTCCAGATGGACTACCCCTTCTTCATCTTCCAGCGCGTCGGCTTTCTCGAAAGCAAGCCCTTCAACTTCGGCCTCCTGATCTTCGGCCTGGTCGTCGTTATCCTCACCGTTTTGCTCTGGCCCGCCGGTGCCATGATTCGCAAGCATTACGGCCGTCCGCTGGAATTGAATCCCGACGAGCGCCGCCATCGCCTCCTCGTTCGCCTCGTATGCGTCTTATTCCTCGTGGTGTTCATCGGCTGGGTTGTCGCCATCTCTGCCACCGACAGCATCACCGCCCTCAACTCGCTCCCGCCCTGGATCATTATCTTCGGCCTTCTCGGAGTCGTCTGCGCCCTCGGCACAATTTTCGTTGTCCTCAACGCCGTCCGCAGTTGGCGCACCTCCGGCCGTTGGATCTGGGCCAAGCTGCACGACGTTGTCCTGGCGCTTGCTTGCCTCTCCCTTGTGTGGTTCCTTTTCACATGGAAGCTATTGAGCTTCAGAACCAACTTCTGAGGCGCGGGGTAGACCGCTCGTGCGCTGCCAATACATAGTTAGAGAACTTTTGAAAACTAAACGCAGCTTCCCGAATACGGGAAATGATGCCGCGTCGCTAGCTCAAGGCTGAACAGGAATGTCTTGTTTCCAACCGGGGCCCCTGAGCGCGCGCCCCGCGGTGCGGCCGGTGAGTTTGCCGTCCTCGAATTCCAATTGTCCATTCACGAATACGTATTTCACGCCCTTGGCTAGTTGAGACGGCTCCGCATACGTGCCCACATCCTGGATGGTTGCGGCATCGAAGACGGTGATGTCCGCAAAATAGCCTTCTTTGAGCAACCCGCGGTTCTGCAAGCGCTCGCGTTGCGCGGGAAGCGACGTCATTTTGCGGATGCCCTGCTCCAGCGGCAACAGGTGCTGGTCCCGGACGTAATGACCGAGGAAGCGCGGCATCGCGCCGAACGCGCGCGGGTGCGAGTGCCGTTCGTACAACGGGCCGTCCAGCGACATCTCGCCGGCATCCAGGCAAAGGCTCGTCCACGGCTGCTTTAATCCGTAAATCAGATCATTTTCATCGGCCATGAAATAGAGCGCGCCCGTCTGCCCCTTATCCGCGATGACAAAATCGAAAAGGGCGTCGAGTTGCGTTTTCTTCTGCGCCTCTGCAATCTCAGCGATAGTCTTGCCGTCAAATTGCTTCAACTCGGGATTCACCACACCGGAAACCAGCACTCCGCTTCCCTCTCCGCTGTCGAAGTAGATGTTTTCCCAATTGGGGTGATCGGAGGCCATTTCGGTTTTAATCTTTGCCCGCGTCGCGGGATCGTGCAATCGCTCCAGAAGTTTCTCCAAACCTCCATCAGCGACCCACGGCGGAAGACTGGAAGCCAGCGCGGTTCCCCCGGCAATGTAGGGATACATGTTCGCGGTCACATCCTGGCCGGAGTCCCGCGCTGCCTGGATCTGCCCCACAATTTTGGGCATATTGCCCCAGCGCGTCTTGCCAGAAACTTTCAGGTGAAAAATTTCGACCGGAAGATTCGCCTCTCGGCCGATGCGAAGCGCTTCTTCGACCGCTTGCGGTTCGGTCTGCCCTTCGCTGCGCATATGCGATCCGTAGATGCCGCCGTATTTGGCCGCGACTTTCGCCAGCTCAATCAGCTCCTCAGTCTTGGCGTAATGTCCCGGGGGGTAGATCAGCGCGGTTGAAATCCCAAATGCACCTTGTTGCATGGCCTCGTCCACGAGCCCCTTCATTTTTTCCATTTCGGCCGGAGTTGGCTCGCGATCCACGTCGCCAAGCACAGCTTCGCGTACCTGGCCCGCGCCAACGTAAGTGCCGATGTTCAGCGGAGTGCCTTGTTGCTCCAGCCGCTTGAAATAACCATCAAGGGTGGTCCAATCCACCTTCAGCTTGTAGTGATCGAGAGCGGGTTGCAGTTGAGCAAGAGTCAGGCTGGTTTGCGGTGCAATCGATCCGCCCTCACCGGTGATTTCTGTGGTGATGCCCTGTGCCAGCTTGCTGATCGAGCGATTGTCTATCAAAAGTGAAGCTTCCGATTGCCCCAGCATGTCAATAAATCCCGGCGAGATGACCAACCCCTTGGCGTCAATCACGCGCCTGGCGTGCGCGCCATCAAGTTTTCCGATCGCAGCGATGCGATCGCCGCGGATCGCTATGTCGCCGGACACCCACGGATTGCCGGAACCATCCATGATCGAGCCATTCTTGAGGATCACATCGTATTCGTTGCCGCTCGCAATCTTCTGCGTGGAGCCAAGTTCATAACTCACACGGCCGCTATCGGCAGCAGTGTATTGGTTGCCAGTGCGTGAGTGACCGGATTCCGAAAGCACCGCGAGCTTACTGATTCGCGGTTCTTGTGCCGTATTGGACTGCGGAAACACCGGATAGTTCCAGCAAGCAACAACGACGGCAAACAAACCTGTGAAAAAAAGCCAACCCCGGTGATTCTTGTTCATGCGACGCTCCTCAGTAAAATTATCGAGCTTGCTCGATTGCAGCGTTCAATTTGCCAATGCTTCGAACATTCAAACTTTTGTCCGCCCGCTTGCCAACTCTCGCACTTTTGCCTGACTCCGCAACTTGATTCAGCAGCAAGTAGCAATAAGTTTCAGCCCACCGCGGAACGCACAGTCCAGTTGTTGCGGCGCACAGTGATCTTTTCGATGTGATCGCGCTTTATCGCATAGCCCAGGCCCGGCGTGTTCGGGACGCGGATCGTACCCTTCGAGGTGACTTCCACGGGGGGTTCGATGATGTCCTCGTTCCAGTAGCGATGGCTCGCTGAGACGTCGCCCGGCAAAGTAAAGCCCGGAAGAGTGGACATGGCAATGTTGTGTGCGCGGCCGACCCCGGATTCCAGCATGCCCCCGCACCAGACCGGAACTCTGCGCCCGAGACATGCGGCTTGCATTTTCTGCGCTTCGGTGTGGCCGCCGACGCGCCCGAGCTTAATGTTGATAATCCGGCAAGCCTTCATTTCGATCGCCGCAAGAGCATGATTCGTGTTGTAGATGCACTCGTCGAGACAAATCGCCGTCTGGATCTGCGCCTGAAGCTTGGAATGCCCATAAATATCGTCCCAGCTCAAGGGCTGTTCCATCATCAACAAGTTGAATTCATCAAGTTTCTTCAGGTGCGCGGCGTCATCGAGTATGTATGCGGAATTCGCATCCACAGACAGGCGAATTTTTGGGAATTCCCTCCGAACCGCCGCAACAAATTCAAGATCTTTGCCCGGCTTTATTTTCAATTTGACGCGCTGGTAACCGCTCTGAAGCTCTTCCCCCACTCGTTTGACCAAAGACTCCGGGTTTTCCCGGATACCAAGCGAGACTCCGGCGGCAATTTCCTCGACTGCTCCGCCCAAGAGTTCATAGAGCGGGACACCCTTGAGTTGGGCCTCAACATCCCAAAGGGCATTCTCAACCCCACTCTTAGCCATCTCGTGCCCGCGAATCTGATGCATCAGCCTGGGAAACTCCGACGCCGTGGCCAGAGTTTTCCCAACGAGCGAGGGCGCGATGAAATCGGAAATCACATGCCACGCTGTGTCCGTTGTCTCCGCATTGTAGGCCGGGGATTCACCGGCGGTGACTTCACCCCATCCGCTCACTCCATCGGCGACGGCCTCCAGTAGAAGAATGCGGCGGTCCTGCACAACACCAAAACTGGTTTCAAAAGGCGATTTCAACCGCATGTGAATTTCACGAAGTGCTATGGATTCAATCCTCATAAGGCTCCAGAACGTAACTTCCTTGCTCCGCGTCAAACTCAAATCCCACGGCGGCGCACCCCTCAGCGATGTGCCGTTCGAATTGCGAGCGAACTCCGGATTGAATTCTCTCCGCTTCAACCGGATTGGTGCTGGTGATTTGCCGGATTTCGACTGGGATGCGGATGCGCACGCGATCTGGTCCTGATTCCGGCGTCCTGCCTTCAAGCAGTTCTTGAACCCGCGCCGATCGAACCCACCACTCCGCTACCAGGCGATCCGTCGGCAATCCACCATGAAGAGGGCTCGACGTCCGGCCGTAAGCGTTTGGAATATAGCGGCGGACGATGGCTCCCAGCCGCATCAGATTAAAGTAGGCGTTCTTCAGCTGGAGAGGGTCGAAAGTCCACTCGATGAGATCGATTCCCCGCGAAATCGCATCATCGCGCTGAGCGAGCTTCAGCATGCGCCCCACCCCACGGTCCTGAAACTCAGGTAAAACAGCAACCATGTGCGAGTGCAGATGAATTTTCCCGCCATGCACTCCGGCAAAGGCCAGCGCGAAGCCAATCGCTTTGTCTTCGTGGAACGCAGCCAAAACCTGGCCGCCGCTTTCCCTCGCGACGATGAAGATCTGGTCGGGCACAGTGTCGATCTCTGCGTAGCCCCAGACGCGCCGTTGAAGGCCCACACAGATGCTCATCTCCTCCACTTCTTGCAGGGGACGGATCATGATGCCCGGCTCTTTCACAGATGCAATTCCTTCAGACATTCCCGGACTTTTCCTCACTGGTCAACTTTGCGATGCGCCGCCAGTAGGCGTAGGCGGGAGCACCGAGAAAAACGATTCCTAGACCAATCCCGGCACGAGCCGGTTGCGCCGCTATAGTGTTGGCAACCAGTGCCGTTGCCGCCAGAATGAAGGCGATCGGAGTCCACGGATAAGCGGGCACACGATACGGCCGCACAGCATCCGGGGCTCGTTTGCGGTAGATAAAGATGGTGGCCGCGGCAAGGCCGTAAAAAATCCAGCCAATGAAAACAACATAAGTTAGAAGTTGTTCGAATGTACCGCTCACGGCAAGGACCGCGGACCAAATTCCCGCTGCTCCAACAGCCAAAGCGGGAGTTCCAAATCGGGGATGAACTTGCGAGAGAGACCGGAAGAAAAGGCGGTCATTGGCCATCGCGTAATAGACTCGAGGCGAATTCAGCATGATGGAATTGGCGGAGCTGAACATCGAAATCAGGATTGCGATCGCGACAAATTTACCAGCACCCTGGCTGACGACAACACTCAGGGCAGTTGCCGCAACCCGCGTTGAACCAGCCACGCCTGAGGCGCCAAGGGCCGCAAGGTAGCCAAGGTTCGCAAACAGATAAATGCCGATCAACGCGGCTGAGCCAATCAAGAATGCCAGGGGAAAAGTGCGTTGTGGATTAGTCGTTTCGCCGGCGCTATAGGTAACGTACTGCCATCCTTCGAACGCCCAGAGCACGCTGATCATTGCCAAGCCGAAACCGGCCACGCCCATTGATTGGTGGTCGGTTATATTCCCGCCGTAGAAGATTGGATTTCTTCCTTGCCACAGCAGTACTGCGCTTACCAAGAGGATCGCTGAAACTTTTATGGCCGTCGTTACGTTCAGCAAGTCGGCGCTTTGCCGAGTGCCGCGCACGTTCACCGCCGTGATCACCAGAATCACAAGCAACGCTACGATCTTCGTGGCGAACGCAGAGAGTTGCGCGAATTCGCCAAGGTAGTTGCCGAATGCCACAGCCAGCGTCGCGATCGAACCCGAACTGATCACAAAGAACAGCGTCCAGCCGAACAGAAATGCGGGGAACGGCCCGAAGCAATCACGGATGTAAACATACAGGCCGCCCGCCTGCGGCTTCATGGAACTCAATTCTCCGTAGGTTAGTGCGCCGAGAAGCGAAAGGATCCCGCCGACGAGCCACACGGATAGTCCCAACGGTACAGAGTTTCCCACTGCCCGCAGCACTGGACCGGGAACCAGGAATATCCCAGAACCTATAACGGTACCGATAATCATCAGCACCAGATCCCACAAGCCGAGAATACGGCGCAATTGATTCGGCATTTGGGCTGCCGCCACGGCCGGTGCATGGGTGCCCTGGAAGACCCCACCTTTTTCGAATGTTGCCACGCTGCTCCTTGCTGCTAATGCAGGCCACGCTCATCCCTGGCGCAAATCTTTACCGTTTGGCGGCGCCCAACACCAGCGTTGGTCGGCGCGGTCCTCTTCGTCAATTCGGCGCAACAATGCCAAGGTGCGAGCGGTGCGGGTGTAGGCACACGCCGCCAAGATGGTTTCCGAGCATGGCCATGGGAGCAACATAGGATGAAGACTCAGCCCGGTGTCCTGCATTCCGAACTCACTCGAGTGGACGCCTGCGGGTCTCACATAAACGATTTGGACAGGCGGCAACAGCAAAAACCCGCACACAGGAAATACAACAACTGTTGCATACTGTCAAGAGTATTCAATATTTGTTGCATTGCGCCATTCAGTTTCTTTGACCGCACAAATCAACGACGACATCGCTAATGGGCTGTGAACAGCAAACCAGAACGTTGCCGTCGGCCGGTCTGTCGAGAGGCTCCGGCCTGGCGACGGCGACATATCTAATTGGGGGACTGCTGACGAGCTGACAAGACAAGCCGTTAACGTTGGGTTTTCCGGTAAACTGGCTAGCCAGCGAGGGACCACTCTTTGGACAAACCTAGGTTGTGTTTTCATCAGAGCTTGATCGCACTCTTCGTTCTTTTAATTGCGGGGTCCGCAGTTGCCCAGTCAATTCCTCCCCACCTCATGGACGGCCTGAAATGGCGGCTCATTGGCCCATTTCGCGGAGGTCGAGTAGTGGCGGTCGCGGGAGTCCCGGGCGACTCGACGACTTTTTATTTTGGCGCTGTCAATGGAGGCGTCTGGAAGACAACGGATGCCGGAACTGTCTGGAAGCCAATCTTTGACAAAGAGAGCGTGGGATCGATCGGGGCCATCGCGGTGGCACCGTCTGACTTCAGGACGATCTACGTAGGAACAGGCGAGTCTGATATTCGGTCGGACTTGTCTTCCGGAAATGGGGTATACAAATCCAAAGATGGTGGGGCCACGTGGACGCACGTCGGCTTGGAGGATACGCGCCAAATTAGCCGAATCGTGATTGATCCGCGAGATCCGAACGTGGTCTATGTGGGCGCTCTGGGCCATGCGTTTGGACCAAACGAACAGCGCGGGGTGTACAAATCGGTGGATGGAGGAGAGCATTGGGCGAAGGTCCTTGATAAAGGACCGGAAATCGGGATTTCAGACCTGGCGATCTGCGCGGACAATCCGCAACTGCTGTTCGCCGGCGCGTGGAATGCGCATCGGCCACCGTGGAGTACATACGCTGCGATCGACGGAACCGGCGGCGGGCTGTACCGGTCGCAAGATGGCGGGAAAACGTGGTCTCGACTGAGCAATGGTCTGCCGGAAGGCGATTGGGGACGAATTGGAGTGGACGTTGCGGCAGATGGGAAACGCGTTTACGCACTGATTCAGGCAAAAAAGGCGGGATTGTATCGCTCCGACGACGGTGGCGATACCTGGACTTTGGAGAACGCAGATGCGCGCCTCACGAGCCGTGGGTGGTACTTCAACGGAATCACGGTCGACCCGCAGAATCGCGATGTGATTTATGTCCCAAACGTCGCCCTCTATCGATCCGTCGACGGGGGAAAAACGATTTCGATTCTCCGCGGAGCGCCGGGCGGAGACGATTACCACCAGATTTGGATCGATCCGAAGAATTCCAACAGCATGGTTCTTGGAACGGATCAGGGGACGACCGTCAGCCTTGACCACGGGCAGACCTGGAGCACCTGGTACAACCAGCCGACGGCGCAGCTCTATCATGTGGTTACCGACAACCAATTTCCTTACATCGTGTACGGCGCGCAACAGGATAGTGGAAGCGCTGCCGTGCCAAGCCGCACCGATCACGGCCAGATAACTCCGCGGGACTGGTTTCCCGCGGGGGGAAGCGAGAGCGGATACATTGCGCCGGATCCGCAGAATCCGAACATCATTTATTTGAGTGGAACCTACGGCACAGTCGCCCGCTTCAACAGATTGACTGGATTCAGCCAGGATGTGACTCCCTGGCCGGTGCAGGCATTTGGCTCCGAGATCAATCAGCGGAAATATAGAGACCCGTGGACTCCTGTGCTGGTATTTTCGCCCGCGGACTCCACAACGCTGTACCTTGGAACGCAGTATGTGATGAAAACGGTGGATGGCGGCCTGCACTGGGAGACCGTCAGCCCCGATCTGACCGGATCAACACAACAACCGGGAGAAAAAGCGGAAGGACCAACGACGGCCGCGAACGCGAAGCAACGGGGCTATGGCGTAGTATTCACGATTGCGCCATCGGCTCTCGATCGCGACACCATCTGGGCAGGAAGCGATACCGGGCTCATTCACCTGACTCGCGACGGCGGGAAGACCTGGAAAGACGTGACGCCCGCCGGCGTGACAGCTTGGAGCAAGATCTCGTTCCTCGAAGCTTCGCACTTTGATGCCGGGGTTGCGTATGCGGCTGTCGATCGGAGCCGGTTGGACGACCAGGCACCTTATCTCTACCGAACTCGAGACTACGGAGCCAGCTGGCAACTGATTACGAAGGGCATCGCGGACAACTCTTTCCTGCGCGGGATTTGCGAAGACACGGAGAGAAAGGGACTGTTGTTTGCCGGGACGGAATTGGGGGTTTACGTATCCTTCGATGACGGCAGCGATTGGCAGTCGTTGCAACTGAATCTGCCGGCGAGTTCCGTACGGGATCTCACGATTCACGGGGATGATCTCGTCGTGGCTACGCACGGCCGCTCTTTCTGGATCCTGGACAACATCACGCCGCTTCGGCAGGCGTTCGATGCCGAGAAGGGCGAGGGATTCTGGCTTTACCGTCCGGCGGCAGCGTATCGCATCGACAACGACTCCTTCACGGGCACTCCACTTCCGCCGGAGGAACCGACGGCTGAGAACCCGCCCGCCGGCGTGGTCATCGACTACCTTCTTAAGGCTTCCGCCGACAGCGTGACACTCGAGATCATCGATTCACAACAGAGGCTCGTGCGCAGATTCTCGTCGGAAGACAAGCGCGCAGAAAAGCACGCGCCCCTTCCCATTGCCGAGCGTTGGTTCCCCAAACCGGAAGTCCTCGAAAGGAATCCCGGAATGCACCGATTTGTCTGGGATCTTACTTGGGGGAGTTCCGGAGGACCTGGGGTGGATGAAGAAAGCGAATACCGCAATCCCAGGGGTCCCAAGGCTGTGCCGGGGGGCTACACGGTGAGACTCACAGTTGACGGAAAGCCGCAGACTCAGCCCCTAAAAATCATCATGGACCCGAGGTCTTCCGCCACTTCCGAGAACCTTCAACAACAACTGCAACTGGGGCAGAAGATATTTGCGGAAACCCTGGTAGCGCGCGGGGTGCTGGCTGAGATCGATTCGCTGCGGAAGCAACTTTCCGAGCTAGAGCGGAAGGTCGGGGAGAAAGATCCGGCTATTAAGTCTGCCCTGGTGGAAGCTCAAACTGAAATTTCCAAGATTGAGAGCAAGCCGGCAGCCGGTCTGGAGCATCCTGCGGGACTGCGGGATGCGTTCGCCGATATGGCGTCGGCGTTGCGTGTCGTGGAAAGTGGGGATCGCGCCGTGCCTTCGCAAGCGATTGCAGTTTACGACGAGTCCGACCATCGGGTGAAAGCAGCCATTGCAGAATGGAACGAGTTCAAAACAACTCAACTTCCCCGGCTCAATCAGAAATTGGCGGGGGCGCATCTCGTCCCGATCGCTATTTCGGAAATCGAAGAGGAAGTGCAATTTCTGATGACACGGTAAAGCGTGTTGGCATGTGTGCGATGAACACCCAGGAGTCAACGTTCCGACGAGATAGATCGCGGTCGAGACATGGACTCTCTCCTGGCGCCTTTAGGAGTTGGATGGCAGCAATCCGGGAGATTGTTCCTTGAGGGTTGTGCCGCTGCGTTTCAGGGAGAGCATTTGGGCGGCGAGATTCGTGATGCGATTAGCGGCATCTTCGATGCGGAGGCCACGGGCGTGGATATTGGAGATTAGGTTGCGGTCGGCGTCGGTTTGGCCGGAGCATGGGGAATAGGACATGTAGGCGGAGAGACTTTCGGCAGTGGCGAGGCCCGGGCGTTCGCCGATGAGCAGGACGATTATGCGGGGGGAGAGAAGATCGCCGATGGCGTTCATGATGCCGACACGACAGAATCGGACGACGAATGACTGGCCGATGGACCAACCACGGTCTTGAAATTTTTGCTGGAGCAGCGGGAAGATCCGCGGCACCTGGGCGGAGACCGCAGCGCTGGACAGGCCGTCGCCGATGACGATCTGGACGTCGGGCGCTTTGTGGCAGCGCTGTACGAGCAGGCTCTTTGCGGAATTGCTGAGGGCGCGGCCAAGATCCGGGCGCAGCAAGAACTGGGACTTCGATTCCGCCTGGCTGGAAACCTGGAAGAGGTCCCACTGCGCGACGAACTGGGGCGGGAAATCTTTTTGCAGGTCGAACTCTGTCCAGACGGCGTCCACGGCGCTGGCGTGTGCGCGTCGAAGTTCGAGCGCCATTTGCGTGGAATAGGCGAGGCCTCGCTCCACAAAAATGCGCGCAGGCGTGCGGGCCCGGATTTTCCGGACAAGTTCGGGCCACGCGGGAGGTGCGGTAAGTTTGTCGTCGTCCATTGTCCAAATCAGCTAACCGCAGCTAAAGAAATCTTTCCTCCCAGCGACTGCCGCGAAGGCCGCAAGGATCCGAATTGAGCATCCAGCTCACTGTAACATCGTCAAGGCCCCCAATTGCATGGCCACGAAAGCGGCGACGATTATATCTGTCGATAGTTTTTGAATGCCCGGAATCCACCGAGGATGGATGCCAAGCGCGGAGAGCACTGCCTACAAGCGGACTTCCGGGTACTGATCCGCACGGGTGCCCATCCGGAATCAGTGTGAGCCTGCAGGTCGAATACAAACAATTCATTGGAAATGTGCATCTCATCGGCTCATCGCTTAGGTGACCGCATACTTCTTCGCCTTGATATGCAATCGGACGGGTCACCGCATTTTCTAAGAGTGCCACAGGGAAAGACCGATGTATGATTCGATATCTGGCTCGCATACGTCACGTTCACATTGCGAGGAATTGTCGAGACCGGGGCGCGGACCTTCCGAGATTGGGTCATCCGCAAGTACACGAAATCCCATGGCAGATTGGCAAATGCGAGAAAAGCGGCCGCTCCGAGGACCTCGGCCGGAGCCAGCGGGGCCGACGCTCAAAAACTACATCACGCCCGCGGGGTTGCAGCGGCTGAAAGACGAGCATGTGTTCCTACTGAGTCGCGAGCGGCCCGCGGTGGTGGAGGTCGTAGCGTGGGCTGCCAGTAACGGGGACCGCAGTGAAAACGCCGACTACCTCTATGGCAAACGACGGTTAGGCCAGATCGATTCGCGGATTCGCTTTCTCACGAAACGCATTGACGCGGCCGTGGTCGTCGATCCGGGCGCTCCACGGCCGGGGCCAGCCGCTACGAGCGTCTTCTTCGGCGCAACCGTGACCTACGAGGACGCCGCCGGCCTCGAACACGTCGTCTCGATCGTCGGCATCGACGAGGTGGACCTCGACCGCGGCTACATCAGCTGGCGCTCGCCTCTCGCCAATGCGCTGATGAAGTCGAGCCCCGGCGACCGCGTGAACCTGCGCGCGCCAGCAAAGACGGAGCATCTGGAGATCATCGAGGTCGAGTACGCGTCGATTCCGATGGATTCTTTCCGCGAACCGCTAGGAGCTCAGTCGACGCCCAAGGTCGAACGCTCCTAGATCAAGCTGCCCGACTCTGAGCGTTCCCCCGATCTTTGTCGTTCTTGCACATTATGATGTCGTCCGAAACTGGGCAGCGGAACGTGTACGATGACTGCTCGGCGATTCCTGCAGTCAAAGTAGCTTATGTTCGGCGATTCTGAGCGACTCACGGGCAACCCCGAAGGAAGCGGGTGTTACTGCTGGCGGGTTTTACAAACATTTCGATTCACGCGACGAACTGGTGGTAGAGGCGCTAGCCACCGCATTCCAGGACCTCGACCGCTGGGAGGAAAATACTGACACGTTAACGAAAGTTTTAAAGGCCTATTTGACCGAAGCGCACCGGGACGCTCCGGGAACAGGCTGCGCTCTAGGCGCGTTGCTGGGTGACATGTCTCGGGCGAGTCGATCCGCGAAGGCCGTATATACCGCACGACTCAAGCGCACCCTGGCATACTCGACGGACCTTGTTCCTCCGAATGGCGACTCTGATCGGCGCGCCCGTGCGATTCTCACGATTAGTGCAATGCTAGGAGCGATCAACCTCTCTCGTGCCGTGTCAGACCCGAACCTTTCACGAGAGATTCTCAAACG
>DATHMM010000184.1:0-3030 GCA_035487095.1 Candidatus Sulfotelmatobacter sp.
AATCTGCTTCACCGGGTGCACCGCGAACGACGGCGTCTTCTCCCCATGAAACGGGCACAACCCCGTAAAATTCTGCCCGCTCTTCTTCAGGCGCACGTATTCGCCGATCACGCGAACAATGTCCGCCTGCTGCTTCACCCGATCCGCAAATGATCCCGCTTCCGCCATTTCCTCTGAATCCGCACCCAACCCTTTGGAGTGCGCCAGCCCAGCTGCCGCTTTTACGGCCTCAACCCTTTCCCAAAATCAATCCGTGAAGCGCCGTTCTTCAGCCGGCGACAGTCTAACTCTTCAACTCCACCACGGTGATTGCCTTTCCACCGTGCTCATCGGCTTCAAATTCTGCGTGATCCACCAAAGGATGAGTCCTCAGGAATTCTCCAAGCCCCTTACGCAAAGCCCCTGTTCCATGACCGTGAATGATCCTGACCTTTAGTTGATTTGCCAGCGCCGCTTCATCCAGAAATTTGTCCACCTTCTCGCTCGCCTGCTCCACTGTCAACCCGATCACATTGATCTCGCCCGTCGCACCGCCCTCGCTCGACCGCGCGCTCACCGTAATATTCTCCCGCTTCGACGGCTGTATCGCCGCCTTTCCCTTGGCCTCTCCTTCCACGCCGGTGATTTCGTCCACCGCCACTTTCATCCGTAGCGGCCCGGCTTCGATCTCCGCCGTCGAGCCTTCCACGCGGCGCAAAATCACCGGCTTGCTGAATCCGCGGACTCTAACCCTTGCACCCGGCTGCAAACTTTCCGCGCTCACCTTATTCAGCGTTTCCAGGCGTATCCCCAGATCCTGCTGCGATTCCGAGATCGTCTGCACCACCGCGGCATCTAACTCCTCCTTCGCCGCGCCGCGCACATCCAGTAGTTTCCGTCGTGCCGTTTTTTCCACCTGCGCGCGTAGTTCGCGGTCCTTCACCGCGGCCACCACGCCGGCCACGTTCTCCTCGAACCGCTTCTGCATCTCCGCAAACTGCTTTTCCAGCTCCACAATCCGCTGCTTCTGCCGCTCCACCCAATCCGAACGGAGCTTCTGGCGCTCCGCCTCCAAGGCGTGCCGCTCCTCCGCCATCTGCTTCTGCATGCGGTCCAGCTCATCGCGGCTGCGATGCAAGTACGCGATCAAATCCGCGGCTTCGCTCGCTTCTGGCGTCAGTAGCGACCTAGCGTGCTCAATGATCTCCGTCGCCAGTCCCAGCCGCTGCGCAATCGCAATCCCGCTCGATCCGCCCGGCACACCCACCATCAGCCGGTACGTCGGCCGCAGATTCACTTCGTCAAACTCCACCGCCGCGTTCACGATCCCCGGCGTTTTCGAAGCGTACGTCTTCAGCCGGTCGTGATGCGTCGTCGCCAGCACAATGCAATTCTTCTTGCGAAACTCTTCCAGCAGCGCCACCGCCAGCGCCGCGCCTTCTTCCGGCGCCGTGCCCGTGCCCATTTCATCCACCAGCACCAGCGAGTTCGGCGTAGCCTCCGCCAGCATGGTCTTCAGGTTCAGCATGTGCGCCGAAAACGTGGAAAGGTCCGCCGCGATCGACTGTTCGTCGCCGATATCAACAAGCACGCGGTCAAAGAGCGGCAACACAGCCCTCTGCGCCGCCACCGGGATTCCCGCCTGCGCCGAAAGCGCCGCGAGTCCCGTCGTCTTCAACGCCACGGTTTTTCCGCCGGTGTTCGGGCCGCTGATTACCAGCAAACGCTCTTCGCCCCCCAGCGCCAGCGACATCGGCACAACCGCGCGATTTTCCCGCCGCAACTTGTCTTCCAGCACCGGATGCCGCGCCGCATCCAGCCGCAACTCCGTCAACTCCGCAAATTCCGGCTCGCACGCGTCAAAATCCCTCGCGAATCTTCCCCGCGCGAACACGCTATCCATCTCCCCAATCGTTTCCGCGGCGGATTGTAGCGGCCCACTCATCGCGCGCAGCCGGTCCGTCAACTCTCTCAGGATGCGAAAAATCTCCGCAGCTTCGTCTTCGGCCAACTGCACCAACTGGTTGTTCGTCTCCACCGTTTCAAACGGTTCCACGAATACCGTCTGCCCGGTTCCGCTCGCTCCGTGTACGACGCCCGGTACATTCCGGCGATGCTCCGAGCGCACCGGAATCACAAACCGGTCGTTCCGCAGGGTCATGTAATCTTCCCCGCTCTCCGCCTGGCGTGAGCGCAAAATCTGCCGCAACGTTTTCTGGATCGAGTCGCGTGTTTGCTGAATACTCGCGCGAATCCGCCGTAGCGCGCTCGACGCATCGTCGCTGATCTCTCCATTCGGCAAAACGCATCGCCGGATCGCGGCCTGCAAATCTCGAAAATCGCCCAGCGCCGCGCAACGTGCCGCCAGCAGCGGAAACTTCACTGCATCTTCCCGGAACTGCTGCTTCAGCCAGCCGGACGTCTCCAGCAAAGAACCGGCGTCCAGAAAGTCCGCCGCCTCCAGCACCGTTCCGGGTGCCTCCAGCCGCGCCATCCATGTCTGCGGATCGGCTAGCGCGCCAAATCCCAACTCTCGGGCCAACCGCAGCCATTCCCGCGCCTCGCGAATCAGCGCAAAAGCGTTCTCCAGCGCCGCGCGCCCCGTGCTTACTTCCAGCGCATCAATCACGCGCCGGCCCGGGAGACACGTCGTCCGCAGCCGCAGCAATTCCCGCAGCTTGTCGAATTCCAAAACGTCTTGCGCCGTTCGCGACATTCTTCTCAGTCCCCTCTGTGTCCTTCCCTCTGTGACCTCTGTGTTAAATCTTTTTCTTAATTCCCCAGTCGGTCCGCCAGATATCGCGCCGCCTCTTCCGCATTCCCCGCGCTATACACCAGATTGCCATTCGCCTCGCCCCACACCCGATTTTCCGTCGAAGGCCGCGGCCCCTGCTCCACCTCGCGCACGCGATCCAGAATCGGCTGCCAGAAATCGCCCACCACCGTGATCGGCTTCCCCGCGATCACCGATTTATTCAGCATCTCCCACACCACCGCAAGTTCCACCAGCGTTCCCGTTCCGCCCTTGCACACTGCGAATCCATCCGCCAG
>DATHMM010000185.1:0-7446 GCA_035487095.1 Candidatus Sulfotelmatobacter sp.
CTGCCAACGCCGGTCAACAATCTCGCAAACGCCACCGCATTTTGCCTGAACGCCGATTGCACGCTCACCAAGCCCATCACCAGCCTCAACCAGTTGCGCGTGCCGGCGGGAGCCCTGGGCGATTTTTTCGGGCCGGGCACCACAGTCGGCATACCGTTCGCCACGCAGTTGGGCGTCAAACTCACGTTCTGATTACAACTCTGCAAGAGAGTAGACACAGCCCGTGCTGCAGCCCGGCGCGGCTGGCTGTACAATAAAAGAGACATTGATAAGAGCGAAAGACACCCATGTTTGAAAACCTGACAGAACGACTGCAACGAACTTTTAAAAACCTCCGCGGGCAGGGAAAGCTTTCGGATGAGCACCTCGACGCGGCGCTGGTGGAAATACGCGAGGCGCTGCTCGAAGGCGACGTGAACGTTGCCGTGGCTGATGAGTTGCTCGCCAACATCCGTGCGAAGGCCCTGGGCACCGAAGTGATGTTGCAGCTCTCGCCGGACCAGCAGGTCGTCAAGATCGTCCGCGACGAATTAACCAACCTGTTGGGCAAACATGCCAAGCCGCTGTTTGCGTCGCGGCCTCCTTCGGTATGGATGATCGTTGGCCTGCAAGGCTCCGGCAAAACCACCACCACCGGCAAACTCGCGAAATGGCTTTCGCAGCACGGGCATCGTCCGATCGTTGTTTCCACCGACGTTTACCGGCCGGCAGCACGCGAACAGCTTTCGCAAGTGGCCAAGGCGATCGGCATTTCCGTCTGGCCCGCCACAGGAACGGACAAGCCGCTGGAAATCGTCCGCGGCGCGATCAAGGAAGCCAAGCTTTCGGCGAGCGACGTGGTGATCGTAGATACTGCCGGCCGCCTGCACATTGACGACGACTTGATGAACGAACTTTCCACGCTGAAGAAGGAATTGCAGCCAACGGAAATGCTGTTCATTGCGGACGCCATGATCGGGCAGGACGCGGTGCGTTCCGCTGGCGAGTTCCACAAGCGGCTGGGTTTGACGGGCGTAATTCTCACCAAGCTCGACGGCGATGCACGCGGCGGCGCGGCTCTTTCCATCAGCAAGGTCTCCGGAGCCCCGGTAAAGTTTGTGGGCCTCGGCGAAAAATACGATGCCCTCGAAGCGTTCTACCCCGAGCGCATCGTTTCCCGCGTGCTCGGCATGGGCGACATTCTCTCGCTCATCGAACGCGCGGAATCGGCCTTCGACAAGAAAGCCGTGATGGAACTGGAGCGCAAGCTCCGCAAGGAAGAGTTCACACTGGAAGATTTCCGTGATCAGCTGAAGCAGATTCGCAAGATGGGCCCGCTCGACCAGTTGGTGGATATGCTCCCGAAAGTCGGACCGCTGCAGAATTTGCCGAAGGACGCTTCCGTTGACGAAGGAAAGCTGAAGCAGGTTGAGGCGATCATCAACTCCATGACCAACGAAGAGCGCCGCGACCACAACGTGATTGACGGCAAGCGGCGCAAACGCATCGCCAAGGGCAGCGGCACCACCGTCCAGGACGTCAATCAGGTGATCAAGCAATATCTGCAGATGCGCACGATGATGAAGCAATACGGCGCGCTGGCCGCGCGCTCCCGAATGAAGGGCCTCGGCAAGCTCGCCGGAATGGGCTAAAGTCTAGATACACCGCCTCTTACGGAAAAGGCGAAGGCCACCTGCTATATGCATAAAAAATGGCGACCAACGCCGATATGCATTATAATGTTTATGGTAATTAAGGAGGCCACGTGAAACTCAAACTGCGCTCCATCGGCACCTCCACCGGTGTCATCCTCCCAAAACAACTTCTCGATCGACTGAAGCTTAAGAAGAACGATGTCCTATTTGCATCCGAAACTCCCGAGGGCTACCTGTTGACACCTTACGACCCCGAGGTCGAAGAGAAGGTGAAGCTCGGCCTCGAAATCATGAAAGAGCATCGGGAGACGCTCCGGGCACTGGCGAAATGAACGAGCCGGTCTGGCTTGATCGTCAGAGCGTCATTTTGTTGCAGGCGGAAAGTCTCGCCCAGCATGGCGGAAGCTCCGGGATTCGCGATGTAGGATTGCTTGATTCCGCTCTCACACGACCCATCAATAAGTGGAACTACAATTCCGAGGCGGATTTGGCCGCATTGGCGGCTGCGTACGGATTCGGTCTGGCGCGAAACCATCCGTTTGTTGATGGAAACAAGAGAATCGCTTTCATCGCGACAGCGTTGTTCTTGCGTCTTAATGGGTATCGGCTTTCCTCTGATCCGCTCGACGAAATTCAAACTATGCTGAGCCTTGCCGCAGGCGAATTAAGCGAAGAGGACTTTGCGGTTTGGATCCGGAACCATACGAAATCAACGAAATAAACATTTCAGCGTTTGCGAAATCGCAGGCGGGAAGTTTATTCATTATTGGCGTTGGTTCTGACTTCCGCTTTCCTCACAATGACTGGAAATATTGAGGGCAATAGGCAGGCTTCACAAAATGTTGCGGCATGCCACTTGGAAAGGCTATTCATGCGGGCGTAATACGCGTGAGATACTCTTATCCGCCGCCTTGGACGCATCATGAAACGCATCGCTCTTGACGATCCGCAGTTCTATCTAAACCGCCACCTGCAGTGGATGGCTTTTAATCACCGAGTGCTGCAGGAGGCGCAAGACCGCAGCAACCCTCTTCTGGAGCGCGTAAAATTCCTCGCCATCACCGCCAATAATCTCGACGAATTCGTGGAGATCCGCGTCTCCAGCTTCCTGCAGAAAATCGAGCATGGCTCCCGGGACGTCAGCCCCGATGGCCTGACGCCGCCCGAGGAGCTGCAGCTCGTGACGTCTTCGATGCAGGTCTTTGTGCGAGAGCAGTACAAGTGCTGGAACGACGAGTTGCTGCCGGCGCTGGCCAAGCACCAGATTCGTGTTCTGCCCGTGGACCACCTGAATCGCAAAGCGGAGGAGTTGGCGAAGACATTTTATGACCGGCGCGTTTACCCGATGCTGACGCCAGTAACCGTGGATCCCACCCACCCGTTTCCGCACGTGCTAAACAAGGCGTTGTGCATCGCTTTTCTGCTGCGGCGCAAGCGGCATTCCGCCGAAAAGCCTTTTTTTGGCGTGGTCACCGTGCCGCGTGCGCTGCCGCGCCTTTTGCGCGTTCCGACGGCGAATGGCGGCCTTCATTTCGTATTCCTGCAAGACATCATCTCCACCTATGCTTCAAAACTGTATCGGGGTTACGAAATCCTGGCTTCCGCGCCATTTCGCATCACGCGCAACAGCAATCTTTACGTTGAGGAAGAAGAAGCCCGTACGCTTCTGGACGCCGTGGATTCACAGGTGGCGCAGCGGCGCAAGGGAGACGCCGTGCGCCTGGAAATCGAGGCGGGGGCGCATTCGGAAATTGTAGATCATCTGGTCTCCACATTTGAACTCGATGAGTCACTGGTTTTTCGCGTCGCGGGCCCGGTCAATCTGCAGAGGTTGTTTCACCTTTATGACGAAACGCCCCGGCCGGATCTGAAGTACCCGAAGTTCGTCCCGCGCCAGGTGCAAATCGGGCACGACGCTGACTCACTTTTCGAAACGTTGCGGCGGCAGGATCTGCTTTTGCACCATCCTTACGATTCCTATGACCCGGTGGTGCATTTCCTGGAGACTGCGGCCCAGGATCCGCGGGTGCTCTCGATCAAACAGACGCTTTATCGAACGAATTCGGACTCTCCGATCGCCAGAGCCCTGCTGGAAGCCGCGGGCAAGAAGGAAGTAACGGTTGTAGTGGAATTGAAAGCCAGTTTCGACGAAGCCTCGAATATCCGCTGGGCGCGAAGTCTTGAAGACGCCGGCGTGCAGGTGTTTCACGGCCTGGTGGGATTGAAGACCCACGCGAAGCTGGCGATGATCGTTCGTCAGGACCCCGACGGGAAAATCAGGCGGTATGCGCACCTCGGCACGGGCAACTACAATCCATCCACCGCGCGCTTCTATTCCGACTTGAGCCTTTTTACCAGCGACCCGGCGATCACCTCCGCGGCAAGCGACGTTTTCAATTTCCTCACCGCCTATGCGGAGAAGGCGCATTATAGACCGTTGCTGGTCGCGCCCAGGGACATGGCCAAAAGCTGCATCGCCCTGATTGACCGTGAAGCTCGCCACGCGCGCCGCGGACGCTCGGCGCGAATTATCGCCAAGTGCAATGCGGTAGTCGATCCGCCGATCATTCGGTCGCTGTATCGCGCTTCACAGGCCGGCGTGGAAATTGATCTGATCGTTCGCGGCCAATGCACGCTGGTGCCGGGTTTGCGGGGCCTCAGCAGCCGGATCCGGGTGCGCAGCATCGTGGGAAGGTTTCTGGAGCACAGCCGCATCTTTTATTTCGGAAACGGCGGTAAGCCGGAAATCTATCTCGGCAGCGCGGACTGGATGCCGCGAAATCTCTACGATCGCGTGGAAGTCCTTTTTCCGTTGAAGGATGAGGCCCTGCGGCAGCGCATCATCGAGGAAATTCTGCCGTCGTGCCTGGCCGACAATTTAAAAGCTCGCGTTTTGGGGTCGGATGGTGCCTACAGTTACGCCCCGCGCGGAAAGGGCGTCAAAGGATTCTCCGTCCAGGAACATCTGATGGCTCTCGCACACGGCGGTATTAACGGATCAGGTAAGCGCAAGAAATCCGCCTCCGGAGTCACTTATACTAGTGGTGCGGAAGGAGCCGCCCCCGCAGAGCCCGCGGTACCCGCCGAAGACGTCCAGGATTCCCTGAATGCGACCGTTTGATCTTGTAGTGATCGGCTCCGGCCCCGGCGGGCAACGTGCCGCCATCCAAGCCTCGAAAATCGGGAAAGCCGTTGCCGTGGTGGAGAAGCACGCCGTGGTCGGCGGAGTGTGCATCAACAGCGGAACGATTCCCAGCAAGACGATGCGCGAAGCCGTGATGCATCTTTCGGGCTATAACTATCAGGATATTTACGGCTCCAATTATCGAGTGAAGGACAAGATCACGATGGCCGATCTTGCGTTCCGCGTGCAGCACGTAATCAAGACCGAAATCGATGTGACGCTGGCGCAGCTTTCCCGCAACAACATCGAGGTGTTGTTCGGAACCGCGAGTTTTGTCGACCCGACGACGCTGCGCGTCACCAACTCGCGCGGGTCCGTCGACTACCAGGCCGCGAAGATCGTGATGGCGACAGGAACCAAGCCGGCCGGGTCCGCGAAGGTGCCGATCGACGGACGGCGCATTATCAATAGCGACCAGATTCTGCAGATGCAGGAGATTCCGAAAACGCTGATCGTGGTGGGCGGCGGCGTCATCGGCGTTGAATATACGTGCATGTTCTGCATCCTGGGGGTGCGCGTCATTCTGGTGGAGAAGCGTCCGCGATTGCTGGAATTCGCCGATGCTGGGATGGTGGAGGCGCTGTCCTATCATCTGCGTGACCGGCGCGTCACGCTGCGGCTGAACGAAGGAGTGTCGAGCGTGGAGGCGGCGCCCGACGGGTCCGTCGTCGCGAATCTCGAAAGCAATAAGAAGCTCTCCGGCGACGCGCTGCTCTATGCGGTGGGGCGCCAGGGAAATGTCGACGAATTGAATCTCGCGGCCGCCGGCATTGAGGCCGATTCGCGCGGGCGCATTCCGGTCGACGATAATTTCATGACCAAGGTCTCGCACATTTACGCGGTGGGCGACGTGATCGGATTCCCGAGCCTGGCTTCCGTTTCGATGGAACAGGGCCGAATTGCCGCGGCCACAGCGTGCGGGATCCCGGCGCATTCGAATCCGGCCACCTATCCATACGGCATCTACACCATCCCCGAAATTTCGTTCATCGGCAAAACCGAAGAGCAGTTGACTGAGGAAGACGTGCCGTATGAAGTTGGCGTCGCCTACTACCGGGAGATCGCGCGCGGACAGATTCGGGGCGACACGACGGGCCGCCTGAAAATTATTTTTCATCGCGAAACACGAGAGCTGCTGGGGGTTCATATCATCGGAGAAGGCGCGGCCGAGCTGGTGCACATTGGCCAGGCCGTGCTGACGTTGAAAGGCAAGGTCGATTATTTCGTCGACACGGTGTTCAACTACCCGACGCTAGCCGAATGCTACAAAGCCGCCGCGTTCAACGGAATTAACAAGCTCTCGAGGTTTTAAGGAAACCATGCCACGAAGTATTGGAGTCGTTGTCAGCGAACACATCGCCTGGGGAATTGTGGAAGGAAACGCGGTGGTGGGCGCGATTTCGTCCTATCCCGCGGAAGGGTCGGGCGCCGACCTGTTGCAGGCGATGCCTTGCGACGAACTGGTGAAGCGGATTGCCGACGAGGTGAAAGCGCTGGCCGAAGGTGAGCCGGTGGAGGCGGTGGGACTCGCATTTCCGGGAATTGTGCGCAACGGAGTGATTGCGGAATCGCCGAACCTGCATCAGTTGAAAGGCGCGCCGATGGAGCAGTTGGTGCGTGTGGCTTTGGAGGAGCGCAACGTGCAGTGCAGCAAAGTGGGCGTATCGAACGACGCCGACGTGGTGGCGGCTGGGATCGCGGCCGAGCACGGGAAACTGGATCAACTGGTGCGCGTGTGGATGCTGGGAAATGGGATCGGGTTCGGGCGGTATCCGGTGGCGGACGGCGTGTGGGAAGGCGGCCACATCGTGGTGACGCTGGACCCCAACGAAAAATTTTGCGGCTGCGGCGGACGAGGGCACCTGGAGGGAATCATGGGCCATCGCGCGATGCGCATGCGGTTTCTCGATATGGAGCCGGAGGAAGTTTTCGAGCTCGCGAAAAATGCCGAGGATCCGCGCTGCGCGGAGTTCGCGTTACTCTGGCATCGCGCACTGGCGGCGGCGACGGCGTCGAGCATACATATGAGCGGTCCGGGGAAATTCTACATTTCCGGCTTGAACGCGCGCTTCGTCAACGTCGGCGTGTTGAACCGGTGCGTGCAGGAAATGGTGAAGATGAGCTCGCTGCAGGGCTACGTGTTCGAAGTGGTGCCGAAGAGCGACGTCCACGGACTGGTGGGCGCCGTAGTGAACGCGCTCCGCGCTTAAAGCTGGGGCTTGCAATCGAGATGATCGGACTGGAGCCAATTCGCCGCACTGGTTTTGCTGATCTGCCAGTCGACGCTGAATTTGTCCGGCCCGGCTACCGAATATAGAAATCGATTCATGGCGTAAGGAGCCTTCGCATCGGTGGCGACGGGCGAAGTCATCGTCAGCACGCGATTCTTCCAACCCTCGGTGCTACTGTAAACCGCGGCGCCGAAATTATTGGCATCGAACTCCACTATCTGCTTCTGTTGGGAATCGTAGCCGATCAAATATTTCGCGACGTAGCCGGTCGCGGGTTCCAGATCCTGCTCCGTGAGCTCCAGCCATTTGCCTTCGAGAATCACGGTTCCGGTAAAGGCCGCTTTGTGGATCTTGCCGTTGCCGAACGCGCCTTCGCAGGCAAATTTTCCGGTGAACG